>NZ_JBIBVX010000012.1:0-337409 GCF_043080745.1 Streptomyces sp. NPDC014995
ACTCCGGCGGATAGTGCTTCATGACCACGGGACATCCGTTCTCCTGGACTCAAGATCCAAGTGTCTCGGGTGTCCAAGATCCGGGGTCAAGCCCCGTTTGCCCTCGGCCGAGGCCGGCAGCCTGCTGACGCTGGGGAGTCAGGGGGAGAACGACGGGCCGGCCGAGCCTGCCTATCGAGGACCTGATGGGCCCAGTGATCGGCGTCATGCTGTTGGCGGTGGGCATCGAGACCTACCGCAAAGGTGGATCCATGGGCTGGCCCATCGCAGGGGCGGTCCTGCTTGTGATCAATCTCTGGGTGGCCTGGCGCCGCCTCGCCAGGCGCCGGAGAGCAACCCCGCGCCGTAGCGACGCCACGCAACCGCAAGCTTCTGATATCCACGGCTGACATCAACGACGCCGGATGGGGGTGTACACCAGCACCCCTGTCCGGCTGTCGCACCAGTCGACGACAGCCGTCTGAGCGGGCTCGGATCGAACTCCTGAAGCGGGTGTCGCAAGTTCGAATCCTGCCGGGGGCACCAGGCAAAAGGCCCGGGACCGATCATGGTCCGGGGCCTTTTGAACGGCAGCCGTTGACGGCAGTCGCCTCAGCTACCCGACTAAGGCTTCACGTTCGACGTCGGCGATCCTTCGGGATTGCAGAGGCGCCACCTGCCGTCGACCCCAGCCGTCGCGCAGACGCCTCTGCACGCGCCGCTGCTGCCGGGCACGGAGGGCTGCGCGGCGCTGGTGACGTCCCGGGTGCGGACGAAAAGCGCTCCCCCGTCGAGCGTGAGCCCCCTGCCGCTCTGGTGACGGGGGGCTCCCCACAGCTGAGGTTGGTGCCTGGCGTCGGAGCATGAGACGTCGAAGCGGCTCCTCGCGGCCTGAGCTCCAAACAAAGACGCCCCCAGACCGCACCAACCCGCAGCCCTCAGCGGCCGTCTGCGGACCCGTCGTCTTCCTCAGCCTCTTGAGTTTCGGCAGGTATGCGGCCACGCGGGTTGCCTATCCCTACAGCTTCGGCGGATGCCTTGCCACGCCCGCTTCGACTTGGGTCCTCGTCAGCTTCGGCGGGTACCTTGCGACCCGCGTCTGTGAAACGTTCTTCCGGATCTCTCTTGCTCATGACGGACCTCCTCAGGAGCTGATCCGATGGGCCTTACACACGTGAGATTCGCACGGCAGATGAATCACTGCATGTCGATCACGGATGTGGCTGCCCAGAGGCCTGCCCCGGCCGTACCCAGGTACGGCCAGGGCCTCTCTGTGTGACTTTTAGACGCTGGGCAGGCGGCGTTTGAGCAGCCGGTCCATGTGGCTGATTGCTTCCCGCTGCGTGTCGTGCACGACGTGCGTGTACACGTCCATCGTGATGCTGATCCGGCGGTGCCCCAGGATCTCCATGATGACCATCGGTGCGACACCGGCCGTCGTCAGCAGCGTCGCGTACCCGTTCCGTGCGTCGTGCAGCCGGACCACCCGCAGCCCCGCATCGGCCGCAACCCGCGTGAAGGACCGGTAGACGTTCCGCGGCTCGACCGGTCGGCCGTTCCGCGTGGCGAAGACGTAGCCCTTCTCTGACCACTCAACCCCGGTGCGCACGAACGCCTCCCGTTGCCGCAGCCGGTGCCAGCGAAGCGGCGCGAGCTTGCTGTCAGCCCACCCCGTTATCCCGTAGCCCTACAGCAGCCAGGCGATGACCATCAGGTCGAGGACGAGCAATGCCGTGCTGACGCCAACCTGCTGGCCGGTCGACGGTTCACCCCCGGGCCTCATGCTCACCACATCCCCTCCGCAGGCGACGATCTGTTGATCGCATGCGGCCGAGCATGCTGGCTTGGCGGGTGTTGGATCCCTCGTCGTTGGACGCCCTCGGCTTGGCCGATCCCGTCGTTGAGGTCCTGCTCCGGGCGCCCGCGGCGGACGTGGCACGCATGCGTGAGGTGCTGCCGCGCATCCTGGCGCACGGGCGCCCAGACGCCCGCCCAGGACTGATCAAGCTGTAGCGAGCACAGCAGCGGGGTACGGCAACCACAACAGCCGATTAAGGTGCCGCGCGTGACCGCGTCTGCTGACCGCGTGAGCAGTAGAGAAGACCTCGTGTCCTTCGTGCGTGCCCTGCACCGCAGCCAAGCCGAGGAGGGCGACTCGTGGGAGAACCGGGACCTCGCTGGGTTCCTGGAGGCCCTGGCTGCGTGGATCGACGATGCGGACGGCTGGTACGGCAATGCCGGCCGCGAGTTGCCCGTCAACGGTGACTGGCGTTTCTTTGCCCGGGCCCTGCGGGCGGCGACGGTGTACGAGTAGGACCCGCACGCCTGGCCGGCGTCCGGCGAGGTACCGCTCACGGAACCGTTCAGACAGCGTCGAAGGACGGCTCGAGTACGGCCTGAGCCACCGAGTAGGGCCGGAAACCGGGATCGGTGAGGATCCGGTACAGGAACTCCGTGGCGGGCATCTCGTAACGGTCCCACTCCTCGGCGTCCTCCATCCTGGCGAGGACCGGCCACGCGTCCACCGCGCCGTCCGTGACCTGCCAGAAGAACATGTCGGCCGCACGCGAAGTTCCCCATGGAATCAGGCCGCCTGTCGTCCCGGGCACGTGGATCGGATACGGCGCGAACGGGCCGGCCAAGGGGTCGTCGTCCTCCAGCAGAACGCGCCACATCCTCAGGAGATCCGTCACGCGGGTCCCGTCGGCGCACCACACCGACACCACCTGCGAGAACTCGCCGACGCCGAAGGCCTCGCACAACTGCTTGTAGTCACTGGGCAGTTCGGTCCCCATCTCTGCTTCGATCTCCGCCCAGGGCTGCGCGGCGTCCCGCGTGTCCCGACCCGTGACCCGGAGGAGGGAGTCCACCCAGGACCCCTCTGGCGGTGCAGCCGGCGACGGTGGAGCCTGCTCCGCCACGAGCACCACCAGTTGTTCGCCGTCACCGGCACGGACCGCGCCGCAGCCGATCCACCGACTGCCCGACGCCCACCCGCGCAACTCGACCATCTCCCCGGCGAAGGGGGCAAGGAGCGGCAGCCCGGTCCGCTCGGTCACCGTCGGATCGACGTAGCCGCCCATGGCGAGGTTGCGCGGCCGTCCGTACCGGCGGCTGAATTCCTCGAGGACAGTGGGCAGGTCGACTGCGTCGGAGGCCATCAGGCACACATGCCCCGATGGGTGCCCACGCTCGCTGCACACCAACTCCCGTCCGCCCGGCCGGACCAAGGAGGTGACGGCCGTGAGCAGTTCCTTTTCGTCCATGGCCAGAGAGTGAAACAGAGTGGCCCAGAGTGAAACACAGGTCACGGACAACGAGCCGGGACCGCCAACCCGGTGACTTCCACGGCTCCTCAACGAGGACGAAGGACGAGGAAGGGCACCGGACACAGCGCCCTCCTCCGGGTCGAGAAGGCTCGCCAGAGTCCGTCGGGCAGGGCAGGGCAGGGCAGGGCCGGGCCGCCTGCGGATGGAACTCCTGGGGCGGGTGTCGCGGGTTCACATCCTGCCGGGGGCACCAGGCACGGTGCCCTGGATCAATCATGGTCCGGGGTCTTCGGCTTCCGCTTCGGGTCGGCCGGTCGAAGGCCCGATCAGTCGTCGCCGGTCGTCTGGCGGCCGCCCTCGGGGATGACGAGTGGGGTGCCTGCGACCGGGCATGCGATGACCGTCGCCGGCAGGTCGAACACGTCCTGGACGAGTTGTGGGGTGACGATCTCGGACGGCGGCCCGGCGGCCATCACCCGGCCGGCGCGCAGGGCGACGAGGTGGTCGGCGTAGCGGCAGGCGAGGTTGAGTTCGTGCAGCACCATGACGACCGTGCGGCCCTCGGTGCGGTTGAGGTGGGCGACGAGTTCGAGGACGTCGACCTGGTGGGCGAGGTCGAGGTAGGTGGTCGGCTCGTCCAGGAGGAGGACGGGAGTGTCCTGGGCCAGGGCCATGGCGATCCACACGCGCTGGCGCTGACCGCCGGACAGCTCGTCCAGGGAACGGTCGGCGAGGGCGGCGGTGCCGGTGGCCAACAAGACGCGGTCGACGACGGCTTCGTCGGCGGAGGACCACTGGCGCCACCAGCGTTGGTGCGGGGTCCGGCCGCGGGCCACCAGGTCGCGGACGGTGATGCCGTCCGGTGCGGTGGGGGTCTGCGGCAGCAGGGCGAGCTGGAGGGCGAGTTCGCGGGCCGGGAAGTCGGCGAGGTCATGGCCGTCGAGGTGGACGGTCCCGGCGGCGGGCTTGAGGAGGCGGGCCAGGGCGCGCAGGGCGGTGGACTTGCCGCAGGCGTTGGGTCCGACCAGGGCGGTGACCTTGCCCGCGGGGATGTCGAGGTCGAGTCCGTCGGCGACGACGCGGTCGCCGTAGGTCAGACGGAGCCCGGATCCGTCCAGCGAAGTCCCGCGCTTGACAGGCGCGTTGGGCGTGGCGGTCATGTCAGCCTCCCTTTCCGGCCCGGTTGGCGCGGGCGAGCAACAGCAACAGGTACGGGGCGCCGACGGCGCCGGTGATGATGCCGACCGGCAGTTCGGTCGGGGAGAAGACCAGGCGGGCGGTCAGGTCGGCGAGCAGCAGGAGCACGGCGCCGGTCAGTCCGCTGAGGAGGAGCGGGATCCCGGCGGTGCCGGCGAGGCGGCGGGCGATCTGCGGGGCGCCCAGCGCGATGAAGGCGACCGGTCCGGCGGCGGCGGTGGCGAGCGCGGCCAGGCAGGTGGCGAGCAGCAGCAGCGCGATGCGGGCCCGGCCGATGCGGATGCCGAGCGTGAGGGCGGTGTCGTCGTCGAACTGGAGGAGTTGGTAGGCGCGGGCCAGGGCGACGGTGAGGGGGACGAGCAGCAGCAGCGCGAGGCCGACCCATTGGACGTGGTCGTAGGAGCGGCCGTTGAGGCTGCCGGTGAGCCACACCATGGCGCGGGCGGCCTGGTCGATGTCGGCGCGGGCCAGCATCCAGCGGGTCAGGGCGGCGAGGGCGCCGTTGGCGGCGATGCCGACCAGCACGAAGCGGTAGCCGGTGATGGTGCCGCCCCGCCAGGCCAGCAGGTAGATCACCGTGGCGGTGGCCAGCGCACCGGCCAGCGCGCCGAACGGGACCGCGCCGAAGGTGCCCGACCCGGCCGCGGTGACGCCACCGATCAGGATGGCTCCGACGGCGCCCGCCCCGGCGCCGGCGGAGATGCCGATGAGGTCGGGGCTGGCGAGCGGGTTGCGGGTGACGGCCTGGTAGACGGCGCCCGCGGTTCCGAACGCGGCACCGACCAGCAGGGCGGTGAGCGCGCGGGGCAGCCGCAGTTGGTGCACGATCAGGTCGGCGTCACCGGACCCGGTGCCGAACAGCGCGCCGAGTACGTCGGCGACGGGTAGGGAGAAGGTGCCCAGCGACACCGAGGCGACCAGCGTGGCGAAGCCGGCCAGCACCAGCGCGGCGGCGGTGGCGGCGACGCGTGGGCGCAGCCGCGCCCCGAGGGGCCCGGACTCCAGGTGCAGCGGTCTCATCGGGTGTGCTCCTTGAGCTTGCCGCGCTTGACCAGGGCGGCGAGGAAGGGCGCGCCCACGAGTGCGGTGACCACTCCGGCCTCCAGTTCGCCCGGCCGGACCACCATGCGCCCGATCACGTCGGCGCCGAGGAGGAGGACCGCGCCGCCGAGTGCGGAACAGGGCACCAGCCAGCGGGCGTCGGGGCCGGTGAAAGCCCGTACGACGTGGGGCACGACCAGGCCGACGAAGGTGACCGGTCCGGCCGCGGCCACCGCGGCGCCGGTCAACAGGACGACCGCGACGGCGCCGAGGGCCCGGGTGGTGCGGGCCCGGGTGCCCAGGGTGGTGGCGAGGTCGTCGCCGAGGGCGAGCGCGTTGAGCCGGCCGCTCAGGGCGAGTGCGAGCAGCAGCCCGACGACGATGAACGGCAGCAGCTGCACGGCGAGTCGGGCGTCGCGTCCGGCGAGGGAGCCCACCGCCCAGTAGCGGTACTGGTCGAGGGTGCGGAAGTCGAGCAGTACGAGGGCGTTGGTGAAGGCGTCCAGCAGGACGGTGACGGCGGCGCCGGCCAGGGCGAGTTTGGCGGGGGTGGCGCCGCCGTGTCCGGTGCCGCCGACGGCGTACGCCAGCAGGCCGGCCAGTGCCCCGCCGAGGAAGGCGAACCACACGTACTGATAGGAGCTGGTCAGCCCGAGCAGCCCGATGCCGGCGGCGACCGCGAAGGCGCCGCCCGCGCTGACGCCGATGAGGCCGGGGTCGCCCAGCGGGTTGCGGGTGATGTCCTGTGCGACCGCCCCGGCGGCGCCCAGTGCCAGGCCGACGAGCAGCCCCAGCAGGGTGCGCGGCATGCGTAGTTCGCGTACGACGACGGCGTCGCCGTCGGTGCCGCCGCCGATCGCGGACAGGACGTCGGACAGGGGCACGGCCTTGGTGCCGATCGCCAGCGAGGCGCAGCCCACGACGGCCAGCGCGGCGAGCAGTACGGCCGGTACGGCGAACCGCGCGGCGGGACGCCGGGGCGGTTTGGCGGGCGGAGCGAGGGAATCCGCGGGGGCGGCGGCAGGCGTCACAGACACCCGGACAAGGTAAGGCATGCCTAAGAAATACTTTCGGCCACCCCCTGTGATCTTCCTGTACACCGCATGGTTATGCTCACCCAGTCCTTACGCAGGTAAGCCTTGCCTAACCATCCGCTCTGGGAGCCTTCATGTTCACCCGCACCCCTGCGCGCCGTGGCCGGATCGGCGCGCTCCTTCTCACTGCGGCCCTGACCGCGGGCCTGACCGCATGTGGCGGCCCGGACGGCTCGGCGGCCACGACGGACAGCGCCGCGGCCGCCGGCGAGAAGTCCGCCGGCTTCCCGCGCACCATCGAGCACCACAAGGGCAGCACCGAGATCAAGGCCAAGCCGCAGCGGATCGTGGCCCTGGACAACAGCCTGGTCGAGGCGGTCGTCGCGCTCGACGGCAAGCTGGTCGGCGGCATCGGCGCCTACCGTGACCAGAAGGAGTTCCCGCCCTACCTCGGCGACGCGGTCAAGGACACCAAGGACGTCGGCCCGCTGGAGAGCCCGAACCTCGAGGCCGTGGCCGCCCTGAAGCCCGACCTGATCGTCTCCGCCACCGTCCGCCACGACGACCTCTACGAGCAACTCGGCGAGATCGCCCCCACGGTCTTCGTCGAGACCACCGGTCCGCTCTGGAAGGACAACATCACCCTCCTGGGCAAGGCGCTCGGCGAGGAGGCCAAGGCCGAGGAGAAGCTCGCCGCCTACGAGACCCGGGCGAAGAAGATCGGCGACGCGATCAACGCCAAGGAGGGCGACCCGACCGTCTCCATGGTCCGCTTCCTCGACGGTCCGACCCGCATCTACCTGCGCAAGACCTTCAGCGGCATCATCCTCGAGGACATGGGCCTGGCCCGGCCGAAGAACCAGCAGGACCCCGAGCTGTTCAACCTGGAGATCAGCGAGGAGCAGATCGCCCAGGCCGACGCCGACGTCATCTTCTACAGCTCCTACTCCGGCGGCGAGGAGCGCAAGGAGAAGTTCTTCGCCAACCCGCTGTGGAAGCGCCTGACCGCCGTCAAGAACGGCGCCGTCCACGAGGTCAAGGACGAGATCTGGATGACCTCCGTCTCCCTCCAGGGCGCCGACCTGGTCCTCGACGACATGGCCGACATCTTCGAGGTCGACCCGGCGAAGTAGCGGCCCACGCACGGCCGGCGCCTCACCCGGTGTGTCCGCCACTCACCCGGTGTCCGAAACTCACCCGGTGTCCGCCCCTCGCCAGGAGGGACGGACACTCGGCTCGGTGGTCGTCGGGCGGACCTGCCCCGGAGCCGTGGGAACGGCTCGTGTCGGGTCACGCGGCCCTGCCGTGCCGCGCCCATGCCCGCGCCCCCGGTGACGGGACCCGTCCCGTCACCGGGTGGACGAAGTACCCTCCGCTCTTCCGCCCGTAATTCCGGCCCGCGCCATGGCCGCTCCGGCTGCGGGGCGACGTACGGTGGAGGTACCGAGGGCATCGCGCACACCGGCCGCAGCGCCGGGTCGTCCTCGGCGAGAGACGAACCCAGGGCCGCCGCAGCGGTCGGCGCGGAGACGGGTCGGCATCATGTCCGCCGCGGTCGAAGCACCTCCACGCGAGCCCGTCATGGCCGCGCCCCACCGCGTGTCCGTGCCGGCCCGCGCCCCTGTCGAGGGGAGGCGTGATGGCACTTTCCCGGCTGGACATCCACCGACGGAACCGGGGAGAGGGAGCGCTCGTCACGCTCGCCGGTGAGATCGGACCGGCGACGACGCCGCTGCTACGGGCGGCACTGGAGCAGTGCCTGCGCGACGGCGTCACCTTCATCGACGTCGACCTGACCACCGTCGGCTCCTGCGATGCCAGGGGCCTGGACGTCTTCCTCTCGGCGTCACGGCGGGCCGGACGGGTGCACGCCTCCCTGCGGCTGCACCACCCCTGCGCGCAGATCACCCGGCTCCTCGCCCTCACCGGCTCCACTCCCCTGCTCATGGAGGCCCACACGCCTCCCGCGCCGGCCGCCCCGGCCCCCGACTCCCTGGAAACAGCCCCCTCCAGTACGGCGATCCCCGGGGGGATGTGGACGCCTGATGCCCCTGCTCGCGGGCCGGTACCAGTAGCAGTACCGGTCCCGGTCACGGTCCCGGACCTCACGGACGGGATCCGCCTGCGTCGGCTGACCCGCTGGCAGGCCGAGGACATGCGGGAGGACATCGCGGACCTGGCGGTGGCGTCGGTCGCGGGCACCCCGAGCGAGAGGTACCAGGACCGGGACGACTTCCTGCGCCGTCTGGCCGTCAGTGCCCGGCGCCCCGGTTTCGCGCTGCTGATCGCCGAGACGACGGTGCTGGTCGGTTGTGCCTTCGGGTTTCCGGTGGACCCCGGCGGCCCGGGCCGCCAGGGGTTCGACCGTACGCTGCAGGAGGGCATCCAGCGGCTGACCTCCTGCGCCCGCTTCGTCGTCCTCACCCAGGTCGTGGCACATCCGCACGCCCAGCGCCGCGACATCGCCCGCCGCCTGCAACGGCGTCTGCTCGCCGACCGGCACGCCGCCCTCGGAGTCGCCCTGCTCCATCCGGCCGACCGGGCCGGACACGCGGCTTTCCAGTCCTGGGGCTGGCGGAACATGGGAGAGATCGTCGGACTGCCCGGCCCTGTCGCCCCCTGCCTGCTGATCCTGCCCCTGGCAGGCCGGTCACCGGCCGACCCGTCACCGGCAGGCCGGTGATCAGGACGACTGTCGCGGTCGATGAGCCGACGGCCCGGGCGAGCGCCCTTCGGCAGCCGGCACCGACAGCCGAGCCGAGCCACGTCGATCACCGCGCCGCGCAAGGCCCGCGCGCGATAATCAGGGCATGGCCTCACCGTCCTCCGTGTCCCAGTCGCGGCGCGCGCAACACGCCCGGCGGCTGCCCCGGGAGCTCACCGGGCTCCGCGGCCCCGCTCACGGGACGGTTCGTCCGCCCTCGTATCCGGCCCGGTCCGGGGTCACGGATTTCCGGGAAGCCGCCTTCAGCGAACTGTCACCGCACGCCCGGGCCGTTGCGTGGAACTGACCGGTCCGCACCAGCGTCTCCTGGCCGACGTCCTCGCCGTGGGCGCCGACTATCCGCTCGCGCTCAGCGGCAGCCACGCCGTCCAGGCTCACGGCCTGGTGGAGCGCGTCAGCCAGGACGTGGACGTCGCCACCGAGAACCCGGCCGCGATGGAGGACATCGCCACCACGGTCCGGGCCGGCTTGGAGGAACGGGGATGGCTCGTCCAATCGTCGGAGACCGACCCGCTCTCCGCCCGACTGATCGTCAGCGACCCGGCCACGCGTGAGGAGTGCGAGGTCAACGTCTTCAAAGAGGTTCTCTGGCGCCCACCGGTCCGTACGGAACCGGGTCTGGCCCTCTCCCTCGAAGACGCGGTCGGCACCAGGGTCCGCGCGCTGGCCGACCGTGGTCTCGCCCGCGACCTCGTCGACGTACACGCCGCCTCCGCACACTGGAGCCACCCCGAACTCGAAGAACTGGGCCGGCGCCACGCCCCCGAGACCTTCGACCTCACCGACGTCCAAGCCCGCCTGGTCGGCGCGGACTGGATCGACGACAGGGAGTTCGCCGCCTACGGGCTCGACGACCGGGCCATCGCCGAACTCCGCCGGTGGGCGCAGGACTGGGCGGACGACATCGCGGAGCGACTCCTCGAATCGTCTCCTCCGGAGGAGGAGTGAGGCTCCGGAGGAGAACGAGGCCCCCGCAGCAGGACTGACGTCTTCGGAGGAGGACAAGGTCCCCGCAGCAGGACTGACGTCTCCGGCACCGGTCCCCCGAAGGAACTGTCCGTCCGGTCCTGGCCCCGGAGCCCGGAGCCCGCAGCCGGAGCACGCAGCCGGAGCCGCGTCCGCAGTAGCGAAACGACCACCAGCGACACGCCCCGGCATCGAGGCCCCCGGTCAGTTGCCGCGCAGCCGGGCGAGCGTGGCGTCCAGGTCGGCCCGGCGGGGGCGGTTGTGGGGAAGCCTGGCGAGCATGGCCGCCATTCCGCAGGTGTCGGTCAGGGCGGAGAAGACCAGGCCGGCGGCGATGCCGGCGGACAGCAGCTGGAAGGCCGGGTGGACGACCAGGCCGAGCAGGAGGCCGAGCAGAACCACGGAACCGGCGGTGAGCCGGACCTGGCGTTCCATGCTCCAGGTGGCCTTCGTGGTGCCCGTGGGCCGGTGCAGGTCGTGGCCCTGGGCCGCCCATGCGCTGGTGCCTCCGGCCAGCGTGGCGGTGGTGATGCCGTTCTCGGCGAGGACGCGGCAGGCGTTCTCCGAGCGGGCGCCGGAGGCGCAGACGACGAGGATGTCGCCGCCCTCGGCGGCGGTACGGATGTCGGTCAGGGCCCGGTCGAGCTGGTCGAGGGGGATGTTGAGGGCGCCGGGCAGGTGGCCGCCCGCGTACTCGCCGGGGGTGCGCACGTCGATGACGGTCAGCTCGTGGAGGCGGGAGTGGGCCTGGCGGGGGTCGAGGGTGGTGGGCGTGGTCATGGCAGGTGTCTTCCTCTTGGTGTGAACGGGACCTGACGAGTTGTTGTGAACGTGACCTGAGGGGGCCGGGTCGATCGGAACGGGCGGGTGTCGCTCGTCGGGAGCGGCAGCGGCAGCGGCAGCGGCGGCAGCAGCCGAGGGGCCGTCGGCCGGAACTCGGACACTCACCAGCTCAGCCGCTCACCACTCACGCACTCACCCACTCACCCACTCACCCACTCACCCACTCACACGAGTACGTCGATGAGCATGAAGGCGGCCACCGCGAGCAGGACGTGGGCGAAGAGCCTCTGGAGCGTCTCGCCCTCGACCTTCCTCGACAGGCGTTTGCCGTCCCAGGCGCCCAGGATCGCAGCCCCGGTGAAGGGCGCGATCACCGCCCAGTCCAGGTGGGTCCCGGTGCCGGCGCGAGCGGTGAGCGCGGCCAGCGAGTTGATCGTGACGACCAGCAGGCTGGTGCCCGCTGCGGTGCGCATGGCCAGGCCGAGGACGTCCACCAGGGCGGGTACGGCGAGGAAGCCGCCGCCCACGCCCAGGAACCCGGTCACCGCGCCCAGTCCGGCTCCGGCGGCACCGGCCCTTCCGGGACGGACGGGGCCGGACGACTCGGTGCGCCCGGGACGCAGCATCCGCAGGGCCGCCAGTCCCGCGACGACGGCGAAGGCCGTGGTGAGCACAGGCTGCGGCAGCTGGTCGGCGGCCGCCCCGGCAAGCATCGCGGGCACGATACCCGCGGCGGCGAAAAGCAGCCCGGTGCGCCAGGCCACGGTGCCGTCCCGGGCATGTCCGGTCAGGGCCGTGACCGAGGTGAGCGTGACGATGATCAGGCTCGCGGTGGTCGCTTCCGCCGGGGTGAAGCCGAGGAGGTAGATCAGGGCGGGCACCGCCAGGACACTGCCGCCACCGCCGAGGCCGCCGAGGGCGAGGCCGATGACGGCGCCCGCGACGAGTGCGAGAACCAGACCGGTCATGCCGGGGAGCCGCTGTTCCCGCGTTCGTCGACCACCGGGTGACCCGCGGCGGCCCACGCCCGTATGCCGCCCAGGACGTCGACGGCCTCGACGCCGCGTGCGGTCAGCAGGGCGACGGCATGCCGCGAGCGGTTGCCGCTGCGGCACATCACCACCAGCGGCCGGCCCTGGACGGTGGTCGGCAGCGCCGCCCCCGTGACCAGCCGGGACAGCGGGACGTGCACGGCACCGGGCGCATGCCCGGCGTCCCACTCGGGCCTCTCCCGTACGTCCAGCAGGACGGCCCCGGCGTCATCGCCCGCGGTACGCCGGAGGGCCTCGTCGACCGTCACACGGTCGACGCCCAGCGGGACGCCGGTGGCTGCGCGGGGGTCTCCCCACCGGTCCTCACCGTGTCGGAACAGGGACATGCTCGACCTCTCAAAAGCTGGGAAATGGGTTCGGCCGGTGGGTCGGAGAAGGGTTCGGCCTCGGAGAAGGGGTCGGCCGGTGGATTCGGAGAAGGGTTCGGCCGGTGGCGGCCCGGCTCAGCCGGTGACCACGTTCAGTCCGGCCTCGGCGGCGGCGGCGAACCCGTCGTCCACGGCCACCACGTCGCGGCCCGCGGCATCGAGCAGCGAGGCGGCGATCCCGGCGCGCATACCGCCGGCACAGTGCACCCACACCGTGCCCGCCGGTACCTCGTCCAGCCGCTTGTGCAGGTCGTGGACCGGGATGTGCACGGAGCCCTCGATGTGCGCGGCGGCTCGTTCCGAGGCCCGTCGCACGTCGAGGACGACGACTCCGTCCGTGCCCCGCTCGGCCAGCCCGGCGAACGTGGAGCGTGGGAAGGAGGCCGGCCGGACTCCCTCCGGCACCCACTCGTCCGGTGTGCCGGTGGCGGCGGCCGCGGGGCGGTCGATGCCGACCCGGACCAGCTCGCGCTGGGCCGCCGCCAGTTGCTCCGGGGACTCGGCCAGCAGCGTGACCGGCCTGCCCCACGGGATCATCCAGGCCAGGTACGTGGCGATCCTGCCGTCCGCCTCGAAGTTGAACGAGCCGGCGACATGCCCCTCGGCGAACGCGATGCGGCTGCGCAGATCGACCACCCACTCACCGGCGGCCAGCCGGGCGGCGATCTCCTCGGCGTCCGCGACGGCCGGCGGGGTCAGGTCCACCGGGGCGGGGCCGGCGGCATTGGCCGGTCCCATGTGCGTGTAGTAGGCGGGGACGTCGTCGAGTTCGGCCAGCAGGTGGGCGACGAAGGAGTCCACGTCCGCGGTCAGCGCCACGTTCACGGCCTTCTCCTTGCCGATCGTGGTGGCGTCGCCCTCGGCCTGCGCCGAGGAGCAGAAGCTGCCGAAGCCGTGCGTGGGCAGGACGGGCGTCTCGTCCGGCAGCTCGGCCGCCAGCCGGTGCGCCGAGGCGTGCTGGGCGCGCGCCAGTCGCTCGGTCAGACGGGGTTCGACCAGATCAGGACGGCCCACGGTGCCGATCAGCAGGGAACCGCCGGTGAACGCGGCCACCGGCAGGCCTGCCTCCTCCAGCACGTAGGAGGTGTGATGGGGGGTGTGCCCCGGGGTGGCGACCGCCCGCAGGGCCAGTCCCGCGTCGATGTCCGTCACATCGCCGTCGGCCACCGGCACGCGGGCGAACGACACGCGCGCCGCGGCCGGCACCAGATAGGCGGCGCCCGTCACCCGGGCCAGTTCCGGACCGCCGGTGACGTAGTCGTTGTGGACGTGGGTCTCCACCACGTGCGCTATCCGCACTCCGCGCCGGGCGGCGGCCGCCAGCACCTGGTCGATGTCCCGCGGCGGGTCCACCGCCACGGCCGTGTGCCTGCCACCGGCCAGGTAACTGCGGTTGCCCAGCCCCTCGAGCTCGATGGTGTCTACGAAGAACATCGGGACACTCCCTTCCTCGGAAATTACCCCCGGGGGTATACGAATCACCGTAGCACGGGTACCCCCGGGGGTATTCAGAAGAGAGGTGGGGGCGAGAGAGTGCGGACGAGAAGGCGGCGGGGCGGGCGAGAGAGCGGGGGCGGCTTTCGCGCTTCGCCGCCCGAGTACGGCCGCCGGGTAAGATACCCAGCGGGGTATACCGGAGGAGTGCGCGTGGAACTGGAGATGGCGGCGGACGAGCTGAAGGCGGTGGTCAACCGCCTGCGTCGGGCGCAGGGCCAGATCGCCGGGGTGATCAGGATGATCGAGGAGGGGCGTGACTGCGAGGACGTGGTCACGCAGCTCGCCGCGGCGTCGCGCGCCCTGGACAAGGCGGGTTTCGCGATCATCGCCACCGGCTTGCAGCGCTGCCTCACCGACTCCGAGATGGCCGCCGACGGAGACCGGGAGCAGATGCGGGCCCGGCTGGAGAAGCTCTTCCTGTCTCTCGCCTGAGCCGGTCCGGGGCGTCGCGGGGGTGGCGGTCCCGCACGTGCGACCCCTGACGGGGCACGGCGCATCACCGCCCTGACCCCGACGGGCGTCACCGCTCGCCGGGTCCCGCCGTCGCCGGCGAGCGGGCGGTGACCGCGACCATCGAGGTGTCCGGCTCCTACGACGGCGGCCTGAAGCGTTTCCGCGGCGCCGGCGACCTGAGCACGGGCGGCCAGGGGGGATCGGGGACCGCTGTTCGAGCTCGCCGACGGCGCTGTGCTGAAGAACGTGATCCTCGGCGCCCCGCCCCCGTCCCCGCCCCGACGGCGTGCACTGCCTGGGGAGTTGCACGCTGCGGAACGTGGTGGGAGGACGTCGGCGAGGACGCGGCCACCTTCAGAGGACGCGGCCACCTTCGAGGGCACATCCGCCTCGGCCGGGTATCCGGTCGACGGCGGCGGCGCGCGTATCAGCGACGTGCGGGTGACGAGCCCGGGGAAGGTCCTGGCGGGTGTCGACGCCAACCACGGCGACAGCGACACGATCTCGGGCGTGACCTTCGTGGGCGACGGCGGCAGGAGCATCACCGTGTGCGAGCGGTTCCGGGGCGACGACACCGGCGCGGAACCGCGCGAACTGGGCAGTGGCCCGGACGGCACGCACTGCCGCTACAGCGCCTCGGACCTCACCCACCGCTGACCGGCGGCGCGCCCTCCCCCGCGTTCGCGTACGCGGCCGAACGCCGCCAGGACGAAGGTGATGCTGATCAGCAGGGACCAGGCACCGAACTTGTCCACGCCGACCGGTTGCCAGCCGTCCATCTGGTAGGGATAGCGCCACGCGCCGACATAAGTGGCGAGGTTCTCCGCCACCCACAGGAAGAAGCCGATCAGGACGAACGACAACGCCAGCGGCATCCGTCGGCGCACGCCTCTGACCGTGTACCGCACCCAGGTACCCGCGGTGACGGTCAGGAGCAGCGCGGCCAGCGGCCACCGTGCGTCGGGCAGCCAGTGGTGGCTGAAGAAGTTGACGTAGATGGCCGCGGCCACGAGTGCGGTCGCCCGCGGGCGGTAGCGGACGAGTTCCAGGTCGAACAGGTGCCAGGCACGGCAGACGTAACTGCCGACGGCCGCGTAGAGGAAGCCGCCGTACAGCGGGACGCCCGCGAATTTCAGGACGGCCGGCTCCGGGTAGCTCCACGAGCCGAGCGACACCTTCACCAGCTCGAAGGCCAGGCCGATGACGTGACAGGCGGCGACGACGGCGATGTCCCGTCCGTTCTCCCAGCCCCGCATCCAGAACAGCAGCGTGAGGAGCACCCCGTAGGCGACGAGCAGGTCGTAGCGGGCCACGGGGAGATGGGACGGCAGCACCGTGGACGCCGCCACCCCGGACAGCAGGGCGATGGCGAACGCACAGGCCCGGGTCTGCGTCCAGGCGAAGTCGAGCAGCTGGCGAACCGGTGAGGACAACGGGGTGAGCGCACTTGAAGTGAACATGGTGCCCTGTAGGACGGGCCTGCCACCCCTCCGGGTTGCGGCCCGGCCGCATCCCACCCCGAGGTCGCCCCGTAGGGGTCATCGGCAGCACCGAGCGGCGTCAGTGCCCGGCGCCGACTTCAGCGGGGCTCCGGGCGGGGCGCTGGGGGCGGCGCCCGGCCGCGGCCAGGGTCAGTGTGACCGCCATCGACGCGAGCGCCATCACGGTGATCGCCGTGGCCGGGGAGGTGAGTTGGGCCGTCGCGCCCGCCAGGCCCGCGCTCACCCCCTGCATGGTGAGCATTCCGGCGGAGTGCAGGCCCAGGGCGTGGCCGCTGAGTTCGGACGGGGTGAGGGCCATCAGACGCTCCTGCTGCACCAGACCCGCGCCGAAGCCGACGGAGGCCACGGCGGCGCAGAACGCGGCGAGCGGCAGGGCCGGGCCCAGGGCGAAGACGACGTACGGGACGGCGAGCAGCAGGAGGAGAGGGGTGGCGGCACGGGTGCGGACGGCGGGCGGCAGCAGACGGCCGACGGTGAGGTCGCCGACCAGCATGCCCAGTGCCGCGCACGCGAACAGGGTGCCCGCGGCGGCGGGGTCGTACGGCACGAAGAGTGCTTCGCAGCCGACGACCAGGCCGTTGGGGAGCCACAGGCCCAGGTAGGCCAGTCGGCGGGGGCGGGAGGACCACAGGAGGGCGTTGGTGCGCCAGGTCGCGGCGACGGAGGGGCGGCCGGTGGCGCGCGGCGGGCGGGCGGTCAGGCCCAGGCGGGCGGCGACGGCGGCGGTCGCGTGGAGGAGGGCGGCCAGGAGGAGAACCCGCTGCGGGGAGAGGGCGGTGACCAGGGCGCCGCCGGCGGCGTAGCCGGTGATCTGCATGAGGCCGCTCATCATGTTGAAGACCGAACGGCCGGGCAGGTAGCCGTCCTTGGTGAGGATCTCGTTCAGCAGTCCCCAGCGGACGCCGCCGCCGAGGGCCGCGACCAGGCCCTGGGCGAGGACGACGGCGAAGACTGCGGCGACCGGGAGGCCAGGGGCGGCCAGGACGGTCGTGATGGTGGCGAAGGCGAGGGAGAGACCGGCGAGGGCCGTCCTCGGAGGCAGACGGTCGGCACCGGAGAGGAAGAAGGTCGCGCCGAGGACCTGGGCCAGGGACGGGCCGAACATGCTGACCGCGGACAGGAGCGGGGAGTCCGTCGCGCGGTAGACGAGAGTGCCGAGGGCCAGGCCCGCGGCCGTCTGGGCGGCGGTGTGGGCGGCGGTGGAGAGGAGGAGGGGGCTGAACTCCGGGGTGCGGAGGAGCTGTCGGTAGCCGGTCATGCCCGGAGTCTCGGGCGGGGCCGGGAGCGGCGGTTATTGTTTCGCCGGGGCGCGAAAGGTCGTACGGGTCTTACGGGCTGAACGGGTCGTAAGGGTCTACGGGGTCGTGCGGGTCCACGGGTCGTACGGGTCAACAGGTCGTGCGGGTCCACGCGTTGCCGGGATTGCAGGGGTCGTAGGGGGGGTGCCGCTGGTGGGGTGGTGGCAGGTGAACGCCGACACCCTGGCGGGGAGCCGGTTCCTGATCTCGCCGTTCGCCGAGACCTTCGCGAGTCTGAAGCTGCTGCACTCGGGGGTGGCCGCGCATCCCGGGGAGGGGACGTGGCTGCGGGCGCATCTGCCCGGCTACCGGGAGCGGCTGGCCGCCGACCCGGTCACCGCGTCGCTCGTACGGGCCGGGCTCGGACGGGACTGGATCGCGGACTTCCTCACGCCCACGCCGCGGGACGGGGAGAGCTTCCAGGAGGTCCTCGCCCGCGTGCGCCTGACCCGCCCCGCCGACGCGCACGCGCATCTGCGGACCTCCCTCGCCGGCGCGGCGTTGCCGGCGGCTCTGGAGCGGGACGATCTGGGCGAGCGGGCCGCCGGGCTGCTGGAGTACGTGTGGGAGGCCGCCGTACGGCCGTACTGGGAACGGCGGCGGCGGGTGCTGGAGGCGGATGTGGTCGCGCGGACCGCGCGGGTGAGCCGGGGCGGGTGGGCGGCCGTCCTGGACTCGTTGCGGCCGGGGACGCGGTGGCTGGGGGAGAGCCGGTTCCAGATCAATCCGCATGAGTATCCGCCTCGGGAGATCTCCGGGGCGGAGCTTTTGTTCGTGCCGGTGACTCCGCGGACGGGGTGGGTGTCGTGGGAGGGGCGGGAGCGGTATGCGGTGGTGTATCCCTGCGTGGGGCCGCTGGCGTGGGGTGCGAGTGACCGGCCGGTCCCGGCGGGGCTGGGAGCGCTGTTGGGGGCCGGGCGGGCGAGGGTGCTCGTCCTTCTCGGCAGCCCTTTGAGCACGACCCAGTTGGTCGCCCTGACCGGGCAGGGGCTGGGGTCCGTGGGGCGGCATCTGCGGGTGTTGCTGGACGCGGGGTTGGTGGAGCGGCGGAGGGCTGGGCGGTCGGTGCTGTATTCGCGGACGGGGGCGGGGGATGCGGTGGTGGAGGCGAGTGGATCGACGGTTCGAACGCACCGGCGTACGGCAGCACCGCCCCCCGGGGGAACCATGGCTTCTCCGTGGCGGGCTAGCATCCCCGGCATGACTACAGATGCCGGTGCCTCTCCCCTCGATGTCGAGATCGGCGCCCTCAAGGGTGGGTCCGCGGGGCTCTCTCAGTACGTCGGACAGGTCGTTCTGATGGTGAACGTGGCCTCCAAGTGTGGGCTGACGCCCCAGTACTCGGGCCTGGAGCGGCTCCAGGAGCGGTATGCCGAGAAGGGGTTCACCGTGCTCGGGGTGCCCTGCAACCAGTTCCTCGGGCAGGAGCCGGGGAGCGCCGAGGAGATCGCGGAGTTCTGCTCGGCGACGTACGGCGTGACCTTCCCGCTGACCGAGAAGGTCGAGGTGAACGGGGAGGGCCGCCATCCGCTGTACGAGCGGCTCGTCGGGTTCGCCGACGGCGAGGGGCACAGCGGCGACATCCGGTGGAACTTCGAGAAGTTCCTGATCGGGCGGGACGGCAGCGTCGTCGCGCGGTTCTCGCCGCAGACCGAGCCCGAGTCGGCGGAGGTCGTCGCCGCGATCGAGGCCCAGCTGGGCTGACCCCCGCTTGACCTTGCCCCTGGGGCAGGGACGAGCGTCTCCCCGCCGGGCGGAGAAGGCCGCCCGGCGACGGAGGATGACGTGGTGGACGTACGGGACGACGAACTGCTCACCATCGGCGCGTTCGCGGCGCGGGCCCGCCTGTCGGCCAAGGCGCTGCGGCTGTACGACCGGCTGGGGCTGCTCGCCCCGGCGCACGTCGACGAGGCCAGCGGTTACCGGTACTACCGCGCCGGTCAGGTGGACCGGGCGCGTCTCGTGGCCATGCTGCGCCGGCTGGACATGCCGCTCGCCCGGGTCGCCGAGGTGGTCGGCGCGGCGGACGGCACCGAGGCCGCCGGCCTGCTCGCCGCCTACTGGGCGGACGTCGAGGCACGGTTCGCGGCCGGGCGGACGCTCGCCGAGTACCTCCGTGGACGACTGTCGGGGAGGAGCTCCGAGATGTACGGCACGTTCGCGGTCGAGACGGTCGACGTACCCGCGCAGGTGGTGATCACCGAGAAACGGCACACGCTGGCGGACGAACTGCCCGCCTGGATCGGCGCGTCCCTGGGCCGGCTGGAGGAGGGCGCGGCGGCCTGCGGCGGCGTTACGGGGGCGCCGTTCGTCGTCTACTACTCCGAGGTGTCCATGGAGAGCGACGGGCCCGCCGAGTCGTGCGTGCCGGTCGCCGACGAGGCGGCGGCGCGGGCGTGGGCGGCGGAGCAGGGCCGGGGCCGGGACGTCTCGGTCCGGGTGGAGCCGGCGAGGCGGCTCGCCCGCACGCGGATCGCCAAGGCACAGGTCGCCCATCCCCAGATCCTGGCCGCGTTCGAGGCGGTGGAGGCGTGGATGAACCGGGAGGGCCTGGAGTACGACGGCCCGTGCCGGGAGATCTACTTCGCCGACTGGGATGCGGCGGGACCGCAGGACCCGGTGTGCGACGTGGCGTTCCCCGTGCGGTGATCAGGTGGCGCGCGGGGAACCAGCCGAGCCCCCTCGGCAAGGACGGCGAGCTCGTCGAGAGGGCTCTTTCGGTGGTGCGTGTACAGGTGTCAGCCGTGGCATGGGGCGAGGATCGGGGAGATCCTCGTCCTACGCCTTGACCGAGGCGACGAAGAGGTTCCACGCGTCGGCGGGGAAGTCCAGCACGGGCCCGTCCTCGACCTTGGAGTCCCGTACGGCCATGGCCGCGACGACCGGCGACTTGACCTCGACGCACGCGCCGTTGCCGGTCGAGTAGGTGGACTTGGTCCAGGTGTCCGTGATGCCCTGACGGATTGCCATTTTTGCTCCGTATTGCCAGTGTGATGAGTTGCTGTCGCCGTACGCGGGGCACGACTGCGGCCCACGGCACGGTTTCCGCCAACGGTGTTGCTCGATGGCGTGATCGACGCTACTCGCCAACATCGGCTGACGAAGGGACTATTCACTCGACTGGATGGCATATTCCAGGTGGGTCTTCCCTCGCGGCCGGATGAGGGTGTACGGTGCGGCACCTTCCCGGCCAGGGGGCCGATGCAGACCCGGCGACGGACCCGCGGGAGACCGGCAGCGACCCGGCAGAGATCCGGCGACGGACCCGCGGGAGACCGGCAGCGACCCGGCAGAGATCCGGCGACGGACCCGCGGGAGACCGGCAGCGACCCGGCAGAGATCCGGCCTAGCGGGCGTACTCCTTCGCGATGTCGGCGATGAACTGGCGGGACTGCTCCACGTTCAGCGCCTGCGCCCGCAGGTGTTCGTACATCACGCTGTACTTCTGGACGTCGTTCGGCTTCTCCAGGTAGAGGTCGCTGGTGACGCCCTCGATGTAGACGACGCTGGAGTCGGACGCATCGGGGAACTCCAGGATCGCGTACTGGCCGTTCAGGCCCGGGTGCGCGCCCATGTCGAAGGGGATCACCTGCACGGTGACGTGCGGCAGTTGGGACTGCTCGACGAGGTGCTCCAACTGGTCGCGCATGAGGGAGCGATTGCCGACGACCCGCCGCAGGGCCGCCTCGTCCATCACCGTCCACAGGCGCAGCGGGTTCTCCTCCGCGCTGATTCGTTCCTGCCGACGCATGCGCACCTGCACGCGCTTCTCGATCTCGGTGGGCGCGGTCTCCGGCAGCGCTCCCGAGATGAGCGTCTCGGCGTACTGACGGGTCTGCAACAGGCCCGGCACGACCTGCGGGTCGTACACGCGCAGGCTCGCCGCGTCCGTCTCCAGGCCGATGTAGACGCTGTAGGGGACATCCCCGAAGGCATGCCACCAGCCCTGCTGCCGGGAGTCCTTGGCCATCTGCATCAGCGACTCGACGATCCGCTGGTCCTCGACCTCGTAGACCCCGCACAGATCGCGCACGTCGCGCTGGCTGATGCTGCGGCGGCCGTTCTCCAGGCGGCTGATCTTCGACTGGGACACGAGCAGGCGGTCGGCGACCTGTTCGGCCGTCATGCCCTTGTCCTCGCGGAGCTTGCGCAACTCCTGGCCCAGCCGGCGCCGCCGGACGGTGGGATTGACATTGGACGCCACGGGACGTGCACCTCCGGCTGCGTGCCTGTAACTAACACTTTCCGTATCTGCTGTTGAGCAGACTGCCACCAAGGTGCTTCCTACCGCTGGAAAACGGTGGATATGCGGCCGGTACGCGCCAGCTGGGCGTTTCTCCCACTCACCCCCGGACATGCGTCCGCGCGGGGCGGCGGCGCCGTGTGTCCCGGGGGACGTACGGCGTCACCACCCCGCGCGGGCCGCGGCGGCTCCCGAACGGGTCTTGCGGGTCTTGCGGGTCTTGCGGGTCTTGCGCGTCGTACGGGGCGTAGGGGACGGCCTGGTGGATCACGTCCCTCACGGGTCTTACGGTCCTACAGGTCTTACGGTCCTACGGGTCTGACGGTGCTGCGGGTCCTACGTGCCTCACGTTCCTTGAGGCGGTAGGGGTCCTACGGGCCGTTCGGGCCACTCGGGCCACTCGGGCCGTACGGGTGCGTCGTGGAACTGCGGCTCAGTGGGCCACGACGCGCGCCATCGAGCCTCGGTGCGGCTGCGCCGGAACGCCACGGGCGGGTTCCGGAGCGGACCTCGCTCCCGGTCCGGCCTGGCGGCCGGTCTGGGCCGGGCTGCGGCGAGGCTGGGCCACGGCGCCGTTCTGAACGTCCATCACGGCGTGCGCCACGAGCCCGCCCATGGGGTCGTGCCGAATCAGGTCCCGCAACCGGGATCGCGACGAGCGTCCTTCGTTACCCGGGTACAGATGCTTGCCGAGGCCGACCGCGTGCGCCAGCGCGGCGAGCGCCGCGGTCCGCGGGTCCGGCGGTACGCCGGTGCGGATCGCGGAGTCCAGTCGGGCTCTGATCTCCCGGCTGATCTCGGTCTCCGTCGCCTGGTAGCGAGTCGTCGGCAGCACTCCGCACATCTGGCCCGCCACGGCATGCACCATGCCGCACCGCTCCAGATGCGAGAGGTAGGTCTGGCGCAGCCCGAGACGCGGCCCGCCAATCCAGTGGACGGCCCGAACCGGAGCGCCACGCCTTCGCAGCAACTCCAACGCGCAGTCCAGTGTCGGATCTCCAGTCGGCCGTGGGGACACCACGGCGATACGATCCCCGTCTGGGGCTATCCGTCCGGCCAGCGCCAGCTCCACTAGCTGTGCTCCGGCCAGACCAAGGTCGAGCGACTGCGGCTGTGCAGTGGTACCCGTGGCCGGGTCCAGTGCCAGCAACAGAAGCTCCTCCGGAAGTGTTCTGCGGCTCCTGCCCATCCATGCCTCCCCGCGTGGATGAATGACAGGGTGACCCCTCTCACATTCATCTGTCGAGGGTGCGTGACCGGTTCGTAGTGGAACCAGTAGGTATGTCGTTCTCGTCTACCGCAGGAGCCAAGCCCTCTACACAGGACACTGGTACATGGTTCGGACAGCGTCGTACGGCGGTGTCCCGGGCGGCGGTTCATGGGTTCGGCAGGCGCGCGGTGGGCGTGCGGCACATGGAGGAGGCATCGGTGGCGGGCGAGTCCCCCGACAGGTCGAAGCAGCGCGAGTCGTCGGCAGAACCGACGTCGGGGAGCGCGGGCACGGTTCCCGAGGCACGGGATCCTCGGGTACCGGTGACGCGGGAGAGCGAGGCGTCGACTCCGGCGCGCGGCGGGGTGGATACGGCCACTCGGGTGTTCTCCGTACGGGATCTGAAGACCGGGGACCCGGCCGGGGACTCCGACGAGCGTGACGAGCCCGAGCCCGAGCCCGAGGCCGCCGAGGAGCCCGAGGAGGCCGCCCAGGGCGCTTCCGAGGCGGCCGGGGACTCCGACGGCCCCGACAGCGCGCAGAGCCCCGACAGGGCCGCCGAAGCCCCCGAGAACCGGGACGAGCGCCTGCGGGCGGCTGTGGCCCAGTGGGTGACCTCGGCGGACGAGAAGACCGACGAGAAAGCCGGCGATAAGGCCGACAAGGCGGCCGGGGAGTCCGAGAAGGCCGACGAAGCGGCCACCGATGACCGGGCCGAGACCGAGGACGCAGCCGAGACCGAGGACGCGGCCGAGGCTCAGGGGAAGGCCGACGAGGACGCCGACGCCGAAAGCTCCACCGACGCCGACACCGAGCCGGAGGACGAGGCCGAGCCCGCGTCGAAGCCCGCGCCGAAGTGGGCGGTGGACTCCGACGAGGACGCGGACTCCGGGGCCGTCGGCAAGGACGACTTGCCGAAGCCCGAGCCGAAGTCCGCCGTCCCGAAGTCCGACAAGCCCGACCACGAGGACGACGAACACGACAAGGGCGACGAGGACGACGAGCCCAAGGGTGACTCCCCCGTCGACCAGCCCACCGCCGTCTTCAAGGCCGTACGGCCCGTCAAGCCCGCCGTCGACCAGCCGACGGCCATGCTGAAGCTGGGTGGCGCCGCCAAGGCGGCCTCCCCGGCGACGGACACGAAGGCCGACAAGGCCGACGAGGACCAGAAGCCCGGCAAGGACGAGAAGCCCCAGAAGGGCTCAGACCAGGACAAGCCCGCATCCGCGTCCGAGACTGAGGCCAAGCCCGAGCCTGAGCCCAAGTCTGAGGCCCGGCCCAAGCCCGAGCCCGAGGTCGAGCGGACCAGTAAGTTCGTCGCGCTCAAGCCTCTCGACGACCCCGCCATCCGCAGGCCGAAGCCGTCGGGGCCCGCGCAGCCCGCCGCCCCGGCCGACTCCACCGCCGTCGTCCCGCAGATCGGTCCCGAGCGGACCACCCAGCAGCCGCTGCCGCCGAAGCCGCCGCTGGATCTGCTGGCCGAGCTGACGAACACCCCGCCGCCCCCGCCGACTCCGCTGCGCACGCTGGCCCGACGGGTCAAGATCTGGACGCCGCTGGTCATCCTGCTGGCGATCGTGTTTGCGATCGTGCAGGCCGTGCGACCGCTGCCGGCGACCGCGCTGACGCTCACCGCGAAGGACTCGTACACCTTCGAGGGCGGCAAGCTCACGCTGCCGTGGCCGGACGAGGGCCAGGGCGCGATGGACGTCAACGGCCTCGGCACGATGGACGCCTTCGGGGAGCAGAAGCCGGTCGCCATCGGGTCCGTCGCCAAGGCGATGACGGCGTACGTCGTCCTCAAGGACCACACGCTGAAGTCGGGCGAGGAGGGGCCGAGCATCCCCGTGGACGCCACCGCCGAGAAGGAGGGCGGCTACGACCAGCAGGGCGAGTCCACGCTCAACACCGTCAAGGAGGGCGACAAGCTCACCCTGCGTCAGGCGATCTCGGCGATCATGATCCCGTCGGCCAACAACATCGCGCGGCTCCTGGCGCGTTGGGACGCGGGCACCGAGGCGGACTTCATCCAGAAGATGAACGACGCCGCCCGGGACCTCGGGATGACGAACACGACGTACACCGACGCCTCCGGGCTGAAGGAGACCACCGTCTCCACCGCCGAGGACCAGGTGAAGCTGGGCAACGAGCTGGTGAAGATGCCCGCGCTGGTGGAGATCACCAAGCTGCCGGAGTGGACCGACCCGTCCGGTCAGAAGTGGCGCAACTACAACACGCTCGTCCCCTACAACAACGCCATCGGCATCAAGACCGGTTCGACCACCAAGGCCGGCGGCAACCTGCTGTTCGCCGCCACCCAGGAGGTCGGCGGCGAGACCGTGACCCTGGTCGGCGCGGTCCTCGGCCAGCACAGGTCGCCGATCATCGACACGGTCAACGCGGTCAGCAAGACCGCGCTGCTCGCCGCCCAGGACGGGCTGGTCTCGGCGAAGATCCTCAAGAGGGGCGACGTCGTCGGGTACGTGGACGACCAGATGGGCCACCACACCCCGGTCGTGGTCACGAAGGACGTCACGGCGGTCGGCTGGGCCGGGCTGACGACGAAGCTGTCGTTCGCCTCCGGGGACGTCCCGCACACGGCGAAGGCCGGTACCCAGGTGGGGACGCTCACCGTCGGCGACGGCTCCGGCGGCGCGGTCGAGGTGCCGGTCGCGCTTCAGGAGGACCTGGTCGAGCCGGGCTTCTCGGACAAGCTGACGCGCATCGGCTGAGCCACGCGCCGCGTACGACCGTCCCGCACCCCGCCAGGGCAGCCGCCCGGCGGGGTGCGTGCTAGCGTCACGAAACGGGACAGGTCGGCGGTCGCGGCGACGCGGCCGTGAAGCGGGCGCGAACGGGACGCGGCCGAGAACAGAAGACGGGACACGGGGAGTGCCTTCAGGTGGCCACTGCGGAGCCGACACGCGCCGACAACACCGGTCCGGACCCGGACACCGGCCCGCGGGTACGCCTGCCCGCACCTCAGTCGGGCGACCATGACCGCGCCGACGACCGCGCCGACGGTCACACCGGCGACCGGGCCGGCGGCCACGACCGCGGGCGCGACGCGGGCGGGCGGGAAGCCGTCGCCGGGGACGCCCCGGCGCCCCGGGCGTCCCAGGCCGCCCCGGGACCCGTCCCCCCGGTGTCGCGCGTGAGCGCCGTCGCCGAGCGGGTGGGCGGATGGCTCCGGCGCCATCTCGTGCTCTCGATCACAGGCCTCTCCGGTGTACTGCACCTCCTCTGGTTCTTCACGTTCGCGAACAGCGGCGGGGATCTGGCGGCGCAGGACGCGTGGGCCGAGTTCGTCGGCCGGCACCCCGACTCCGCGTACAACCTCGCCTGGTACGGCGGGATGCACCCGGTGTCGTACAGCGTGGTGTCGCCGTACCTGATGTCCGTCCTCGGTGTGCGGACGACGATGATGATCGCCGGGACGCTCTCGGCGGGGCTGCTGACGCTGGTCCTGCTGCGCTGCCGGCCGGTGCGGAACCCGGTGTGGCCGGCGCTGGCGGGGGTCTTCGCGCTGCTGTGCAACGCGGCGTCGGGACGGGTGACGTTCGGACTGGGCAACATGTTCGCGCTCGGCGCGGTCGCCGTGGTGTTCTGCTGGCCGTACCGCTGGCGCTACAAGCGGTGGGCGAAGGCGCTGTGCGCGGCGCCCCTCGCCGCGCTCGCCACCATGGGGTCGCCGGTCGCGGGCCTCTTCGTGGGTCTGGTGGCGGTGGCGCTGTTCCTCCAGAAGCGGCGGCCGGGCGCGTGGGCGCTGGGCCTCGCCCCGAGCGCGGTCGTCGCCGTCTCCGCCTGGCTGTTCCCCTTCTCCGGCACCCAGCCGATGTCGTTCGGCTCGGCGTCGCTGCCGCTGCTGTTCTCGGTCATCGTCTACGCCGTCGTGCCGCGCGACTGGCGGACCGTACGGATCACGGCGGCGGTGTACGGGCTCGCGGTGCTGCTGGTGTGGGTCATCAGCTCGCAGATCGGGTCCAACATCACGCGGCTGTCGATGCTGTTCGCGGGCGTGGTGCTGATGGCGGCGCTGCCGTTCGCGGTGCCGCGCAGCCGCAAGTGGTACGTGATCGTGCTGTCCTCGCTCCTCTTCGTCGGCTGGATCGGCTACAAGTCGGTCGACGACATCGTGCGGACGACGCCGGCCGCGTCCTGGGCGCGTGAGCTGGCCCCGCTGGTCAACGAGTTGCAGGAGGTCGGCGCGGAGAGGGGCCGGGTGGAGGTCGTCCCGGCCCGCTCGCACCGCGAGGCGTCCGCGCTCGCGCCCTACGTCAACCTGGCCCGCGGCTGGAACCGGCAGGCCGACATGGAGCGCAACCCGCTCTTCTACGACGACACCCTCAACTCCGCGAACTACCACCAGTGGCTCCAGCGGTGGGCCGTGCACTTCGTGGTCGTGCCCAAGGACGAGCCCGACGGGGACGGCGGGCAGCGGGAGCGGGAGCTGGTGCAGCGGGGGCTGCCGTATCTGAAGCAGATCTGGGGCGACGCCAACTGGCAGCTGTTCCGGGTCACCGACCCGGCCCCGCTCGCCGAGCCGAACGCGGTCGTGCAGCTGGCGGCGCAGGGTGAGATGACGATCGACGTGCGCAAGGCGGGGCGGATCCTCATCCGGATCCCGTACTCGCCGTGGCTGAGCATCGTCGACGCGGACGGCAAGAGCCTGGAGCCGCCGCAGGAGACGGAGGCGTCCAAGGACCGGCCCGAGGGCGAGCCGAAGACGTACGAGAACGTCAACGGGTGCCTGTTCGAGACGGAGGAGGACGCGGAGGGCGACAAGTGGACCATGCTGGTCGCTCCGAAGGCGGGGACGTACCGGCTGGCGGCGCCCTACCAGGTGCCCCGGGGCACGCCCTGCCCCGACGAGCTCAAGTGATCACCGGAGCCGATCGACGTACCGGTCGGTCCCCGGCACCGTCGGGATGAACGGGGCCGCAAGTTCCACCCTGCCCAGGCCCGACTTCGCCACCGCCTCGCCCAGGCCGGCGAAGTGGGGCTGCCAGCAGTCCCCCGGGTCGGTCTCCAGGAACCACAGCAGGGTCAGGCGGGTGTCGACGCCCTCGACCTGCTTGACGTAGGTCATGCGGTCGCCGGGGAGGGGGGTCGGGCGGAAGACGGTCACCAGCGCGGCCGGGGAGGCGGCGAGGCGTTCGGGGAGGTGGCGGGTGCGGAGCCACTCCAGGAGTTCGGCGCGTCGCGCCGGGGACTCGGTGTCGATCACCTCCAGGACCAGGCCGGCGTAGGGGTGGTCCAGGGCGTGGACGTCGCGGGGGCCCGCCGCGCCGTCCCGGTAGACCGTGGCCTCGTGGTCGTGGAACGCGGTGAAGACGTGGGTGCGGTCCCGGTAGACGCGGGCATCCCGGTTGAGGCGCCTGTTGATGGCGACCGTCCAGCGCATGTGGTCGTCGTAGCGGCCGGCGGTGATCCAGTAGGTGGAGAGGTAGCAGCCGGCGGTGACGGGCCGGGCGACGGCCGACGTGTCGGGGTGGCGGAGGAGCTGGAGGTCGCGGGTGGCGACCCAGCGGCGGCCGGCGTACATCCAGGGCATGGCCATCGCGCCGGCGTAGTAGTGGTCGTCCTCGTACCAGCGGTTGTAGGCGTACTCGTGGCCGGGGTGCGGTTCGACCAGGGTGATCAGGGCGTGGCCGGGGTGGACCCCGTAGGGGCCTACGGCGGCCAGTTCGGCGTACGTCTCGCTGCGGGTCTCCTCGGACACGGCCTTCCCCTTCCGTCCTCCTGCGGTCGCCCATACTCTGACGCTCCGTCAGATGATGCGCCAGAGCCGGGAGGTCCCGCGATGTCCCCGATGTCACTGCTCGCCGGCAGGACCGTCGTCGTCTCGGGAGTCGGCGCCGGGCTCGGTCACCAGGTCGCCGCGG
Organism: Streptomyces sp. NPDC014995; assembly: GCF_043080745.1. NCBI lineage: Bacteria > Bacillati > Actinomycetota > Actinomycetes > Kitasatosporales > Streptomycetaceae > Streptomyces > Streptomyces sp. NPDC014995. The sequence continues at coordinate 28,503 of NZ_JBIBVX010000012.1, forward strand.
CGGTCGTCCGGGACGGCGGGAACGCGGTGCTGGGGGCGCGGACCGAGGCCAACCTGGCCAAGAGCGCGGCCGAGATCGATCCGGACGGCAGGCACACGGCGTTCCGGGCGACCGACATCACCGACGAGGGACGGTGCGCGGAACTGGCGGAGCTGGCGAGGGAGCGGTTCGGGGGGATCGACGCGGTGGTGCACGTGGCGGCGTTGGACTCCTGCTTCGGCGGGCTGGAGGACGCGGACTTCGCGACCTGGCAGTCGGTGATCGACGTGAACCTGCTGGGTTCGCTGCGGATGACGCGGGCCTGTCTGGGCGGTCTGAAGGCGCGGGGCGGGTCGGTGGTGTTCATCGGGACGCAGTCGGCGGTGGCGGCGCCCTCACAGGTGCGGCAGGCGGCGTACGCGGCCTCCAAGGGTGCGTTGACCAGCGCGATGTACTCGCTGGCGCGGGAGCTGGGGCCGTACCGGATCCGGGTGAACACCGTGCTGCCGGGGTGGATGTGGGGGCCGCCGGTGCGGGCCTACGTGCGGTTCACGGCGGCGACGGAGGGGGTGGCGGAGGAGGCCGTGCTCGGGCGGCTGGCGGAGCGGATGGCGTTGCCCGAGCTGGCCACGGACGCGGATGTGGCGGACGCGGCGGTCTTCCTGGCGTCGGACCGGGCCCGGGCCATCACGGGGCAGTCGTTGCTGGTCAACGCCGGGGAGTTGATGCGATGACCGACTGGTTCCGGCCAACTTCCGCTCCGGCCAGGCGTTCAGATACATAAATCCAGGTCATCACGGAGAACTTTTTTACGTGCTCTTGACCTTCCGCTTTCTTGCCGCGGGCATGCCACCCAACTCAGAGTTCACATGCCTGACCCTGGCGGCGGACCCTGGAAGGGGGCACATGAACGGTCTCGACTGGGCCGTGCTCATCGGCTACTTCGGCGTGATGGTCGCCATCGGCGTCTGGTCCCACAAACGGGTCGACAACGTCAGCGACTTCTTCACCGCCGGCGGCAAGATGCCGTGGTGGCTGTCCGGCATCTCCCACCACATGTCGGGCTACAGCGCGGTGATGTTCACGGGCTACGCCGGCATCGCCTACACGTACGGCGTCACCTCCTTCATCACCTGGTCCTTCCCCATCGCCCTCGGCATCGCCATCGGCTCCAAGCTGTTCGCGCCCCGCATCAACCGGCTTCGGTCCCGACTCCATGTCGCTTCCCCGCTGGAGTACCTGAAGAACCGGTACGACCTGAAGACGCAGCAGGCGCTGGCCTGGTCCGGGATGCTGCTGAAGATCGTGGACGTGGGCGCCAAGTGGGCGGCCATCGCGACCCTGCTGTCCGTGTTCACCGGCATCTCGCTGAACCAGGGCATCCTCATCACCGGCACCATCACCGCCGTCTACTGCACGATCGGCGGCCTGTGGGCGGACGCGCTGACCGAGCTGGGCCAGTTCGTCATCCAGCTCCTCGCCGGTGTCGCGATGTTCGTCGCGGTCGTCATGGAACTCGGCGACCAGGGCCTCGGCATCGTCAGCGCCTGGGACGAGCCGGCGCTCCAGGGCCACGAGAAGCCACTGGTCGGCCCCTACGGCACGGTGTTCCTGCTGGCGTTCCTCTTCATCAAGCTCTTCGAGTACAACGGCGGCATGCTCAACCAGGCCCAGCGCTACATGGCCACCCCCAACGCGAAGGAGGCCGAGCGGTCGGCACGGCTGTCGGCGGCGCTGTGGCTGGTGTGGCCGCTCGTGCTGTTCTTCCCGATGTGGATGTCGCCGCTGCTGGTGGAGTCGCAGAAGCCGGACGGCTCCGACTCCTACGCCCTGATGACCGAACAGCTCCTGCCGCACGGCCTGCTGGGGCTCGTCATCGTCGGGTTCTTCTCCCACACGATGGCCATGTGCTCCTCCGACGCCAACGCCATCGCGGCCGTCTTCACCCGGGACTGCGCACCCGTGGTGTGGGCCAGGGCACGGACGTGGAGCGAGGGCCAGGGCCTGCGCGTGGCCCGCGTCGCGACGGTCGTCTTCCTCGGCCTGTCCATGGCGGCGGCCACGCAGGTCAACTCGCCCGCGTTCCAGGACATCATCACCGTCGTGATCAAGTGGGTGGCCGGGCTGATGGGCCCGATGGCGATCCCGATGATGCTCGGCCTGCTGCGGGTCTTCCGCCGCTCCGGCCCGACGGCCGCCCTGGTGAGCTGGTCGATGGGTCTGCTCGCCTTCTGGCTGGTCAACTACCCGATCAACTGGAACGTCGAGGGCGGGGTGCCGTTGCAGTACCAGGTGTCCGTGCCGCTGGCGGTGTCGCTGGTGCTGTACATCCTGGTCGGCTTCGTGAAGCCGGAGGACACCCCGGAGCGACTCGCGATCATCGAGCGGATCAACTCCGACGGGGACGGCGACTTCTCGGGTGCGGCGGCGGCCGTACCGGAACCGAGGGACGCGGTGCCGACGCCCGTGAAGGACTAGTGCCGCAACAGGCACCGTTCGCCCCGTCGGGCAAACGGTGCCTGCCGCGGCACTAGCACCCGTCCGGGCGCGCCATGGTCTAGGCGCTCCTCGGGTAGCGGGCCAGCCAGCCCGGGGACGCTCCCGCGGGGCCGTGCAGGGCCGGGCCCTGGGTCATCTCCATCGCGAAGTCGTCGGCCAGTTCCAGCAACGTGGGACGGCCCTCCAGCTCGGCCAGCCAGGCCGGCGGGAGGGCCGTCTCGCCGTGCAGGGCGCCGAGCAGGCCGCCGGCCAGGGCGCCGGTCGACGCGGAGGGGGCGCCGTGGTTCACCGCGAGGCGCAGGCCGTGGCGGACGTCCTCGGCGACCAGGGCGCAGTAGACCGCGGCGGACAGCACCGCCGGGGCCGTCCCCGCCCCGGCCAGTTCCTCCACCCGCGCCGGGCCGGGCAGCCCCTGCCGTACGGCGCCCAGCGCGTGCTGCAACGCCTCCGACACCGGCTCGTGCCCCGGGCGCGCGGCCAGCAGGGCGAGGACCCGCTGCACCGCGCCGTCGAGACTGTCGCCGCGGGCCAGCGCGTGCACGGTCACCGCGTACGCGCCCGCCGCCAGGTACGCGGTGGGGTGGCCGTGGGTCTGGGCCGCGCACTCGACGGCCAACTGGGCGACGAGCTGCGGCTCCCAGCCGACCAGCAGCCCGAAGGGCGCCGAGCGGACGGTGGCCTCCGGGCCGGCCTCGCCGGTGTTCTTGGGCTTCTCCAGGGTGCCCATCGTGTCGTCGCCGAGCCCGAGCAGCAGGGCGCGGGTCGGGTCCCGGCGGACGTACAGCCACTCCTCGTGGGCCAGCCAGCCGTCGTCCTTGCGGCGCAGGTCCGGGCCCCAGTCGCGCTGGGTGGCCGCCCATCTCAGATACGCCCGGTGCAGATCGGTCGGCGGATGCCAGGCGCCGGTGTCACGGCGGACCTGGGCGCGGATCAGGCCGTCCACGGTGAAGAGGGTCAGCTGGGTGAGGTGTGTGACGGCGCCGCGGCGGCCGTAGGCGGGGGCGAGGTCGACGAGTCCCTCGGGCCCGTGGGTCTGCCGGATCTCCTCGAGGCCGAGTCCGTCGACGGGGGCCCCGAGCGCGTCGCCGACGGCGGCGCCCAGCAGCGTGCCGCGCACCCGGCTGCGGAAGTCCTGCTGTTCGGTACGGCCCCAGACGGCGCCGGCTGTCGCACCCACCAAGTCCTCCCGGGCACCGTCCGTACGTACGACGCTCGTCACTGTAATCGAGCGAGGACGCGGCGTTGAGGCGTGATCGGGACGACCCTCGGCGGGGCGGGCGCTATGACCTGACTGGGGGTGTTCTGCGACGGGGGCGGGTGGTGAGAGGGAGGTGAAGGTTCGGGGAGTCCCCGCCCCCCGTTCCGGAAGACTCCCCCGGTTCCGGAAGACCCCGCCTCCCGCTCCGAAAGGCCCCCGCCTCCCCTTCGTCCCGCCTCGCCCCGGCGGCCTGCACTCTGGCTCAATGCGCACGGGACGCGCCCACCCCACGGGGAAGATGACCGGCATGACGAACCCCACCTCACGTGCGCTTTACCTCACCGCGACGCTCCTCACCGCCACCGTCGCCCTCTACACCGCCCTCGTCGCCTTCGGGAACATCACCGACTTCGGGACCAACCAGCAGTTCGTGAGACATGTCCTCGCCATGGACACGACGTTCAAGGACGAGGACCTGATGTGGCGGGCCATCACCAGCAAGGGTCTTCAGGACGCCGCGTACGTCGCGATCATCGTCTGGGAGACCGTGGCCGCGCTGGTGCTGATCGCCGGAACCTGGTTGTGGATACGGCGGGACCAGGACCGCGCCCGGCGCGTGTCCACGTACGGGCTGCTCATGCTGATGCTGCTGTTCGGCGGCGGGTTCATCGCGATCGGCGGCGAGTGGTTCGCGATGTGGCAGTCGGGCGACTGGAACGGGCTGGACGCGGCGACCCGGGTGTTCGTCCTCAGCGGGATCGTGCTGCTCGTGCAGTACCTGCCGTTCGGGCAGGCGCCCGCGCGCACGGAGTGAGGCGCTACTCGACGACCCGCACGTTCGTCCCCGTCGCCCCGAACGCCCACAGCGCCGACCCGTCGGCCTTCGGCATGCGGATGCCGCCGGTCTGCGCGCCGGAGGCGGGGGGCGGGGAGGAGCCGTCGACCGCGTTGGAGAAGGCGATGTTGACGCCCGACCTGGCCGAGAAGTAGATGATGTGCTCGATCTCGACGCCGTCCGAGCCCGTGGTGGCGTCCTTGCGCAGGGACACCGTGTAGCTGCCGGGAGCGGGGTCCACCGTGCCCGGCCACACCGTGAACGTGCGCCGGGCCTCGTCGTCCGCGTCGACCAGCCAGACCCGCCGCTGCCCCAGCGAGTAGACGATGCGGCGGCCCGTGCCGGAGCCGTCCGGCACGGGCGCCGCCGTCGGGGTCGCCGAGGCGGAGGAGGCGGGCGTCGCCCCCGCCGCGGCCGACGGGGAGGGCCTGGCCGCCGACGCCGTCGGATGCGGGCCCTTCTCGGCCTGCACCGTCAGAGCACCGACCACGACGATCGCGCCGGCCGTCAGACCGGTGACCCAGGCCCACGAGGGAAGCCGTCGGGCAGCCACGGGCACGCCTCTCCTCAGTCTCCAGCCCCCGGTACCGGGGGTCGGATCATCGTACTGTGAGGCGCCTGTTCCCCGGCTCTCAGTCCAGCACCGGCAGCAGCTCCGGCAACTGGCCGTCCGAGGCCCGAGCCGCCCGTTGCCGTTCCTGCGGGACCTCTCCGTAGAGGGTGGTGCGGGGCTTGGCCGGGCGGCCCGCCGCCTGTGCCACCGCGATCAGGTCCTTGACCGACTTGTAGGAGCCGTAGGAGGAGCCCGCCATGCGGGAGATGGTCTCCTCCATGAGTGTGCCGCCGAGGTCGTTCGCGCCGGAGCGGAGCATTTCGGCCGCGCCTTCCGTGCCCAGTTTCACCCAGCTGGTCTGGATGTTGGGGATGTGGGGGTGCAGGAGGAGGCGGGCCATGGCCGTGACCGCCCGGTTGTCGCGGATGGTCGGGCCGGGGCGGGCGATGCCCGCCAGGTACACCGGGGCGTTGGTGTGGATGAAGGGGAGGGTGACGAACTCCGTGAAGCCGCCGGTGCGTTGCTGGATGCGGGCCAGGGTGCGCAGGTGGCCGAGCCAGTGGCGGGGCTGGTCGACGTGGCCGTACATCATCGTGGACGAGGAGCGGATGCCCAGTTCGTGGGCCGTGGTGATCACCTCGATCCAGGTCGCCGTCGGCAGCTTGCCCTTCGTCAGGACCCAGCGGACCTCGTCGTCGAGGATCTCCGCCGCCGTGCCGGGGATGGAGTCGAGGCCGGCCTCCTTCGCGGCGGTCAGCCACTCGCGCAGGGACATGCCGGTGCGGGTGGCGCCGTTCACCACCTCCATGGGTGAGAAGGCGTGCACGTGCATGCCGGGGACGCGCTCCTTCACCGCCCTCGCGATGTCGAAGTACGCCGTGCCGGGCAGGTCGGGGTGGATGCCGCCCTGCATGCACACCTCCACCGCGCCCACGTCCCAGGCCTGCTGGGCGCGGTCGGCGACCTGCTCCAGGGAGAGGGTGTAGGCGTCGGCGTCCGTGCGGCGCTGGGCGAAGGCGCAGAAACGGCAGCCCGTGTAGCAGACGTTGGTGAAGTTGATGTTGCGGGTGACGATGTAGGTCACGTCGTCGCCGACCGTCGACTTCCGTACGTCGTCGGCCACGTGGCACAGGGCGTCCAGCGCCGGGCCGTCCGCGTGGAGCAGGGCCAGCGCCTCGTCGTCGGTGAGCCGCGTCGGGTCGTCGGCCGCCGTGCGCAGGGCCTGCCGTACGTCCGTGTCGATGCGCTCCGGTGCCATGCCGGGGGCGGCGGCCTCGCGCAGGGCGCCCCAGTCGCCGTACACCTCGTCGAAGTCGTCACGGCGGTCGGACGTACGGCCGTCGGTGTCGATGGTGCGGTGCAGGTCCGTACGGCCGAAGGCCTCGAACGCCTCGTCCGGCTCCTGCCACGGGAGCCCTCGCGGGAGGGCCCCGGACCGGGCCAGGCCCGTCTCCGGGTCGGCGAGGGCGCGGACGTGCGGGAGGAGGCGGGGGTCCAGCCAGGGCTCGCCGCGCGTGACGAACTCCGGGTACACGCAGAGGCGTTCGCGCAGCTCGAACCCGGCGGCCCCGGACCTGGCGGCGAGTTCCTCGATCTGCGGCCAGGGGCGTTCGGGGTTGACGTGGTCGATGGTGAGCGGGGAGACGCCGCCCCAGTCGTCGATGCCGGCGCCGATGAGGCGTTCGTACTCGCTGTCGACGAGGTTCGGCGGGGCCTGGAGGCAGGCGGACGGGCCCATGATGTGACGGGCGACGGCCACCGTGGCGACCAGCTCGTCCAGTTCCGCGTCGGGCATGCCGCGCATCGCGGTGTCCGGCTTGGCGCGGAAGTTCTGGATGATCAGTTCCTGGATGCCGTGGTAGGCCCGCGAGATCTTCCGGAGGGCGAACAGCGACTCCGCGCGCTCCTCGTGGGTCTCGCCGATCCCTATGAGGATCCCGGAGGTGAAGGGGACGGAGGAGCGGCCGGCGTCCTCCAGGACGCGCAGGCGCACGGCGGGCTCCTTGTCCGGGGAGCCGTGGTGCGGGCCGCCGGGCTCCGACCAGAGGCGGGTGGCCGTCGTCTCCAGCATCATGCCCATGCTCGGCGCGACGGGCTTGAGGCGCTGGAAGTCGGTCCAGGTCATGACTCCCGGGTTCAGGTGGGGCAGCAGGCCCGTCTCCTCCAGGATGCGGACGGAGATGGCGCGAACGTAGGCGATGGTGTCGTCGTAGCCGTGCGCGTCGAGCCACTCGCGCGCCTCCGGCCAGCGGTCCTCGGGCTTGTCGCCGAGGGTGATGAGGGCTTCCTTGCAGCCGAGGGCCGCGCCCTTGCGGGCGATGTCGAGGACCTCGTCGGGGGACATGAACATCCCGTGCCCGGCGCGCCGCAGCTTCCCGGGAACGGTGACGAAGGTGCAGTAGTGACACTTGTCCCGGCACAGCCGGGTCAGGGGGATGAAGACGCTCTTCGAGTACGTGATGACGCCGGGGCGCCCGGCTGCCTCCAGACCCGCGTCGCGCACCCGCGCGGCGGACGCGGCGAGGTCGTCGAGGGCCTCGCCGCGGGCCTGGAGCAGAACGGCCGCCTCACTGACGTCGAGGGCGACGCCGTCCCGGGCACGTTTGAGGGCGCGACGCATGGAGTTCTCGGTGGGGCCGGTTCCGGGGGTCGCGGAGGTCGTCATCCTTCGAGCATACGATCACGGTTTCCGGGCGTGGGGCGTGACCAGCGGCGGGGCCGGTCCGGGCAGGACGCGGCCTAGAGGTACTCCGCGTACCCGTCCAGCGCCCGCAGCACCTCCGCCTCCCCCGCCGGGGGGAGCTGCACCACGACCTCCTCGATGCCGAGTTCGGCGTAGTGGGCGAGCTTGCCCGGGCTCGGGTGGACCGCGTACGGCACGACCTGGAGGTCGGCGGGCTCACGGCCCGCGTCGGCCCAGGCGGCGCGCAGCACGGGCAGGGACTCCGACAGGCCCCGTCCGCCGATGGGCAGCCAGCCGTCGGCGTACTCGCAGATGTGGGAGAACAGCTTGGGGCCGGCCGCACCGCCGATCAGGGTGCGCGGGCCGACGACCGGACCCCGCGGCTTGCGGACCGGCTTGGGGTGGGCCTCGCTGGCGCGGACCGAGCCGAAGGGCCCCTCGTGGGCGGTGGGCTCCTCCGACCACAGCGCGCGCATCAACGCCATCCGGTCCCGGACGAGTTCGCGCCGGGTACGCCACTCGACTCCGTGGTCGGCGGCTTCCTCGACGTTCCACCCGTAGCCCAGGCCGAGGGTGAACCGCCCGCCGGAGAGGTGGTCCACGGTCGCGATCTGCTTGGCGAGGTCGATCGGGTCGTGCTGGGCGACGAGCGTGATGCCGGTGCCGAGGCCCAGCGTCTCCGTCACGGCCGCCGCCTGGCCGAGGGCGACGAAAGGGTCGAGGGTACGGCCGTACTCCCGGGGCAGGTCGCCGCCGGCGGGGTAGGGCGTGGTCCGCTCCACGGGGATGTGCGTGTGCTCGGGCAGGTAGAGACCGGCGAAGCCCCGCTGCTCCAGCTCACGGGCGATGCGGGTCGGGGTGATCGTCTCGTCGGTGAGGAAGATCGTGACGGCGATGCGCATGGCGGGCCTTTCGACGACGGCTCTTTCCCGGGGCACGGGCGGGCGGACTGACGCCTCATCTGTACCTGCGGAACGGACATCTGTCCATACCGACTGGTCGGCATCCTCCACGGCCGGTGCACGCCCGCTCCACGGACGGCGGCCGGCTCACCACTCCCCCGCCCCGCCCCCGCAGTCCGCCCACAGCAGCTTCCCGCCTCTCGACGCCCCCGCCGCCTTCGCCGCGCTCCTGGCCTCCGTCAGGGAACGGTGATCTGCGCCTCGCCCGGGGCCAGGTCCGCCACCACCGCCGCGTGGTCCGACGGCCACACCCCGCCCACGGGGCCGTCGCCCGCCCGCCGGATCCGCCGGACGTGGCCCTCGCCGAGCGGGCCCGGTGGGCCCACGTGGATGTAGTCGATGCGGGCGGCGGGCTCCAGCACGCGGGCCGTGTACGGGTTGTCGGGGGTCCAGGTGGCGGCGGGGGCGGACGGGTCGGCGTACTCCCAGGCGTCGTAGAGGACCTGGCCGGGTACGGCCGGCGCGGTCCGGTAGCCGCCGAAGAGACGGATCTCGTCGGAGTCCGGCAAGGCGTTGAAGTCGCCGGTGACGACGGGCGGGAAGTCCGTGCCGCCCCGGTGCCGGGCGACCAGTTCGGCGAGCGCGGTGACCTGGCGGCAGCGCACCGCGGAGGCGTGCAGGGCCGAGGTGAGGTGGGTGGTGAAGAACGGGATGTCGTGGCCGGGGGCGGCGAGGCGGGCGTAGAGGGCCGTGCGGCCGTCTGCCAGTTCGGACGGCGCGGGCAGCGCCAGCGTCTCCTGCTCGGTCACCGGCCAGCGGCTCAGGACCGCGTTGCCGATGTCGACCGACGGGTCGCCGATCCGGCGTTGCCACCGCTCGGGGTCGGGGGACGGGGCCCAGGTCCAGTGCAGGTCGAGTTCGCCGGCGAGCCACTCGGCCTGGTTCTCGCCGCCGGCCGACCACACCTCCTGGAGGCCCACGACGTCGGGGGCGAGATCGCGCAGGACGGACAGGACCGCCTTCTGCCGGTCCCGCCACGGACCGAAACGCCACCACAGGTTCCAGGTCACGACCCGCATCCGCAGCCACCCGCCCTCGTACGCGTGCAGGTCCCCATTGAAGCAACAGTTCGAGCCCGTTGGGTGAAGGAGTGGGGCGGATCTCGGTAGTCGGGGGCTCCGCCGGGTGGCAGGGTGGGGGGACGCGTCCCCGGCCACCCGTCATCGGAAGGCACAACGGATCATGTCCCGTCTCGACGACCTCCGCTTCCGCGCCGCGACCGCCTTCCAACGGCGCGTCGCCAACCCGCTCACGCGCCGTCTGCCGTTCCACACGCTCCTGGAGACCACCGGACGCGTCTCCGGTCTGCCGCGTCGCACGCCGTTGGGCGGGCGGCGCGTCGGGGACTCCTTCTGGCTCGTCTCCGAGTTCGGGGAACGCTCGCAGTACGTCCGCAACATCAAGGCCGACCCGCGGGTGCGGGTGCGGATCCGCGGGCGGTGGCACCCGGGTACGGCTCATCTGCTGCCCGACGACGACGCCGTCGCCCGGCTGCGTTCCCTTCCCCGGTTCAACAGCGCGGGCGTGCGGGCGTTCGGGACGAGTCTGCTGACGGTGCGGGTGGATTTCGACGCGTAGGACCCCCTCGACGCTCAGGACCCCTCACCCCGGCCAGACGATCGCCTGCACCTCGCTGTACGCGTGCAGCGCGTACGACCCGACGTCCCGCCCCACCCCGCTCCTCTTGAACCCCCCGAACGGCGCCTCCATGTTGCGGCCGACGGTGTTGATGCCGACGCCTCCGGCGCGCAGGCGCCGGGCCACCCGGAAGGCCCTCGCCACATCGCCCGACCAGACGTAGTCGATCAGGCCGTAGTCGCTGTCGTTGGCCAGGGCGATCCCCTCGTCCTCCTCCTCGAAGGGGATGACGACGACCACCGGGCCGAAGATCTCCTCCCGGGCCACCCGCATCGCGTTGGTGCAGTCGGCGAGGAGGGTCGGGCCGACCCAGAAGCCCCGGTCCGGCAACGGGCGTCCGGAGCCGCCCGCGACGACCACCGCGCCCTCCTCGCGGCCCAGTTCGACGTACGACTCCACCCGGTCCCGGTGCTCGGCCGAGATCAGCGGACCCACGACCGTGTCCGGCTCCCTCGGATCCCCCACCGGCAGCCGGCCGGCGTACGCGGCCAGCCCCTCCACCACCCGCTCGTACACCCCCCGCTGCGCCAGCACCCGTGTCGGCGCCGTGCAGATCTGGCCGCTGTAGAAGGAGAAGGTCGTGCCGATGCCCGCCACCGCCGAGCCGAGGTCCGCGTCGTCGAAGACGAGGGCCGCGCCCTTCCCGCCCAGCTCCATCAGCTGCCGTTTCATGCCCCGCCCGCACACCTCGGCGATGCGCTGCCCCACCGCCGTGGAGCCGGTGAAGCTCACCATGTCGACGTCCGGGGACGCCACGGCCGTCTCGCCCACCTCCACCGAGCGGCCGGAGACCACGTTCACCACCCCGCGCGGCACGCCCGCCGCCTCCAGCGCCTCCGCCATCCGGTAGACCGACAGGGGGTCCTGCGGGGCCGGTTTCACCACCACGGTGTTGCCCATGGCGAGGGCCGGGGCGACCTTGCCGGCCGTGTTCGCCCACGGGTTGTTGTAGGAGGTGACGCAGGTGACGACGCCCACGGGCTGGCGCACCGCCAGCGCGCCCATCACCCCCGCCCTGCCCATCGGTCCGGCCTCGTTGATCTGCGGCGGGATCGCCCACTCGGCCGGCTCCACGCGCGCGTACCGGCGGAAGCGGGCCGCCGCCACCCCCACCTGCATCCCGCGCGCCGTACCGGTCGTGGCGCCCGTCTCCGCCCGGGCGAGTTCGGCGTACGGCACCAGGTGGCCGCGGATGAGGTCCGCGGCCCGCGCCAGCACCGCCGCCCGCTCCTCCGGCGCCGTACGCGACCACGGGCCGAAGGCCTCGCGGGCCGCGGCGCAGGCCGCGAGCACCTGCTCCCTCGAGGCTTCCGGCGCCCACCCGACGGTCTCCTCGGTCGCCGGGTCGGTCACCGGGTAGTGGCCGGCGGCCGGGTCGACCCACTCGCCGGCCACGAAGAGCCGCTGCCCCTCGCTCACACCGGTCCCGCCGGTCCCGTCGGTCTTGTCCGTCACTTCGTGGCCACCGTCCGCGTGTCCCGGCCCGAGCGCAGCACACGGCCGGGCACCTCGCCCGTCACCACGTCGTTCCGGATGGCCGCGACGCCGTTGACCCACACCGCCCGCACGCCGATCGCCCGGGAGTCCAGGCGCGGACTGTCGCCGGGCAGGTCGTGGACCAGGGTGGCCCGGCCCGCGTCGATCCGTTCCGGGTCGAAGAGGACCAGGTCCGCGTGGAAGCCCTCCGCGATCCGGCCCCGCCCGCCCAGGCCGAACAGCCGCGCCGGGTCGTCCGTCAGCATCTTCACCGCCTGCTCCAGGCCGACCAGCTTCCGGCCGCGCAGACAGTCGCCGAGGAACCGGGTGGTGTACGGGGCCCCGCACATGCGGTCCAGGTGGGCGCCGGCGTCGGAGCCGCCCAGCAGCACGTCCTCGTGCCGCCAGGTCTCCGCCCTGAGCGCCCAGGACGCCGGGTCGTTGTCCGTCGGCATGGGCCACAGGACCGTCCGCAGGTCGTCGGCCGCGCAGACGTCGACGAGGCAGGCGAAGGGGTCCTGGCCGCGTTCCGCCGCGATGTCCTTCACCACCCGGCCGGTCAGGCCGCGGTTCGCCGCGCTGTACGTGTCGCCGATGACGTACCGCCCGAAGTTCGTCAGCCGCCGGAAGACGCCCGCCTCCCGGGAGCCGGCCCGGCGCAGCATCTCCGCCCGTACGGCGGGGTCGCGGAGCCTGGCGATCCGCTCGGGCACCGGCAGGCCGAGGATGTCGCCCCAGCCGGGGATCAGGTTGAGGGCGCAGAAGGTGCCCAGGGACATGTTCATCGGGGTCAGGATGGGCATCGTCAGGGCCACCACCCGGCCGCCCGCCTTCCTGGCCCGCTCGCTCGCCGCGAGCTGGCGCGGGACGCGCTCGGGGACGGCCGCGTCGACGGTGAGGACGTTCCAGTTCAGGGGGCGGCCGGCGGTCGCGCTCATCTCCACGAACAGGTCGGTCTCGGCGTCGCTGAACTGGTCCAGGCAGCCCGCGACGATCGCCTCGATCTGGGTGCCCTCGTGCTCGCCGACGGCCTGTGACAGGGCCAGCAGTTCGGCCGGCCGCGCGTGCCGGGAGGCGACCGGCTGCCCGTCGCCGTCGGAGTGGGTGGAGGACTGGGTGGTGGAGAAGCCCCAGGCGCCCGCGTCCATCGCCTCGTGCAGCAGCCGGACGATCCGCGCGAGCTGCTCCTCGCTCGGCTGCCCGCCGACCGCCTCCGGGCCCATCACGTACCGCCGCAGCGCGCAGTGCCCCACCATGAAGCCCGCGTTGACGGCGATCCGGCCCTCCAGGGCGTCCAGGTACTCGCCGAAGGAGTGCCAGTTCCAGGGCGCCCCCTCCTCCAGGGCGACCAGGGACATGCCCTCCACCTTGGACATCATGCGGCGCGTGTAGTCGGCGTCCTCGGGGCGGTCGGGGTTGAGCGGCGCGAGGGTGAAGCCGCAGTTGCCGGCGGCGACCGTGGTCACGCCGTGGTTGAGGGACGGGGTCGCGTACGGGTCCCAGAAGAGCTGGGCGTCGTAGTGCGTGTGCGGGTCGACGAAGCCGGGGGCGAGGACCAGCCCGGAGGCGTCCTCCCGGGTACGGGCGGCCTCGGCGACCCTGCCCACGGCGGCGATCCGGCCGTCCCGTATGCCGACGTCGGCGGTGCGGGCGGGCGCGCCGGTGCCGTCGACGACGGTCGCGCCTTTGATGACGTGATCGAGCATGGACCTTGCCTCCTTGAACTCCGGCGCGGTGGACGTGCGTCAGGGGCGCGGGGCGGTACCGGCCTGCGGCCGCGCCGCGTGGGCGCGTCCGGCCCCGGACGGCCCGCACCCCGCGACGGTGATCAGGCCCCTTGGCGGAACCGCGTCGTCCGGTGGACGGGGTCCGTGTCGATCTTCGGGATCACGTGCTCCCCGATCAGCCGGATCGTCTGCAACGTCTCCTCCTTCGGCACCCCCACCGGCAGCCCGAAGCTCAGCTGGTCCGCGCCCGCCTGCTCCCACCGCTTGCACTGGCGCAGCACCTCGTCCGGGTCGCCGCAGATCAGCAGCTCCTCCTCGACGAGGAGTTCGACGAACTCGGCGGTGTACTCGGGCAGTGTCTCCGGCCAGGCGGGGAAGCCCTCGGGGCGCGGGAAGGTGTCGTGGTAGCGGAAGACCAGCGACGGCAGGTAGTGCAGCCCGCCGTTCACGGCGATCTCGATCGCCTCGTCGTGCGTGGGCGCGCAGATCGCGGTCGTCGTCACCATCACGTTGTCGTTGACGAAGTCCCCGACGGGCTCGGCGTTCACGACGGCCGTCTTGTACTGCTCGAGCACCCACTCCATGTCGGACACCTTCTGGATGCTGAAGCCGAGCACTCCGAGCCCCTTGCGCGCGGCCATCGCGTACGACGGCGGCGACCCGGCCGCGTACCACATCGCGGGGTGGGACTTTCCGTACGGCTTGGGCAGCACCTTCCTCGGCGGGAGCTGCCAGTGCTTGCCCTGGAAGCCCTCGTACTCGTCCTGGAGCCACATCTTGGGGAACTCCGCGATGGTCTCCTCCCAGATCTCCTTGGTGTGGTTCATGTCGGTGATGCCGGGGAGGAAGCCGAGGATCTCGTGGCTGCCCGCGCCGCGTCCGCTGCCGAACTCGAAGCGGTTGCCGCTGAGGTGGTCGAGCATGGCGACCTTCTCGGCGACCTTGACGGGGTGGTTGACCTGGGCGAGCGGGTTGAAGATCCCGGAGCCGAGGTGGATGCGCCGCGTCGCGTGGGCGAGGTAGCCGAGGAAGACGTCGTTGGCGGAGAGGTGGGAGTACTCCTCGAGGAAGTGGTGCTCGGAGGCCCAGGCGTACTTGAAGCCGGAGCGGTCCGCCTGGATGACGTACTCGGTCTCCTCCATCAGCGCCTTGTGCTCGGCGAGCGGGTCGGTCTCGGCGCGCTTGCCGACGTATCCCTGTACAAAGAGCCCGAATTCCAAGGAGGTTCACCGTCCCCAGTTATTTCTGACGCATCGTCAGATTGGCTTGCCGCCGACTGTGGCACCGGCCGCGTGGACCGTCAATAGCTGACTAGGCGTCAGATGACGCTCACCCCGGCCAGCCATCCCCCGTCGATCACGAACGGCTGCCCGGTGATGTAGGAGGAGTCGTCGCAGGTGAGGAACAGCGCCAGCCGGGCCACCTCCTCCGGGCGGCCGATCCGGCCCAGCGGCACGAGCTTGCGGTACAGCCCGTCCAGGGCCTTCGCGGTCTCCTCGGCGTCCCCCGCCGGGTCCAGGACGGCCGGATTGGACATCGCGGTGTCGATGGCGCCGGGGCACATCGCGTTGACCCGGATGCCGCGCGGCGCCAGCTCCAGGGCGGCGACCCGGGTGAGCCCGAGGATCGCGTGCTTGGTCGCCGCGTACGCGCCCACCGCCGCCATCCCGGTCAGGCCGGTGTACGACGCCGTGTTCACGATCGTGCCCCCGTCGGCCATCACCGGCGCCACCGTCCGCACGCCGAGGAAGCAGCCGACCTGGTTGACCCGTACGACCTCCATGAACTCGTCGAGAGGCGTGTCGGTGAGGGAGTTGAAGCGCAGGATGCCGGCGTTGTTGACCAGGCCGTCGACGCGGCCGTACGCCCGCTGCGCCGCCTCCGTCGCCTGCCGCCAGCCGTCCTCCTCGCGGACGTCGAGGTGGACGTAGAGCGCGCCGATGTCCTCGGCGAGGGCCCGCCCCTGCTCGTCGAGGACGTCGGCGACGACGACCCGCGCCCCCTCCGCGGCGAAGAGCCGCGCCTCCTGCTCGCCCTGCCCGCGTGCGGCGCCGGTGACGATGACGACCCGGTCGTCCAGCTTGCCCATGGCTCTCCTCAGTGGGTGTCCCTCAGGTGCGGGGCGACCTCGGCCCCGAACGCGTCGATCTGGTCGGTGAGTTCGGTGCGGCCGCGGCAGCGGAAGCGGACCTGGATCTGGTCGACGCCCATCGCGCGGTAGGCGCGGAGGGAGTCGGCCAGCCGCTCCGGGGGCCCGCTGAGGGTGCGGCGGCCGACGTCCCAGGCGGGGTCGCCGACGTGGAGGGGCTCGGTGATGGCGCCGACGGTGAAGGGGGTGTCGCGGCCGGCCTCCTCGCGCAGGCGCCGGATCCGGTCGATCCGCGCGGGCAGGCGCTCCCTCGGGTCCCCCTGCGGCAGCCAGCCGTCGCCCTTGAGGGCGGCCCGGCGGACGGCGGCGGGGGACGACCCGCCGACCCAGAGGGGGACGTGGGCCTGGGCGGGGCGGGGCCGCTGGCCGAGGTCCTCGAAGTCGTACCGCTTCCCGTGGTGGGAGGGGAACTCCTGCGGCCCGAGGGCGGCGCGGAGGGCGTCGATCGTCTCGTCGAGGACACTGCCGCGCTGGGCGAAGTCGACGCCGAGGGCCTCGAACTCCTCGGGGACGTGCCCGGCGCCGACGCCGAGGACCAGCCGGCCGCCGCTGAGGTGGTCGAGGGTCGCGTACTGCTTGGCGGTGAGGAGGGGATGGCGCAGGCCGACGACGGCGACGTGACTGAGCAGGCGGACGCGTTCGGTGACGGCGGCGAGGTGGGCGAGGGTGGCGACGGGGTCGTACCAGACGGTGCCCATGGCGTCGGCCAGGCGGCGCGGGACGGCGACGTGGTCGCAGCAGGCGACGTAGGCGAAGCCGGCCCGGTCGGCGGCGCGGGCCACGGCGACGAGGTCGGCGGGGCCGGCGTCGGCCTCCCAGGGCTCGGCGTAGAGGGCGGACCGGGACTGGACGGGGAGCTGGATGCCGTACTCCAGGCCGCCCGCCCGGCCGTTCTCCGGGGCGGTCGTCAGGCCGCTCTCCGGGGCGGTCGGGCCGTCGTGCGAGCCGGTCACCGCCTCCCACCGGGCCACAGGCCCTCCTTCGTGAGGCCCAGCAGGTCGATGGCGTTGCCTCGGACGATCCGCTCGACGACGTCGGCGTCCAGGTGGCCCATCTGCGCCTCTCCGACCTCCTTGGACTTCGGCCAGGTGGAGTCGGAGTGGGGGTAGTCGGTCTCGTACAGGACGTTGCCGGCGCCTATGGAGTCGAGGTTGCGCAGTCCGAAGGCGTCGTCGAAGAAGCAGCCGTAGACGTGCTCGGCGAACAGCTCCGACGGCGGGCGGTGGACCTTGTCGGCGACCCCGCCCCAGCCGCGGTTCTCCTCCCAGACGACGTCGGCGCGTTCCAGGATGTACGGGATCCAGCCGATCTGGCCCTCCGCGTACATCACCTTGAGGTTCGGGAAGCGCTCGAACTTGCCGCTCAGCAGCCAGTCGACCATCGAGAAGCAGCAGTTGGCGAAGGTGATGGTGGAGCCGACGGCGGGCGGGGCGTCGGCGGAGGTGGACGGCATACGGCTGCTGGAGCCGATGTGCATGGCGATGACGGTGCCGGTCTCGTCGCAGGCGGCGAGGAAGGGGTCCCAGTCGTCGGTGTGCACGGAGGGCAGGCCGAGGTACGGGGGGATCTCGGAGAAGGCGACGGCGCGCACGCCGCGTTCCGCGTTCCGCCGCACTTCCCCGGCCGCCAGTTCGGCGTCCCACAGGGGGATGAGGGTGAGGGGCACGAGACGGCCGTGGGCCTCGGGGCCGCACCACTCCTCCACCATCCAGTCGTTGTAGGCGCGGACGCAGAGGAGGCCGAGTTCGCGGTCGGCGGCCTCGGTGAAGGTCTGGCCGCAGAAGCGGGGGAAGGTGGGGAAGCAGACGGCGGACTGGACGTGGTTGACGTCCATGTCGGCGAGGCGGGCGGGGACGTCGTAGGAGCCCTTGCGCATCTGCTCGTAGGTGATGACCTCCAGCCTGATCTCGTCCCGGTCGTAGCCGACGGCGGTGTCGAGCCGGGTGAGGGGGCGGTGGAGGTCCTCGTAGACCCACCAGTCGCCGACGGGGCCGTCGTCGCTGCCCGGCGTGCCCATGACGGGCTTGAAGCGGCCGCCGAGGAAGGTCATCTCCTTCAGCGGGGCGCGGACGACGCGGGGGCCGGTGTCGAGGTACTTCTTCGGCAGGCGGTCCTGCCAGACGGTGGGGGGTTCGACGGTGTGGTCGTCGACGGAGATGATCTGCGGCAACGGGGTGGCGGGGTGGATGTCCGTGGTCTCCATGGGGGCACGGTAGCGCTGATCTGACGGTCCGTCAGCTACCGCTGCACGGTGGCCGGGCGACCTCCGCGCGGCCTGTGCGCGGTGTCCGGTGGGCGGGTGTGGGCGAACGTGTGCGAAGAGCGTGTGGCGGGTGTGTGGACTCCCGAGAGCCGGCTTGTGATCGGCGTCTCTCACGGCTGACGGTTCCGGCATGGACAGGGCAAACTGACCTGGTTGTTCGGAATGCCTAGGGAGACCCCCATGGACGACCGTGTACCGCGCGTGCCGGAGCAGAGGCGTCCCGGCTCCTCCTCCTCGGCGGAGCCGGCGATGTTGCGCTTCGACGTGCTCGGCCCGGTGCGCGCCTGGCGCGGCGAGGAGTCGCTGGCCACCGGTTCTCCCCAGCAACGTGCCCTCCTGGCCGCCCTGTTGCTGCGCGAGGGCCGGACGGCGACGGCGGCCGAGCTGATCGACGCGCTGTGGGGCGAGGAGCCGCCCTCGCAGGCGCTGGCGGCGGTGCGGACGTACGCGTCGCGGCTGCGGAAGGTGCTGGACCCCGGCGTCCTGGTGAGCGAGTCGGGCGGGTACGCGGTGCGCGGGCTCGGCGAAGGCGCCCTGGACCTGGCGGTGGCGCAGGAACTGGCGACGGAGGCGGAGAAGGCGCGCGGGGCCGGGGACCTGTGCCACGCGCGGGAGGTGCTGAACCGGGCGCTGGCACTGTGGAACGGCGAGGCGCTGGCCGGGGTGCCGGGCCCGTACGCGGAGGCGCAGCGGGTCCGCCTGGAGGAGTGGCGGCTGCAACTCCTCGAATCCCGGCTGGACATGGACCTGGAGCAGGGCTGCCACGCGGAGGCGGTCTCCGAACTGACGGCGCTCACGGCGGCGCACCCCCTGCGCGAACGCTTCCGTGAGCTGCTGATGCTGGCGCTCTACCGCAGCGGCCGGCAGGCGGAGGCCCTCGCGGTGTACGCGGACACCCGGCGGCTGCTGGCGGAGGAGCTCGGCGTCGACCCGCAGCCCGCCCTGCGCGAGCTCCAGCGCCGTATCCTCCAGGCCGACCCGGACCTCGCGGAGCCGTCCGCCCCGGCGGCCGAGCCGACGTCGGCACCGGTGCGCCCGGCGCAACTGCCGGCGACCGTCCCCGACTTCACCGGCAGGTCGTCCTTCGTGGCCGAACTGAGCGAGGTGCTGGCGGGCGCGTCCGGTCCCGAAGGGGCCGGGAGCGGCCGGGTGATGGCGGTGTCCGCGCTGGCGGGCATCGGGGGCGTGGGCAAGACGACGCTGGCGGTGCACGTGGCCCACCGGGCACGCTCGGCCTTCCCCGACGGGCAGTTGTACGTCGACCTCCAGGGCGCGGGCGGGAGGGCCGCCGAACCGGAGACGGTCCTCGGCTCCTTCCTGCGGGCCCTGGGCACGGCGGACTCGGCGATCCCGGACTCCCTGGAGGAACGGGCGGCGCTCTACCGCTCGGTCCTCGACGGCCGGCGCGTCCTGCTCCTGCTGGACAACGCCAGGGACGCGGCCCAGATACGTCCGCTGCTGCCCGGCACGGCAGGGTGCGCGGCGCTGGTCACCTCCCGGGTGCGGATGGTGGACCTGGCCGGGGCCCATCTGGTCGACCTGGACGTCATGTCCCCCGACGAGGCGCTGGCCCTGTTCACGAAGATCGTGGGGCAGGAGCGGGTGGCCGCCGAGCGGGAGGCCGCGCTGGACGTCGTCGCGGCCTGCGGCTTCCTCCCGCTGGCGATCCGTATCGCCGCGTCCCGCCTGGCCGCCCGCCGCACCTGGACGGTGTCGGTGCTCGCGGCGAAGCTGGCGGACGAACGGCGCCGGCTGGACGAACTCCAGGCCGGGGACCTGGCCGTGAAGGCGACGTTCGAGCTGGGCTACGGCCAGCTGGAGCCGGCCCAGGCCCGGGCGTTCCGCCTGCTGGGCCTGGCGGACGGACCGGACATCTCCCTGGCGGCGGCCGCGGCGGTGCTGGACCTTCCGGTGGAGGAGACGGAGGACCTGCTGGAGTCGCTGGTGGACACGTCGCTGCTGGAGTCGGCGGCGCCCGGCCGCTACCGCTTCCACGACCTGGTCCGGCTCTACGCGCGTGCGTGCGCGGAACGGGACGAGTGGCCGCCGAGCGAGCGGGGGGCGGCGTTGTCGCGGTTGCTGGACTTCTACCTGGCCACCGCGGCGGGGGTCTACGCCATCGAGCGGCCCGGGGACCGGCTGGTGAACCATCTGGAGGGGACCGAGTACCCGCGACTGGGCTTCGAGGACCGTCATCGGGCCCAGGACTGGCTGTACTCGGAGGCGAACTGCCTGCTGGCCTGCGTACGCCAGTCCGTCGGCGGTGACGTCCTGCGCAGGGCTGTCGACCTTCTCTGGGCGAGCAAGGACCTGGCGGAGTCGGGCGCCAACGCCAGGGAGTACGAGGCGGCGGCACGCACGCTGTGCGACGCGGCGCGTGACATGCGGGACGCCCGCGCGGAGGGCCGGGCGCGGACGGCACTGACCCACGCGCACGTCGTCGCGGGCCGCTTCAAGGAGGCCGACGACGAGGCCCGGCAGGCCATGGAACTGGCGGCCCGGGCGCGTGATCCCCTGCCCGGTTGCTGCGCCCCGAACGACCGCGGCATCATCGCCATCTACGAGAACCGGCACGCCGACGGCGAGCGCTACCTCCAGCAGGCGATCGACAACTTCCGGGCCGACGGCAACGACGTCGGCGAGGCGAGCGCGCTCTGCAACCTGTCCCGAATTCACCTGGCCACCGGGCGCACCTCCAGCGCCATCGAACTCGCCCAGCAGGGCATCGACATCTACGACCGCATGGGCCTGACCCTGCGGCTGGCCAACGGCCGCTACGCACTCGGCATCGCCCTGACGCAGGCCGGCCGGCTGTCGGAGGCACTGGAGCAGCTCACCGAAGCGCTGGCCCTGTTCCACGACAACCGCCAGCCGCTGTGGGAGGGCGTCACGCACTTCCGGATCGCCGAGGCCCATCTGGCGGCACAGCGCCCGACGCTGGCCGCCGGCCACGCGGAGCAGGCGATCGCCCTGCGGGGCATCGGCGGGGAATGGCGGCGCGGGACGGTCCTCACCGTCCTGGGCAAGGCACTCGCCGCCGTCGGCCAGTCGGACCGGGCCAGGGCGTGCTGGCAGGAAGCCCTGTCCATCTACGAGCGGTTGGGATCCTCGGAGGCGACGGAGGTCCGTACGCTGCTGGCGCCCGCAGCGGCGGCCTAGGTGTAGTGACCCGCGGGGTCGTTCACCCGGCTGACGGGGGGCCGGCCTCCGCGAGCGACACGACCCGGCCCCGGCTCCGGCACCGTTCATCGTTCGTTTATCGCCACGCGGCAGGCTTGCCCCAGTCGATCCGTCGCGTCGGGGGGCAGACGGATCGTGACGAGGCCGCACCGTTAGGGTGATCGGCCCGGCAGTACCGCCCGGCGGCCCTCGGGGGAGCCGCCGGGCGGTGCTCCATCCGTTCTAGCCCGTACTTCGCTGGAGTTGACACCATGAGCCAGGCCGAGAAGAACGACGATGTCGTCAAGCCGTTGGACAACCACGCCTCCGTCGTCGAGGAGGGTGTCCTCGCCGCCGCCACCGAGAAGCGGCCGGAGCCCGAGTCCGAGGTGACCACCATGGACAACCACGCCTCGGGTGGCACGGTCAAGCTCCTCGACAACCACGCGTCGGACGAGACGGCCTGAGCGACATCCCGACCGGGGGACCGGCCGCGGCGGCACGGAGGGGAGCCGCCGCGGCCGGGGTGTGTCCGCGCACCCGCCACGGCGCGGAGCGCACACCGCGCACGTGTCACGCCAGTCCCCGCAGCTCCCCCTTCACCACCTTCCCGCTCGCGTTCCGCGGCAGTTCCGCCACGAAGCGCACCGCCCGCGGCACCTTGTAGTTCGCCATCTCCCGGCGTGCCCAGGCGATCAGGTCGTCGCCCGTCACCACGGCCCCCGGCCGCCGGACCACGTACGCCCTGCCGACCTCGCCCAGCCGCGCGTCCGGGACGCCGACGACCGCCACGTCCGCCACGTCCGGGTGCAGGCCCAGCAGTTGCTCGATCTCCGCCGGGTAGGCGTTGAAGCCGCCGACGATGAACATGTCCTTGACCCGGTCGGTGATGCGGAGGTTGCCGGCCTCGTCCAGGACGCCGACGTCCCCGGTCCTGAGCCAGCCGTCCTCGCCCAGGACCTCCGCCGTCGCCGCCGGGTCCTCGTAGTAGCCGCGCATGACGTTGAAGCCGCGGACCAGGACCTCCCCGGGCACCCCCGGTCCCCGTACCGCCCCCTCGGCGTCGACGACCCGCACCTCCGTCCCGGGGATCGCGCGCCCCGACGTCGACGCGATCACCGACGGCTCGTCCCCCCGGCGGCACATCGTGACGACACCGCTCGCCTCCGACAGCCCGTACGCCGTCAGCACGGTCGAGACGCCCAGCTCGCCCCGCAGCCGCTCCACCAGCCGCAGCGGCACCACCGCCGCGCCGGTCACCACCAGCCGCAGCGCCGAGAGGTCGTAGGTGTCCCGGGAGGGGTGGTCCAGCAGCGACTGGTGGAGGGTCGGCGGGCCCGGGAGGACCGACACCCGTTCCGACGCCACGTTCGCCAGGACGGTGTTCACGTTGAACACCGGCTGGGGGATCATCGTCGCGCCCCGCATCAGGCAGGCGATGACGCCCGCCTTGTAACCGAAGGTGTGGAAGAAGGGGTTCACGATCAGGTAGCGGTCGCCCCGGCGCAGCCCGGCCAGGCCGGACCAGATCCCGTACGCCCGCAGCGTCTGCGCGTGGGTGATCACCGCGCCCTTCGGGCGGCCCGTCGTGCCCGAGGTGAAGACGATGTCCGAGGGCAGGTCACCGGTCACCGCGTCCGCCCTCGACCGCGCCTGAGCCGCTCCCACGCCCTCCCCGCCGGCCAGGAAGTCCTTCCACGTGCGAAAGCCCGGCGGCGCGTCCTCGGACAGGACCACCACCGTCTCCAGCGCCGGCAGCCCGCCCAACGGCCCCTCCCCCGGCCCCTCCCCGGCCGCCCGCCGCAGCGACGCCACGTACGACGTCCCCAGGAACGTGCCCGTCACGAACAGCAGCCGGGCGCCACTGCGGGCCAGGACATCCGCCGCCTCCGCGCCCTTGAAGCGGGTGTTCAGCGGCACCAGCACCGCCCCCGCCGACACCGCCCCCAGCGCCGCCACCATCCAGTCCAGGGAGTTCGGGGCCCAGACGGCGACCCGGTCGCCCGGCTCCACCCCGTGCGCCAGGCAGGCCGCCGCCGACCGCTCCACCCGCGCGCCCAGCTCGCCGTAGGTGATCCGGGTACGGCCCTCCACCACCGCCTCGACGTCCGCGTACCGGTTCGCCGCCCACCGGACGAGTCCGGGGATCGTTCCCCACTCCGCGTCACCGCGCACGACGGCCTCCCCACTCCCGATAGCTGACTGACCGTCAGATTAGCTGTAACCTGACGCACTGTCAGCCGCCCCTTGCGGTACGTGGAGGTGCCCCAGCATGACCGGTCTGAAGGACGCCACCGCCGTCGTCGGCATAGGCCAGACCCCCTTCGCCAAGCACCTCCCGGAGGACGAGAAGACCCTCGCCTGCCGTGCCGTCCTCGCCGCGCTCGACGACGCCGGCATCGCGCCCGGCGAGGTCGACGCCCTCGCCTCCTACACCATGGAGGAGACGGACGAGGTGGAGCTGGCGAAGGCGGTCGGCCTCGGGGACCTCACCTTCTTCAGCCGCGTCCCCTACGGGGGCGGCGGCTCCTGCGCCACCGTCGCCCACCTCGCCTCCGCCATCGCCTCCGGGCAGGCGACGGTGGGGGTCGCCTGGCGGTCACGGAAGCGCGGCAGCGGGCCCCGGCCCTGGACGAACACCGCCGTGCAGCTGCCCACCCCGGCCCAGTGGACCCGGCCCTTCGGCCTGCTGCGGCCCGTCGACGAGATCGCCATGCTCGCCCGCCGCTACATGCACGAGTACGGCGCCACCCGGGACCACCTCTTCAACGTCGCCCTCGCCTGCCGCAACCGCGCCAACCAGAACCCCGCCGCCGTCATGTACGCACGGCCCCTCACCCGCGAGTCCTACATGACCGCCCGCTGGATCAGCGAACCCCTCTGCCTGTACGACAACTGCCTGGAGACGGACGGCGCGCTGGCCTGCGTCGTCGTGAGCCGCGAGCGCGCCCGGGACTGCCGCCACCGGCCCGTCTACGTCCACTCCGCCGCCCAGGGCCTGCCCGCCCAGCACCACGGCATGGTCAACTACTGGAACGACGACCCGCTCACCGGCCCCGCCTGGACCGCCGCCCGGCACCTGTGGAAGCACGCCGACTTCACCCCGCAGGACGTCGACGTCGCCCAGATCTACGACGCGTTCACCCCGCTCGTCCCCCTCTCCCTGGAGGGGTACGGCTTCTGCGGCCGGGGCGAGGGAGGCGCGTTCACGGAGGGCGGCGCGCTGGAGACCGGCGGGCGGCTGCCCCTCAACACCGGCGGGGGCGGGCTCAGCGAGGCGTACGTCCACGGCTTCAACCTCATCAACGAGGGCGTGAAGCAGCTGCGCGGGACGAGCACGGCCCAGGTGCCGGGCGCCGCCACCTGCCTGGTCACCGCCGGCGAGGGAGTCCCGACCTCCGCCCTGCTGCTGAGGAGTTGAGATGCTCGAGCCCCTCGTCGACACCGACGGCGCCCCCTTCTGGCAGTACGCCGCCCGGGGCGAACTGCGCGTCCAGAGCTGCGCCGGCTGCGGCGAGCCCCGCTTCCCGCCCCGGCCCTGCTGCCCGCACTGCCAGTCCTTCGCGAGCGAGTGGACCCCGGTCTCCGGGCAGGGGCGGATCTGGTCCTACGTCGTCCCTCATCCGCCCCTGCTGCCGGACTACGCCGAGCACGCGCCCTACAACGTCGTACTGGTGGAACTGGCCGAGGCACCGAGGATCCGGCTGGTCGGGAACCTGGTGCGGGAGGCCGGGGCACCGCTCGGCTCCGTGCCGTCCGAGCGGCTGCGCATCGGGGCCCGCGTGCGGGCCGTGTTCGACGTGGGCGGACCCTCCCCGTGCCTTCCCCAGTGGGTGCTGGAGCGGCCGTGAGCCTGCGGACCAGCACCGACGAGGACACCGGCGTCGCCGTCGTCACCCTCGACCGGCCGGACCGGCTCAACGCCATCGACCTCGGCATGGCCCGCGAACTGACCGCCACGTGGCGCGCGTTGCGCTTCGACGACTCCGTGCGGGCCGTCGTCCTCACCGGCTCGGGAACGCGCGCCTTCTCCACCGGGATCGACCGGGACGTCGTCGTACCGCAGCCCGGCTCCCCCTACATGCAGGACGACCCGCTCCTCACCATCGGGCCGAAGGCGAACGACCTGTGGAAGCCGGTCGTCGCCGCCGTCGAGGGGATGGCCTGCGGAGGCGCCTTCTACCTGCTCGGGGAGTGCGAGTTCGTCGTGGCCGGCGCCGACGCCGTGTTCTTCGACCCGCACACCACCTACGGGATGGTCAGCGCCTACGAGTCGGTGCTCATGGCCCAGCGGATGCCGTACGGGGAGGTGGCGCGGATGATGCTCATGGGGACCGCCGAGCGGATCTCCGCCCGGCGGGCGTACGGGATCGGGCTGGTCTCCGAAGTCACCGAGGCGGGCGGGGCGTTGGCCGCCGCCACCGCCTGTGCGGCCGTCGTCGCCGGGTATCCCGCCGCCGGTGTCCAGGGCACCGTACGGGCTCTGTGGGCGGCGAGGGAGGCGGCGTGCGCGGCCGGGTTCGCGCAGGCGCCGCATCTCATCTCCCTGGGGAACCTGCCGGCCGAGCGGCAGGCGGAGCTGTTCGCCGCCCGGCGGAGCAGCGGGTTCCGGGTGCGGTGAGGCCCCGTCAGTCGGCCGGTGCGTACCGTTCCGGTTCGCAGTGCTCGACGTCGGCCGCCAGTCCCGAGTGCGACAGGGGAATCCGTACCTCCCGCGTCGCGTTCGCGGCGACGAACTCGTCCACGGTCCGCAGGTCGACCTGCCGGGAGTCGGCGGCCAGGAAGGTGACCGTGACGGTGAAGTAGGCGCCGCGGGCGTTCGGGTTGGCGATCTCGACCGTGGCGTACTCATCGGCCTCGGTCGCGCAGCTCACCAACGTGACCTTGGCGTCGCGCAGGGTCTGGGAGGTGCCCCCGGAGGACCTGCCGGTGCCGTTCGAGGTGTCGTCGGTGTCGTCGTGGTCCTGGCCGGAACTGCTACAGCCGCCACCGCTCTTGCCACTGCCGCTCTTGCCGCTGCCGCTCTTGCCACTGCTGCTCTTGCCACTGCCGCTCTTGCCGCTCCCCCCGCTGCTCCCCGTGGAGAACCCGGTCAACGCGAGCACCACGAGTGTCAGCACGGCTGTGAGCCGCAGGCCGCTCCTCCGTCGCTTCATGCGGCCACCCTAGAGAGGGCCTGTCACGGCCATGTCACCACCTGGCGATGGCCGCGTACCCGGCGTAGCGTCTGCGGTGAGAGAGGCGACCGAGCCGCTCCCCGACACGGCGGCCGCCGTCTGGATCCCCTTCCGTGCGCCCGGTACGACGGCCGTCGGCGGCCGGCGCGCTCAGGCCGTCCGCGCGGTCCCGGTCCCCTTCTCCGCGTCCAGCGCGTACACGCACCGGTCCTTGCTGCACGCGTACACCACCCCGTCCCGGACCACCGGGGAGCCGGTGATCTCGCCGCCGGTGGCGAGCTTCCAGCGCAGGCGGCCGTCGTCGGCCTTCAGGGTGTACAGGAGGTGGTCGGTGGAGCCGAAGTGGATGCGGCCCTCGGCGACCGTGGGCGCGCCCACGATGTCGCCACCGGCCTGGAAGCGCCACTTGGGCGTGCCCGTGACCGCGTCCAGCGTGTAGAGGCCCTTGCCGCTGCCGACGTGGACGTGGCCCCCGGCGACCAGCACCGGGTCGATGGAGGCGCGGGCCTCGGTGGCGATGCGCCAGCGGTCGCGGCCGTCGGTGGCGTCGAGGGCGTAGACCGTGCCGAGGTAGTCGGCGAGGTAGACGCCGCCGCCCGTGACGGCCGGGCCGGGGACGAAGGCGGGCGGGGAGAGGAACACCGCCGGGGCCTCGAAGTGCCAGCGCACCATGCCGCTCGCCGTGTCGACGGCGAGGACACGGGTGCCGGCGGAGATGTAGGCGTAGCCGTCGGGGGCGGAGGTGACGCGGACCGGGACGCCGCCGCAGGAGGCCGTGTCACCGATGGGGTACGACCAGCGCTCGTCGCCGGTGCGGGCGTCCAGGGCGCGCAGACGGGCGTCCTGCCAGACGTAGACCGTGCCCTCGTGCAGGGCGGGGCCGGCCTCCGGGGACTCGAAGTCGTTCTGGCAGCCGGTGACCTCCCACAGCTTCCGGCCGGTGGAGGCCTCCCAGCCCTGCACCCCGCCGCCGCGGGTGCCGGTGACGACCGTGCCCCGCTCGGCCTTGAGGCAGTACACCCAGGCGTCCGTCGGCAACCGCCACAGGTCGGTGCCCTCGCGGGCGTCCAGGGCGAACAGGGTGGGGCCGTCGGAGGCGTGGATACGGCCGTCCGCCACCGCCATCGACCAGGCCACGTCCCGCGTCTTGAAGCGGCGGCGGCCGGTGGCCACGTCCAGGGCGTGCACCTCGAAGGAGGTGACGTAGACGAGGTCGCCGTCGACGGCCGGGGTGCCCCAGACGTCGTTGGACATGCGGAAGCGCCAGGGGCGCCAGCCCGCCGGGGTCTCCGGGGGGGCCGGCGGGGCGGGCGGCACGGCGGCGGTGTCGGCGCCGTTGACGCCGGGGCGAAGCCGGGTCCAGTGGGCGAACAGGGCGGGCTCGGGCGCGGACGCCCTGACGGCCGCGGTGGCCCGGACGTCGGCGACGCGCGGGCCGGGGCCGATCGGGACGGCCACGCCGGCCAGCCGGACGGGGCCGGTGTCGGGGACGCCGACCGCGACCGACGCGGGCTCGGGCGCCGGGGGAGCCGGGATCACGGGGTCGCGCGAGGGCGGGGGCGGTACGGGCCGGGCCATGCCCACGCCACCGCCGCCGCCACCGCCCGCGGCGGGCGCCGACTTGGCGGGCGGACGGCCGCCACGACGGGACTCGATCAGGGCGACCGCCTTCTCGGGCAGCCACGCCGACGCCGTACCGCTGTCGTCGGAGCCGGAGCCGAAGAGGTGGGGGGCGAGCTGGGCCTGGAGGTCGGCGGGGCTGGGGCGGCCGGTGGCCTCCATCTGCATGCAGGACTCGATGAGCGGGCGCAGCTCGTCCGGCAGGCCCTCCAGGTCCGGGCCCTCGCGCAGCAGCATGAAGACCGTCTCGACCGGGTTGGCGCCGTGGAACGGGGGGTGGCCGGTGGCGGCGAAGACGAGGGTGGAGCCGAGGGAGAAGACGTCGCTGGCGCCGGTGACGCTGCGCGAGTCCTTGGCCTGCTCAGGGGACATGTAGGCGGGGGTGCCGACGGCGACGTTCGTCATCGTCAAACGCGTGTTCGACACGCCGGACGCGATACCGAAGTCGATCACCCGGGGGCCGTCCTCGACCACCAGCACGTTCGACGGCTTCAGGTCGCGGTGGACGAGCCCGGCGCCGTGGATCGACTGGAGGGCCTCCGCGACGCCCGCCGCCAGCCAGCGCACCGCCTGGGCCGGGAGCGGCCCGCACTCGTTCACTATCTCCTCGAGAGAGGGCGCGGGCACGTACGCGGTGGCCAGCCAGGGCACGGCGGCGCGCGGGTCGGCGTCGACGACCGCGGCCGTGTAGAAGCCGGAGACCGCCCGGGCCGCCTCCACCTCGCGCGTGAAGCGCACGCGGAAGAGCTGGTCCTCGGCGAGCTCGGTCCGGACCGTCTTGATCGCCACGCGCCGGCCCGAGGCCGAGCGTGCCAGATAGACCAGCCCCATGCCGCCGGCACCCAGCCGTCCCAGCACCTCGAACGGCCCGATCCGCCGCGGATCGTGCTGCGTCAGCTGATCCACCACTTGCCTGCCACCTCCCCGTACGAGCCGCGTCACCCATATGTGTACGCGACCCCGTGCAGCGTCTCACCACCGCACCGCCATGGCGGCACGCACCCCGATTCTTCCTGGCCGGGCCACCGGTTGCGAACCCCGTGACAATCGGGGTGTCTCATTTCATATACCGACAAACGGGACGGCTCAGCGTTGCAGAACCGCGAACGACGCCCCTTGATTGTCCGTGACGACGGCCACCGTTCCGTACGACGCGGTGAACGGGCCCGCCTGGACGCGTCCGCCGAGCCGGCTCACCGCGCCGAGCGCCGCCTCGCAGTCCGCGACGCCGAAGTGGACGAGGAAGTGGGGCGGCATGACCTCCGGGAAGACGTCGGCGACCGGCGCCCGGCCGAAGTCGGGGTCGGCGCCGGGGCCGAACAGGGCGTCGTGGAAGAGGTGGCCGTAGAAGGTGTTGGCGGTCCCGGTGTCGCGGGCGTAGAGCTGGGCCCAGGCGAAGGTGCCGGGCCGGTGGCGGACGCCGAAGCCCTGGTGGACGCCCGGCTGCCAGAGACCGAAGACGGCGCCCTCCGGGTCGGTGGCGAGGGCTGCGGTGCCCAGGTCGCCGACCGGCAGCGGCGCCATGAGCACCTGGCCGCCGGCCACCTGGATGCGGCGGGCGGTCGCCTCGGCGTCCGGGGTCGAGAAGTACACCGTCCAGACGGTGGGCATGCGGCCGTCCGTCTTGGGAGCGAGCGCGGCGACCGGTTCGCCGTCCAGCCGGGCCCACACGGAGGCGCCGTACGCCGCCTCGAAGGTCCATCCGAAGAGCTCTCCGTAGAACCGCCTGCCCGCGTCCACGTCGGGAAGCTGCGCGTCCACCCAGCAGGGGACGCCCTCTGCGTACACCGATGCCCTGTTTTCGGCCATACAGCCAACCTAGCGGCGCGGCACGCAAGCCGCAGACCAGGCACACCCGTCTCCGCGCACCCGCGCACCCCATTTGCAGTCGGCCGAATAGCGCTCCGATCACCCCTCGGTAAGCTGACGACATGACAGGACAAGTGCGTACCGTCGACGGCCGCGTGGCCGGTCGACGCGGGCAGGCGACGCGGCAGAAGCTGCTCGACTGCCTCAGCGAGATGCTCAGCTCCTCTCCCTACCGGGACGTCAAGGTCATCGATGTCGCCCGGAAGGCGGGCACTTCGCCCGCGACCTTCTACCAGTACTTCCCGGACGTCGAGGGCGCCGTCCTGGAGATCGCCGAGCAAATGGCCGCCGAGGGCGCCGGGTTGACCGAACTGCTTGAGGGGCGGTCCTGGGTCGGCAAGGCCGGCTGGCAGACCGCGCAGGAACTCGTCGACGGCTTCCTGGAGTTCTGGAAGAAGAACGACGCCATCCTGCGCGTGGTCGACCTCGGCGCCGCCGAGGGCGACAAGCGTTTCTACAAACTCCGCATGAAGATCCTCAACTCGGTGAACAACTCCCTCGCGAACGCCGTCGCCGAGTTGCAGGCCAAGGGCCGGGTCGACAAGGACGTGAACCCGGCCGCGGTCGCCGGTTCGCTGGTCGCGATGCTCGCGGCGGTCGCCTCGCACCAGAAGGGATTCCAGACGTGGGGCGTCAAACAGGCTGAACTGAAGCCGAACCTGGCGCTGTTGGTCCACCTGGGCATCACCGGCAGGAAGCCGACGAAGTAGCCCCCGGCGGCAGCACTTCTTTTTTTCGACGCCCACGTCCTGTCTGGCAGGCGGTGGTTCACCCGGTCACCCCGGGTGGGCCACCGCCTGCCGCGCTCTGCGCCCCCGTCGTGACGGAGTCGGCGCGCGCCCGCCGGTCCGGCGAACGGCTGCCGTCACCGCCGCGAAACCGGGCACCAGTCGTGCATGACCACTTCACCGCGTTACACCTTGTCCGCGACCACTCTGGACGCGCCGAACGCCGGCGAACTCGCACGCTTCTACCGGGACCTGCTCGGGTGGCCCGTGCGGAAGGAGGAGGAGGGCTGGGTCGAGATCGCACCGCCCGACGGCACCGCAGGGCTGTCGTTCCAGAGCGAGCCGCTCTTCACCCGCCCGCGATGGCCTTCCACCTCGTCCGAGCAGCAGATGATGATGCACCTGGACATCGAGGTGAACGATCTGCCGGCGGCCGTCGAGCACGCTCTCACCCTCGGCGCGACTGCGGCGGACTACCAGCCCCAGGACGGCGTCCGCGTGCTGTACGACCCGGTGGGCCACCCCTTCTGCCTCTATGTGCGCACCGGGCCGAGCGCCTGAGCCGTGTCTTCCGGATCATCTGGGCGCCGGTCCGGGAGTGCCGCGTCCGCAACGGAGTGAAGGGGGCGACGGCACAACGCGGGCGCGGGTTCCGTGACGTTCTGCACAGACAGGTGGCAGTCGGCGCACATAGTGTTCACAGCGACCGAACAGCACTGCACAGGGGCCAGCTCACGTGCGCTGCACGCAGGTGAGCTGGGCCGCCGTCCCGGGCAGCCGCGCCTCCGGCTTCGCGGCCGCCGAGAACTGATCCGGCCGGTCCAGCCAGGAAGGAAACCGTACCGACGGAACGGCTCACGCGGGCAACGGCCGGGCCTTCACCACGTGCTTCATCACCAGCGTCGACGTCAGCCGCTGCACTCCCGGCAGCGTGGCCAGCCGCTCGTCGTACAGCCGCTGGAAGGCCGCGAGGTCGGCGGTGGCCACCCGGAGCAGGTAGTCGGGCTCACCGAACAGCCGTTCGGCTTCCAGTACGTGGGGGATACCGGCCAGCGCACTCTCGAACTCCGCGACCGTGTCCCGGTCCTCCTGCCGCATCGAGACGAAGACCAGCGCCTCGAAGGTCAGCCCGACGGCGGCCGGCTCCACGACCGCGCGGTAGCCGCTGATCGCCCCGGACCGCTCCAGCTCCCGCAGCCGCCGGTGACACGGCGACACGCTCAGCCGCACCCGGGCGGCCAGCTCGGTCACGGTCAGCCGCCCGTCCTGCTGGAGCTCGGCAAGAATTTTCCGGTCCACGTCGTCCATGGGGTGGATTCTTCCCCACATCCTGCCATTTTGCGAAAACTTCGGGAACACCTTCGGCCGTATCGCGCCTAATGTCCCCACCATGGATTCGGGAACGCTGATCTCCTTCCTCGCCGTCGACCTGCTGCTGGTGTGCGTGCCGGGCGCCGACTGGGCGTACGTGATCGCCGCCGGACTGCGCGGCCGCTCGGTGGGCGCGGCGGTGGCCGGCCTGGTGAGCGGCTACGCCCTGCACACAGCGCTGGCGGCCGCGGGCCTCGCCGTGCTGGTCGCCGGGTCGCCCGCGCTGCTCACGGCACTGACGGTGGCCGGGGCGGCGTACCTGGTGTGGCTCGGGTGGGGGGTGCTGCGCCGGCCGGCGGTGCCGGAGGCGGGGGAAGCGGTCGAGGAGGGACGGGGGCGGGTCTTCCTGCGCGGTGCCACGATCAGCGGCCTGAACCCCAAGGGGCTGCTGCTCTACCTCTCGGTGCTGCCCCAGTTCCTCGTGACCCGGGACCCGCATCTCCCGGTCCCCGCGCAGACCGCAGCGCTCGGCCTGCTGCACATGGCGTGCTGCGCCGTCGTCTATCTGACGGTGGGCGTCGCGGCCCGCGCGCTGCTGGGCGCCCGCCCCGCCGCCGCCCGCGCGGTCACCCGGACGTCGGGGGCGGCGATGCTGGGGATCGGGGCGTTTCTGCTGGTGCAGCGGCTGGCTCTCGGCGGGTGAGCCGGAACAGCCGTATCTGCCGCTCCACCCGCGCCTGATACGTCGCGTACGGCGGCCAGAAGGCCAGCGCCGCCTTCCAGACCGCCGCCCGCTCCTCGCCCTCCAGCAGCCGGGCCGTCACCGGGATGTCCGCGCCCTTCCAGCTGATCTCGGCGTCGGGGTGGGCGAGGAGGTTGGCGGTCCAGGCGGGGTGGCCGGGCCGGCCGAAGTTGGATCCGACCAGGATCCAGCCGCGGCCCTCCTCCTCGGGCATGCAGGCGAGGGGCGTCCGTCGGGGCCGCCCGCTGCGGGCGCCGGTGGAGGTCAGGACGACCCCCGGCAGCAGCTGCGCGCTGAGCAGCACCTTTCCCCGGGTGAGCCGGTGGACGGCCCGGTCCAGGGCCGGGACGACGTGCGGGGCGACCTTGGCGAAGGCCGGGGCCGAGGAGATCTTCTGGACGAGCCGGACGCCGATCACACCGTCACCTCCTGGCACGAGAAGAGCCTGGCCTCTTCGGCCGCGTGGGCGCGCAGCCGGTGCACCGGGCCGAACAGCAGCTCGTCCCCGGTGGCCCGCTTGAAGTACAGGTGGGCCTCGTGCTCCCAGGTGAAACCCAAACCGCCGTGCAGCTGGATCGCCTCCCCGGCGGCCGTACGCAGTGCCTGGAGGGCCTGGGCGAGGGCGAGCCCGCCCACCCGCTCGCCCCGGTCCGCCCCTTCGCCCCGGTCCACCGCCCAGGCGGCGTAGTGGGCGGCGGAGCGGGCGGCCTGCACCTGCACGTACACGTCGGCCAGCCGGTGCTGGACGGCCTGGAAGGAGCCGATCGCCCGCCCGAACTGCTCGCGCTGCCCCACGTACTCGACGGTCCGCTCCAGCGCGCGCCCGGCGGCGCCGACGGCCTCGCAGGCGAGGACGGCGGCGGCGCGGTCGCCGAGGCGGGCGAGGACGGCGAGGACGTCCTGGTCCTCACCGCTCCCCAGCAACTCCGCCTCCACATGGCGGAGTTGGACCCGTCCCTGCGGCCGGGTCGGGTCCAGCGCCGTCTGCCGCACCCGGACGAGCCCCTCCGCGTCCCCCGGGACGAGGAAGAGCAGGACCCGGGAGCGGACGAACCCGCCGGTGTGGGCGGCGACGAGCAGCAGTCCGGCGCTGTGCCCGTCGAGGACCTGCGCGGCCTCCCCGTACAGCCGCCAGCCCCCGTCCGTGCCCGTGCCCGCGCCCGCACTCGTGCGCCTGGCCTGGACGCCACCCGCCCGGCCGCCCCCGGCCCAGTCGCCGTCGTTGCCGCCGGTCAGCGCGAGGGCGGTGGACAGGGCGGACGCGGGGACGGCGAGGGCGGCGGTGAGGGCACCGGAGGCGAGGCGCGGGAGGAGGGAGGCGCGCTGGGCCTCGGTGCCGAGGGCGAGGATCGCCGGCGCGGCGAGGACGGTGGTCGCGAGGAGAGGGGACGGGGCGAGGGCCCGGCCGGTCTCCTCGCAGGCGAGGGCGAGATCGGTGACCGGGCAGCCGACGCCGCCGTACGCCTCCGGGAGGGCCAGGCCGGGGAGGCCGAGGTGGTCGGCGAGGGCGGCCCAGAGGGCGGGGTCGTGGCCGGTGGGGGTGTCGAGGGCGGCCCGCAGGTCGTGCGGGCCGCAGCGTTTGTGGAGCAGTTCCCGCAGGGTGCGGC
The DNA here is from genome assembly GCF_043080745.1 of Streptomyces sp. NPDC014995. Classification (NCBI taxonomy): domain Bacteria; kingdom Bacillati; phylum Actinomycetota; class Actinomycetes; order Kitasatosporales; family Streptomycetaceae; genus Streptomyces; species Streptomyces sp. NPDC014995. The sequence continues at coordinate 62,678 of NZ_JBIBVX010000012.1, forward strand.
GGATCTCGGCCTGTTCGGCGGTGACGCTCGGGTCCATGGACGGCACTCCCTCCGAATCTGACGGTCCGTCATATTAGGGCGGGGCGGCGGGGATGCCCAGAGCGGCGGGGGTCGGGGACGCTCGAAGCCACGGGAGTCGGGGACGCCCGAAGCGGCGGTCCCGCGTGCGCTCCGAAGCAGCGGCCGGACGCCCCCTGCCTCCCCTCCCCGATCTGATGTACCGTCAGATTCATGTCGCCCCTCTCATCAGGGAACCGCGGGGTCGCCGTGGTCGGCGTGGCCCTGTCCGACTGCGGGCGCGTGGACGACGCGACCCCGTACGCCCTGCACGCCCAGGCGGCCCGCCGCGCGCTGGCGGACGCGGGGCTCGGGCGGGAGCTGGTGGACGGTTTCGCGTCCGCCGGGCTCGGCACGCTCGCCCCCGTCGAAGTCGCCGACTACCTGGGCCTGCGCCCCACCTGGGTGGACTCCACCTCGGTCGGCGGCTCGACCTGGGAGGTCATGGCGGCCCACGCGGCGGACGCGATCGCGGCCGGCCACGCGAACGCGGTGCTGCTGGTGTACGGCTCGACGGCCCGCGCCGACGTCAGGGCGGGCCGCCGCACCGGCACGTTCGCCTTCGGCGCCCGGGGCCCGCTCCAGTTCGAGGTCCCCTACGGCCACACCCTGATCGCCAAGTACGCGATGGCCGCGCGCCGCCACATGGTGCGGTACGGCACGACGATCGAACAGCTGGCGGAGGTCGCGGTCCAGGCCCGGGCGAACGCGGCCCTGAACCCCGAAGCGATGTTCCGCGCACCGGTGACCGTGGAGGACGTCCTGTCCGGCCCGATGATCGCCGACCCCTTCACCAAACTGCACTGCTGCGTCCGTTCCGACGGCGGCGCGGCGGTCCTGCTGGCGGCCGAGGAGTACGTACGGGACTGCCGGACGGCCCCGGTGTGGATCCTCGGCACCGGCGAGCAGGTGTCGCACGCGAGCATGACGGAGTGGGACGACTTCACCGTGTCCCCGGCGGCGGTGAGCGGACGGCTGGCCTTCGAACGGGCCGGGGTGGGACCCGCCGAGATGGACTTCGCGCAGATCTACGACGCCTTCACCTACATGACGCTGGTGACCCTGGAGGACCTGGGCTTCTGCGGGAAGGGCGAGGGCGGGGCGTTCGTGGCGAAGGGACGGCTGCGGGTCGAGGGCGGGGAGCTGCCGGTGAACACGGACGGGGGCGGACTGTCGGCCCAGCACCCCGGAATGCGGGGCCTGTTCCTGCTCGTGGAGGCGGTACGGCAGCTGCGGGGCGAGGCGGGGGCGCGACAAGTGCGGTCGCGGGACGGTGCGTTGCCGCGGCTGGGCGTCGCCTCGGGAACCGGGGGCTGGTTCTGCTCCTCGGGGACGGTGGTGCTGGGTCGGGGGTAGGCCCGGCCGGGCCGGCCGGCACCCCGCGGCTCCGCGCGCAGGACAGCGGTCGGAATCCGGACGAACGCCTTCCTGGCGCCGTGGACGGCCGTGCGGGGGCCGGCCCGGTACGCGGCCGTGCCGGCGACGTCCCCACGAGGACACCGCGGCGTGCGACCGGCCGAGTCCCTCGGCCGAACCGCCGGCCCGTCGGGGATCGGGCACGCGGGGGGAGGAGGCCGGTCGGGGACCCGCCGCGAAACCCGGCGCCGTGCGGTGATGTTCAGCGGGCTTCCGTGATACTCGGGGCCATGGGACCGGATCTTCACGAGCTGCTGAGGTCGCTACGGGTGTGGGACCCGGAGGTGACCGAACTGCCGCCCTTCGACCCGGCGGCGGCCCCCGGCGACCCGCTGGAGCTGTTCACGACGTGGTTCGCCGAGGCGGTGGCGGCGGGCGAGCGGGAGCCGCACACGATGACGCTGGCGACGGCGGACGAGGAGGGGCTGCCGGACGCCCGGATCGTGATGCTGCACGGCGCCGACGCGGACGGCTGGTCCTTCGCGACGCACGCGACCAGCCACAAGGGCCGCCAGCTGGCCGCCCGCCCCTACGCGGCCCTCACCTTCTACTGGCCCGCGCTGGGCCGCCAGGTGCGGGTGCGCGGCCCGGTCGCCGTCGCGCCGCCCGAGGAGGCTCGGACCGACCTGCGCGTCCGCTCGACGGGCGCGCTGGCCGCCGCGCTGACCGGACGGCAGAGCGACGTCCTGGACTCGGTCGAGGAGCTGGCGAGGGCCTCGGAGGCGGCCTGGGAACGTGCCCGGCAGGACCCGACGGCCGAGTCCCCGACGTGGACGCTGTACCGGCTGCGGCCGGAGGCGGTGGAGTTCTTCCAGGGGGAGGAGCGACGGCGGCACGTGCGACTCAGGTACCGGCGGGGGGAGGGAGGCTGGTCCATGGAGCTGCTGTGGCCGTAGGGACAGGGCGGTGCTGTCACTCCTGCCCGCGGCCGTCGCAGAGTCAGGCGCCCGCCCCGGCCGACGCGCCCTTCGCACCCACCCGTCCGCGGTGCGGCCGGCACAGCGGGGCACCCGGGCGGCGAACCCGACGGCAACCTTTCCGGACGCGGTGACCACCAGGGGACGACGTGTACTCCTGAACCGCGTGAGGACTGATCCGTGGCATCCCCTTCGCACCGCCGTTCCCGCCGCGAGCGGCGCACCGCTCCTGTCGCCGCCGTCGCCGGGGCGGCTGTCGTGGCCGTCGCGCTCGTCGTGTCCCTGGTGATGGGCTTCCGCCCCGGCGGCGAGGCCGGCGCCGGGGAAGCCGCGGCCACGCCGGTCGCGGGAGCCGAGGCCGTCGCCTCGCCGGCGGTGGCGGCACCGAAGCCGTCCGGGTCGTCCTCGTCGTCCGCGACACCGCCGGCGTCCCCCAGCGCGACGGCCGGTACGGCCACCCCGTCGGCCGGTCCGTCGGCCGCCGCGACCAGCGCGCCGGCGCGGCCGACGGCCGACAGCAGCCGCCGGACGTCGACCACCGGGGCGCCGCTGGCGGGACGGATTCGGCCCGGGGTGGACTACCGGGGGGTCGCCACCTCCTACGACGCCGGGGACGGCGACGGCGCCTGCTCGTTCGGTCCCAGCGACGACCTCATGATCGCGGCCATGAACACGGCCGACTACGAGACGTCCAAGGCGTGCGGGGCCCACGTGCTCGTCCGCGCCGACAACGGCGCGTCGGTCACGGTCCGGATCACCAACGAGTGCCCGGCGCCCTGCGCACCCGGTCAACTCGACCTCAGCACCCAGGCCTTCGCCAAGCTCGCCGACCTCTCGGCCGGCCGGATCGCGATCACCTGGAGCCTGCTCAGCCCCAGCACGTCCGACACGGTCTCGATCCGGTACAAGACCGGGTCCAGCCGCTACTGGTGCGGCATCCAGGCACTCGGCCACCGCAACCCGCTGGCGCGACTGGAGGTGCGTACCAGCAGCGGCTGGGCCTCGCTGGCCCGCACCGAGTACAACTACTTCCTCTCCGAGCAGGGCACCGGCTGCGGGGGCGCGATCAGGATCACCGACATCCACGGGGAACGGCTGACCATCGACGGGATCGCGCTGCGCCCGGAGGCCGTGCAGGCGACCGGGGTCCAGTTCGCCGCGCACTGATCCCGCGGCGGGACCGCCGTCACCCCTGTCCGGCGAACTCGTACACCGCGAACTCCGTCACCGGCCGGTAACCGATCCGCTGGTAGAGGCCGTTGCTCGTCGGGTTGGCGAGGTCGGTGAACAGGAGCACCTCCGCCGCGCCGGACGCCGACGCGGCGCGGCTGACCTCGGCCGTCACCGCACCCGCGTAGCCCCGGCCGCGCAGTTCCGGCGGGGTGTAGACGGGCGCGACCCGGACCTGCCCGGCCACCTTCGGGGTCACGCCCGCCATGGAGACGGGGGTGCCGTCGGGGGTCTCCCAGAAGGTGATCCCGCCGTACGCGAGGCGGGAGTCGGCCCAGGAGCCGCTGTCCTGGGTGTGGTGCTCGCCGAGTTCCTCCTTGAACTCCTCGAACCACCGCACCAGCCGGGCCCGGTCGGGCGCGGTGGCGATGCGCGGGGCGCCCTCCGGGGCGGGCTCGGGGGTCGTCAACTCATCGAGCCGATACAGGCGTTGCCGCTGCCGCAGGCGGACATCCGCACCCGTGCGCCGCCGCCAGGCCAGCGCGAAGGCCGCCGCCGTGTCGCGGGCGGCGGCGACTCCGGGGAGGGCGTGCCCGGCCAGCCGGGCGGCGAGGGCGTCGGCCTCCTCCTCGGCGAGGGGCGTGATGTTGACCCGGTAGGGGGGCGTACGGAAGAACACCGCACGGACCTCGCCGTCCCGGCCCAGCGTGCCGAAGACGGGGTCCTCCTCGCCGTACGCGTGCGGTCCCCTGCGCCGCAGGCCGTCCGTCACCGTGAGGGGGACGGTGTGCAGCGCCGGTTCGGAGGCCAGGAACGCGCCGGCCCGGGCGAGGAAGGCGTCGAGGTCGTGGGTGAGGTGCCAGTCGGCGGGGCTCATCGCGGGTCCACCGGGTCCGGGTCCGGCCGGGGGTCCCGCTCCGGCTCGGGGTCCGGGTCCGTGGCGAGGCGTCCGTGGCGGTGGACGTCCCGGAAGGCGTCCCTGCGGCCCGCCTCCCACATCGCGCCGCGCAGGGTCCCCTCGTACCGGAACCCGCACTCCTCGGCTGTCCGGCAGGACGCCTCGTGACCGAGGGCGTGGCCCAACTCCAGCCGGTGCAGGCCCAGTTCCCTGAAGGCCCAGTCCGTCACCAGCAGCAGGGACCGGGTGGCCACCCGCCGGCCGCGCGCCTCGGGCAGCACCCAGTAACCGACGTTGCCGACACTCTGCACCCGGTCGATCGCGTTGAGGCCGACCTCTCCGAGGATCGTCCCGTCGTCCAGGTCCGTGACGCAGAAGGTCGCGCCGGTCCCGGCCGCCATCTCCTCGGCCTTGGCGCGGAGCGACTCCCGCGCGTCGGCGATGTCCACGGTGTCCCGCAGCGGTGTGTTCCAGCGCAGGAACTCGGGATCGGAGCGCCCGCGCAGCCACGCCTCCACGTCGGTGCCGGACGCGGGGTCCCAGCGACGGAGCCGTAGGCCGAGGCCGAGCAGACCGGGGGCGGGAGCGGCGTACGGCTCACGGATGTCGGTCATCCGGTCATTGAACACCGGTACGGGCTCGGGCGGCGACCTTCAGGTCGCGCGGCCACGCTGCGAGGCCCGCGCCGAGGGCCGCGGCCGCCGCGGCGACGTCCGCCCCGACCCTGCTCTTCGCCGCCGAACCGGACGACCCGCTCACACGCTGACGCCGTCACCGCTCCCGCCCGCCGCCCGGAAGACCGGCACGCCCTCCCGGAAGTCCACCTCCAGCTCCATCCCGGCCCACAGCGCCCCCTCGGCCTCCCCCACCCCCACCACCTCCGTCGCCATCCGCGGCCCCTCCGCCAGGTCGACCACGGCGGCGACGTACGGTGTCCGCTCCCCGAACGGCGGCAGGTCGTTGCGGTGGACGACGGACCACGTGTACAGGGTGGCCCGGCCGCTCGCGGGCTCCCAGGTCACGTCCTCGCTCCAGCAGTACGGGCAGAACTCCCGCGGGTAGTGGTGTGCCCGCCCGCACGACCCACAGCGCCGGATCAGCAGCCGGCCCTCGGCGGCCGCGTCCCAGTAGGCGCGCGTGAAGGCGTCGGCCTCGGGGACGTCGTACCGCCCGCCACCGGCGACGGCCATCAGAACCACCCCAGCACGCCGTCGAGCGACCAGGTCTGCCAGGACATCCCGAACAGGGCGACGACCGAGATCAGCGCCATCATGCCGTTCTGCCCCTGCTCGGCCCAGTCGTGGATCATGAGGGTGAGGTAGAGGAGGTTCAGGACCAGGCCGCCCACCAGGGCGACCGGGGTCAGGAACCCGGCGACGAGTCCGAGGCCGAGGGCCAGCTCCGCGTACAGGACGACGTACGCCATCGCGCGCGGCCTCGGCGCCACCACCAGGTCGAAGCCGGACCGCACGGCGCTCCAGCGGTGCTTCGCCGCCACGTCCGCCGCCCAGGCGATGCCGGAGCCCTCGAACCAGCTCCTCTTCTCCTTGTGCCGCCAGCTCTCCAGCCACCACAGACCGAGCCCGATCCGCAGCACCGCCAGCCACTCCGCCCCGCCCAGCCAGATCGTGTCCATGGACGCTCGCTCCCGCCGACGCCATTGTCTGACGGTACGTCAGTTCAGTGGAGGACGCCCGCTTTCGCAAGCCCTCCGACCTGAAGAAGGGCTGTCACCGGACTCACGGAGGACTGAGAAAACCCTGTGCGTCCCCCATGAATACCCGGCAGATTGTCAGCTCAAGGACCTGAACAACTTCGGCACGCTCAACGCCCGCAACTACGACGAGTACCTGCTCAGGCAGTACATGGAGCCCTCGGCGACCACCCACCTCGCCGCCCTGCCGGACTCCGAGCGCGCGACGTACCTGGCCGCCAACACCTTCATCACCCGGAGGAACGGCAGGGCCACCTTCTCCTGGGCCGACTTCCTCACGTCGGCGCCCGCAAGAAGACCGCCCCGGCCTTCGACGCCCCCGACCTGTCGACGGGCGAGAACAACCTGTTCGGCAAGGGCACGGCCCGCGACATCCCCGAGCTGCTGCGGCTGATGAACCCGATGTACTTCCTCGTCGAGAAGGCCAACCCGCGGCGCGCCAGGCACGGGTGGATCCGCCTCGGCACCAAGGACTCCGACACCTCCCACACGGTCTCCGCCAACCTCGCCGCCGCCGCGCACGCCCTCGGCGACGACGTCAGCCACCTCTACTACTGGGACCAGGGCCACGGCGCCAACACCGACCCGGGCGACTTCGTCGACTGGATCGCCAAGGTCACCGGTCACCGGGCGAAGGCCACGAAGTAGCCACCGGCCTCCCCGGCGGGAGGCCCCCCATCGCGGCGCCCGTCTCCCGTCACAAGAACCGGCGCCGACCCCCGCGACGCCGGGCTCCAGCGCACCTGGGCCCGGCGTCGCGGCTTCCCCACAACCAGGTCACGTACGCCACCGGTCCTCCCCGTATCTCCCCAAGCGTGATCGATCCGCAACCAATTCCGGTCTTGACCGATACCCATCAACCGCACGCGTGATTACGCTCGCGCTCATGGCCGACTCCACACCGACCGCGAACCCCGCCGCGATCACCCCCGCGAACCCCGCCGACCGTCCCGTCTACGTCATCGGCGGCGGCCCCGGCGGACTCGCCACCGCGTACGCGCTGCGCGCCCAGGGGATACGGGCCGTCGTGGTGGAGCGGGCCGACGGGGTCGGCGCGTCCTGGCGGCGCCACTACGACCGGCTGCACCTGCACACCACCCGGCGCCTGTCGGCGTTGCCCGGGCTCGCGATGCCGCGCCGGTTCGGGCGGTGGGTGGCCCGCGACGACGTGGTGCGGTACCTGGAGAAGTACGCCGAGCACCACGAGCTGGAGCTCGTCACCGGTGTCGAGGTCTCCCGCGTCGAGCGCACCCCCGACGGCACCGGCTGGCTGCTGCGCGCCTCCGGCGGGCGGGAGCTGACCGGCGCGGCGGTCGTCGTCGCCACCGGCTACAACCACACGCCGTACCTGCCGGACTGGCCGGGCCGGGAGGCGTACACCGGTGACCTCACCCACGCCTGCGCCTACCGCGACGGCAAGCCCTACGCCGGCCGGGACGTCCTGGTCGTCGGCGTCGGCAACACCGGTGCGGAGATCGCCGTCGACCTGGTGGAGAGCGGAGCCGAGCGGGTACGGCTCGCCGTGCGGACGGTCCCGCACATCATGCGCCGTTCGACCGCCGGCTGGGCCGGCCAGTACAGCGGCATCCTGGTCCGCCGGCTGCCCGTCGGCCTCGTCGACCGGCTCTGCCGGGTGGCGGCCCGGCTGAGCGTGCCCGACCTGTCCGCGCACGGGCTCCCGCGCCCGGACACCGGCCTCTACACGCGGGCCGGGCAGGGAGCCGTACCCGTGCTGGACGTCGGTCTGATCGACGCCGTGCGCAAGGGGAAGGTCGAGGTCGTGGCCGCCGTGGAGGCCTTCGAGGACGGCAAGGTCGTCCTCGCCGACGGCACCCGGATCTCCCCGGACGCCGTCGTCGCCGCCACCGGGTACGTCCGTGCCCTGGAGGGCCTCGTCGGTCACCTCGGCGTGCTGGACGACCGGGGCCTCCCCGTCGCCCACGGCGCCCGCGCCCCGAAGGACGCGCCCGGCCTGTACTTCACCGGCTTCACCACGCCCATCAGCGGCACGCTCCGCGAGCTGGCGCTCGACGCGGACCGGATCGCGAAGGCCGTACGCCGCCAACTCGCCTGATCTCCCTGCCCGTTACACACGTGTCCGATGCGACCGGAGCGTTGTACGTGTCCCCGCGCGGAGCCAGAATGTGAGCCCTGTTCATCTTTCTGGCTTCACCCCCCTCGCTCTCGAAGCGCTCGCAGCACCGACGGAGGACGCACGTGGCACGTGAAGGACAGCTCTCCCGCCGCTCCGGCGACGACCCCTCCCGCCGCTCCGGCGACGGCCTCTCCCGACGCTCCCTGCTCGGCGGCACCGCCGCCGTGGCCGCCGGCGCGGCCGCGCTCACCCCGGCCGCCGCCGGTACGGCCGCCGCGGCGACCACCCGGGACGTGGACGTCGTGATCGTCGGCGCCGGCCTCGCCGGGCTCACCGCGGCCCGTGACCTGGTCGCCGCCGGGAAGACGGTCGCCGTCCTGGAGGCCCGGGACCGGGTCGGCGGCCGGGTCGTCGGCCTGAGACTGGCCAACGGCGGTGTCACCGAGGGCGGCGGCGAGTTCATCGGCCCCACCCAGGACCGCATCAAGGCGCTCGCCGACTCCCTGGGCGTGGCGACCTTCGCCACCTACAACACCGGAAAGAACCTGCTCCACAAGGACGGCAAGAAGACCCCGTACACCACCGACGGTCTCCTCGGCGCGGTGCCGCCGGTCGACGCGGCCGGGCTCGCCAACGCGGCGATCGTGCAGGCCTCGCTGGACGACATGGCCAAGCAGGTCCCGGTCGACGCGCCCTGGACCGCCGCGAAGGCCGAGGAGTGGGACCGGCAGACCTTCGAGACCTGGCTGCGCGCCAACGCGGTCGTCCCGTCGGCCAAGTTCCTCCTGGACGTGGCCTGCACGTCGATCTTCTCGGCCGAACCCCGCGAACTGTCCCTCCTGTTCGTCCTCTTCTACATCGCCGCCGCCGGCAACGCGTCGAACCCCGGCACCCTGGAGCGCCTCACCGAGACCGCGAACGGCGCCCAGGAACTGCGCTTCGTCGGCGGCTCCCAGCTGGTGCCGGTCAGACTCGCGGCCACGCTCGGCGACCGGGTGGTGCTGAGCGCCCCCGTCCGCTCCATCGCCCGGTCCGGCGACCGGTACGTGGTGACCGCGGACGGCACGACGGTCACCGCCGACCGCGTCGTCGTCGCCGTCCCCCCGCCCCTCGCCGCCCGCATCACGTACGACCCCCTCCTCCCCGCCGGCCGCGACCAGCTCACCCAGCGCATGCCGATGGCCTCGGTGGGCAAGGCGATCGCCGTCTACGACACCCCCTTCTGGCGGGCCGACGGCCTCAACGGCCAGGTCGTCAGCGACACCGGCGTGGTCAGCTCCACCTTCGACAACTCCCCGCCCGACGCCTCGTACGGCGCGCTGATGGGCTTCATCGAGGCGGACAAGATGCGGGCGTACGACGCGGTGGGCGCGCAGGAGGTCAGGGCCGCGGTCCTGAAGGACTTCGTCACCTACTTCGGCGACAGGGCCGGCGCACCGTCCTCCTTCGTGCTCCAGCGCTGGAACAACGAGGGTTACACCCGCGGCGGCCCCGTCTCCATCGCCGCGCCCGGCGTCCTGACCCGGTACGGTCCGGCCCTGCGCGAGCCCGTCGGCGGGATCCACTGGGCGGGGACGGAGACCTCCACGTACTGGATGGGCTTCATGGACGGGGCCGTGCGCTCGGGCGAGCGGGTGGCCAAGGAGGTGCTGGCGGCGCTGTAGGCCGTCCCCGGGGGCCGGCTCGTTTCTGTGTGCACGACCATTCCTGACAACCTGTCAGTTCTGTAATCTGACAGAGCGTCAGGTACGTGCCAGTCACGCAGTCACACAGGAGCGGGCGGACCGATGCTTGGATCAACCCACGGCACCCTCACCACCGACTCCCGCCGGGCCCGGGTACTCGCGTGCGACGAGCGGCCCGGGCCCGCCGTCCACGGCCGGCCCGACGACGCGGACGACCTGGACGTCGGCGGGCGCCCGCTGTACTCGGCCGTCCCCGATCTGGACCGGTTCTTCCGCCCCGGATCCGTCGCGGTGATCGGCGCCTCGGACGCCGAAGGGCGGCCGAACACCGGCGTCACCCGGCAGTTGGCCGCCTGGGCGGAGCGGGTGGGGGCGCGGCTGCACCCGGTGCACCCCACCCGCGAGACCGTCTTCGGCATCCCCTGCTGTCCTTCCGTCGCCGCCCTGCCCGAGCAGGTCGACCTGGCCGTGCTGCTGGTCGCCGACCCGCTGCCGGTGATCGAGGAACTCGCCGAGGCGAAGGCGAGATTCGCGGTCGTCTTCGCCTCGGGCTTCGCGGAGACCGGCGCGGAGGGCCGGGCCGCGCAGGACCGGCTCGCGGCGGCCGTGGCGCGCTCGGGCCTACGCCTGCTCGGCCCCAACACCAACCTCAACGCCTTCGAACGCTTCCGGGACGACCTCGACGGACCGGCCATCGCGCTCATCACCCAGTCCGGCCACCAGGGCCGCCCGGTCTTCGCCCTCCAGGAACTCGGCATCCGCCTCTCCCACTGGGCGCCGACCGGCAACGAGGCCGACCTGGAGACCGCCGACTTCCTCTCCTACTTCGCCGAGCAGCCCGAGGTCGGCGCGATCGCCTGCTACGTCGAGGGCCTGAAGGACGGCCGCGCCTTCCTGCTCGCCGCCGACCGGGCCGCCCGGCGCGGGGTTCCGGTGGTCGCGGTCAAGGTCGGCCGCACCGAGACGGGCGCCCGCACCGCCGCCACCCACACCGGCAAGCTGACCGGCGCGGACGAGGTGGTGGACGCCGCGATGCGCCAGTACGGCGTGATCCGCGTCGACGGTCTCGACGAACTCCAGGACACGGCCGCCCTGCTGGCCCGGGCCAGGCCCCCGCGTGTCGACGGGGTGGCGGTGTACGCGATCTCCGGCGGCACCGGCGCGCACGTCGCCGACCTCGCGACGGCCGCCGGGCTGCGACTGCCGCGGCTCTCCCCCGCCAAGCAGGCCGAGCTGCACCAGTGGATACCGGAGTACCTGAACGTCGCGAACCCCGTCGACAACGGCGGCCACCCGGTCGGCGACCAGCGCGGCCGGAAGATCATCGACGCGCTCCTCGACGACCCGGAGGTCGGCGTCCTGATCTGCCCGGTCACCGGCCCGTTCCCGCCGCTCAGCGACCGGCTCGTGCGGGACCTGGTGGACGCGGCGGAGACGACGGACAAGCTGGTGTGCGTGGTGTGGGGCTCGCCGGTCGGCACCGAACCCGCGTACCGGGACGTCCTGCTCGGCTCCTCCCGGGTGGCGACCTTCCGCACGGTCGGCAACTGCCTCACGGCCGTCCGCGCCTATCTGGACCACCACCGCTTCGTCCGCGACTACCGCTCGCCCTTCGACCGGGCCCCGCGCACCCCGTCGCCGTCGTTCCGCAAGGCGCGGATGCTGATGCGTCCGGGCCGGCAGCTCAGCGAACACGCGGCGAAACAGCTCCTGCGGGCGTACGGCATCCGGGTGCCGCGCGAGCAGCTGGTGACCAGCGCGGCGGCTGCCGTACGGGCGGCGGGTCTGGTCGGCTACCCGGTGGTGATGAAGGCGTCCGGCGCCAGCATCGCCCACAAGACCGAGCTGGGGCTGGTGAAGGTAGGCCTGACCTCGGCCAGCCAGGTCCGCGACGCCTACCGCGAGCTGACCGACATCGCCCGCTACGAGGACGTCTCGCTGGACGGTGTCCTGGTGTGCCAGATGGTCGAGCGGGGCGTCGAGATGGTCGTCGGAGTCACCCACGACGACCTCTTCGGGCCGACGGTGACGGTCGGGCTGGGCGGGATCCTGGTGGAGGTGCTGCGGGACGCGGCCGTCCGTGTCCCGCCGTTCGGCGAGGAGCAGGCCCGCGACATGCTCGCCGAACTGCGCGGCCGTGCCCTGCTGGACGGCGTCCGGGGCCGCCCGCCGGCCGACCTGGACGCGCTGGTGGAGGTCGTCCTGCGGGTCCAGCGGATGGCGCTGGAACTGGGGGACGACCTGGCGGAGCTGGACATCAACCCCCTGATGGTGCTGCCCCGGGGGCAGGGGGCGGTGGCCCTGGACGCGTTGGTGGTGTGCCGGTGAGGGGTCGGCGGACCAGGGGTGGGCCGGCCAGGGATGGGCCGGCAGGGGGTGGGCCGGCCAGGGATGGGCCGGCCAGGGGTGGGCGGAGGCCGCCGTACCGGCGAGGATCACGTCATGGACGAGACCGGGGCCGGCCGGACCGGCGGGGGAGCCAGGAGAAGCGGGCGCGTCGGAACGGGCTGGAAGGACGAGCCGATCGAGGCGTGGAAGGCCCGGCAGCCGACGGCCAGGGCGCTCTACGCGGCGGTGCGGCAGAACGACGTCGAAGGCATCCGCACGCTCATCGGGGCGGGGGCGGATCCGGACCAGCTCATCGGCGAGTACGACGACTGGACACCGCTGACCTGGGCGGCGTCGGCCGGGCAGCGGGCTGTCGTGGAGTTGCTGCTCGACGCCGGAGTCCACCCCGACTCGCAGAACCGGTTCGGGTACCTGCCCACCGTGCTGGCGGCGACCAGCGGCCCGCGGCCCCACTGGGAGATCGTCGAACTGCTGCTGCGGCACGGGGCCGACCTGGACGCCGAGATGAAGGGCAGACCCGCCCGCGCATGGCTGGACCGCGCCAGAACGGAGCATGACCGTGCCCGACCCGTGGATCCGCACCACGACTGACCACCACGTCACCCACCTCACCCTCGACCGCCCCGAGGCCCTCAACGCCCTCACCCCCGGAGGGCGCGACCACCTGATCGCCCTGCTCGCCGAGGCCTCCGCCGACCCGGAGGTCCGGGCGGTCGTCCTCACCGGAACCGGCCGCGGCTTCTGCGCGGGCGCGGACCTGCGGGGCGGCCCCCCGGGCGTGGACCGGATCGCCGGGGACGTGGCCCGGACCCTTCGCCTGGGCGCCCAACGCCTCATCGCCGCCGTGCTCGACTGCGAGAAGCCGGTCATCGCGGCCGTGAACGGCACGGCGGCCGGCCTCGGCGCGCATCTCGCCTTCGCCTGCGACCTCGTCCTCGCCGCCGGATCGGCCCGGTTCATCGAGGTGTTCGTACGGCGCGGGCTCGTCCCCGACGCCGGCGGGGCCTATCTCCTCCCGCGCCTGATCGGCCCCCAGCGCGCCAAGGAACTGATGTTCTTCGGCGACGCCCTCACCGCCACCGACGCCGAACGTCTGGGCCTGGTCAACCGGGTCGTCCCCGACGGGGAGCTGGACAAGACCGCCCGCGAGTGGGCGGCCCGCCTCGCCGCCGGCCCCACCCGAGCCCTCGCCCTCACCAAGCAGCTCGTCAACACCTCCCTCGACACCGGCCGCGCCACCGCCTTCGCCGCCGAGGCGGCCGCCCAGGAGATCAACATGGGGACGGCGGACGCCCGGGAGGGGGTGGCGAGCTTCGTGGAGCGGCGGGAGGCGCGGTTCGGGGGGCGGTGAGGCTCAGGACCGCGGCCGCAGAATCCTCAGCTCCCCGGAGTCCGGATCCCCGAGGATCACGAACAGCTCGGGGACCTCCTGCGTCCCGCCGACCCTCCAGTACGTCTCCTCCCCACACCCGCTCCCGGTGCCGCTGCCCGTCTCGAGGCGGACGGCGACGACGTCCCGCACGTCGTACCCGCTCTCCTTCCGCAGGGACCAGCTTCCGGTGCCCCCGCACACCTCGAAGTCCACGTCCGCCTCGAACCCCGGCTCGGTCGGCATCCGGGTCAACTCCGCCCGGCCACCAGGCAGCAGCCGCAGTACCGCGCCGTCCTCGCCTCGCCAGACGCCGGTGAGTTCGGCGGCGGACAGCTCCGGGGGCTCGTACTCCTCGATCAGGCCCGTGGCCGTGGCCAGCAGCCCACCCGTGAGGGCGAGGACGAGCAGCACGACGGAGGCGGCCCCCGCACGCCACCAGACACCCCGGACACCCCAGGCGCCCGTCGTGCCCCGCGCCCGCGCGTACGCCATCGCGAGGACGGGCAGCACGCCCAGGGCCGCGAGGACGAGGGCGGTGGCGGTGAAGGGCAGGCCCCACAGCACCGCCCCCACGGCGGCCCACACCACGCCGACCAGTGTCACGCCCAGCAGCTGCTTCACCCACAGCGGCCGGCGCACTCCGCGCAGGGCGACGTCGGCGAGGGCGGTCCCCGGGAACGTCTGCGCCCACGCCTGCAGCAGCCCCAGGACCGGCAGGTACAGCGGCGCGAGGAGCACCATGCACATCAGCCCGAGCGCCGAGCCGTCGCCCCTCCCGTACGGGTCGGTGGCCAGGCCGTGCATCCACGACAGCGTGAACACCGCCGGAAGCTGCGCCGCCCCCGCCGCCACGGCCGCGGTCACGTCGGCGTCCGCCCTGCTCGGACCGGCCTTGCGCCGCACCTCCACCCACCCCATGAGCGCAGCGTACGGACCCCCTGCCGGCCCGCCCCGCACACCCCTTCCCATCTGACGACCCGTCAGCTTCAATGAGGGCGTGATGGGACACGCAGGCATGGCGGCAGCCGCCGTGCGCTATCTCCGGACCCGCCCCGCGGAGCCGGTCGAGGCGCTGCCGCGCCCCGAGCTGCGCTGCGTCCGCGAGGACGAGCGGCCGCCGGTGGACCAGGGCACGTTCCGGCGCGTACTGGGGACCTTCGCGACCGGCGTGACCGTCGTCACCGCGCCCGCCGCCGACGGCGAGCCGGGCCCCGCCGGCTTCGCCTGCCAGTCCTTCTCCTCCCTCTCCCTCGACCCACCCCTCGTCGCCTTCATGGTCGGCCGCACGTCCACGACCTGGCCGAGGGTCGCCCGCGCGGGCGTCTTCTGCGTCAACGTGCTCAGCGCGGGCCAGGGCGAGGTGTGCCGCGCCTTCGCGGTGAGCGGCGCCGACAAGTTCGCCGGGGTCGACTACGACGCCGCCCCCGCCTCCGGCGCCCCACGCCTCGCGGGCACGCTCGCCTGGATCGACTGCACGATCCAGGCGGTGCACACGGGCGGCGACCACCTGATCGTGGTGGGACGGGTGGACGCACTCGGCACGGGCGAGGAGGACACGGCGCCACTGCTGTTCCACCGGGGCCGGTTCGGCGGCTTCACGACGTGACGGGCAAGGCCCGCACCACTCGTTCGGGTGTACGCGTTCTCTGTCGATCTGCCGGCCGTCCGCGGTCCGCTTCTCGGCGAACCGTACTCGCGACAACTGGACGGGAAGCTGCGGGAGCCGCGCTTCCACCTGGATTCCGACGCCGTGCGCATCACCTACTGGATCGCCTCCGGTCGGCGGATCATCTCGCTGCCGGTGTTCCGCAAGCGGCGGATGCGCGAAACCACGGAGGCCGACCGCGCCCGGCGAGCCATGGTTCGCTGCGTCGAGGAGCAACACACAGTGGATGAGGTGTGAGGCATGAGTGAGCGCAGGAGCTGGAACGAGCTGCGGGACGCGGCCCTCGCCTCACCGGAGGCCCGGGAGGCGTACGACGCCGCACGGATCCGCTTCGAGCTGGGTCGCGCCGTGCGGGAACGACGGGATGCACCGGGGATGACGCAGGCACAGCTCGCGCACGCCACGGGCATGCAGCAGCCGGCCGTGGCGCGGTTCGAGGCGGGTGGGACCATGCCCACCCTGCCCCTGCTCGAACGGTTCGCCGTGGCCCTCGGCATGCGTCTGCACGTCGGGTTCGAGCCCCTCGACCGCGCAGGCTGAGGACCTGCCTCAGGCCACCACCGCCGCGGCCCCCGACCGCCGCCGGATCACCAACGCCATCAGCGCCGCCGCCGCGCACAGCGCCCCCGACGCGTACCAGACGACGTCGTAGGAGCCGAAGACGTCCCGGGCGACGCCGCCGAGGAAGGCGACCAGGGCCGCACCGACCTGGTGGGAGGCGAGGACCCAGCCGAAGACGATGGCGCTGTCGTCGCCGTACTGCTCGCGGCACAGGGCCAGGGTCGGCGGGACGGTGGCGACCCAGTCGAGGCCGTAGAAGACGATGAAGAAGATCATCGGGGGGTGGACCGTGGGGGCCAGCAGCATGGGGAGGAACAGCAGCGAGATCCCCCTCAGCGCGTAGTACACCGCCAGCAGGCGACGCGGCTCGAAGCGGTCGGTGAACCAGCCGGAGGCGATCGTGCCGACCACGTCGAACACGCCGATCACCGCGAGCAGCGAGGCGGCCGCCGTGACGGGCATGCCGTGGTCGTGGGCGGCGGGCACGAAGTGGGTCTGGACCAGGCCGTTGGTGGAGGCGCCGCAGATCGCGAAGGTGCCGGCCAGCAGCCAGAAGGGGCCCGTGCGCATCGCCGAGAGCAGGACGGTGACCGCGCGGCGCGCGGCTCCCGTCACCGGGGGCGGCTTGGGGACGAACTCCTTCGCGCCGTACGGCTTCAGGCCCACGTCCGCCGGGTGGTCGCGCAGCAGCAGCCACACGAAGGGCACCACCGCCAGGGCGGCGAGGGCGACGGTGACGGCCGCCGGGCGCCAGTCGTGGCGGGTGACCAACCAGGACAACAGCGGCAGGAAGATCAGCTGGCCGGAGGCGGAGGCCGCGGTGAGGATGCCGCTGACCAGTCCCCGGCGCTCGGTGAACCAGCGGTTGGTGACCGTCGCGGCGAACGCAAGCGCCATCGAGCCCGACCCCAGACCGACCAGCAGCCCCCAGCACAGCAACAGTTGCCAGGCCGCCGTCATCCACACCGTCAGGCCGGAGCCGACCGCGATCACGGTCAGCGCGACGGCCACGACCCGGCGGATGCCGAAGCGGTCCATCAGCGCGGCCGCGAACGGCGCGGTGAGGCCGTACAGCGCGAGGTTGACCGAGACGGCCGCGCCGATCGTGCCGCGCGACCAGTCGAACTCGTCGTGAAGGGGGTCGATGAGCAGGCCCGGCAGCGACCGGAAGGCCGCCGCGCCGATGATCGTGACGAAGGTGACGGCGGCGACGAACCACGCCCGGTGCAGTGACACCGTGCGACGCCGCCACGGGCGGGGCCTTCCGGAGCGAGGGGTCTCATCCGCGGTTTCCGCCGCGACGTCTGCTGCGGCTTCGCTTGTCTGGGTCACGTCCTAGAGCTTCGGGGAGCGGATCACGTCCATCGAGTGGCCCGAAGGACAGTGTTCGCTAGGATCGGGCCATGAGCCGTGAGCATGAGCAGGTTCCGGAGTTCCGCCCGCACCGCGTCGTCGTGCTCGCCCTCGACGGCCTGCTCCCCTTCGAACTGGGCATCCCGCACCGCATCTTCGGCCGCCCGAAGGGCCCCGGCAGGCGGCACCTGTACGAGGTCGTGACCTGCTCGGTGCGGCCGCCCGGGCCCGTCGAGACCGACGCCGACTTCGCGATCATGGTCGATCACGGCCCGGAGGTCCTCGCCACCGCCGACACCGTGATCGTCCCCGCCTCCTACGAACTCGGCCCGGTCTTCGAGGAGGGCGTGCTCACCGAGGAACTCGCCGCCGCCCTCGCGCACATCCGCCCCGGCACCCGCCTCGCCTCCATCTGCACCGGCGTCTACGTCCTCGCCGCCGCCGGCTTCCTCGACGGCCGCCCCGCCACCACGCACTGGGCCGACGCCGAGCGCCTCCAGCGGCTCTTCCCGCAGGTCGAGGTAGATCCGGACGTGCTGTTCATCGACGACGGCGACGTGCTGACCTCGGCGGGCGTCGCCGCCGGCATCGACCTGTGCCTGCACATCGTGCGCCGCGACCACGGCACCGCCGTCGCCAACGAGGTCGCCCGCCGCACGGTCGTCCCGCCGCACCGCGACGGCGGACAGGCGCAGTACATCGAGCGCCCCGTCCCGCACCCGCAGCAGGCCACCACGACCACCGCGCGCGCCTGGGCGCTCGGCCGCCTCCACGAGCCGATCCAGCTGCGGGACATGGCCGAGCGGGAGGCCATGTCGGTACGGACGTTCACGCGCCGCTTCCGCGAGGAGGTCGGCGTCAGTCCGGGCCAGTGGCTCACCCAGCAGCGCGTCGAACGGGCCCGGCACCTGCTGGAGTCCACCGACCTGTCCGTCGACCAGGTCGCCCGGGACGCCGGCTTCGGCACCGCCCAGTCGATGCGGCAGCACCTCCAGGCGGCACTGGGCGTGACGCCAACGGCGTACCGGCGCACCTTCCGGACCACCGTCAGAACGTGAGCACGGCCCGCGCGACCCGGCCCGCCTCCGCGTCGGCCCTGGCCTTCTCGAAGTCCTCCACTGGGTAGGTGGCGGTCACCAGCTCGTCCAGCAGCAGCCGTCCGGCCCGGTACAGGCCGGCGTACAGCGCGATGTCCCGTTGCGGGCGGGAGGAGCCGTAGCGGCAGCCCAGGACCGACTTGTCCAGGTAGAGGGAGGAGACCCGGAAGGACGCCTCCGCGGTCGCGGGCGGCACGCCCAGCAGGACCGCCTGCCCGTGCCGGTCGAGCAGGTCGATCGCCTGCCGGATCAGCTCCACCCGCCCGACGCACTCGAAGACGTGGTCCGCGCCCGTCGGCAGCACCTCCCGCACCCCCTCCGCGGACGTCAGGAAGTGGGTCGCGCCGAACCGCCGGGCCACCGGCTCCTTCGCCGGATTCGCGTCCACGGCCACGATCCGCAGCGCCCCCGCGATCCGCGCGCCCTGGATCACGTTGAGCCCGACCCCGCCCGTCCCGATGACGACGACGCTCTCCCCGTACTCCACCCGCGCGCGGTTGAGCACGGCCCCGACGCCCGTCAGCACCCCGCAGCCGATCAGCGCCGCCGACGGCAGCGGAACGTCCTCGGGGACCCGGACCGCCTGCACCGCCTTCACCACCGTCCGCTCGGCGAAGGCGGAGTTGGACGCGAACTGGTACACCGGCCGCCCCGCGCGCGTGAACGGCCTCCCCGGCCGCCCGATGGCCTGCCGGCACATCGTGGGCCGCCCCCGGTCGCACTCCGCGCAGGTGCCGCAGTTGGCGAGCGTGGAGAGGGCGACATGGTCCCCGGGCCCGACGTGCGTGACCCCGGCCCCCACCGCCTCCACCACCCCTGCGCCCTCGTGCCCCAGCACCACCGGCGCCGGGAAGGGGATCGTCCCGTCGACCACCGACAGATCGCTGTGGCACAGCCCGGCCGCCGACACCGCGACCAGCACCTCCCCCGGCCCCGGCGCCCGGACCGCCAGATCGTCCACCACCTCGGCCCGCTTCCCGTCGAACACCACGCCACGCATCGCGCCCCCTATCCCTTGGGCTGTCTGGGCAGGCCGAGCACGCGCTCGGCGATGATCGTGCGCTGGATCTGGTCCGAACCGCCGTAGATGGTGTCGGCCCGGGAGAACAGGAACAGCTGCTGCGTCTCGTCGAGCGCGTACGGCGCCGAGGGCGACCAGTCCGCCGGCCCGGCACCCGCCGCCGCGCCCCGCACCTCCACCGCCAGCTCACCGAGCCGCTGATGCCACCCCGCCCACAGCAGCTTCGCCACACTGGGCGCGCCCGCCCCGCCGGAACCCCCCAGCGTCCGCAGCGCGTTCCACCGCATGGTGCGCAACTCGGCCCACAGCCGCACCAGCCGTTCCCGTACGACGGGATCGTCGGCGGCGCCCGTCTCCACGGCCGTACCGACCACGCGCCCCAGCTCCTGCGCGAACCCGATCTGCTGGGCCAGTGTCGACACCCCGCGCTCGAAGCCGAGCAGGCTCATCGCGACCCGCCAGCCGTCGCCCTCGGCGCCGACGACGTGCTCCACGCGCGCGCGTGCCCCGTCGAAGAAGACCTCGTTGAAGTCGCTCGTGCCGGTCATCTGCCGGATCGGCCGCACCTCGATCCGGCCCGGCTGGTCCATCGGCACGAGCAGGAAGCTCAGCCCGTGGTGGCGCCTCGACTCCGGATCGGTACGGGCCAGCACGAAGCACCAGTCGGCCTCGTGGGCGAGGGACGTCCAGATCTTCTGCCCGGTGACCCGGTACTCCGTCCCGTCCGGGCTGCGTTCGGCCCGCGTCCGCACCCCGGCGAGGTCCGATCCGGCGCCGGGTTCGCTGTACCCCTGGCACCAAAGCTCGGCACCGGCGGCCACCGGGGGCAGGAAACGGGCCTTCTGCTCCGGGGTGCCGTGGGCCAGGAGCGTCGGGGCGAGCAGGTTCTCCCCGATGTGCCCGGAGCGCGGTGGCGCGGCCGACCGGGCGTACTCCTCGGCCCAGGCGACCTGCTGGGTGAGGGTGGCCGTGCGGTTGCCGTACCCGCCCTCCGGCCAGCCGAGCCCGATCCAGCCGGCCGCACCGAGGGCGCGTTCCCAGGTACGGCGGTCGGGGGCACTCCCGACGTGAGCAGCGAGCCAGGCACGGGCTTCGGCGCGAAACGCCTCGTCCTCGGGAGTGAATCCGAAGTCCACGGGTACCGCCTCGGGTTGGCGTGAGTGCAACGGACCTGAAGGGGCGCGGGGGACGGCGCGACCGGCCACGGCGGATGGCAGCCGCCGTACCGCGCACCACCCCCCGGGCTACCGGGCGTTCGGCCGGCTCCCCTGCCGCGCGGCACGGGCCATGTCCTCCACCTGTCGCAGCATCGGCATCGGATCCACCCCCACCGATCCCGGCAGGAACTCCGCGATCCGCTCCGGCGTCCAGGAACCCCCCTGCGCGTAAGCGGCGCGCAGTTCCCTCGGCTGGGCCCAGACCGCGATCTTCGGCCCGGCGACCGTGTACACCTGCCCGGTGATGCGCTCCTCCCGGGCCCGGTCGGACAGCAGGTACACGACCAGCGGAGCCACGTCCTCCGGCTCCCCGATCTCCGCCAGCTCCATCGGCACCCCGGCCGACATCCGCGTACGTGCCACGGGCGCCACCGCGTTGGCGGTCACCCCGTACTTGTGCAGCCCGAGCGCCGCGCTGCGGACGAGGGAGATGATCCCGCCCTTGGCCGCGCTGTAGTTGGCCTGCGACACCGACCCCTGGTGGTTGCCGCTGGTGAAACCGATGAGCGTGCCGGACCGCTGTGCGCGCATCACCGCCGAGGCGGCCCGGAACACGGTGAACGTGCCCTTCAGATGCGTGGCGACGACCGGGTCCCACTCCTCCTCGGTCATGTTGAACAGCATCCGCTCCCGCAGGATCCCGGCCACGCACACGACCCCGTCGAGCCGCCCGTACGCCGCCACGGCGGTGTCCACGACCCGCTGCCCGCCGTCCATGGTGGAGATGTCGTCGGCGACCGCGACGGCCTCTCCGCCGGCCGCCTCGATCTCCTTGGCCACGGCCTCGGCGACCTCGCTGGTGGGTGAGGCGCCGTCCACGGAGACGCCATGGTCGTTGACGACGACCCGGGCGCCCTCGGCCGCCGCGGCGAGCGCCACCGCCCGCCCGATGCCCCGTCCGGCGCCCGTGACGGCGACGGTCTTGCCGGTCAAGAAGTTCCCCACGCCGGGCCCCTTCCCGCGGTTTCTGACGGACCGTTAGATTTTATGTCCCGTCGGACTGTCGGGGACAAGCCCCGGGGAGGCACGGAATGGCACTGCCCGTCGAGTTCCACGACATCGCCGAGCGCGTCAACAACTGGGGACGCTGGGGCACCGACGACGAGATCGGCACCCTCAACCTGATCACCGACGAGGTCGTACGGCGGGCGGCGGCGGAGGTGCGCACCGGCCGCCGCGTCCCGCTCGCGCTCCCGTTGCGCGAGGACGGCGTGCAGACCGGGATGATCCCGGGGCGGGTGAACCCGCTGCACGCGATGGTGCAGATCAACCAGGAGATCTTCGGCCCGGGGACGGTGGCGTGCAGCGACGACGCCGTGACGATGGGGCTACAGGCGGCCACCCACTGGGACGCGCTGACCCACGTCTCGCACTCGGGCCGGCTCTACAACGGCCGCCCGGCCGGCACCATCACCGCGCACGGCGGCGCCGAGTTCGGCGGCATCGACAAGGCGCGGCACGTCGTCTCGCGCGGGGTGCTCCTGGACGTGGCACGCGCGCGGGGCGTGGACCGGCTGGACGGCGGACACGCGGTGACCCCGGAGGACCTGGCGGCGGCGGAGGAGCTGGCGGGGGCGCGGGTGCGGGCCGGCGACATCGTGCTCGTACGGACCGGGCAGATGAGGCTCTACCTCTCCGGGGACAAGCACGGGTACGCGCATCCGTCGCCGGGGCTGTCGGTGCGCACGCCGGAGTGGTTCCACGCGCGCGACGTGGCGGCGGTCGCCGACGACACCCTCACCTTTGAGGTGTTTCCGCCCGAGATCGACGGCTTGTGGCTGCCCGTGCACGCGCTCGACCTGGTGGAGATGGGGATGCTCCAGGGCCAGAACTGGAATCTCGAAGAGTTGTCCACAGCCTGTGGAGAAGAGGGCCGCTACACGTTCCTGCTGTCGGCGATGCCCGAACCCTTCGTCGGCGCCACGGGCACCCCGGTGGCGCCCGTCGCCATCCTCTGACGGACGGTCGTCACGGCTCGGGGACAGCCGGTGACGCCGCCGGCCGGGGCGCACTGATCGCGATCGTTGCCGACGACGCGGGCGGCCACCCAAACCGCCCAAACCGCCCGCGAGGGGGATGCCGCCGCCCTCGCCGTTCACCGCCGTCCGGCGGAACGGCACCCGGGCGGGAAACGCGGCACCGGCAGAGGCCCGGTTCGCTCCACCTCCGCGGCGGTCACCGTCGTCTCCCCGACCCGGGGTCACCGCGGTGGCCGCGGCGGGACCCGACGGCCCGGCCGGCGTCACGGTCACCACCGCCGCCGGCACCAGCGATCTCCACACCTGCACCCGGATCCCGAACCCCGGCCATCTGATCGGCGGCTGCTGCGGCCGGGCGGGGGGTTCACACCCCCGCCCGGCCTCGGCCGTCGTGACGGCAGCGCGGCAGCGCGCGCCGCCGTCCGACTCCGGCGTTCCCGCCCCGGTTCCCCTTGTCCCCCCGACGGAACCGACGCCGCATCACGACTCACGCTCGACGAGGGCTCACATCACCGAAGCCCTCGTCGTCCCCTCGCGGCGAATCGCTGACCTCAAGCGTGATCAATCCGTCACGAGGCGTCAACAGCCTTGGGGGCATTCATCACTCGAGCCCTGTTCGTACCGGCCGCGCACGGAAGCACGGCACGGCGCACCACCGCACACCCCCACGCGCGTGAGCGGATCACCGTGCACCCGTGCACCGATCACGTCGCGGCCGGCGCGGCGCGCTACACCGCCTCGTACGCCAGCCCCTCGCACGCCACCGTGCGACCTCCGCACGCCGCGGTGGTCTCGCGCGGCTCCGTGTCCCGGTCCAGTTCGCACCAGATGCGCTTGCCGCGGCCCTCGACGCTCCAGCCCCAGCGGTCCGCGAGGCCGTCGACGAGGGCCAGTCCGCGGCCGCCGGTGGCGTCGTCGTCCGGGCACCGGGGGACGGGCGCCCGGTCGCTGGTGTCGGCCACCTCCAGGCGGACGGGGACCTCTCCCGCCTCCCCGTCCGTGCCGCCCGGCAGGGAGAGCCGCAGCACGGCCGGACTGCCGGTGTGCACCACGGCGTTGGTGACCAGCTCGGAGACGAGCAGGATCAGTGTCTCCGCGAGCGCCTCGTCGGCCCCTATGCCGGACCCCGCGAGGCGCGAACGGGCCCACCTCCGGGCTCGACCCACCTCAGCGGGGTCGGGCCGGATCTCCAGCTGCACTTGAAGCACCTGCACCGCTCACACCATCCGAACCGGCGGACACATGGCCGCGCGCCATGTGTGCCACGCGAGCCGCGCGAGCACCATGACGACGAGGGCCACGATCGTAGCCATTTTCTGCATGGCCAGGACAATGGCCAGAGGCAAGGTGACGGAACGTGAATCCCTTACGAGACAGCTTGGTTGACGTACAGTCACCCCAACAAGCGCTTCGGGCATATTCCAGCGCGAAGGAGTACTCGTGCGGCATACTGTGCGACGCTCTTCACGGGGAGTCGAACAGACGGAGTCCCGACGGACATCCGCCCTGCGAGCAGGGGTGTGCACCCTCGTATCCGGCGACACCCCGGGGGCATCACCGGCACGGCTCACGCTCGGAACCACTCGCATTGCACAGAAGGTACCGGAGCGACTCGCCGACTCCGGGCCGTGACGGGTCACGCATCGGACACAACCACATTTCACGCTCCGTGATTCCGGTATGCCACGATCCGCGACATACGGCCGACCGCGACACCGTCACCGCAGGCCAGCCCTATGTCTCCACTCCCGACAGCAGCTCCCGGGCCAACCGTTCCTCACTCTCCGTACAGTCGCCCGCACGTCGTGTGCGGACCCAGGCCCGCTTCAGCAGCAGGTGCACCTCGGCCTCCCAGGTGAAGCCCATGCCGCCGTACACCTGGAGGCAGTCGCGGGCGCCGCGTACGGCGGCCTCGTCCGCGAGCAGCCGGGCGGCCGCGATGTCGACGGGGTCGGCGGTGACGGCGGCCGCGTACACGGCCGCGCGGGCCACCTCCACCCGTACCAGCAGCTCCGCGCAGAGATGCTTGACGGCCTGGAAGGCGCCGATCGGCTGCCCGAACTGCTCGCGCGTCCGGGCGTGTTGCACGGCGAGCTCGCACGCGCGCGTGGCCGATCCGAGCTGCTCGGCGGCGGTGAGGAGGACACCCACGGGATCACCGGGACTCACCGGACCACCCGTACTCACGCGAGCACCGGCGGGCACCCGGTGCAGTGGCGTCAGCGGGTCCACCGACCGCAGCGGTACGGCGCCGGAGGCGTCGCCCCGCACGACGTCCGCCTCGGCCAGCCACTCCACCAGCCCGCCGTCGACGGCCGTCACGACCGTCTCGCCGCCGGCCGCGCCCGGCACGCTCCCCGCCGCGAGATGGGTGGCCACCAGCGGTCCCGGCAGCAGCACCCGGCCCGCCTCCTCGAAGGCCAACACCGCCTCGACCAGCCCGAGTCCGACCCCGCCGTCCGCCTCCGGCAGCCGTAGCGCGAAGAACCCCGCGTCCCCCAGCTCCCGCCACAGCCCTCGGTCGAGCACGGGCCGGCCGACGGCCGCGCGCAGCTCCTCGGGACCGAAGCGCCGCGCCAGCACGGCCCGTACGCCGTCCCGCAAGGCCCGCTGATCATCCGTCAGTCGGAAACGCATATCGGAGAGTCACCGCCCCTTCGGCAGCCCCAGGATCCGCTCGCCCACGATGTTCCGCTGGATCTGCGAGGTCCCGGCCGCGATGGTGTACGACAGCGAGGACAGCCGGTCGCGCACCCAGGGCCGCTCCAGGTCGAGGGCGCCGTCGCCCAGGACGTCCGCGGCGGCGTCGTACAGCTCCTGGCGGGCGTGCGAGTACCTCAGTTTGAATACCGAACCCCCGACTCCGGGCACCCCGCCCGTGGCCTCCGCCTCGCTCACGTTCCACTGCGTGAGCCGCCACAGCGCCAGGAACTCGGCGTGCAGCCGCCCGAGCCGCCTGCGCAGCGCCGGATCGTCCCAACGGCCGTTCCTCCGTGCCTCACGGGCCAGTTCGCCGAGGACGCGCCGGCAGGCCACCACCTCCCCCACGAACGCCGTGCCGCGTTCGAAGGACAGGGTCACCATCGTCACCCGCCAGCCGTCGTTCTCCTCGCCCACCCGGTGGGCGGCCGGCACCCGCACCTCGTCGAGGAACACCTCGGCGAACTCGGCCGACCCGGCGAGCGTGCGCAGCGGCCGTACGGTGATGCCGGGGGCGTCCATCGGCATCGCGAGCCAGGTGATGCCGCGGTGCCGTGGCGCCTTCGGGTCCGTGCGCACCAACAGCTCGCACCAGTCGGCGACTTCGGCGTGGGAGGTCCAGATCTTGGACCCGCTGACCACGTAGGTGTCGCCGTCGCGCCACGCGCGTGTGCGCAGCGCCGCGAGGTCGGACCCGGCGTCGGGCTCGCTGAAGCCCTGGCACCAGACCTCCTCCCCGCGCAGGATCGGCGGCAGCCAGCGGGCGCGCTGGGCGGGCGTCCCCTCGGCCGCGATGGTGGGACCGGCGTGCAGGAGGCCGACGAAGTTGGCGCCGACGTAGGGTGCGCCCGCCTTCTCCGTCTCCTCCAGGAAGATCAGCCGGACGCCGGGAGAGGCGTCCCAGTGCACATGCGCGTACCCGGCGTCGTACAGCGTCCGCTGCCAGCCGAGGTCGTAGGCCCTGCGGGCCGGCCAGTCCCCGGGGGACGGCTGCGGCGGCAGCGCGGGGAGCGCCTTGGCCAGCCACTCGCGCAGGCGGCCCCGGAACTCGGCCTCCTCCGGCGTGTCCGCGAGGTCCATCAGCGGTGGGTATCGACGTCGAGGTCGAGATCGAGGCCGAGCATGCGGATCGCGTTGCCCCGCATCAGCTTGTAGACGGTCTCGTCGTCGAGGCCCTTCACATGGTCCAGGGCGACCTCCTTGGTGTGCGGGAAGGTCGAGTCGACGTGCGGGTAGTCGGTCTCGAAGGTGGCGTTGTCCCGGCCGACCACGTCGATCGAGGCCACCCCGTGCTGGTCGCGGAAGAAGCAGCAGAAGATCTGCCGGTAGTAGTACGTCGACGGCGGCTCCGGGATCAGGTCGCGGACCCCGCCCCAGGCGCGGTGCTCCTCCCAGACGTCGTCGGCGCGTTCCAGGGCGTAGGGAATCCAGCCCATCTGGCCCTCGGAGTAGGCGAGTCTGAGGGTCGGGAACTTCACCAGGACCCCGCTGAAGAGGAAGTCCATCATCGAGGCCATGGCGTTGTTGAAGGACAACGACGCCTGGACGGCGGGCGGGGCGTCCGGGGAGGCGGCCGGCATCTGGGAGCTGCTGCCGATGTGCATGTTGACCACCGTGCCGGTCTCCTGGCAGACCGCGAAGAACGGGTCCCAGTAGCCGGAGTGGATCGACGGCAGGCCCAGGTGTGTGGGGATCTCGGAGAAGGTCACCGCGCGCACCCCGCGGGCGGCGTTGCGCCGGATCTCCGCGACCGCCAGGTCGATGTCCCACAGCGGGATCAGGCACAGCGGGATGAGCCGGCCGCCGCTGTCCCCGCACCACTCCTCGACCATCCAGTCGTTGTAGGCCCGCACACAGGCCAGCGCGACCTCCTTGTCGTGCGCCTCGGCGAAGGTCTGCCCGCAGAAGCGGGGGAAGGTCGGGAAGCAGAGGGAGGCCTCGACGTGGTTGAGGTCCATGTCCGCGAGCCGTGCCCCGGGGTCCCAGCATCCCCGCCGCATCTCCTCCCGGGTGATCCCCTCCAGCGTCATCTCGTCGCGGTCGAAGCCGACGGCGGCGATGTTGCGCTTGTACGGGAACTTCAGGTCCTCGTAGATCCACCAGTCGGTGGGCTGGCCGGCCGGGTCCATGGTGATCTGGTACTTGCCGCCGACGTAGGCGAGCTCGCCGATGCCGGCGGTGAGGGCCTTGGGACCGCGGTCGCGGTACTTCCGCGGCAGCCAGGTCTCGAAGAGGTGCGCGGGCTCGATGACGTGGTCGTCGACGCTGATGATGCGGGGCAGTTCGGTCATGGGTCCCCTCCGCCTGGCGGACGCGTTGTCCGACGGACCGCTACCCGACGGGTAATCTGATGGACCGTCAGATTTCTACTCTGTCCAGCAGGCTAGTCCGCGACCCCTGGACCGACAAGGCGACGCCCCCTACGCTCTGCCCACGATCTGACGTGCCGTCAGACAGCGCCAGCGTCCAAGGGGGTCGCCGTGACCGACACCGCCCACGCCCTGAGCGCGTCCCGCACCCTCTGGGACCTCCTCGCCCGCCGCGCCGCCCTCACCCCCGGCCACCCGGTCCTCCTCCAGGGCGACCGGGTACTGACCTTCGGCGCCCTGCGCGACCGCGCCGAACGCACCGCGGCCGGCCTGTACGACATGGGCGTACGCCCCGGCACGGTCGTCGCCTGGCAGCTCCCCACCCGCCTGGAGACGGCCGTCCTGACCTTCGCGCTGGCCCGCCTGGGCGCCGTCCAGAGCCCGGTCATCCCCTTCTACCGCGACCGCGAGGTCGGCTTCGCGCTGCGCGAGTCCAAGGCGGAGTTCTTCGCCGTGCCGGGCGTGTGGCGCGGCTTCGACCACGGCGAGATGGCCCGACGGCTCGGCGCCAAGGGCGTCTTCGAGGCGTACGACGGCCTCCCGGACGGCGACCCGGCCGTGCTGCCCGCCCCGCCCGCCGACGGCACCTCCGTCCGCTGGATCTACTGGACCTCGGGCACCACCTCCGACCCCAAGGGCGTGCTGCACACCGACCGTTCACTGATCTCGGGCGGCTCCTGCCTCGCCCACGCCCTGCGGCTGCGCGCCGACGACGTGGGCTCGATGGCCTTCCCGTACGCCCACATCGCCGGCCCCGACTACACCGTCATGCTGCTGCTGTACGGCTTCCCGGCGGTGCTGTTCGAGCAGTTCGCGCTGCCGGACGCGCTGGCGGAGTACCGGCGGCACGGGGTGACGGTGGCGGGCGGGTCGACCGCGTTCTACTCGATGTTCCTGGCGGAGCAGCGCAAGCAGCCGGACACCAAGGTGATCCCCACCCTGCGGCTGCTGGCCGGGGGCGGGGCCCCGAAACCGCCGGAGCTGTACCACGCCGTCGTCCGCGAGATGGGCGTGCAGCTCACCCACGGGTACGGCATGACCGAGGTCCCGATGATCACCATGGGCTCACCGGACGACACCCCGGAGAACCTCGCGACGACGGAGGGACGGCCGCCGCGGGGGATGGAGATACGGATCGTGGACGGCGAGGTGCGGCTGCGCGGGGAGGCGGTCTGCCGGGGCTACCTGGACCCGTCCCAGACGGCGGAGGCCTTCGACGAGGAGGGCTTCCTGCGCACCGGCGACCTCGGCCGTCTCACCGCCGACGGCCACCTGGTCCTTACCGGCCGCCTCAAGGACGTGATCATCCGCAAGGGCGAGAACATCTCGGCGAAGGAGATCGAGGACCTCCTCCACACCCACCCGTCCGTGACCGACGCGGCGGTGATCGGCCTGCCCGACCCCGAGCGCGGTGAACGCGTCTGCGCCGTGATCGAACAACCGCCGGGGGCGGAGAGGTTGACCCTGCCGACGGTGACCGCGTATCTGCGCGCCCAGGGACTGTCCCCGCACAAACTGCCGGAACAACTGGAACTGGTGGACGCGCTACCGCGCAACGAGACCTTGAGGAAGGTACTGAAGTACAAGCTGCGGGAGCGGTATTCGGGGTGAGGGGGCGGCAGGGGGTGGTTGGTGGGACGCAGTCCCCGCGGGGGTCCCGGGGCGGAGCCCCGGAGATGGGTGACTTGCCATCCGTCCGAGTCGGTGGGTGGGTGGGCCACGGGGCGCGACCCCGGCAGGCGTGCACGGGGCGCAACGCCCCGCCCGATCCGGGGGCGCAGCCCCCGCAGGGGTGCAGGGGACGCAGTCCCGCAGGGGTGCAGGGGGCGCAGCCCCCGCGGGGGTCCCGGGGCGGAGCCCTAAAGGTGGGTGACTTCCCATCCGACCGAGTCGGTGGGTGGGTGGGCCACGGGGCGCGACCCCGGCAGGCGCGCACGGGACGCAACGCCCGCCGCAATCCGGGGGCGCAGCCCCCGCAGGGGTCCGGGGGCGCAGTCCCCGCCGGGGTCCCGGGGCGGAGCCCCGGAGGTGGGTGACTTCCCATCCGACCGAGTCGGGTGGGTGGGTGGGCCAAGGGGCCGGCGCGGCTACTCGGGGACCGTGAAGTAGCGGGCGAACGCCGGGACGATCTCCGCCTCGCCGACCTTGCCGTCCGCGTCGGCGTCCAGCGCCGCCGCGGCCGCGCGGGCGGCCTCGTGGGTCGCGCCGAGGGCCGTGAGGACGCGGGCGGTGTCCTCGACGGTGGCGCGGCCGTCGCCGTCGGCGTCGGCGATGTCCAGGGCGGCGTGCAGGAAGGGCCGGGCGATCTCGGCGAACCGGTCGGGATTGTCACGCAGGCGCTTGACCGCGCCGTTGACGAACTCGTCCCGGGTGATGCGCTGGTCGCCGTCCCGGTCCGCGATCCCGGCCATGCCCTGCCAGAACGCCTCCGCACCGGCGTACAGCGCCTGCCCCTTGTCCGACCGGGCCGGCGTACCGAACTCGGCGAGCACCGCCTTGGCGGCGGCGCCGAAGTCCTCGCGGTCGATGTAGCCGTTGCCGTCCTGGTCGAAGGTGGCGAACCGGCCGGCGATCCTGCGCTCGTACTCGCTGCTGACCATGTCTCCTCGGGCCGCCTTAGATCGTTGCTGGGGGTGCTTCCGGCAGGGAGCGTACGACGTCGGCGACGCCCCGGCAGCGGGAAGGTGACGGTTGTGCCAAGACCGGGGGAATTTCGGGACAGGGGTGTGGCCGAGCCGTGATGCGATCCACACGTGACCGCCACCGGGGCACGCCGGACGGACCCGCCCGGCCACCGTTCAGGGAGGCGGGCGTTGCCCGCCCGGCTACGCCGACAGGGGTTCCGTACCGTCCTCCACGGCCTCCGCGACGTCGCCGTACACGTCGAAGAGCCGGCGTACCCCCAACGCGCCCAGGACCCGGTTGACGTGGGAACCGTCCACCGCGCCGCGCGCCGGCAGGATCAGGCGCAGGTTGCCCCGGCAGGAACGGAAGAGGCGGCGGGCGGCGATGAGGACGCCGACGCCGCTGGAGTCGCAGAAATGCACCTCGGAGAGGTCGAGGACGAGACTGTGGCGGCCTTCGGCCACCGCGTCGTGCACCCGTTGACGCAAGACGGGCGACGTCACCAGGTCCAGCTCGCCCGACACTTGGAGCACGGCCCATCCGCCCTGCTCGCCGCCGGTCACTTTGAAGGCCACCACCACGCCCTTCGCTCGCCGTAAACGGAAGCTGTCCCTTCGCTTCCTTGCAGCGCGGCTGCCCAGCGGCGGTGCCCCGAAACTCCGGACGGAAAACGGGCACTTACGGAAAGAGGCTTGTTCCAGTCGCATTCAGTCCTGTTCGATCTCTACAGATCAGGATCGATCACGCCTGATCGAGCTTGATCAGCAAGGAGGTCGGGTAGGCAAGCCCCCATACCACCCTCCGACGCACAGGGGGCGCACATTGAATCAAAGGGGCGTGCGGCGTCGGACGTGCCGACTACATTCGAGGTGGCGGTGGACGCACGCTGGACGCACGCGCGAGCACGGTGAGGGGGCCGTATGACGAAGAAGGACGCACCGCCCCGCTGGGACCGCAGGATGCAGCAGCGGCTCGCGCGCGGGGAGGCCGCGGCCCTCGGTGAGCTCTATGACCGGTTCGCTTCGCTCGTGCACGGTCTTGCCCACCGCGTGCTCGGAGACGAACGGGCCGCCGACGGCATCACCCGCGAGGTCTTCACCCACGTCTGGGAACACCCCGACGCCTACGACCCCAAGCAGGGCCCGCTGCGCACCTGGGTCGCGACGCTGGCCCACCGCCTCGCCGTACAGCGGCTGCGCGCCACCGAGGCCGCGGCCCTGGCCCGTGGCGGTCCCGGCACCGCCGAGGAACTGGAGGACAAGGTCCGCCACGCCTCCGTGGCCGCCCGCGCCGACTACATCGTCCAGTCCATGCCGACCCCCCTGCGCACCGCCCTGGAACTGGCCTACTTCCAGCGCCGTGACTACCGCCAGACCGCCGTCGACCTCGGTGTCACCGAGGACGAGGCCCGCCGCCGTCTCCGCCTCGGCCTGCAACTGCTGTCCACGGCCCACGACGCCGCCGCGCCCGGGGCTCCGCCCGGCTACGGGGGTGCGGCATGAGCGGCGGCGCGGGACGCTCCGAAGCCCACGACGACGGACCCGACGGCCCGCACGGGGGACCCGGCGGTCCGCACGAGCAATCCGACGGCCCGCACCAGGGACCCGGCGGTCCGCACAACGGCGACGGCGGCACGCACGAGGGATCCAGCGGCACGCACGACGGCGACGGCACGCACGGCGGCGACGGTGATCGCGGCGCCCACCCGGGCCCGGATCCGGCCCCGGCCCCCCGCCCGCCGCGCCGCATCCCGCTGCCCCGCGCCTCCGTCGAGGACAGTGGGCTGCCGCTGCCCGATCTCGCCCTCCCCGCGCCCCTCCGGCTCGAGCACCCGGTGCTCAAGTCGCTGCTGGGCGCCTGGGCGCTGGCCGCCTGCTCGGCCGAGGAGACCGCCGCCGTCGAGGAACACCTCGGCGCCTGCGGCGCCTGCGCCGACGAGGCGCGGCGGCTGCGCGAGGCGGTCGGCCTGCTCCAGCGGCCCGAGAGCCTCGACCTCGACCCCGGCCTGCGCACCCGCGTCCTGGAGGGCTGCCTGGACCGGCGCCCGCCCCTCATCCCGGTGCCCGGGTGGGCGGCGTCGTACGACGCCGAGACCGCGCGCCTGGACGCCCTGCTCCAGGACTTCGGGGACGCCGAGTGGCACGCGCCCGTGCGGCTGCGCTGGTTCCGCGGCGCGGGCGGGACGAGCCGCCGGACGACCGTCGCCGGGGTCATCGCGCATCTGCTCGCCGTGGACGGGCTGGTCGCCGTCGCGCTGGGCCTCGACGACCCGCTGGCCGCGGAGAAACCGGTGGCGACGCCCGCCGAGCGGACGGAGGCGTTCTGGGAGGCCTCGCACTTCCCGCCGACGCGTTCCCTGCGCGGGCCGTGGCGGGAGCAGACACACGCCGTCGTCCGCGCGGTCTCCTTCACGGGCGGGGGAGGCGCCGGCACCCTGCCGGTGTCGTACGGCGACTTCGAGCTGCCGCTGCGGGACGCGCTGGTCGACCGTGCCTTCGAGTGCTGGGTGCACGCCGAGGACATCGCGGAGGCCGTCGACTACCCCTACACGCCGCCCGCGCCGGGCCACCTCCACGGCATGATCGACCTGGCCGCCCGCATGCTGCCGGGCGCCCTCGCCGAACGCCGCCGCGCGGGGCTCGCCGGCCCGGGCCACAGCCGGCACCTGGTGACGGCCGGGCAGCCCGGCCGCAGCCTGCGCCTGGAGATCGAGGGCTCGGGCGGCGGCGAGTGGCTCATCCCGCTGGACTCCCCCGGCGCGGTGGGCTCCGCCGACCACGAAGTGGCCCACGTCGCCCTGGACGACGTCGAGTTCTGCAAGCTGGCCGCGGGCCACGTCTCACCGGAGGAGGCGGCAGCGGGCCAGCTGGGCGACCGGGAGGCCATCAGGGACGTCCTGTTCGCGGCGGCGTCCCTGAGCCGTATGTAGCGCGGGGACGAGCCGCCGGACGGGCCCTAGGCGAACACGACCGTCCGCCGCCCGTTCAGCAGGATCCGCCGCTCCGCATGCCACTTCACGGCCCGCGCCAGCGCCTGGCACTCCACGTCCCGACCGATGGCGACCAGCTGGTCCGGGGTGACGTCGTGCCCCACCCGCTCGACCTCCTGCTCGATGATCGGCCCCTCGTCGAGATCCGCGGTCACGTAGTGCGCCGTCGCGCCGATCAGCTTCACGCCCCGCGCATGGGCCTGGTGGTACGGCTTCGCGCCCTTGAAGCTCGGCAGGAAGGAGTGGTGGATGTTGATGATCCGGCCGCTGAGCTGCTTGCACAGGTCGTCCGACAGCACCTGCATGTAGCGCGCCAGGACGACCAGCTCGACGTTCTCCTCGCGGACGATGTCGAGGAGCCTGGCCTCGGCCTCGTGCTTGGTGTCCTTCGTGACCGGGATGTGGTGGAAGGGGATGCTGTACGAGCCCACCAGTTCGGCGAAGTCGGTGTGGTTGGACACCACCGCCGCGATCTCCACCGGGAGCGCGCCTATACGGGCGCGGAACAGCAGGTCGTTCAGGCAGTGGCCGAACTTGCTGACCATCAGGACGATCCGCATCTTCTCGTCGGCCCGGTTGATCTGCCAGTCCATGTGGAAGGAGTCACCGATCGCCGCGAAGCTCGCCCGCAGCTTGTCCACGGTCACCGGCGCCTCCGCCGAGAAGTGGACGCGCATGAAGAACAGACCCGTGTCGTGGTCGCCGAACTGCTGGCTGTCCTCGATGTTGCAGCCGGTCATGAAGAGGTAGCTCGACACGGCGTGCACGATGCCCTGCTTGTCGGGGCAGGACAGGGTGAGGACGTACTGGTCGGCGAGGGTCGCCGCGGCTCGGGTGGACTGCTCACTCATGCAGGACAGGGTCTCATGCCCGCCAGGGCCGGGCGGAACGCCGTCCGCGGGGCAGGCGGGAGTTTGACGACAGCCCCTAGGCGGACCTGGTCAGGATGCGCAGCACCTCGAGCGTGCGCGGCGGTGCGTCCGGGTCCTCCCCGTCGGCCACGGCCATGCGCACGTGCGCGTCACGGGCCGCCCGCACCGCCTCCGGCCACGCCTGGTGGTCGACGTAGGCGGAGACCGGCGCGTCCGGGCCGACCTGGTGCATGATCCGCAGCACGCGCAGCACGGCCGTGTCGACGAGGGCCGCCTCCTGCGAGTCACGGAAGATCGTGCCGACGTACTTCTCGGCGGACCAGTTGTCCAGCCAGGTGTCCTCGACCAGGCGGTACACGGCGTCGGTGACGTCCCCGTATCCGTCCACGCCGGCCAGCCAGACGTCCCGCTGGAACACCGGATCGGAGAGCATGTGCAGCGCGGAGCGCACATTGCTGCGCCAGCGCCACCACGGCATGTCGTTGAGTGGCATGCCGCCCATGGTGGAGGAGCGACGGCCGCGACGGGAAGAGTTCTCCGAACCTTGTTGCACGGTCATCGATCGTACGTTCCGCGTCCCGCGGCCCGCACCGCCCCCCGCAATTCACCCGCGCGTCACCCCGCGTTGACCGGAGGTCACTCCCAGGTTGGTGATGTGACGGAATCGTGCGTTTCCATGACCGGCAGGCGACGCACGCGAAGCACCTTCCTCCCCAGGTTCCTCCGCTTCACCAGGCCACTCAGGGCATCCGCCCTGTCGGCGGGGGCCCTCGCGGCCTGTGCGTCGCTGACCGCCGGGTGCGGGATCGTCCCCGGTACCACGGGGGGTTCCGGGGACGATCCGATCGTCGTCATGACCTGGGCCCCCGAGGGCACGGCCGCGACCAACAAGCCCGGAATGCCCGCCTTCGCCCGCGCCTACGCCCGCTGGGTCAACGCCAACGGCGGGCTGGGCGGCCGCAAGCTGACCGTCCTGACCTGCAACGACCACAACGACGGCGTGGACACCGCGAAATGCGCCCGACGCGCGGTCAAGGAGAAGGCGGTCGCCGTCGTCGGCTCCTACAGCCAGCACTCGGAGTCCTTCTTCCCTCCCCTGGAAGGCGCCGGCATTCCCTACATCGGCGGCTACGGCGTCACCAACGCGGAGTTCACCAGTCCGCTGTCCTACCCCGTCAACGGCGGCCAGCCCGCGCTGCTGGCCGGCCTCGGCAAGGAACTCGCCACGGCCTGCGGTCCCGTCGCGCTCGTACGCCCCGACACCATCGCGGGCGACGCCCTGCCCGCCATGCTCGACGCCGGGCTGAAGGCGGGCGGCCACGACGGGTCCGACGACCAGCGGGCCGCGGAGGACGCCACCGAGTACTCGGCGCAGGCCGAGGCGGCCCTGAAGCGGACGACCGGCGACACCGCCGGGAAGGGGTGCGTGGTGCCCGCGCTGGGCGACCGCACCAGCACCTTCATGGACTCCTTCCGCCGCGGCCGCGAGGACTACCCGCCGGTGAGCACCGCCACCGTGCTCGGCAGCGTCGACCAGACGGTGATCAACGCCACCGGGGGCGCGTCGAGCCCCTTCGAGGGGGCGTACGTCACCGGCTGGTACCCGGTGGCGAGCGACTCCCGCTGGGACGCGATGAAGAAGGTCATCAGCGAGCAGGCCTTCTCCGACACCCGGATCGACGCGGCGGACACCGGGGTGCAGACGACCTGGATCGCCTACACCGTGTTCCGGCAGGTCGTGGAGTCGCTGGGGGGCGGCGAGGTGACCGCCGGCAGCGTGCGGCGCGCGCTGGACGACGGGCTGAAGGTCACCACGGGCGGACTCACGCCGACCCTTCGCTGGGAGTTCTCCGACAAGCTCGCCTCCATCGGCTTCCCGCGCCTGGTCAACGCCGACGTGACCCTGCAGACCGTGCGGCAGGGTCGGCTGGCGGCCGCCAGGAACGGCTTCGTCGACATGACGAGGACGCTGGAGAACGCGGACGTCGACTGAGCCCGGGCCGGCGGCTCAGAGCTGGGTCGGCTGGCGCCGGGTCAGGCCGTAGGTCTGGGCGATCCCGTTCCACAACGTGGCGGCCCGCGCCTTCTGGGTGCTGGCGGTACCGCTCTCGCGGTTGCCGGCCTGCGTCTGCGGGGTGGTGGGGGCCTGGCCCTTCTTGCAGCTCTTCTTCTTCGCGGCGACCTGGTCCGCCCAGGCCGCGTAGTGGTTGTCCGCGGACGCGGACGCCTGCCACGCCTTGGTGAGGGCGGTGGTCAGCGCGGCGTGGTTCGGAAGCTTGTCGACGCTCAGGCCGGACAACCTGGTCACCAGCTCGGTGCGCTGCTTCGCCGCGTCCCGCAGGTCCGAGGCGGCCTGCGCGAGGTTGCGGCACGCCTTCACGTCGGACACCGCGCTGATCACACTGGCCCGGCTGCTGCCGCTGTCCGCGAGCAGCTTGTCCAGCGCCACCGCCTGCTGCTCGGCCGGATCCGCGGACGGGGAAGCGGAACCCCCGGCGGCGGGGGCGGACGCGGCAACGGTCTTGTTGTCGCCGCCCTGGTCGCTGCCGCCGCCGGCGAGCAGCGCACCCGCGCCGAGTCCGACGACGACGATGCCCACGCCGATCGCCGCGAACAGCGGCACCCGCGATCCGGTACGGCCGCCCCGGCCGCGTCTGTGCTCGTCGTCGTCCCCCACTGCGCGCGAGGGCTGGAGCGGGACGTAGCCGGGCCCGGCCCCGTAACCGCCGTGCCCGTGGCCGTGCCCGGCGGCCTCCGGCTCCGAGAACCGCGGCAACTGCTGCGTGGACCCGGCCGGGCCGTCACCGGCCGGCCCGCTGCGGAAGAGGTTCTCGAACTCCGCGGGCGGCTGCCGGTCGCCGCCGCCCCCGCCGTACGGCGCCTGCCCGGTCACGGGCGGGATGTACTGCGTGGCCTCGGCGTCGGAATGGCCGGCTCCCGGGTGCGAGGGCGCGCCGGGGTACGGCGAGGCGCCGGGAAGGGGACCCGCGCCGGGGAGCGGGCCCGCGCCCGGGTAGCCGCCCGCGCCGGGCATCGGGCCCGGGCCGGTCTGCGGGGTGCGGCCCAGGAAGTGGGTCGACTCCGACGGGGCTTCCGGGGGCAGCGCGCCCGGCCCGACCGGGGGCAGGTACTGCGTCGCGCCCTCGTCCGCGGGGGCCGGGACCGGAGGTATGTACTGCGTCGCGCCCTCGTCCACCGAGGCGGCCGGAACCGGCGGAATGTACTGCGTCGCGCCCTCGTCCACCGAGGCGGCGGGGACCGGCGGAATGTACTGGGTGGCGCCCTCGTCGGCGGGCGGCGGCAGGGGCGCGGACGGGACGCCGTGGCCGTACGACGGGGCCGGTGCGCCCTCGGGCGGCAGCGGGGCCGCGCCCGGGCGGGGCGTGGGGTCCCACGCGTCGGGGGCCGCCGGCTGCGGGGTGTCCCACTGCTGGCCCCAGGTCTGCCCGCCGGGCGGCGCCGACGGCGGCGGCTGCTGCGGCGCGTACTGCTGCGGGCCGTCGTAGGGACTGTTCGTCCTGCCCGGCAGCAGGGGTTCCCCGCCGTCGGAGGGCAGCACGATGCCTTCGTGCGCGGGCCGCGCCGAGGGCTCCTCGCCCTGTCCACTCTGCGTCACCGGGACTCCTACGAACGGGGGACTGTCGGAATCGTCGGCTCACGCTACCGGGTCCCCGGAACCCCGTGCCACGCAGCTCAGGACGTGATCTCCCTCCCAGTGAGGTCGGTAACGGAATCGGAGCGCCGTGCGCTGTACCCCTCGCGCCCGGCGCGACGGGGGGCGGTTTCCCGCCGTTCACGCCCCGGCGCCCCGCCCGTTCACGCGGCGGCCTGAAGATCCAGGCGCGCTCCGAACTCCCTGACCACCGGTTCCTCCCGGAACGGCTCCAGCCGCTGCTGGAGGTCCTCCAGGTACTCCGCGCCCCGGTTGGAGCGCAGCGTCTCCAGCAACTCCACCGCCTTCAGGCCGGTGTTGCAGGCCTCCTCCACCTCACGCCGCTGCACCTGCGCGGTGGCCAACAGCACATAACCGATGGCCCGCCGCCGCGCCCGGCTCTCCGGATGCCCGGCCAGGGACTGCTCCGCGCAGTGCGCCGCCGCCTCGGCCTGTCCCAGGTCGCGGTGGCAGTGCGCCAACTCGTCGGCCAGGTAGGCCTCGTCGAAGTGCGCGATCCACGCCGGGTCGTCCCCGGAGGCGGGATCGGCCGCCTCCAGCGCCGACACCGCCCGCCCGGACGCCACCTGGGTCGCCCGTACGTCGCCCATGAGCGCGTGTCCGCGTGCCTCGGCCGCGTGGAACATCGCCTCCGCGCGGGGGGTCACGCGCCCCCGCGCGCCCTCCTGCGCCGCCCGCGCCAACTGGGCGATCTCGCGGGGGTTCCCGAGCTGCGCGGCGAGGTGGCTCATGGAGGCGGCGAGGACATAGCCGCCGTAGCCGCGGTCGCCCGCCGCCTGCGCGAGGCGCAGCGCCTGGATGTAGTAGCGCTGGGCGAGGCCGGGCTGTCCGGTGTCGACGGCCATGTAGCCCGCCAGCTCCGTCAGACGGGCCACGGTGGCGAAGAGTTCACGCCCCACCGCTTCCCGGTAGGAACCGGCGAGCAGGCCGGAGACGACGCTGTTGAGGTAGTGCACGACGACCGGACGCACATGCCCGCTGCCGTACTGGTGGTCCAGGTCGACCAGTGCCTGCGTCATCGCCTGCACGGCCGCCACGTCGGACAGGCCCACCCGCGAGCCCGCCGAACGCGCCACCTGGGCGTCGGGCGAGGAGATCAGCCAGTCGCGGCTCGGCTCGACCAGCGCCGAGGCGGCCACGGACGACCCCGAGAGGAAGTCCCGGCGGCCCACGTCACTGCGCCACAGCTCGCAGACCTGCTCGATGGCCCCCAGTACCGTCGGCGAGAACTGGAGACCGACACCCGCCGCGAGGTTCTTGCCGTTGGCCATGCCGATCTCGTCGATCGTGACCGTACGGCCGAGCTTGCGGCCCAGCGCCTCGGCGATGATCGCCGGGGCGCGTCCCCGTGGCTGCTGGCCGCGCAGCCAACGGGCCACGGACGTCTTGTCGTAGCGCAGGTCGAGGCCGTGTTCGGCGCCGCACATGTTGACGCGGCGGGCGAGCCCGGCGTTCGAGCACCCCGCTTCCTGGATGAGCGCCTGCAGCCGTTCGTTCGGCTGCCGCGCGACAAGAGGCCTTGCGGCCATGGGCACTACCCCCTGAGTCCTGGCGGCTCGCCTTCGGCTCGCTCGCCGTGTGGCTGCGGTGCCGTCCCGCGCACCGAGTTGACGTGTCTTCCACCGAAAAGTTCCGGCCGTGAAGATCAATGCCCCATGAGAAGGGCGAGAATGCGAGGCATGCGAGGATTGCCGGGGTAATGGTGGAAGCCGACCCCCAAGCGTGACTACCCGCTGCCGCGCTCATTCCTCCTGCGCGCCCCCACCCATGCACCCATGCGCCCCGGAGGGGCAATCGATGCTCCTCCCCCGCGCACACGGGTGGGCGTAACCCCTGGTGATGCCCAGAGTTGTGTTCATCGTGGAAGAGACCATCGCGGGCACCGAAGCCACCCAAATCCCGAAGCAGCGCGGGGAATCGCTGCTGGAGACCGCTGTTCGCTACGCCGAGGAACGTCACTGGGACGTCTTCCCCGGCACCTGGCTGGAAGCCGTCGACGGGGTGCAGCGGTGCTCCTGCGGCGAGGCGGCGTGTCCGGCGCCCGGGGCGCATCCCTCCCGGTCGGACTGGGCGACGCAGGCGACGGGCAGCGCGACCGTCGCGCGCCGGATGTGGCAGAAGCAGCCGACCGCCTCGATCCTGCTGCCGACCGGGCGTACGTTCGACGCCATCTCCGTGCCGGAGACGGCGGGGTTCCTGGCGCTGGCGCGGATGGAGCGGATGGAGTTGGCGCTGGGGCCGGTGACGTTGACGCCGGATCGCCGGATGCACTTCTTCGTTCTGCCGGGGGCGTCGGTGAAGGTGCCGGAGCTGATCCGCAAGCTCGGCTGGTCCCTGGGGTCACTGGATCTCGTCGTGCTGGGCGAGGGCGAGTACGTGGCCGCGCCGCCCACGCGGTTCGGGTCGCGGGGGGCCGTGCAGTGGGCCTGCCGGCCGACGTCGGCGAACCGGTGGCTGCCGGACGGGGAGGAGCTGATCTCACCGCTGGCCTATGCGTGCGGTCGGGACCGTTAGGGGCGCCTTGTGGGCGGCGGTCCGTTCCACCGCCGACGGTCGCGGGTTCGTGGTGGCTTGTCGCGCGTTTCCGCGCGCCCCGTGAAGTCGGCTGGTGCGCCGTAGGGTTCTGGCATGACCTCGAATGCAGTCGCGAGTACGGTCGCCGTGCGTGTGCGTGGGCTCTGGAAGCGGTTCGGGCAGCAGGTCGCCGTGGCCGGAATCGATCTCGATCTGCCCGCCGGGAAGTTCATCGGGCTGGTCGGGCCCAACGGGGCCGGGAAGACCACCACACTCTCGATGGCGACCGGGTTGCTGCGGCCCGACCAGGGCACCGTCGAGGTCGTCGGGCACGACGTGTGGCGGGACCCGGTCGAGGTGAAGGCCCGGATCGGGGTGCTGCCCGAGGGACTGCGGCTGTTCGAGCGGCTGTCGGGGCGCGAACTGCTCGGATACAGCGGACGGTTGCGGGGGCTGCCGGGGGCGGAGGTCGACAAGCGGGCCACGCAACTGCTCGACGTCCTCGATCTGGCCGGCGCCCAGCACAAACTCGTCGTCGACTACTCGACCGGCATGCGGAAGAAGATCGGGCTCGCGGCGGCGCTGCTGCACAATCCGGAAGTGCTCTTCCTGGACGAGCCGTTCGAAGGCGTCGACCCCGTCTCCGCGCAGACCATCCGGGGAGTGCTGGAGCGTTACACGGCGTCCGGCGCGACGGTCGTCTTCTCCTCGCACGTCATGGAGCTCGTGGAGTCGCTGTGCGACTGGGTGGCCGTGATGGCGGCGGGCCGTATCCGGGCGCACGGCACGCTGGAGGAGGTGCGCGGCTCCGCCCCCTCCCTCCAGCAGGCGTTCCTCGAACTCGTCGGGGCGCGGGGCCGCGACGCCGGCTCCCAGCTGGACTGGCTGGGCGGCGGCCCCCGGTGAGCGGCCTGACCTCCACCGTCGTACGGCTGAAGCTGTCGCTGTTGCGCAACGGGCTGCGGCAGTCCGGGGGGCGGCGGGCCGCCTATGTCGCGTCCGCGGTGGTGACGCTGTTGTTCGCCGCGCTTCAGCTGGTGGGGCTGATCGTCCTGCGCGGGCATGCGCACGCCGCTTCGCCGGTGGTGCTCCTGGTCGCCGTGCTGGGGCTGGGGTGGGCGGTCATGCCGCTGTTCTTCCCCAGCGGGGACGAGACGCTGGACCCGACCCGGCTGGTGATGCTGCCGCTGCGGCCCCGGCCGCTGGTGCGGGCGCTGCTGGTGGCGTCGCTGGTGGGCATCGGGCCGCTGTTCACGGCGCTGATGCTGGTGGGGTCGGTGATCGCCGTGAGCCGGGGGGCCTTCGCGTACGGCGTGGCCGTGGTCGCCGTCGTCCTCGGGCTGCTGCTGTGCGTGGCGCTCGCGCGGGCCGTCGCCGCGGCCAACGTCCGGCTCCTGACCAGCCGCAGGGGGCGGGATCTGGCGGTGCTGAGCGGGCTGCTCATCGCGGTCGGGGCGCAGGTCGTCAACTTCGGGGCGCAGCGGCTCGGTTCGGCGGGGCTCGGGCAGCTCGATCCGGCGGCGGAGGTGCTGGCCTGGGTGCCGCCCGCGTCCACGATCGGCGCGGTGGACGCGGCGAGCGAAGGGGCGTACGGCGTCGCCGTGGCGCGTCTGGTGGTGAGCGCGGGGGCGCTCGTGCTGCTGGTGGCGTGGTGGGCGCGGAGTCTGACGCGGCTGATGACCGCGCCGGACGGTTCCACCCTCCAGGCCGCCGAGCCGGCCGCCCGGAACCGGCGGACCTCGGCGGGTCTCGGACGGCTGCTGCCGGGCGGACGCACCGGCACGGTCATGGAGCGCGGCCTGCGCTACGTCTGGCGCGACCCGAAGACCAAGGCGGCCTGGGTGACCTCGCTGGCCATCGGGATGATCGTGCCCGTCTTCAACGCGCTCCAGGGCACCGGCTCCCTCTACTTCGCCTGCTTCGCCGCCGGAATGCTCGGCATCCAGATGTACAACCAGTTCGGGCAGGACACGTCCGCGTTCTGGATGGTCGCGATGACGATCTCGTCGCCGCGCGACGCGTACGTCGAACTGCGCGCGCGGGCCCTGGCCCTGCTGGTGATCACCCTGCCGTACGCGGCCCTGGTGACCGTCGTGACGACGGCGCTGCTCGGTGACTGGGCGAAGCTGCCGGAGGTGCTGGGGCTGTCCTTGGCGCTGCTCGGCGCGATGCTGGCGACGGGCGCCTGGACCTCGGCGCGCTTCCCGTACTCCATCCCGCAGGAGGGGCACCGGAACGTGGCCGCCGGCCAGGCGGGCCTGGCCTGGATCGCCATCTTCGGCGGCATGGTCGCGGCCGCCCTGCTGTGCGCCCCGGTCATCGCGGTGACGATCTGGCTGAACGTGAGCGAGGGCGGCGACCGGTGGAGCGGGCTGCTGCTGCCGGGCGGTGCGGCCTACGGGGTCCTGATCACCTGGCTGGGCCTGCGGCTGGCCGCACCGAGGACGGCGGCCCGTCTGCCGGAGATCCTGACGGCGGTGAGCAAGGGCTGACGGAGCCCGTCGGCGCGGGGCGCGGGCACCCGCGCGAACGACCACGGACGACCCGCGTCCGCCGACTCACCGCAGCACTCGGACGAGACCGCGCCCGGCGCGGCTCACGCGGTGAACACCGCGTCGAGGAACGGCTCGACAGCCGCCCGCCACGCCTCCGGCTGGTCGTAGTGGACGAGGTGCCCCGCGTCGGCCACTTCCGCGTACTGCCCACGGGGCAGCACCCGGACCATTTCCTGCGCCTCCGCGCGGCCCAGCTGGCCGTCGAGGCCGCGGACGACCAGGGTGGGGCACTGGACCTGGGCGAGCTCCTCCCAGTGGGCGTCGTAGACCCAGGTCTCGCGGGACGTCAGCATCTGCTCGGGTTCGAAGACGGGGCGCCAGCCGTCGGCGGACTCCTGCATCACCTCGGCGTAGAACGCGCCGCGCGCCGGGTTCGGGCGCTCCACCCAGGGGTCGTCCTCGCCGAACCACTTGCGGACGTCGGCGAGGGTGGCGAAGGGGACGGGCCAGGACCTGAACCAGTCGGCCCACTCGCGCTGCGAGGCCGCGCCGAGTGCGGAGGCCCGCATGTCGCAGATGATCAGGCCGGAGACCAGGTCGGGGCGCTTGGCGGCGAGCTGCCAGGCGGTCAGGGCGCCCATGGCGTGGCCGATGAGGACGGCGGGGGCGAGGCCGAGCTGTTCGAGGGCGGCCTCGGCGTCCTCGATGTACGCCTCGCGGGTGTAGGCGGCGGCCTGTGGGGGCTTCTCGCTCTGGCCGTGGCCGCGCTGGTCGAGGGCGATCGCACGATGCCGTTCGGAGAGCCAGCGGGCGGTGGGCGCCCAGTGGGAGGCCCGGCCCATCAGACCGTGCAGTAACAGGACGCCGGTGGTCCGGCCGGGGTCGGCGGGTCCGGCCGGGGTCGTCCGTCCCCCGGCCGACTGTGCCGGAATCGTGGGTTCCGACCCGTGGTCCGACGGGTCGCCCTTGGGCGGATCACCGAACTCCCAGGCCGCCAGGCGTACGCCGGCCGCCCCCCTCACGTCGATGCGTCGCGCCATAGGTCCTGGCACCCCCCTAGCTCCGCTCGGACCCCTCGCTCCCGCTCGAGCCGGCCGGTCCGGTCACGCGTCGTCTCTGCCGTCGTACCGCTGTGCTGCCCACTGCCTTCGTTCATCGCACGCCCGGCGCGATCCATCACACGCACGATCCCTCTCGAGCACGATCTCTCTCACGCCCGATCGGTCTCCTGCACGATCGGTCTCCTGCACGATCCGTCTCTCACGGGGCCCTGTCACCCGCAGGCTATCGAATGCCTATTCGAAAACGCCCGCATCCGCGGCCAACACCCCTCGTTCGAGTGACCCCCCGGAAGGAATGATCGCCACCACCGAGGGGAGATCTTCAACGGGAGGCGGACCGCTCGGGGAAACCGGTCCGAGGGGAATGACCCTGAGAGCTCGGGGCTCCGGGTCAGTACAGGGGAGGACGGGCCCCGGTGCCTTACGGCACCGGGGCCTTCCCTTCGTCCGCGGCACACCATCCCGCCCCCTCAGGTCATATGCCTCACGCGACAGACTGGCACGCGCGGCGCCCAAGCGCTGCGATTCGGCCCAGGGAATCCCCGATTCGGCGACATCGACGGTCGCCTCAACGACCCCTGGGACCCCAGGAGTCGAACAATGCTCAACATCGGCCCGGCGCTCGGCCCGGCGCCTGCCCCGGCGCTCGGCTCAGCGCTTGGCGACGAACACGTGGGAGGCGACGTCCGACGCCAGCTCGGCCGCCTCACCGCCGCTGCCCACCAGCACACCGCCGGCCGACTCCGTCACGCTCACCACCGAACC
Source organism: Streptomyces sp. NPDC014995 (assembly GCF_043080745.1). Classification (NCBI taxonomy): domain Bacteria; kingdom Bacillati; phylum Actinomycetota; class Actinomycetes; order Kitasatosporales; family Streptomycetaceae; genus Streptomyces; species Streptomyces sp. NPDC014995. The sequence goes on from NZ_JBIBVX010000012.1 coordinate 107,308, forward strand.
GGGCTGCACACCCGCCCGGCGCAGCGTGTACATCAACTGCGCGTCCGTCTGGATCGGCTCGCCGATACGGCGGACGACGACCGTCTTGCCCTCCAGGCCCGGGTCGAGGTCGGCGAGCGAGACCATGCCCTCGTCCAGGAACGGGTCGGCACCGTCCTTCTCGCCCAGCTCCTCCAGGCCCGGGATCGGGTTGCCGTACGGCGACTCGGTGGGGTGCCGCAGCAGCTCCAGGACGCGGCGCTCGACGGCCTCGCTCATGACGTGCTCCCAGCGGCACGCCTCGGCGTGGACCTGCTCCCACTCCAGGCCGATCACGTCGACGAGGAGACACTCGGCGAGGCGGTGCTTGCGCATCACGCGCGTGGCCAGCCGGCGGCCCTCGTCCGTGAGCTCGAGGTGACGGTCGCTGGCCACGGAGACCAGGCCGTCACGCTCCATGCGCGCCACCGTCTGGCTGACCGTCGGCCCGCTCTGGTCGAGCCGCTCGGCGATCCGGGCGCGCATGGGGACCACACCTTCCTCCTCCAGCTCGAGGATGGTGCGGAGATACATCTCCGTGGTGTCGATCAGTCCGGACATACGTGCCCCTTGATGAGATGTGCCGAAGGCTCGACGGCTCTCCGACGCGTGCGCTGGCCCTGGCTTCAATTCTGCCGGATACCACTGACAACCGTGCCGCGCCGTCCGAACGAGGCGGTTGCGTCCGGCGTCCGGGCCCCCGACGGCGGTCCTGCGCTGCGGCCGCCGTCGGCCGCACCGCGCCGTGTTGACAGCACACTGGTCCAGACCGCACCGTGATCCGCGACACGGACACCGGACACCGGACACGGCAAGGGGGCCCTTCGGATGAGCGACCGCACGCCCGCCGCCCAGTTCTTCGACGCCGCGATCGGCCTGCTGCACCGGGTCCGCGAAGAGGAGGCCGGGGCCATCGAGGCCGCGGGCACCCTCCTCGCCGACACCGTGGCCGCCGGCGGCCGCCTCTTCGCCTTCGGCGCCGGCCACTCCTCGCTGGCCGCGCAGGACGTCGTCTACCGGGCCGGCGGCCTGGCCCTGATGAACCTGCTCGCCGTCCCCGGTGTCGTCGGCGTCGACGTCGTGCCCGCCACCCTCGGCTCCGCCCTGGAGCGCGTCGACGGCCTGGCGAGCGCCGTCCTGGACACCTCCCCGGTCCGCGCGGGCGACGCCCTCGTGGTCGTCTCCCTGTCGGGCCGCAACGCCCTGCCCGTGGAGATGGCCCTGAACGCCCGTGCCCTGGGCGTGAAGGTCATCGGCGTGACGTCGGTGGCGTACGCGGCGCGGACGACGTCCCGGCACTCCTCGGGGACCTTCCTGAAGGACCACTGCGACCTCGTCCTGGACTCCAAGATCGCCGTCGGCGACGCCGAACTGACCCTCGACACCGTCCCGGCGCCCTTCGCGCCCGCCTCCACGGTCGTCACCACGGCCCTGCTCCAGGCCGTGATGGCCACCGCCGCCGCCTCCCTCGCCGACCGCGGCATCGAGCCCCCGCTGCTGCGCTCCGGCAACGTGGACGGCGGGCACGAGTGGAACGGCCGGATCATGGAGGAGTACGGGGACCGGATCTTCTACCGGCGCTGACGGCGCTGAGGCGGCGCGTCCGGCGCCACCCGGGCGCCGCCGCCCGCCTCCGCGCTCAGGACACCCCCGCCCCACCCGGCTCGGACGTCCTCGCCCGCCGCCGGTCTCAGGCGCCCTCGCCGCCCCCGGGCGGTCCCGCCAGGTCCAGGGCCGCCGCTATGCGTACGGCGACGTCCTCGGCGTAGGTCGCGTCGGACCGTTCGAACGCGGTGCGGGCGGCGCCGCGCAGGAACGTCACCACGCCGAGGGTGCGGCCACGGCTGCGCAGGACGGCGCACAGGGCGTGCACGGTGTCCTCGGGCCACTGGCGCGCGCGTGCCCACTCGCGCGCCTGGTCCGGCGCCGCCGTGCCGGACGAGGCGCGCACGGAACCGGCGCGGGCCACGCACTGCAACGCCGGATGCCCCTCCGCGTACCGCACGGGCAGCCCCGCGTGGCCGGTGAGCGCGCTGGGGCCGGGGCCGCCCGAGGGCGTGGCCGCGACCCGTACCAGCCGCGGCGGCGCGGCGGACTCGCCGTCGGCCGCCGGGGCGCCCGCCACCCGGTCGATCACGGCGTGGTCGGCGAAGCCGGCGAGCGCGAAGTCGAGATGCACGGTGGCCGCCTCGGCCGGGTCCTCGCACTCGGCGGCCGCGCGGGAGGCACGGTGCAACTGGTTGGCGCGGAAACGCAGCAGCGCGGCCTCCTGCTCGCCCTGCTTGGCCTCGGTGACGTCCTGGAAGAGCCAGCCGACCCCGAGCGGCACCGGCTCCTCGGCCAGCGGCGAGGCCAGCCGCAGGAAGCCGCTGCGCCAGCAGCGCCGCCGCTCGCCCTCCGGGGTGCGCACCCCCACCCACATCTCCGCGGGCGCGGGCGGAGCGCCCTCGGCGAGGACGTGCGTGAGCGCGTTCTCCAGGTCCTCGACGCCCCGGGTGAGCAGCTCGCCCAGCGGGCGGCCCAGGAGGGTCGTACGGCCGGTGCCGAGCGCGCGGGCGGCGTACGCGTTCACCACGGCGGGGCGCAGGTCGGCGTCGACGAGGACGACACCCCAGGAGGCGTCCTCGAAGAGGGCCTCGCTCAGCGCGATGGAACGCTCCAGGTCGATCTGGGCGTGCACCTCGCTGAAGGCGCAGTACAGGCCGGCCGGCTTGCCGTCGGGGCCGCGCACGGCGGCGGACTGGGTGCGCACCAGGACCCGGCCGCCGTCCTTGGTCACCAGGGCGAACTCGTGCACCTGCCGGCCGGGCGCGTGCATGGCGGACATCAGGCGGCCCTCGATCTCCTCGGCGTCCGCCTCGCGGACCGCCCACCCGGCGAAGCCGCGGCGCCCCACGGCCTCCTCGGCGGTCCAGCCGAGAATCCGCTCGGCCTCCCGGTTCCAGTGGGTGACGACGCCGTCGGCGTCGAAGGCGCACAGGGCCGCGTCCATCCCGTCGAGCAGCGCGGCGAGCAGGTCCGAGCCGTCCGGGCCCACCGGACCGGCCCGCTCGGGCTCGTCCGGACCCAGCTCGTCGGTGGTCCCACTACGCCGGGAAGCACTCACCTGGACCCCCTGCAGGTTCGCTCACTTGCCCTCATTCAACTGGAACGTGACGCAGCCCACATATGGTTCCCGCAAGATTGCGGAGGAATCGTTGTACCGCGGGCGGGACCTGTCACGCGCGGCCGGCCGCGGGCCGGTCCGCGGCGGCCAGCCTCAGATCGACCCACAGGTCGGTCCGGCCGTCCACCACATACCGGTCGGTCTCCACGAAACCACGCGCCACCGCGAACCGCAGACCGTCCTCGTTGACGGCCAGCACGCACGTCTCGACCTCCCGGGCGCCCAGCACGCGCGCGTGCGCGAGACCACGGTCGTACAGGGCGGTGCCGTAGCCGCGGCGCCGGTACTCGGGCAGCACGCGCGCGATGACCGTCTCCACCGCCTCCTCGCCCTCCGGCGGCCGCACCGTGGAGCAGCCGACCAGCACGTCACCGACGTAGGCGTTCTCCAGGCGGTAGCGCGCCGCACGCGCGCGTACCTCGTCGAGGGACAGGGCGTCCGGCGGCACGATCGCGTTGTGGACGTGCCGCCACTGCTCGAGCATGGCCTCGCCGGCCACGGGCTCCATACGAAGATCCGTCACGGCGACAGCGAAGCGCGCCCCCACGCGCGCGTCAACGGGATTGCGCGGTCCGGCGCAGGGCGTCGCGCGGACACCTCGATCTCGAAACTTCATCCGGGGATCGGCGAGCCCGCACACCCTCGTCGTCGGCGCCGGCCGCACCTTCCCGAAGCAGCGGCGCAGCCCGGCCGGCACGGCTCGACGTCGGTCCGCTCGGGCAGCGGACACCGCACCCGCACGACGTCGGCGAAGCCGCATCCCGCCTCCGCGAGCGCGGCACCGACATCGCGCAGGTACTGCTCGCACCTGTTCGACCACCTCGTCCGGGAGGGTCGTCGTCGCGTGGTCCGCCGGACGCACGGAGGACCGAATCCGCTGGTGGGTCATCTGCCGGCAACCGTCTCGCCAGAACTTCCGAAAAACGGTTGATCGGGTGGTGGAACGGTTCTTAAGGTGTCGAGCACACGAGAAGGGAGGTGGTTCGGCAGATGTATGAAAACCGGACGCGTGAGGTGACTGCGGGCTAGCGGCCCGCCACCACACCCAGTGCGGTGCCGGACCAGCGCGTGAGAGTCGCGTGCAGCCGGCCCAAATCCCAGCAGTCACCCGACCCGCGAGTCGCCGGTACGTCCGGCCGGCCCCTCCTCACGGAGGACCAGACTCGCGGGTCGTCTGCGTTCCCACCCGCCGCCCCGCACGCGCCTCGGCAGCGCCCTCCGAGCGGCGTCACGCGGAGCTGCTCAGCCCCGCGTGACCGGCGTCGACGTCACGCCGCCCTCCACGACACCGCCTGGCCCTGGCTTCTGGCCCTGGCTTGCGATGCCCCCGTAGCCCTCGATGTCGCGGGGGTCGCGGGGGCCGGGGCCGATGTAGCGGGCGGAGGGGCGGACCAGGCGGCCGGTGCGCTTCTGTTCCAGGATGTGTGCGGACCAGCCGGCCGTGCGGGCGCAGGTGAACATGGAGGTGAACATGTGCGCCGGGACCTCGGCGAAGTCGAGGACGATGGCCGCCCAGAACTCGACGTTCGTCGCGAGCACGCGGTCGGGGCGGCGGTTGTGGAGCTCTTCCAGGGCGGCCTTCTCCAGCGCTTCGGCGACCTCGAAGCGGGGGGCGCCCAGCTCGCGGGCGGTGCGGCGCAGTACGCGCGCGCGGGGGTCCTCGGCGCGGTAGACGCGGTGGCCGAAGCCCATCAGGCGTTCGCCCTGGTCGAGGGCGCGCCGGACGTACGCCTCGGCGTCCCCGGTCCGTTCGATCTCCTCGATCATGCCGAGGACGCGGGAGGGGGCGCCGCCGTGCAGGGGGCCGGACATGGCTCCCACGGCGCCGGAGAGGGCCGCGGCGACGTCCGCGCCGGTGGAGGCGATGACGCGGGCGGTGAAGGTGGACGCGTTCATGCCGTGTTCGGCGGCGGAGGTCCAGTAGGCGTCGACGGCGGCGACGTGCTTGGGGTCGGGTTCGCCACGCCAGCGGATCATGAAGCGTTCGACGACGGACTGGGCCTTGTCGATCTCGCGCTGCGGGACCATGGGGCGGCCCTGGCCGCGGGCGGACTGGGCGACGTAGGACAGGGCCATGACGGCGGCGCGGGCGAGGTCTTCGCGGGCCTGCCCGGCGTCGATGTCGAGGAGGGGTTTCAGGCCCCAGACCGGGGCGAGCATGGCGAGGGCGGACTGGACGTCGACGCGGATGTCGCCGGAGTGGACGGGGATGGGGAACGGCTCGGCGGGCGGCAGGCCGGGGTTGAAGGCGCCGTCGACGAGCAGGCCCCACACGTTGCCGAAGGAGACGTGGCCGACGAGGTCCTCGATGTCGACGCCCCGGTACCGGAGTGCGCCGCCCTCCTTGTCGGGTTCGGCGATCTCCGTCTCGAACGCGACGACTCCTTCGAGCCCGGGTACGAAGTCGGACATCAGGCGGCTCCTCGAGATGTGTGCGACAGATGGTGCGACCGATGGCGCCGGCGGTTCCACGGTCCGTGCGGGGACTCGCGGTCCTGGGCGGTCACCCCAGTGATGCCCCGTGCGGCCGGCGGTCACCCAACCGGGATGGCATCAGCACCATATCCCCGAGTGCCACCTTTGGGGAGCCCTCGCGGCACTCAGTGCCACCTTCGGTGGGTGGCCTTCCGGTGGGTGGCCTCCGATACGGCAAGATGACCGCGTGAACGCCGCAGACGCCGTCTCTCCCGACCCCGCCTCGATGCGCAAGCAGTACCGGGCCGAGGGCCTCGCCGAGTCCGACCTGACCGCGACGCCCGTGGAGCAGTTCGCGCGCTGGTTCAAGCAGGCCGCGGCGGAGGCCCACCTGTTCGAGCCGAACGCCATGGTGGTCTCCACGGCGGACGCCGAGGGGCGGCCCAGCTCCCGCACGGTGCTGCTGAAGCACTTCGACGAGCAGGGCTTCGTCTTCTATACGAACTACGACTCGCGCAAGGCCCGTGACCTCGCGGAGAACCCGTACGTCTCGCTGCTCTTCCCGTGGCATGCGATGGCCCGGCAGGTGATCGTGCAGGGGGTGGCCCGGCGTACCGGCCGGGACGAGACGGCCGCGTACTTCCGCACCCGGCCGCACGGCTCGCAGCTCGGCGCGTGGGCCAGCGCCCAGTCGTCGGTCATCACCACCCGCGCCGAACTCGACGTCTCCTACGCCGAGCTGGCGGCCCGCTATCCGCAGGGCGAGCAGGTGCCGGTGCCGCCGCACTGGGGTGGTTTCCGGGTGGCGCCGCAGTCGGTGGAGTTCTGGCAGGGGCGGGAGAACCGGTTGCACGACCGGCTGCGGTACGTGGCGCAGGCGGACGGCAGCTGGCGGGTGGAGCGGCTCAGTCCGTGACGGGGTCAGCCCAGCGTCTCCTCCAGCAGCGTCGCCCACTGGGCCACGACCCGTTCGCGGCGCGGGCCGTCGTCGGTGAGGAGGTTGGCCAGGCCCAGGCCGCGGGCCATGTCCAGCAGGCCCTGGACGGTTTCCCGGACGCCGGGGCGGGACTCGTCGGCGTTCAGCAGTTCCACGGCTATGCGGTGGGTCTCGCGGCCGACGCGGGCCTCCAGCTCCGTCACGCGCGGGCGCAGTTGCTCCTCGTTCGACGCGGCCACCCACAGGTGCAGGGCCGCGCGGAAGAGAGGGCCGGTGTAGAGGTCGACGAGGGCCGAGACGACCGCTCGCCGGTCGCCCGCGGCGCCTTGGGGGAAGAGGGCGCGCAGCGCGAGGGAGCGTTCCTCGGCGACGTACTCGACGGCCGCGGTGAACAGGTCCTCGCGGGTGGGGAAGTGGTGCTGGGCGGCGCCGCGGGAGACGCCCGCGCGTTCGGCGACGACCGAGACGGTGGAGCCTGTCCAGCCGTGTTCGGCGAGGCAGGCCACGGCGGCTTCCAGGAGCCGCTGCCGAGTGGCCCGGCTGCGGTCCTGCTTGGGGGCGCGGTCGCCCGGGACACGGTCGACCGTGGTCACAGCACCCATGGGGGATCCCGTCGTTCGAGGAAGGCCGTCATCCCTTCGCGGGCGTCGGGCTGGGCGAACAACGAGGCGGAGAGCCTGTTCATCTCGCCCGCGTCCTCGGCGAAGGCCTCCAGAACTGTAGCCGTGAGCAGTTCCTTCGTCCGGGCCAGGGCCCCGGGTGCGGCCCTGCGCAGGCCGTCGAGGACGGGGGCGAGGGCGTCGTCCAGGTCGAGGTCGCCGGCGGCCCCGGTGACCAGGCCGATGCGGGCGGCCTCGGCCGCGCCGAAGGTCTCGCCGGTGAGGCAGTAGCGGGCGAGGGCCCGCGGGTCGACGCGGGGCAGCAGCGGCAGGGAGATGACGGCGGGCGCGACGCCGATGCGCACCTCGGTGAAAGAGAAGGTCGCCGCGGCGGAGGCGACCGCGATGTCGCAGGCCCCGAGCAGGCCCAGGCCGCCCGCCCGGACGTGCCCGGCGACCCGGGCCACGACCGGCTTGGGCAGCGTGACGATTCCCTCCAGCAGTCCGGTGAACGCCTCGGCGGGCGGGGGGTCGCGCAGGTCGGCGCCCGCGCAGAAGGTGTTGCCGGTGTGGGTGAGGACGACGGCGCGTACGCCGGGGTCCTGCCCGCACTGGCCGAGTGCGTCGGTCAGCTCGGCCACGAGCGCGCGCGACAGGGCGTTGCGGGTGTCCGGTGCGTCGAGGCTGAGGGTCTCGACACCCCGCGCGCGGGTACGGCCGATCAGTGACGTCATGTGCGTTCCTCCCTGAGCTGTCGGCGGAGGATCTTCCCGGAGGCGGCGCGGGGTACGGCGTCGATGAAGGTGACGTGGCGGACGCGCTTGTAGGGGGCGACCCGCTCGGCGACGTACAGGGCGACCTCCCCCTCGGAGAGGTCGGGCGCGGTGGGCCGGCGGACCACGTAGGCGTGCGGCACCTCGTTGCCGTCGTCGTGGTACTCGCCGATGACGGCGGCGTCGGCGATGCCGGGGTGGGTGAGCAGCAGTGCCTCGAGTTCGGCGGGGGCCACCTGGAAGCCCTTGTACTTGATGAGTTCCTTGACGCGGTCGACGACGAAGAGCCAGCCGTCCTCGTCGACGCGGCCGATGTCGCCGGTGTGCAGCCAGCCGTCGCCGTCGATCATGGCGGCGGTGGCGTCGGGGCGGCCGAGGTAGCCCTTCATGATCTGCGGGCCGCGGATGAGGATCTCGCCGGCCTCGCCCGCGCCGAGGTCCTTGTCGGGGTCGTCGAGGGAGACGATGCGCATCTCGGTGCCGGCGATGAGCTTGCCGACGGTGCCGGCGGGGGCGTCGGCCATGGCGTCGAGGGGGACGACGTGGGTGCCGGGGGACAGTTCCGTCATGCCGTAGGCCTGGCCGACGGGCGGCAGGCCGAGGCGTTCGGCGCAGGCGGCGGCGAGGCCGGCGTCCAGGGGCGCGGCGGCGCTGATGACGTACTCCACGGAGGAGAGGTCGTACTGGGTGACGGCCGGGTGCTTGGCGAGGGCCAGCACGATCGGTGGGGCCACGTACAGGGCGGTGATGCGGTGGTTCTGGATGGCCGCGAGGAAGGTCTCCAGGTCGAAGCGGGGCAGGACGACGACGGTGGCGCCCTTGCGCAGCGGCGCGTTCATCAGCGCGGTGAGGCCGTAGATGTGGAAGAAGGGCAGGACGGCGAGGACGCGGTCGCCGGGGCCGGCCGGGATCGCCGGTTCGAGCTGGGCGAGGTTGGTGGCGATCTGCCGGTGGGTGAGCATCACGCCCTTGGGGATGCCGGTGGTGCCGGAGGAGTACGGCAGGGCCGCCACGTCCTCGACGGGGTCGACGGCGGTCCGCGGCTCGGGGGCGGCCGAGGCGAGCATGTCGATCAGGGAGCGGTGGCCGGAGGCGCTGTCGCAGACGAAGATCTCCTTGACACCGCCCGAGAGTTCGGCGGCCCGGCGGGCCGTCTCCAGCAGCGGTGAGACGGTGACGATCCAGCGGGCGGCACAGTCGCCGAGCTGCTTGGCGAACTCCTCGGCCGTGCAGAGCGGGTGCACGGTGGTGACGGTGGCTCCCGCGCGCGTGGCGGCGTAGAACGCGAGCGGGAAGGCGACGGTGTTGGGGCTGTGCAGGGCGAGCACATCGCCCTTGCGGACTCCGGCGTCGGCGAGGGCGGCGGCGATCCGCCGGTGGAAGCGGTCCACCTGTTCGTAGGTGAGGGTGGTGCCGTCGGTGCCGTCGACGAGGGCCGGCCGGTCGCCGAACTCGGCGGCGCGGCCCAGCACGGCGTCGTGGATGGGGAGTTCTACGGGCGGAACGTCTGCGTACTCGCTGCGGAACATGGTTCCTCCTCGCTCACCGGCGGGTGGCCAGACGGTCAGTACGACTTGGGCAGGCCCAGGGTCTGGTGGGAGACGTAGTTGAGAATCATCTCCCGGCTCACCGGAGCAATACGAGCCACGCGCGCCGCCGTTATCAGCGAGGCGAGGCCGAACTCGCGCGTGAGGCCGTTGCCGCCGAGGGTGTGCACGGCCTGGTCGACCGCCTTCACGCAAGCCTCCCCGGCCGCGTACTTCGCCATGTTGGCGGCTTCGCCCGCCCCGGCGTCGTCCCCCGCGTCGTACAGACGGGCCGCCTTCTGCATCATCAGGCGGGCCAGTTCGAGGTCGATGTGCGCCTGCGCCAGGGGATGGGCGATGGCCTGGTGGGCGCCGATGGGGGTCGTCCAGACGGTGCGCTCGCGCGCGTACGCGACGGCTTTGGCGAGGGCGTGGCGGCCCATGCCGATCGCGAAGGCGGCCGTCATGATCCGCTCCGGGTTCAGGCCGGCGAACAGTTGGAGGAGCCCCGCGTCCTCGTCGCCGACGAGCGCGTCGGCGGGCAGCCGCACGTCGTCCAGGACCAGTTCGAACTGCTTCTCCGCGCCGTGCAGTTCCATGTCGATGCGGTGGCGGGTGAAGCCCTCCGCGTCGCGCGGGACGATGAACAGGCAGGGCTTGAGGCGGCCGGTGCGGGCGTCTTCCGTGCGGCCGACGATCAGGGTGGCGTCGGCGATGTCGACGCCGGAGACGAAGACCTTCCGGCCGGTCAGCAGCCAGTCGGTGCCGTCGCGGCGGGCGGTGGTGGTGATGCGGTGGCTGTTGGAGCCGGCGTCGGGCTCGGTGATGCCGAAGGCCATGAGGCGGGTGCCGTCCGCCAGCGCGGGGAGCCAGGTCCGTTTCTGGGCTTCCGTGCCGAAGCGGGCGATGACCGTGCCGCAGATCGCCGGGGAGACGATCATCATGAGGAGGGGGTTGCCCGCGGCGCCCAGCTCTTCGAGGACCAGGGAGAGCTCGGTGATGCCGCCGCCGCCTCCTCCGTAGGCTTCCGGGAGGTTGACGCCGATGTAGCCGAGCCTGGCGGCCTCTTGCCAGAGGGTCCTGGAGTCGCGCGGGTGGGTGGTGGCGAAGGACGAGACCGCCGCGCGGAGTGCCTTGTGCTCGTCGGGTTCGATGAGGGTGGTCATGATGGCTCCTTCGGGTGCTGCATCGTCGTGGTCGCTCGCGCTCACGCGGCGGAGCCGCCCGAGGGCACGGCCCCGCGCCACTAGGCCGCTTGCACTACCGCCAGCAGAGTGCCGACCTGTACCTGCTGTCCCGTCGTCACCGGCAGGGCGGTCAGCGTCCCCGTGACCGGTGCCGTGATGACGTGTTGCATCTTCATCGCTTCGAGCCAGACGATCGGTTCGCCCGCCTCGACACTCGATCCGGTGACGAGGCCGTTCGCGATCCTGACGACCGTGCCGGGCATGGGGGCGAGCAGGGAGCCCGGGGCGTGCCGGGCCACCGGCTCGGGGAACCGGGGAAGGGCCGTGAGGGTCGTGGCGTTCACGTGCACCTGGTCGTCGTAGCGGGCCACCTCGAAACGGCGCCGGACGCCCTCGACCTCCAGGACGACCAGCCCCGCGTCCGCGTGCACGACCCGCACGCCGTCCGCCGTCAGCCCGGTTCGCGTGTGCCGGTAGTGGACCTCGTGCGGCTCGCCCCCCACGGCGTAGCGCCTGACCTGCGGTTGTGAGGGCAGGTTGCGCCAGCCGCCGAAGCGGGAGCGGCCGTGCGCGTCCGCGAGGGCCGCCGCCAGGGGGGCGTACGGGTCGGGGGCCGGCGCGGTGAGCGTGGTGAGGTGGCGGTCGTAGAAGCCCGTGGTCATGCGGGCCGAGGTGAACTCCTCGTGACGCAGGGAGCGGATCAGGAGGTCCCGGTTGGTCACCGGGCCGTGGATCGTGGCCCTCTCCAGCGCGCCCGCCAGTTTGCGGACGGCCTCCGTGCGGGTGGGGGCGTGGGCGACGACCTTGGCGAGCATGGGGTCGTAGTGGACGCCGATCTCGTCGCCGTCGGTGCAGCCCGTGTCCAGGCGGACGCCGTCGGGGACGGTGAGGCGGTGCAGGGTGCCGGTCTGGGGGGTCCAGTCGTGCGCGGGGTCCTCGGCGTAGAGGCGGGCCTCGACGGCGTGGCCACGCGCGCGTGGGGGCTCGGGGGCCAGGGCGTGGCCTTCCGCGATGCGGAGCTGCTCCGCCACCAGGTCGAGGCCGAAGACGGCCTCCGTCACCGGGTGTTCGACCTGGAGGCGGGTGTTCATCTCCAGGAAGTGCGCCCGGCCGTCGGCGACGAGGAACTCGACGGTGCCCGCGCCGACGTAGTCGACGGCGCGGGCGGCGCGCACGGCGAGCGCGCACAGCTCCCGAGTGAGTTCCTCGGAGAGTCCGGGTGCCGGCGCCTCCTCGATCACCTTCTGGTGGCGGCGCTGGAGGGAGCAGTCGCGGGTGCCGAGCGCCCACACGGTGCCGTGGGCGTCGGCGAGCACCTGCACCTCCACATGGCGCCCGTTCTCGACGTAGGGCTCGACGAAGACCTCGCCGTCGCCGAAGGCGCTCGCGGCCTCGGCGCGCGCGCCGTCCATCGCGGCGCTCAGTTCGTCCAGGCGGCGCACGACGCGCATTCCGCGCCCTCCGCCGCCCGCGGCCGCCTTCACGAGCACCGGCAGGTCGGCCTCGGTGAGGGCGTCCTGGCGCAGGGGCGGGAGTCCCATGAGCGCCTTCGCGCGGGTCTTGGACGCCATCGCCTCGATCGCCTCCGGCGGCGGCCCGATCCAGACCAGGCCCGCGTCCAGGACGGCGCGCGCGAAGTCGGCGTTCTCGGAGAGGAAGCCGTACCCCGGGTGCACGGCGTCCGCGCCCGCCGTCACGGCCGCCTTCACGATCAGGTCGGCGCGCAGGTACGTGTCGGCGGGCGCCGCGCCCGGCAGGCGTACCGCCGTGTCGGCCACGCGCGCGTGCAGGGCGTTCGCGTCGGCGTCCGAGTGCACGGCGACCGTCCGGATCCCCGCCTCACGGCAGGTGCGGAAGACGCGGCAGGCGATCTCGCCTCGGTTGGCGGCGAGCACAGAAGTGATCACTTGGGGGTTCCTCACATCCGGAAGACGCCGAAGCCGCCCCGCGCTCCCTCGTAGGGCGCGGTGTGGACGGCCGACAGGCACAGGCCGAGGACGGTGCGGGTGTCGCGCGGGTCGATGACGCCGTCGTCGTACAGCCGCCCGGACAGGAACATCGGCAGCGACTCGGACTCGATCTGCTGCTCGACCATCGCGCGCAGGGCGGCGTCGGCGTCCTCGTCGTAGGGCCGTCCCTTCGCGGCGGCCGACTGGCGGGCGACGATCGACAGGACGCCCGCGAGCTGCTGCGGGCCCATGACGGCGGACTTGGCGCTGGGCCAGGCGAACAGGAAGCGGGGGTCGTAGGCGCGCCCGCACATGCCGTAGTGGCCGGCGCCGTACGACGCGCCCATGAGCACGGAGAGGTGCGGGACCCTCGAGTTGGAGACGGCGTTGATCATCATCGCGCCGTGCTTGATGATGCCGCCCTGCTCGTACTCTCTGCCGACCATGTAGCCGGTGGTGTTGTGCAGGAAGAGCAGCGGGATGTCGCGCTGGTTGGCGAGCTGGATGAACTGGGCGGCCTTCTGGGACTCCTCGCTGAACAGCACCCCCTGGGCGTTGGCCAGGATGCCGACCGGGTAGCCGTGCAGGGTCGCCCAGCCGGTGGCCAGGCTCGTCCCGTACAGCGGCTTGAACTCGTCGAAGTCGGAGGCGTCGACGACACGGGCGATCACCTCGCGCGGGTCGAAGGGGACCTTCAGGTCGCCGGGGACGATCCCCAGCAGTTCCTCCGGGTCGTACGCGGGAGGCGCGGCGGGGCCGGGATCCTCGTACGCCTTGCGGTGGTTGAGCCGCGCGACCACCCGCCGCGCCTGCCGCAGCGCGTCCCGCTCGTCGACGGCGAAGTAGTCGGCGAGGCCCGACACGCGCGCGTGCATCTCCGCGCCGCCCAGGGACTCGTCGTCGCTCTCCTCGCCGGTGGCCATCCTCACCAGCGGCGGCCCGCCGAGGAACACCTTGGCCCGCTCCTTGACCATGATCACGTGGTCGGACATGCCGGGGATGTACGCGCCCCCGGCGGTGGAGTTGCCGAAGACGACGGCGACGGTCGGGATGCCGGCGGCGGACAGCCGCGTCAGGTCCCGGAAGACGGCGCCCCCGGGGACGAAGATCTCCTTCTGCGAGGGCAGATCCGCCCCGCCGGACTCCACCAGGCTGATGCAGGGCAGCCGGTTGGCGAGCGCGATGTCGTTCGCGCGCAGGGCCTTCCTCAGGCTCCAGGGGTTGCTGGCGCCCCCGCGCACGGTCGGGTCGTTGGCGGTGATCAGGCACTCGACGCCCTCGACGACCCCGATGCCGGTGACGAGCGAGGCGCCGACCGCGTACTCGCTGCCCCAGGCGGCCAGCGGCGACAGCTCCAGGAAGGGGGTGTCGGGGTCGAGGAGCAGCTCGACGCGCTCGCGGGCGAGGAGCTTGCCGCGCGCGCGGTGCCTCGCCACGTACTTCTCCCCGCCTCCCGCGAGCGCCTTGGCGTGCTCGGCGGACAGGTCGGCGAGCTTGGCGAGCATGGCCTCGCGGTGGGCGCGGTAGTCGGGGCCGCGGGGGTCCAGGGCGGACGTGATGACCGTCAAAGGAGGGCCTCCGGAAGGTCCAGGTGGCGGGAGCGCAGCCATTCGCCGAGCGCCTTGGCCTGCGGGTCGAAACGGTGCTGTGCGGCGACGCCGTCGCCGAGGATGCCCTCGACGACGAAGTTCAGGGCGCGCAGGCCGGGCAGGACGTGCCGGGTGACCGTCAGCTCGCGGCTCTCCGGGATCAGCTCCCGGAACCGTTCGACGGTCAGCGCGTGCGCCAGCCACCGCCAGGCCTCGTCCGACCGCACCCACACCCCCACGTTGGCGTTCCCGCCCTTGTCGCCGCTGCGGGCGCCGGCGACGAGTCCGAGCGGGGCGCGCCGGACGGGCCCCGGCGGCAGCGGTTCGGGAAGGGGCGGCTGCGCCACCTCCTCCAGTACGCGGGTGCCGGCGGCCGGGGGTACGGGGATCCGGCGCCCGTCGGGGAGGACCGCTTGGTGCGCGACGGCGTCCTGGGGGACCTGGGCGGCCTCGAAGACGCCGTAGGGGGACCCCTTGCCGGGCGGCGCGAGCACATGGAACCCGGGGTAACTGGCCAGCGCCAGTTCCACGGCCGCACCGCTCGACGCGCGCCCCACCACCTCCTGCCGGGGATCCCGTACGACGAGCCGCAGCAGGGCGCTCGCGGTCTCCTCGGTCCCGGCGTCGGGACGGTCGGTACGGACGAGCTCCCACCGCACCTCTGCCGGCGGGGACTCGGCCAGGGCCCGCGCCATCTGCTCCCGCACCAGCGCGGCCTTGGCCTCGATGTCGAGGCCGGTGAGGACGAAGACGACCTCGTTGCGGAAGCCGCCGAGGCGGGTGCGGCCGACCTTCAGGGCCGGGGGCGGGGCCTCACCGCGCACGCCCTCGATCCGCACCCGGTCCGGGGCCTCCTGGGTGAGCCGTACGGTGTCCAGCCGGGCGGTGACGTCGGGTCCCGCGTACCGGGCGCCGCCGGTCTCGTACAGCAGCTGGGCGGTCACCGTGCCGATGTCGACGAAGCCGCCCGTCCCCGGGTGCTTGGTGATGACGCACCGGCCGTCCTCGTGCAGCTCGGCGAGGGGGAAGCCGGGCCGGCGGACGTCACCGCCGTGCTCCCGGAAGAAGGCGTAGTTGCCGCCGGTGGCCTGCGTCCCGCACTCCAGGACGTGTCCGGCGACGACGGCGCCCGCGAGCCGGTCGTACTCCGTGGGCCCCCAGCCGAAGTGGGCGGCGGCGGGCCCGGTGACGAGGGCCGCGTCCGTCACCCGCCCGGTCACCACGACGTCGGCGCCCTCCCGCAGACAGGCGGCGATACCGAAACCGCCGAGGTACGCGTGGGCGGTGAGGCTGTCGGGGTGGGAGGGGCCGAGGTCGTCGCCCTCGACGTGCGCGACGCGTACGGGGATGCCGAGCCGTTGCGCCGACTTCCGTACGGCGTCGGCGAGTCCGGCCGGGTTGAGGCCCCCGGCGTTGGTGACGATCCGCACGCCCCGGTCGTGGGCGAGGCCGAGGCATTCCTCCAGCTGGCGCAGGAAGGTGCGCGCGTACCCGGCGGACGGATCCCTGAGCCGGTCCCGACCGAGGATCAGCATGGTGAGTTCGGCGAGGTAGTCGCCGGTGAGGACGTCGAGTTCACCGCCGGTGAGCATCTCGCGCATCGCGTCGAAGCGGTCGCCGTAGAAGCCGGAGGCGTTGCCGACGCGCAGGACCGTCATCGCGCGGATCCCTCCGGCGGGCGGCCGGAGCCGGGCGGTCCCGCGAAGGCCTGGGCGATGTCCAGCCAGCGGTCGGCGTCGGGGCCGTACGCGTGGAGGGCGAGGTCGGCGCGGTGGGCGCGCCGGGTGACCAGGAGGCAGAAGTCGAGGGCGGGCCCGGTGACGCGCTGGGGGGCGTCCTCGGGGCCGTACGCCCACGACTCGCCCGACGGGCCGGTGAGTTCGACGCGGACGGGCTCGGTGGGGGCGGGCAGGCCGTGGACGCCGAAGGCGAAGTCACGGGTCCGCGTCCCGAGCCACGCGATGTGGCGGATGCGGTCGGTGGGAGCGCGGGTGACACCCAGGGCGTCGGCGACGTCCTGGCCGTGGGCCCAGGTCTCCATGAGGCGGGCGGTCGCCATGGACGCGGCGGACATGGGCGGGCCGTACCAGGGGAACCGTGCCCCGGCGGGCGCCGCGCGCAGCGCCTCCGCCAGGGCCTGTCGCCCGGCCCGCCAGTCGGCGAGGATCCGGGCGGGCGGCCCGGCGGCACCCTCCTCCGCCCCGTCGTCGACGAACCGGTCCGGCGCGGCCAGCGCCTTCTCGACCTCGCGGGCGAAGGCCTCCTGGTCCGTCACGGCGAGCAGCGCGGCGCGGTCGGTCCAGGCGAGATGCGCGATCTGATGGGCGATCGTCCACCCGGCGGCGGGCGTGGCGAGCGCCCACCGCTCTTCCGTCAACTCCGCGACGAGCGCGTCGAGTTCCTCGCTCTCGCGGTGCAGATCGCCGAACACGTCCACGTGACGCTCCCTCGGGGCACGACGGTGTGTGGTCGGGAGCATGCCAGCACGCCAGGAAACAAGCAAGCGTGCTTGCATTTTTAGGGGGCGCGGGTGCGGCGCGGGTACGCGAGCCGCTGCCGCCCGCTCACGTTCGCCGCCGACGCGAGGGCTCCGGGCGCGGGCGCCGCGCGGGTACCCGAGCCGCTGCCGCCCGCTCGCGTTCGCCGCCGACGCGAGGGCTCGGGGCGCGGGCGCAGGGGGTGGGCGATCCGCGTGGCGTAACCGTCCGGCAGGGCGTGGTGTCGAAGTCGTGCGCTCCCCCGGGGGCGACCCGCGCGTCGCAGCCGTCCGGCAGGGCGGTGACGGAGTCGTGCGCGCCGGCCGCGTCGGCCGCCCGGGCCGCGTGCCGCGCGGCCTGGGCGGCCCGCGCAGGCCGCCCGGAAGACCCCGGAATCTCCAGGCCCTGACGGCCAGCCAGCGCCACCCACCGGAAAGCCCCAGGTGGGGAGCCGTCAGGAAACCGGCCCCGTCGCCTTCCCGCGCCCCACCTGCGTCCGTACGGCACCCATGCTCGCCGCGATGACGAGGGCGATCGCGGCCGCCTCCGTGGCGGACAGGGCCTGGTCGAGGATGAGGAAGCCGGCCGTGGCCGCGAGGGCGGGCTCCAGGCTCATGAGGACGGCGAAGGTGGAGGCGGGCAGGCGGCGCAGGGCGAGGAGTTCGAGGGTGTACGGGAGGACGGAGGACAGCACCGCCACCGCCGCGCCGAGGCCCAGCGTCACCGGGTCGGCCAGCTTCGCGCCCGACTCGGCGATCCCCAGGGGCAGGAAGAGCAGCGCGCCCACCGCCATCGCGAGGGCGAGGCCGTCGGCCTGCGGGAAGCGGCGGCCCGTACGGGCGCTGAAGACGATGTACGCCGCCCACATCGCGCCCGCGCCCAGCGCGAACGCGACCCCCGCCCGGTCGAGGTCGCCGAATCCCCCGCCGCCGAGCAGGAAGACGCCGGCGAGGGCCAGCCCGGCCCAGACGAGGTTGATCGCCCGGCGCGAGGCCAGGACGGACAGGGCGAGGGGGCCGAGGACCTCCAGGGTGACCGCCGGGCCGAGCGGGATGCGGGCGACGGCCTGGTAGAAGAGGCCGTTCATCGCGGCCATCGTGATGCCGAAGACGACGACCGTGCCCCAGTCCGCGCGCGAGTGCCCGCGCAGGCGGGGCCGGCAGACCAGAAGGAGCACGACGGCCGCGACGAGCAGCCGGAGGGCCACCACCCCCAGCGCGCCCGCCCTCGGCATCAGGGTCACCGCGAGCGCCCCGCCGAACTGGACGGAGACACCGCCGGCGAGCACCAGGCCGACGGGTCCGAGAGAGCCGAAGCGGCCGGGGCCGCGCACCGTCCCGGCTGCTGCGGCCGACCGGGCGGGTGTGGCGGTGTCGGGGGTACTCACGGGCGGTCCTGGGGGCTCGACTCGGGCAGGCGTGTTCAGCGCGATGTACTACTCGGTGCAGGGTAGTGGACTCCGGTCAGGTGTGCGAAGGGATTACGCGCCTGTCCCGGCAGTGTCTCGAATACCGGACGCGGACACGGGGCCCGCAGGCCCCGCTCTCTCGCCATCGCCGCACCGCGCCCGCCACGGGTGCGCGCGGCCCGACGTGCGCGCGACCGACGTACGAGCACGCCGACGTACGGGCGGTCGACGCACGGACGGGCCGACGTACGGGCAGGCCGACGTACGGGCAGGCCGACGTGATGTACGGGCGCCCGTGCCGCCCTCAGTGCCGCCGCGTCATGTACAGCTCCAGTGCCTTGTGCAGCAGCCGGTTCAGCGGGAAGTCCCACTCCCCCAGGTACTCCACGGCCTCTCCGCCCGTGCCCACCTTGAAGCGGAGCAGGCCGAGCAGGTGGTTGGAGTCCTCCAGGGTGTCGGTGATGCCCCGCAGGTCGTAGACGCCGGCGCCGAGTTCGTGGGCGTCGCACATCATGCGCCACTGCATGGCGTTGTTGGGCTGGACCTCGCGCTTGCGGCTGGTGGAGGCGCCGTACGAGTACCAGACGTGCCGGCCCACGGTCAGCATGGTGGCCGCGGCGAGGACGTCGCCGTCGTGGTGGGCGAGGTAGAGCCGCATACGGTCGGGGTGTTCGGCGTTCAGCGCGGTCCACATGCGCTGGAAGTAGGGCAGGGGGCGCGGGATGAAGCGGTCGCGTTCGGCGGTCTCGGTGTAGAGCGTGTAGAAGGCCGGCAGGTCCTCGTAGCCGCCGCGGGCCACCTTCACCCCCGCCTTCTCCGCCTTCTTGATGTTGCGCCGCCACTGCTGGTTGAGGCCGCCGTGGATCTCCTCCAACGACCGTCCCGCGTACGGCACCTGGAACACGTACCGCGGCTGTCCGGCGGCGAAGCCGTCCTCGCCGCCGGGTTCGGCCCGCAGCCAGCCGGCGCGGCGCAGCCGGTCGGCGACGTCGACGGCGCGCGGCTCGTGCGAGGTCGCCTCGGCGTCCCGCAGGCGGTGGGCGTCCGGGTCGGCGATGGCCGCCTTGACGGCGTCGGCACTCCAGCGCCGTACGACGACGGGCGGGCCCATCTTCACCGAGAACGCGCCCCGCGCCTTGAGATGGGCGAGCATCGGCTCCAGCCAGCGCTCGACGAGATCCGGCGCGAACCAGTCGACGAGCGGCCCCTCGGGCAGATACGCCAGGTACTTCCTCAGCTTCGGCAGCGGCCGGAACAGCACCAGCCCCGCCCCGACGAGCCGGCCCTCCTCGAACCAGCCCACGCTCTCCGCCCGCCAGTCCGGCTTCACGTCGCCCCACGCGGGGATCTGCATGTGGCTGGCGGAAGGGAGGGCCTCGACGAACGCCAGGTGCTCGTCACGGGTGATGGACCGGACAGTGAGGATCATGCGCGGGGCTCCTTCGGAATGATCGCTGCGGCCATCGCACGACCGTTCCGGCCAGCCTAGGAGGCCATCCACGGCCGTCCCGGAGACCGAAGGCCCCCAGCGCCCGCGTGTCCCCCACCCGCGCGCGCAGGCGGACGTCCGCCCACTCGGCGGTCGCCTTCTGCGCCCCTTCCGCCACCACCTCCACCACACCTGGCGGCTGTGACGTCCTCCGCCCCCGGCCGTCACCTCCACCACACCTGGCGGCTGTGACGTCCCCCGCCCCCGGGGCCGTCACCTCCTCCGTCGCCCCTCTTCTCCGTCCGGCCCTTCTCGCCCGTCCAGCCCCTCCGCCAGCACTTCCGCCAGGTGCCGCCCCCGCACCCCCGCCAGTTGTTCCAGCTGTGTCCGGCAGGAGAAGCCGTCCGCCAGGACCACCGCGCCCGACGGCGCCTCGCGCACGGACGGCAGGAGCTGTTCCTCCGCACACGCCCTGGACACCTCGAAGTGCCCCGGCTCGAAGCCGAAGTTCCCGGCGAGGCCGCAGCAGCCGCCGCTCAGGTCGCCGGTGAGGCCGGCGGCCTCGCGCAGCCGGCGGTCGGCCGTGTCGCCCAGGACCGCGTGCTGGTGGCAGTGGGTCTGCCCGACCGCCGGGCGGTCCAGCCGGGGCGGTCTCCAGCCGGGAGCGTGCCGCTCCAGGGTTTCCGCGAGGGTCAGGACGCGGGCGGCGAGGCGGGCCGCGCGCGGGTCGTCGTGCAGCAACTCGGGGAGGTCGCCGCGCAGGGCGGCCGCGCAGCTCGGCTCCAGCACGACGACCGGGGCGTCCGTCTCCAGCACCGGCTCCATCAGCTCCAGGGTGCGGCGCAGCACCACGCGCGCGTGGTCGAGCTGCCCCGTGGAGATGTACGTCAGGCCGCAGCAGACGCGGTCGCGGCGGGCCGTCAGCAGGGCGGCCGCGGATCGCGACCGGGCGTCCCCGACCGGCCGGCCGCGCATCCGCAGCGTCGGCGGCAGCGCCACCCGCAGCCCGGCCGCCTCCAGAACGCGTACGGCCGCCCGTCCGACGGACGGTGAGAGGTACTCGGTGAAGGTGTCGGGCCACAGCACGACCAGCTCACCGCCGTCGGCGGCGGCACCGGTGGTCATCGCCCGCCCCCGCCTCCGCCACCACCGGCCGAACGGCTCCGTCGCCAGGCGGGGGATGTCCCGCTCCGGCGCGATCCCGCCGAGCCGCTTCGCCACCCGCCCCAACGGTCCGACGGCCGCCAGGGTGTTGAGCAGCGGTGCCGCGCGCGTACGGGCGGCCCAGCGCAGCCACAGCGGCAGACGGCCCATGGAGTAGTGGGCGGCCGGGCGGCGGCGGCCCGCGTAGTGGTGGTGGAGGAACTCCGCCTTGTACGTGGCCATGTCGACCTCGACCGGGCAGTCGGATCGGCAGCCCTTGCAGGACAGGCACAGGTCGAGGGCGTCGCGGACCTCCGGGGAGCGCCAGCCGTCGGTGACCAGCTCACCCGCCAGCATCTCGTGCAGCAGGCGGGCCCGCCCGCGCGTGGAGTGCTCCTCGCGGCCCGTCGCGCGAAACGACGGGCACATCACGGCCGGCCCGGTCGCCGTCGTCGTACGGCACTTGGCGACGCCGACGCAGCGGCGGACCGCGGCGGAGAAGTCGCCGTGGTCGCCGGGGTAGCCGAAGGCCACGTCGACGGGCTCACGCGGCAGGACGGAGAAGCGGAGGCCGGCGTCGAGGGGCGCGGGGCGGACCAGCATGCCCGGGTTGAGCAGGTCGTCGGGGTCCCAGACCGTCTTCGCCCGGGCGAAGAGGGCCACCATCTCCTCCCCGTACATGCGCGGCAGCAGCTCGGCGCGGGCCTGTCCGTCGCCGTGCTCCCCGGACAGCGAGCCGCCGTGCGCGACCACCAGGTCGGCCAGTTCCTCCGAGAAGCGCCGGAAGCGGGCGATGCCGGTGTCCGTGAGCAGGTCGAAGTCGATGCGGACGTGGATGCAGCCGTCCCCGAAGTGTCCGTACGGCGTGCCGCGCAGGCCGTGGGCGGCCAGCAGGGCGCGGAAGTCCCGAAGGTAGGCGCCGAGCCGGGCGGGCGGGACCGCGCAGTCCTCCCAGCCGGGCCAGGCCTCGGAGCCGTCCGGCATCCGGGTCGCCGTACCGCTGGCGTCCTCCCGGATCCGCCACAGGGCGCGCTGCCCGGCCGGGTCGGTCACCACGGCCGCGTCGACGACGTCCGCCGCGCGCACGATCGCCTCCGCACGCGCGCGTGCCCGCGCCGCCGACTCGCCGCCCGTCTCCACGAACAGCCAGGCCGCGCCGCGCGGCAGCTCCGCCGCCGACGGCACCAGGTCGGCCGCCATCCCCTCGACCGTCAGCGGCCGGTACGGCAACAGCCCGGCGGCGGCCTCGGCGGCGGCACTCTCGTCGGCGTAACCGAGGACCGCGAGCGCACGCGCGCGCGGTGCCTCGACGAGGTCGACGACCGCCTCCGTCAGCACGGCCAGGGTGCCCTCGGAGCCGCAGAAGGAGCGGGCGACGTCGGCGCCCTTCTCCGGCAGCAGCGCGTCCAGCGCGTACCCGGAGATCCGGCGGGGCAGCTCCGGGAAGCCGGTGCGCAGCCGCGCCAGCTCGCCCTCGACGAGGGGCCGCAGCCCGTCCGGTGCCCCCGCCCACTCCCGCCCGAGCCGCAGGCGCCGCCCGCGCGCGGTGACCACGGACAGCTCGCGCACGCTGTCCGCGGTCGTCCCCCACGCCACCGAGTGCGAGCCACAGGAGTTGTTGCCGATCATGCCGCCGAGCGTGCACCGGCTGTGCGTGGCGGGATCGGGGCCGAAGCGCAGCCCGTGCGGGGCGGCGGCCTCCTGGAGCCGGTCCAGGACCAGCCCGGGCTGCACGACGGCCGTCCGCGCGACCGGGTCCAGGGCGATCAGCCGGTTCAGGTACCGCGTGAAGTCCAGCACCACGCCCGTGCCCGTCGCCTGGCCCGCGATCGACGTGCCTGCGCCCCGCGGGACGACCGGCACGCCGTGGGCCCGGCACACCTCCAGCACGGCCGCCACGTCGTCGGCGTCCCGCGGGGCGACGACGCCCCGGGGGACCCGCCGGTAGTTGGACGCGTCCATGGTGACCAGCGCCCGGGAGGTGACGTCGAAGCCCACGTCGCCCCGGACGGCCCTGCGCAGCTCGGCCTCGAGATCCGTCATGCGTCCAGGATGCACCTCGTCACCGACAGTGACGGGAACGCCGGTCACCTCGTAGTTCCGCACAGGTCCGAACGCCGGAGATCTCGTCTCATCGAACGGACACGTTTCCGCGCCGTTTCCCCTAGGGGATACCCTCCGGACCGTGGCTGAGATCCAGATTCCTGCTGACATCAAGCCCGCGGACGGTCGATTCGGCGCGGGTCCCTCCAAGGTGCGGGTGGAGGCGCTGGACGCCCTGGCCGCCACCGGTACGTCCCTCCTCGGTACCTCCCACCGCCAGGCCCCGGTGAAGAACCTGGTCGGCCAGGTCCGTGAAGGCATCAGCGAGCTGTTCCAGCTCCCCGACGGCTACGAGGTCGTCCTCGGCAACGGCGGCTCCACCGCCTTCTGGGACATCGCGACCCACGGCCTGATCGAGAACAAGTCGCAGCACCTCAGCTTCGGCGAGTTCAGCTCCAAGTTCGCCAAGGCCGCCAAGCTGGCTCCCTGGCTCGCCGAGCCCACCGTGATCTCCTCCGACCCGGGCACCCACCCCGACCCGGAGGCCGAGGCGGGCGTCGACGTCTACGCCTTCACGCACAACGAGACGTCCACCGGTGTCGCCGCCCCCGTGAAGCGGGTCGAGGGCGCCGACGAGGGCGCGCTGGTCCTGGTGGACGCCACCTCCGGCGCCGGCGGCCTCCCGGTCGACATCGCCGAGACCGACGTCTACTACTTCGCCCCGCAGAAGTCCTTCGCCTCCGACGGCGGCCTGTGGATCGGGGTGTTCTCCCCGGCGGCGATCGAGCGCGCCGAGCGCGTCCACGCGTCCGGCCGCCACATCCCGGAGTTCTTCAGCCTCCCCACGGCGATCGACAACTCCCGCAAGAACCAGACGTACAACACCCCGGCGCTGGCCACCCTCTTCCTGCTGAACCAGCAGCTGGAGTGGATCAACGGCCAGGGCGGCCTCGACTGGTCCGTCCGCCGTACCGCCACCTCCGCGCGGACGCTGTACGGCTGGGCCGAGGACGTCAAGTACGCCAACCCCTTCGTCACCGACCCGGCCAAGCGCTCCCAGGTCATCGGCACGATCGACTTCACCGACGAGGTCGACGCCGCCGCCGTCGCCAAGGTCCTGCGCGCCAACGGCATCGTCGACACCGAGCCCTACCGCAAGCTCGGCCGCAACCAGCTCCGCGTCGCCATGTTCCCGGCGATCGACCCGGCGGACGTCGAGGCACTCACCAAGTGCGTCGACCACGTGATCGAGAAGCTGTAGTCGTCGTCCCTACGACGGTGAAGGGCGCCCGGCGAACACCGGGCGCCCTTCTCCGTGTCACGGCCAGGCCGCCCGGGCAGCCCGGGCCGGCTAGGCCGCCGTACAGCTCACACTCGGCACACCCCCGCCCCCGGGCGTGCCGCCGAACCCGAAGCTCGCCGAACCGCCCGCCGGGACGGTCCCGTTGTGGGCGGCGTTCGACGCCGTCACCGTCGGTCCGCTCTGGGTGTACGACGCGTTCCACATGCTGGTGACCTTTTGCGCGCCGCTCCAGGTCCAGGTCACCTTCCAGGAGTTGAGCGGCGCGGTCCCCGTGTTGGTCACCTTCACCTCGGCGTTGAAGCCGCCGCCCCAGTCGCTGCTGACGGTGTAGGCGGCGGCGCAGGCGGCCGTGCCGCCGCCACCGCCACCACCGCCACCGCCACCGCCGCTTCCCCCGCCGGCCGGGAAGCCCGGCGCCTTGATGCTCGCCAGGTACCCGTCCTTCACGGTGTCCACGGTCGACCAGTCGTCCTTGAGGATCCCGCCGGTGTCGCCGGAGTTGGGGTTCCACGACCAGAAGGTCCAGTGGAAGCTGTCGGCGCCGTACGCCGACGTCGAGCGCAGGTAGGTCACCAGCGCCGCCAGCCACTTCTGGTCCACGCCCGACTGGAGCGTCGTACCGAACTCGCCGAGCCAGACCGGGGCGATGTTCTGCTTGAAGACGTAGCCCCAGTACTTGTCCCAGATGCCGGGCAGGTTGTCGGGGAACGACGGGTCGCTGAACCAGGGCTGCTGGGCGACACTGGTGGCGTAGTCGTGGGCGGAGTACACCAGCCGGTTGGGGACGTCGAGCTGGACGGGGTACTGGGCCACGCCCATCAGGTTGCCGCCCCACCAGCCGTTGACGCCGTTGTGCGACTGGACGCCCTCGACCATGATCAGCAGCTCGGGGTTGACGGACAGGACGGCGTTGCCCGCCCGCTGGGCCGCGAGGCGCCAGTCCCGCGCGGTGTCGCCGCAGCCCCAACAGGCCGGGTCGTGCGGCTCGTTGTGCAGATCGATGCCGATGACCGTGGAGTTGCCCTTGTATCGGGTCGCCAGGGCCTTCAGGTTGGCGATCCACGTCGACTCGGGGACCGCCGAGGTGTACCAGAGCGCCGACTGGCCGGCCGCGTCCGGGCGGTGCCGGTCGAGGACGACCTTCAGGCCCGCCTGACCGGCGTACGCCACGATCCTGTCGAGCACCTGGAGGGACGTCAGGCCCTGGAGGTCGGCGTTCTTCCCGTCGGAGAAGTTGACGCTGTCCGGCATGGTGCCGCTCTTGAGGATGTCGTCGCTGAACGGCATGCGGATGGTGTTGTAGCCCAGCGACTTCATCTGGTCGATCATGCTCTTGTAGTCGCGGGCCCACAGGCCGTGGACGACGTGGTTGCCGGTCTCGAAGCCGAACCAGTTGATGCCGGCGATCCGGACCGGCTGCCCGGCCGCGTCGAGGATCTGGCGGCCGCTGGTGTGCCAGTAGCCGGCGCCGGCCTCGGCCGCACCGGCTTGCGCCGTTCCGGCGTCGGCCGCGCGGGCGCTCTGCGCGCCCGCCGCCAGCGGTAACAGCAGGGCCGCGACGACGGCGCACAGCGCTCTGCGCAGGTTGCGGAACATGTCGTTGCTTCCTCTCGGGGGAGGCGCGGGCCCGGAACTTATGGGAGCGCTCCCACAACACCGCGCACCTCCCAGGAAACTGACACAACATGACCACGTCAAGGCAACGGACAGCACCGGCGACGGACGATGCCGACGACGGCGACGAGGGCGCCGACGACGGCGGCGGCACCGGGACAGGTGCCGCCGCCGTGGCGCGCCGCCTCAGGTCCACCCGGGTCGGGTGAGCGCCCCTGTCACGGCGACCCGGACGGGCTGGACCGGATGCGGCGGGACGATGATGCCGCGGGACGATCGGGCCGGGCGGGACGTACGGACTGAACTGCCACCCGCTCGGCATCCCCCGCTCTCACCGGCTCAGCTTCTGGAACCTCCGTACCGCCAGCGGCAGGAAGATCACCGTCAGCACCACCGGCCAGATCCCCGCCATCAGCAGCGCGTGCTGTTCGACCCAGGAGTCACCGCCCCCGCCCGGCGTGCCCAGCAGTTCGCGTGCGGCGGCGGCCGTCGAGGAGATGGGGTTCCAGGCGGCCACGAAGCCCAGCCAGTCCGGCATGAGCTGGGGCGCGACGAAGATGCTGGAGATCATCGTCAGCGGGAAGGCCACCACGAACAGTCCGCCCGCCGCCTCCGGGTTGGGGACCAGCAGCCCCAGCCACACGCCGATCCAGATCAGCGCGAAGCGGAGCCACAGCAGCAGTCCGAACGCGGCCAGGAAGCCCCAGCCCCCGTCCGGCCGCCAGCCCATGGCGAACGCGGTCAGCATCATGATCGCCAACTCGGCGCAGGCGATGACCAGATCGGTCACCCCGCGTCCGGCGACCACGGCCGAGGAGGCCATCGGCATGGAGCGGAACCGGTCGATGACGCCCTTGGTGGAGTCGTGGACCACGAGGGTCGCCGTGTTGATGAAGCCGAACGCCATCGTCATCACGAACATGCCCGGCATCAGGAAGTCCTTGTAGTCCCCGCCGCCGGGCACCTGCATCGCGCTGCCGAAGACATAGCCGTAGAGGAGGACGGAGAGGATCGGGAAGCCCAGTTGCCAGGCGATGTTGACCGGTTGGCGCTGGTAGTGGGTCAGGCCGCGGCGGACGATGTTCCAGCAGTCGGCCAGCACCCAGTACGTGCGGCCGTGGCCGCTCTTCGAGGTCAGTTCGAGGGTGCTCACGCGGCGGCCTCCTTCTCCCGCTCGTCCCGCGAGACGTCGGTGCGGTGTCCGGTCAGGCGCAGGAACACGTCGTCGAGGCTCGGCCTGCGCAGTCCGATGTCCTCGACGGGCACGCCCTCGTCCTGGAGGGTGCGCGCCACCTCGGTGAGGGCGGCCACCCGGTCGGTCACGGGCGCGTGCACCCGCGACTCGCCCTCGTCCGCCTCCGGTTCGCCGTCCGAGACGCGGGCGACGACCTTCACCACGCGCGCGATGTCGGACCGCTCGGCGACCACGACCTCGATGCGGTCACCGCCGACGCGGTCCTTCAGCCCGTCCGGGCTGTCGTCGGCGATGGCCCGCCCCTGGTCGATGACGGTGATCCGGGAGGCGAGCTTGTCGGCCTCCTCCAGGTACTGCGTGGTCAGCAGCACGGTCGTACCGCCCGCCACCAACGCCCGTACGGACTCCCAGACCTCGCCGCGGCTACGGGGGTCCAGTCCCGTGGTCGGCTCGTCGAGGAAGAGGACGGCCGGGGCGAGGATCATCGAGGCGGCGAGGTCGAGGCGGCGCCGCATGCCGCCGCTGTACTTGGCGACGCCCCGGTCGGCGGCGTCGGTCAGGTCGAACTGCTCCAGGAGTTCGGTCGCCCGCAGTCGTGCCCGCTTCCCGCCCAGGTGGAACAGCCGCCCGAACATCTCCAGGTTCTGCCGTCCGGTGAGCACCTCGTCCACCGCCGCGTACTGTCCGGTGAGCCCGATCCGGGCGCGGACCTCGCGCGGCTGCCGGGCGACGTCCAGGCCGGCCACGCTCGCCCGGCCGCCGTCCAGCCGGACCAGCGTGGACAGGATGCGCACGGCGGTGGTCTTGCCGGCGCCGTTCGGCCCGAGCAGGCCGTGCACGGTGCCCTCACGGACGGCCAGGTCGAAGCCGTCCAGGGCGCGTTTCTCGCCGTACCTCTTGTGAAGTCCCTCGGCGTGCACGGCGTATCCGTCGGTCATGGGTCCCCCTTCCACTCAACTGGGTACAGCGTACCCGATTGCGCGTACGACGTACTCAGTTTTTTGCCGCGGGCATCTAAGCTGGTCTCCATGACGAGCGGTACGGGCAGTGCGAGTGGTGCGGGCGGCACGGAGACCAGCGGCAGCGGCGACATCGTGCGCACGCTCGAACTGCTGTGGGACACCGGTCGGCGCCCCAGCCGCGGGCCCAAGCCCGGCCTGACGCTCGACCGGATCGTGGAAGCGGCTGTCCACGTCGCGGACACCGAGGGCCTGGAGGCGCTGTCCATGCGCCGGGTCGCCACCGAACTCGGCACCGGCGCCATGTCGCTGTACCGCTACGTCCCCGGCAAGGCCGAGCTGCTCGACCTCATGCTCGACCGCGTCCAGCGACCCGGCGACCCGGCCGAACTCGGCGACGGCGGCTGGCGCGCGGCCCTGGAGGCCATGGCGCGCGGCACCCTCGCCCTCTACCGCCGCCACCCGTGGCTGCTCCGGATCAACCAGAGCCGCCCGCTCCTCGGCCCGAGCACCCTGGACGGCATGGAGCTGGTGCTCTCCCGCATCCGCCCCATGGGCCTGACCGACGCCGAGCTGGTCTCGGCGGTCGTCATGGTCGACGGGTACGTCGTCGGCGCCGCGCGCACCCAGGTGTACCAGGAGGAGGCGGAACTGAAGTCGGGTCGGACCACCGCCGAGTTCTACGCCGCCCAGGCCCCCTTCCTGGAGAAGATCATGACCACCGGCCGCTATCCCGTCCTCGCGTCCCTCGCCGAGGACACCTGGAGCCCCGACTTCGACCACTTCGAGTTCGGACTCCAGCGGATCCTGGACGGCCTGGAGGTGCTGGTGGAGCGGCGGCGGCGCGAGGACACCGCCCCCTAGGCCGGCCTCAGCGGCGCCGGAACAAGCGCCGGAAGCCGAACAGCGCGACGCACACGACGGCCACGGCGGCGGCGCCCAGCTTCACGTTCCCGCTCGCCCCCTCACCGCCGTCACCGTCGCCCGAGGCCGCCGAAGTCCCCTTCCCGGAGGGCGACTTCGAGGACTCCTCGGCGCCGGGCGCGTCCTCCGCCCGTACACCGCTGCCGGTGCCCTCGGTCCCGTACATCAGCTTCGAGCCGTCGGCCGAGTACGTCACGGACTCACCCTGCTGCTGCAACGGCACGTCGAGCCGCTCCAGCCGCTTGGGCCTGCCGTCGTTCCAGTCGTAGAGGATGCCGCCGAAGTAGCCCCGGACGGCGAGTCGCCGGCCGTCCGGGGAGAGGGCGGCGTCGGTGGCCCACAGGTCGATGGGGGTGACGGGGCTGAAGACGTTCGTGCCGGAGGCGGAGAGCGTGGCGGGGCCCTCGTACAGGTGCCCGCCGTCCTCCTGCTTGTCGATGAGGTAGACGCGCCCGGTGGTGGGGTGCACGACGAGCGACTCGGCGTCGCGGGAGCCGTCCGCGTACCTCACCACGTACTGGGTGGCGCGGACCGTCCGGTCCTTGAGCGTCGTGGGCTCGGGCAGCCGGTAGACCCATACGTAGGGCCACTGGACGCCGTCGTTGTCGCCGATGTCACCGACGTAGATCTGGTTGTCCGGGCCGATGGCGATCGCCTCGACGTCGCGCGGGGTGCCCACGCCGGTCATGGTGATCCTCGCGACCGTCCTGCCGGTGGCGCTGTCGACGGCGTAGAGGAAGGCGCCGGTGTCCTGGTCGTTGTGGGTCCAGTAGACGCCGGGGTGTTGGCGGGAGGCGGCCAGGCCGCTGGACTCGGTGATGCGGGAGTCCTCGATCGTGAAGCTCGGGTCTCCGTCGGCGGCGGAGGCGGGCGCCGCTTGGGCGGCCACGAGCAGGGCCCCGGCAAGGAGGGCGAACGGTCGGCGCATGCCCCAAGCCTGCCACCCCACCCGCGTTTTCCGGCGTGGTGGCAGGCCTCACACCCCACACGTCACCGTGATCCCCCATGATGAGCGGATGCTCAGGTTCATGCCCGTCGGTGACTCGATGACGATCGGCAGCGCCGGTGAACACACCTGGCGTTACCGGATGTGGCAGCACCTGTGCGCGACCTACGGCGGCCCCTTCACGCTCGTCGGCCCCCGCGAGACGCTGTACGACAAGGCGGCGGACGCCCCCACGTCGTACGCGTACGCCGAGCCCGGGTTCCCCCGTCATCACCTGGCCGGCTGGGGCGAGGGCTGGCAGCACATGGCGCCGCTGATCGGCGAGGCGGTGCGCGGGAGCCGGGCCGACGTCCTGCTGGTCTCCCTGGGCCTGATCGACCTCGGCTTCTACACGAACGCCGAGCAGACGGCGGAGAACGTCCGCGCCTTCATCGCCGCGGCCCGGGCGGCGAACCCGCGGGTGGGCATGGTCCTCCTCCCCGTCATCCCCAACATCCGCGCCACGGCCGACGCGCCCTTCGCCGTCCAGGTCGCCCGCTTCAACGAGCTCCTGGCGAAGACGGCCGCCGACCTCGACGAACCCGCCTCGCCCCTCCTGCTGGCCTCGGTTCCGGAGTCGTACGACATCCACACCGACACCTACGACGGCACCCACCCCAACGCGAGCGGCGAGCACAAGCTGGCGGCCGCCTTCGCCGAGGCGATGCACCAGGGCTGGGACGTGGGCGGGCCGTACGAGCCGGCCTGAGCTGCCAGAGGCGCACAACGGGAGCGCGCGGCGCGGTGAGTGCGGCGGGAGCGCGCGGCGCGGTGAGTGCGCCGTGTGACGTGGTCACCGTGCGTATCGTTGTACCGCGCGGCTGTGCTCGTCGATGGGACAGCCGGGGAGGAGCGCCACGATGACCGTCCTTGACGACAGGATCGCGATGGCCGAGAGCGACAACACGAGCACGCTCGACGAGATGTTCGAGCGACTCGAGAAGATGCCCGTCCCCGAGGGATACAAGGTCGAGATCGTCGAGGGGACCGTCTACATGTCGCCGCAGCGGGACACCCACTGGGAGATCATCCTGGACTTCGTCGAGCAACTGCGGACCAAGTACCCGCGCACGCGCGTGAAGTCCGACGTGCGCATCGACTACCCGGGTCACCTCAACGGGTTCGCGACCGACGTGACCGTGATGGCCGAGGGTGCCGCCAGGACGCAGGACGGCCACTGGCGCCACGAGGACGTGGAATTCGTCGCCGAGGTGATCTCCAAGGGGACCGCCGCCAACGACTACGGGCCCAAGAAGACCGCGTACGCCACCGCGGAGGTCCCCGTGTACGTCATCGCCGACCCCTACCAGGGGCGGTGCCACGTCTACACCGACCCCAAGGAAGGCGATTACCAGATCGAGACCACGGTCGCCTTCGGCAAGGACCTGGACCTCACCGGCACCGTCGTCGGCCTGACCCTCACCACCGACGAGTTCCCCCGCGACTGACCGGAACCGCTTGCATGGAGCGCACTCCAAGCCGTTGGCTTGGCAGTCATGAAGTACACGCAGCTGGGACGCACCGGCCTCAAGGTCAGCCGACTGGTCCTCGGGACCATGAACTTCGGACCGCAGACGGACGAGGCCGACAGTCACGCGATCATGGACGCGGCGCTGGACGCCGGCATCAACTTCTTCGACACCGCGAACGTGTACGGCTGGGGTGAGAACAAGGGCCGTACCGAGAAGATCATCGGCAGCTGGTTCGCGAAGGGCGGCGAGCGCCGCGACAAGGTGGTCCTCGCCACCAAGGTGTACGCGAACATGGCGGCGGACGACAACGCCTGGCCCAACCACGACAAGCTGTCCGCCCTCAACATCCGGCGGGCCGTCGACGCGTCGCTCAAGCGGCTGGGGACCGACTACATCGACCTCTACCAGTTCCACCACATCGACCGCGACACCCCGTTCGAGGAGATCTGGCAGGCCATCGACGTCCTCGTCCAGCAGGGCAAGATCCTCTACGCCGGCTCCTCCAACTTCCCCGGCTACAAGATCGCCCAGGCCAACGAGGCCGCCGCCCGGCGCGGATCGTACGGCCTGGTCAGCGAGCAGTGCCTGTACAACCTGGCCGAGCGGCGCGCCGAGATGGAGGTGATCCCGGCCGCACAGGACTACGGCCTCGGGGTGATCCCCTGGTCGCCGCTGCACGGCGGGCTGCTCGGCGGCGTCCTCAAGAAGGAGACCGAGGGCGGGCGCCGCGCCTCCGGACGGGCCGCCGACTCCCTCGCCGACCCCGCCGTCCGCGCCCAGGTCCAGGCCTACGAGGACCTCCTCGACAAGCACGGGCTGGAGCCCGGCGAGGCCGCGCTGGCCTGGCTGCTCACCCGGCCCGGCGTGACCGGCCCGATCGTCGGCCCGCGCACCGCCGGGCAGCTCGACTCCGCCCTGCGCGCGGCCGAACTGGAGCTGAGCGAGGACGTGCTGGCCGGCCTCGACGAGATCTTCCCGGGTCCGGGCCCCTCTCCGGAGGCCTTCGCCTGGTGACCCCGGCACCGGGTACGTCCCTCTAGGGGCGCGGGGAACCGCGCGGTCCCCCTGGGGGCGCGGGGAACCGCGCCCCCGGCCACAGCCGGCCCGCAGCCGACCGGCGACCCGTAGTTCCCCACCCCACCGGCAAAGCACCCGACCGCCGACCACGCTCGACAAGACCTCCCCGGCCCCACCCCCGGACGCCTTCCCCGGTGGCGACCGGCAGGGCTACATCCCGCCGAGGGCGCGGGGAACCGCGCATCCGGCCACAGCCGGCCCGCAGCCGCTGGGCGACCCGCAGTTCCCCGGCTCCACCGGCGGAGCGCCTCCGCTACTTTCCGAGCGCCGCCGCCACCGCCACGACGACGAACATCAACACGAGCACGGCGGCCATGATCTGGTTACGGGTTTTCGGGTCCACGCTTCGAGACTAACCGGCCCCGCCGAGCGTCCAGCGGGCGACCGCCTCGTAACGGGGCTGCTCCCCCGGCACCCCGGAGCGCGGCAGGTCGCTGCGGACCAGCACCAGCTCCTCCACCGTCCACGTCCGGCCGGCGAAGGCGGCCAGGGCCTCGACGTACGGCCGCGCGTCCACCGCGTCCCGGCTGCGGGCCAGCGTCAGGTGGGCCTTGTAGCGGCGGTGCTCCCCCATGTCCAGGCCGGCCTTGCGCGCCGCCGCCTCCGCCCGGTCGGCCAGCAGCCGCAGCGCCGCCACCTCCCCGGCCGCCCCGGCCCACAGCGCCCGCCCGTGCCCGAACTGCCCCCCGCCGCGCAACGCCAGCGCGAAGGGCGCGCTGCGGTGCGCGGCCCGCTCCAGCCGCGCCGACAGCTCCGGTACGACGTCCTCGTCGACCTCCCCGTAGAAGGCGAGCGTGAAGTGCCAGCCGGGGCGGCCGGTCCAGCGCAGCCCGTCCGCCCCGGGCAGCTTCCTCAACCGGGCGACCTCGGCGGCGAGTTCGTTGGCCACAGGCGCGGGCGGCAGGACGGCGGCGAAGAGTCTCATGCCCTCGATTTTCCCGGCGGACGCGCCCGCCCGCCCGGCATGATGACGTCATGGAGATCACCATCAGAGAAGGCGGCCCGGAGGACCTCCCCGTGATCCTCGGCATGCTGGACAGCAGTGTGGAGTGGCTGGTCTCACAGGGGCGCACCGGCCAGTGGGGGACCACTCCCCTGTCGGAGAACCCGAAGGTGGTGGAGTCGGTCCTCCGGTACATGGACGAGGGCAGCGCGTTCGTCGCCGAGGCCGACGGCGTACCGGCCGCCACCCTCACCCTCGACGGCGCGCCCGGCGCCTACCTGTCCCACCTCCCGCCGCCCGGCGAGCCCGAGCGGTACATCCACTGGCTCGCCTCCGACCGCCGCTTCAAGGGACTCGGCGTGGGCGGTGTCCTGCTCGAACACGCCGCCGAGGTGACCCGGCGGGCGGGCGTGGGCCTGCTGCGGGTGGACTGTTACGCGGGCGGCGACCGCAAGCTCGTCGCCTATTACGAGAGCCACGGCTTCACGCCCACGCAGACGTACACCGTCGGCGAGAACGACTGGCCGGGGCAGGTGCTGGCCCGGCGGGTGTGAGGTCCCGCCGGTCAGGCCGCCGCGGCCAGTTCCTCACGCCGCTCCCGCGGCACGAACCGCACCGTCGGATGCCCGTGCCGCCAGCCCACCGACAGCCGCAGGCCGCCGACGCGGGCCAGGAGCAGGCCGATGGTGACGGCCGCGGCGGCGGAGACCGCGCCGCCCACCGCGAGCCCGGCCCGGACGCCGTACGCGTCCGTGATCCAGCCGGCGATCGGCGCGCCCACCGGGGAGCCGCCCAGGAAGACCATCATGTACAGGGCCATGACACGGCCGCGCATGGCCGGGTCGGTGCCCATCTGGATGCTGGTGTTGGCGGTGACGTTGACCGTCATGCCGAACATCCCGATCGGGGCCATGAGCAGGGCGAACAGCCAGAGCGAGGGCGCCGTCGCCGCCACCAGCTCCACCACGCCGAACGCCACCGCCGCCGCGATCAGCACCCGCATCCGGGCCGTGCCGCGCCGGGCCGCCAGCAGCGCGCCGACCAGCGAGCCCACCGCCATCAGCGTGTTGAAGAGGCTGTAGGAGCCCGCGCCCGCGTGGAAGACGTCGTCGGCGAAGGCGGAGAGGTAGACGGGGAAGTTGAAGCCGAAGGTGCCGACGAAGCCGACCAGGACGATCGGCCAGATCAGGTCCGGGCGCCCGGCCACGTACCGCAGCCCCTCCCGCAGCTGGCCCTTGCCGCGCGGGGCGCGCTCGACGACGTGCAGCTCCCGCGCCCGCATCAGCAGCAGGCCGGCGATGGGCGCGACGAACGACAGGCCGTTGACGAGGAACGCCCATCCGGTGCCCACGCCGGTGATCATCAGACCGGCGACGGCGGGGCCGACCAGGCGGGCGGACTGGAAGTTGGCGGAGTTGAGGCTGACCGCGTTCTGCAACTGGTCCGGGCCGACCATCTCGGAGACGAAGGACTGGCGGGCCGGGTTGTCGACGACGGTCGCCAGACCGACGGCGAAGGCGGCGACGTAGACGTGCCAGACCTCGACGTGTCCGGAGAGGGTGAGCAGCGCGAGCGCGATGCCGGTGACGGCCATCGAGGACTGGGTGACCAGCAGGGCGCGGCGCTTGGGCAGACGGTCGACGAGGACGCCGCCGTACAGGCCGAACAGCAGCATCGGCAGGAACTGCAGGGCCGTCGTGACGCCGACGGCGGTGGCGGAGCCGGTGAGGCTGAGCACCAGCCAGTCCTGGGCGATGCGCTGCATCCAGGTGCCGATGTTGGAGACGACCTGGCCGGCGAAGAACAGGCGGTAGTTCCTGACCTTCAGCGAGCTGAACATCGAGGACCTGCGGGTGTCCCCGGACAGGCCGGGGGGAGAGTCGTGGGTGGTCGGTGCGGGGGCGGAGTCTGCTCCGGGTCCCGTACTCAAAAGGGTTCGCCTCCTCGTGAACTGCCTACAGGTGTGCGAGCTTCTCCAGCACGGGGGCGGCGGCGCGCAGTGCGGCCCACTCGTCCTCGTCGAGGCCGTCGACCAGGGAGGCCAGGAACGCGTTCCGCTTGCGGCGGCTCTCCTCGAGCATGGTCTCGGCCTGCTCGGTCTTGGTGACGACCTTCTGGCGCCGGTCCTCCGGGTGCGGCTCCAGCCGGACCAGGCCCTTGGCCTCCAGCAGCGCGACGATGCGGGTCATCGAGGGTGGCTGCACATGCTCCTTGCGGGCGAGCTCACCAGGGGTGGCACTGCCGCACAGGGAGAGGGTGCCGAGCACCGACATCTCGGTCGGGCTCAGCGACTCGTCGACCCGCTGGTGCTTGAGCCGACGGGACAACCGCATCACAGCGGATCGCAGCGAGTTCACGGCGGCAGCGTCGTCGCCATGGGTAAGGTCCGGCATGTTCTTTAGCGTAACTCATTACCCTCGCTAAAGACCAGTGGGGGCAGGCCCGATGCCCGTGACGCCCGACACGGAACCGCGAGGACGCCCCGATATCACTCATACGGGTGATACGCCCGGGGAAGGCCACCCGCCACCCCGAACCGTGCCGCGACCCTCATACGCATGGGGACCAGCGTGCTCAGCCTGCGCATAGACCACGAACTGCTCGAACGGCTCCGGCACCACGCCGCCAAACGAGGAATGAGCGTCCAGGACTATGTCGTCCGGACGCTCATTCGCGATGACTTCGACGAGCGGTTCCAGACCGCCGTCGAGGAGACGGAGAAGTTCTACGGGCTCACCTGAGGCACCCCGGCGGGGGCCCCATGCGTGAGGCACCCCGGGGGACTCAGGTCAGGCCCAGGGCCGGCATCAGGTAGTAGAAGGCGAACACGGCGGAGACCACGTACATCGGCGCCGGCACCTCCCGGCCGCGCCCGGCGGCCAGGCGCAGGACCGCGAAGGTGATGAAGCCCATGCCGATGCCGTTGGTGATCGAGTAGGTGAACGGCATCATCACCATCGTGACGAAGGCCGGGATGGCGATGGTGTGGTCGGCCCAGTCGATCTCCCGGACCGAGTTCGCCAGGATCAGGAAGCCGACGGCCAGCAGGGCCGGGGTGGCCGCCTGGGACGGGACCATCGTGGCGACGGGGGTCAGGAAGAGGGCGACGGTGAACAGGCCGCCGGTGACGAGGTTCGCGAAGCCGGTGCGGGCGCCCTCGCCGACGCCGGCCGTGGACTCCACGAAGGCGGTGGTGGCGGAGGAGGAACCGGCGCCACCGGCGGCGACGGCGAGACCGTCGACGAAGAGGACCTTGTTGATGCCGGGCATCTGACCCTGCGCGTCGGTCAGCTTGGCCTCGTCGCTGACGCCCATGATCGTGCCCATCGCGTCGAAGAAGCACGACAGCAGGACCGTGAAGACGAACAGGACGCCGGTCAGCACGCCGACCTTGGCGAACCCGCCGAACAGGCTGACCTCGCCGAGCAGCCCGAAGTCGGGGGTGGCGACGGGGTTGCCGGGCCACTCGGGGGTGGTCAGTCCCCAGCTCGGCACCTTGGCGACGGCGTTGACGACCAGCGCCAGGGCGGTCATGGCGACGATCGAGATCAGGATCGCGCCGGGCACCTTGCGCACGATCAGCGCGAGCGTCAGCAGCGCGCCCAGGACGAAGACGAGCACCGGCCAGCCGGTGAGGTGACCGCCACCGCCGAGCTGGAGCGGGACGGTCGTCCGGGCGGCGTCCGGCATACGGGTGACGAACCCGGAGTCCACGAGCCCGATCAGCATGATGAACAGGCCGATACCGATGGAGATCGCCTTGCGCAGCCCGAACGGCACGGCGTTCATGACGCGCTCGCGCAGGCCGGTGGCGACCAGCAGCATGACCGCGAAGCCCGCCAGCACCACCATGCCCATCGCGTCCGGCCAGGCCATACGGGGCGCGAGCTGGAGCGCGACGACGGAGTTCACGCCGAGACCGGCGGCCAGCGCGATCGGCACGTTGCCGATGACGCCCATCAGCAGCGTCGTGAACGCCGCGGTCACGCAGGTCGCGGTGACCAACTGGCCGTTGTCGAGCTGGTGCCCGTACATGTCCTTCGCGCTGCCCAGGATGATCGGGTTCAGCACGATGATGTACGCCATCGCGAAGAAGGTGGCGAAACCGCCACGGACCTCACGGGCCAGGGTGCTGCCCCGCTCGGAGATCCGGAAGTAGCGGTCGAGAGCGCCCTGGGCGGGCGCGCCGCCCGGCTCTTCGGGCGCGGGAACCTTGGCGGGGGCCGAGGTGGACATTGGCGATTCCTACGAACAGAAATGGTCAAAGACAAACGGTTTCAGTATGAACACATAAATGTACGGGACACCATCTCCGCGCGTAGACCCGTTCGCCTCGTAGGCTGTCCCCCATGGCGAAGTGGACCCCAACGCACGAGGCGCCGGAGCCCCTGGAGGGCCCCGTGGTCGCCACCATCACCGGCGGCACGATCCTCTGGTTCGCCCTCTTCCTCGTGCAGCTGCCCTTCTACGGCTGGTTCGACGACCACGGCCACCTGTGGTGGCTGTGGACCTGCCTGGCGGGCGGCGGCCTCGGCCTCATCGGGATCTGGTACGTCCGCAAGAGGGACGCGGCGCTCCGGCGGGCCGCGGACGCCGAGGAGGCCGGCGCGCCCCAGTAGGCGACGCGTAGTCCCACCGCACGACGTCCCGCCCCCCTCCGTCCTCCCCTGGTCGGATCTTCCGGGCATCCGGCGGGTGAACGCCCCAATCCGCACGTACCGTCGATTCCATGACCCATACCGACGCCGCCGCCCCCGCCCCGGCCTCCACGGCGACCGGGCTCACCACCGCCGAGGTCGCGGAGCGTGTCGCACGCGGTCAGGTCAACGACGTTCCGGTCCGCAGCAGTCGCGGCGTCGGCGAGATCGTCCGGGCGAACGTCTTCACCCGCTTCAACGCGATCATCGGCGTGCTCTGGCTGATCATGCTG
Organism: Streptomyces sp. NPDC014995; assembly: GCF_043080745.1. Lineage (NCBI taxonomy): Bacteria > Bacillati > Actinomycetota > Actinomycetes > Kitasatosporales > Streptomycetaceae > Streptomyces > Streptomyces sp. NPDC014995. The sequence continues at coordinate 145,369 of NZ_JBIBVX010000012.1, forward strand.
GTGGTCGCGCCGATCCAGGACAGCCTCTTCGGGTTCGTGATCCTCGCCAACACCGGCATCGGCATCATCCAGGAGTGGCGGGCGAAGAAGACCCTCGACTCCCTGGCCGTGATCGGCGAGGCCCGGCCGACCGTCCGCCGGGACGGAATCGCCGTCGAGGTCAGCACCTCCGCCCTGGTCCTGGACGACCTCATCGAGATCGGCCCCGGGGACAAGATCGTCGTGGACGGCGTCTGCGTCGAGGCCGACAGCCTCGAGATCGACGAGTCCCTGCTGACCGGCGAGTCCGACCCCGTCGTCAAACACCCCGGCGACGCGGTCATGTCCGGCAGCTTCGTCGTCGCCGGCGGCGGCGCCTTCCGGGCCACGAAGGTCGGCCGCGAGGCCTACGCCGCCCAGCTCGCGGAGGAGGCCTCCCGCTTCACCCTCGTCCACTCCGAGCTGCGCTCCGGCATCTCCACGATCCTCAAGTACGTGACCTGGATGATGATCCCGGCCGCGGTCGGCCTGGTCATCACCCAGCTCTTCGTCAAGCAGAACGACCTCGGGGACTCCGTCGCCCGCACGGTCGGCGGCATCGTCCCGATGGTCCCGGAGGGCCTCGTCCTCCTCACCTCGGTCGCCTTCGCCATCGGCGTCATCCGGCTCGGCCGCAAGCAGTGCCTCGTCCAGGAACTCCCGGCCATCGAGGGCCTCGCCCGCGTCGACACCGTCTGCCTGGACAAGACCGGCACCCTCACCGAGGGCGGCATGGACGTCACCGAGGTCCGCTCCCTCAACGGCTGCGACGAGACCTACGTACGGCAGGTCCTCGGCGCGCTCGGCGAGTCGGACCCGCGCCCCAACGCCTCCCTCCAGGCCATCATCGACGCCTTCCCCGACGCCGACGACTGGCGCTGCACCATGTCGCTGCCCTTCTCCTCCGCCCGCAAGTACAGCGGCGCCACCTTCAGCGAGGGCGACGGCGAGACCAGTACCTGGCTGCTCGGCGCCCCCGACGTCCTGCTGACCGCGGACGACCCCGCCCTCGCCGAGACCGAGCGGCTCAACGAGCAGGGCCTGCGGGTGCTGCTGCTCGCCCGCGCCGCCCGTGACCTCGACGACCCCGAGGTCGCCCGCGGCGCCGGCGCCACCGCCCTCGTCGTCCTGGAGCAGCGGCTGCGCCCGGACGCCGCCGACACCCTGCGCTACTTCGCCGAGCAGAACGTCCACGCCAAGGTCATCTCCGGCGACAACGCGGTGTCGGTCGGCGCCGTGGCCGCCAAGCTCGGCCTGGACGCCCGTACGGTCGACGCGCGCCGGCTGCCCGCCGGGCGGGACGACATGGGCCGGGCCCTCGACGAGGCCACCGTGTTCGGCCGGGTCACCCCGCAGCAGAAGCGGGACATGGTCGGCGCCCTCCAGTCCCGCGGACGCACGGTCGCGATGACCGGGGACGGCGTCAACGACGTCCTCGCGCTGAAGGACGCGGACATCGGCGTGGCGATGGGCTCCGGCTCCGAGGCGACCCGGGCGGTCGCCCAGATCGTGCTGCTGAACAACAGCTTCGCCACCCTGCCCTCGGTGGTGGCGGAGGGTCGGCGGGTCATCGGCAACATCACCCGCGTGGCGACCCTGTTCCTGGTGAAGACGGTCTACTCGGTGCTGCTGGCGCTGCTGGTGGTGTGCTGGCAAGTGGAGTACCCGTTCCTGCCCCGCCACCTGACCCTGCTGTCCACCCTCACCATCGGCGTCCCCGCCTTCTTCCTCGCCCTCGCCCCCAACAGGGAACGGGCCCGGCCCCACTTCGTGCGCCGTGTGATGCGGTACTCGATCCCGGGCGGGGTGCTGGCCGGTGCGGCGACCTTCGTGACGTATCTCCTCGCCCGCCACCACTACACGGGCGCCGGCGCGCTGGACGCCGAGACGAGCGCCGCGACCCTCACGCTGTTCCTGATCTCGATGTGGGTGCTGGCGATCATCGCCCGCCCGTACACCTGGTGGCGGGTGGCGCTGGTGGCGTCGATGGGCGCGGCGTTCCTGGTCGTGCTGGTGGTGCCGTGGTTGCAGGACTTCTTCGCGCTGAAGCTGGTCGGGGTGACGATGCCGTGGATCGCGGTGGGCATCGCGGTGGCGGCGGCGGCCGCCCTGGAGTTCCTGTGGAAGTGGGTCGACCGCCGGTTCCCCGCCTGACGGCACCGGGGCGGGGGCGCCGACCCGACCGCCGGGGACAAGGCCCGCTCCCCGCTGGTTGCGGGGAGCGGGCCTCTCACTCGAAGTCCCTCGAGGACTCCGTCACTTCACGACCAAGTCGTTTCCGGCTCAGCCGTTTCGGGACCGGGTCGCGTCAGCGCACGTCGACGAAGTCACCCGCGGCCTTGACCGCCGGGGCGGTCGTGGTGCCCACGAAGCTGTAGCGGTAGTAGCCGTCCACGCTCGCCTTGACGGTGGTGCTCAGACCGCCGGTCGAGGTGGTCTTGACGCTCTTCACCGTGCTGTAGGTGGTGGAGCCCTTCTTGCGGAACTGGAGCTGCGCGTACACGCCGGCGTAGCCGGTGTACGTGTTGCTGTCCCAGTTGGCGCGGGTCAGCCGGCCCGTGACGGTGAGGGTCTTGCCCTTCGTCACCGGCTCCGGGGAGGCGTTGACCGTCAGCTGCGACAGGCGCTGGAGGCGGGTGGTGGCCAGGGCGTCGCCCTCGGTGTAGCCGACCTTGCTCCAGTCGATGTCGTCGGCCATCGGGTCGACGTCGTTCCAGTCGATGATGTAGCCGAGCGCCTTGAAGGTGGTGGCGTCGGCGTTGGTCAGCTCCTCGGACGGATAGATGTCGACGGTGCCCTTGCAGTTGGACACGGTCGCCGAGGCGGAGGTGCAGCTCGGCCAGTCGTCGCCGAGCAGGAAGTTGTCCGGGCTGTCGTACGAACCGCGGTAGATGAGGACGTCCAGCTCGGTGTCGGCCGCGTTGAGGTCGACGTCCGCGGCGTGCGTGACCGTGAAGGTGACCGGGACGGTGACCTTGGCGGTGGGGCCGACGACGATCGGCTTGCCGTTGTTGATCTTCACGCCGGAGAACTTGGCGTCCAGCGCGTAGGGGGTGCCGGTGTCGGCGGCGTCCTCACCCGTGAAGGCGGTCTTGCCGGAGGCGGCCTGGTGCGCGGCCTGGGCAGCCTTGAAGGAGTCGGCCTTGCTCGGCGTGGTGCCGTCGGCCTGCGCGGCCGGCACGGCAAGGGCGGAGAGGGCCAGGGCGCCGCTGACGGCGGCCACAGTGGCTCGAATGCGCATGAATGTCCCAAGTGGAGAAAGGGACTCTCCGGGCGGGTGCCTCCAGAGAGCCCGATTGGACGCGAGCCTGTCGGCTCGCGGGGTCAGATTCCCGACCGGGGGAAAAGGTTGTGCGGCTCGCGAAGGTGGAGCGGTGGCTGCCGTGCGCCGTCGCCTGTCACCGTCCCCGGCGATCCTCACGGAGGCGGTACAGGTGGACGTGGTGGTGCTGACGACCTTGCAGCATGTGTTTCCCCCCAGGTCGGTGGCGCCCGCGGAACGTGTGCGTCCCGGCGGGGCCCAAGTGCTCGACGAACCGGCAGAGACTGCCGGTTCGCTGCTTGAGACTCGCGACCCCGCCCAACGGTTGCACGTTGAGGAAGGAAATGTGGGCGACGTGTGAATGACCGTCAGTCGAACCAGCGGTCCCGCGCCAACTCCTGGGTCCGCGACGGGTCCTCCAGCAGCGCCGCCACCTCGAAGCGCCGCGGCCACTGCCGCGCCGCCCAGGCCAGCCCCGCGGCGACGCCCTCCAGGGTGGCGGCGTGCAGGACACCGTCGTGGGTGAGCCGCCAGTCGATCTCCACGCCGTCGACGACGAGTTCCTCGTGCTCCACGTACGTGTCCGGGGCTTGCGCCCCGAGCAGCACCCGCACCGGTTCCGGCACGTCGTGCTCGGTTCCCTCGGAGTCGACCTCGCCCGTCACGGACTCGCTCAGCCGCCGCACCTGGAACAGCTCGGCCAGCTCGGCGGCGCGCGACGGCCGTACGGGCAGCAGCGGGACGCCCTCGGTGAACGGCAGCAGGTCGGGCGAGTCCACGACGACCGCGTCGGCCGCGTCCACGACCTCCACCCGCCCGTCGACGACGGCCCGCACCTCGTCCGGCAGGGTCACCTGCTCCGGATCCAGCTCGGCCAACGCACCGTAGAGCCCGTGCAGTTGGCCTGCGGTGACCGGCCGCTCCGGATCGGCGAGCCGGTCCAGCAGTTCGGCGGCCCCGCCCGGCTCGTCGAGGAGCGCGGCCACGGACGTCCGTACGCCCAGCGCCCGCAGCACCTGCTCGTCGTCGAAGCCGGTGGCGTCGGCCTCGTCGTACAGCCCGCGCAGCAGCGGGTCCCCGCCGGCGGCGAGCAGCCCGGCCGGGCGCCGCCCGTCGAGCACGGGGTGCCCGCGCAGCCACCAGGCCGTGTACGGCCGTACGACCTCGTGGGTGCCGTCCGGCAGCAGGATGCGCATCGGCTGGATGAGGGCGTCGCGCAGGGGCGGCCGGGCGAGCAGGGCGAGGGCCTGCGGCCAGCGGTCGTCGTCGACGAGATCGAGATCGCGCACGGCGACCAGCTCGGTGGCGACCGGCGGCACCGGACTGTCGGGGAAACGGTCCAGGACGTCCTCGCACCACACGTCCACCGCGTCGAGCAGACCGGCGTCGTCGGGCTCGGCGAAGTCGCCCTCCCGGGGCTCGAGTTCGTCGGGGTCGAGGACGACGTCGGTGGCGCGTACGAGCGCGAAGTCGGCGAGGACCCCGCACGCGGCGAGGGGCTGCTCGCCCCACCTCTCGGCCAGCTCGGCATCGACCGCGGCCAGTTCGCCCTCGCGGATGACCTGCGCGAACGGGCTGCCGGGAAGCACGAGTTCACCCGCCGGGGCCGGCTCGCCGTCCTCGTCGGGAAGGGCGAGGGCCCCCAGCCAGGGCTCGTCGCCCGGCTCCAGACCGGCATCCCGGACCAGCGCGAGGACGGTGTCGGCGAGTTCCTCCGCGTCCGGGGCGTCCTCGTCCCAGGCACCGCCGTCGTCGTCCAGGGAGGCGGCGACGGCGGCCCGCACCTGCGGGGTGGTCAGGACGGCACGCGGGGTCGCGGGCAGCGCCCCGAGCTTCTCCAGAAGCGGATGCGCGGCCTGCGCGTGGGCGACCTTGAGCCCGAGCCGGCCGAGGACGTCGGCGTCGACGCCCGCCATGTCCGGCGTGGGAAGCAGCACCTGCCGGGGCCCGATCGTCGTCCGGCCGTCGGCGAGCGGCACCGGCAGCCCGGACAGCCGGTCCGGGTCGACCCCGGCGAGGCTGTCGTACAGCCAGTACCACCACTCGGGGTCCTTCTCCAGCCCCGCCAGCCGGTCGACGGCGTCGGCGAGCGGGATCCGGGCCACGCCGAGCGTACGCAGCTCCACGCGCCGCTCCAGCCCCGCGGGCAGCAGGGTCGGCAGCACCTCCGCGAGCACCCGTACGGTGTCGGCGCCGGCCCCCTCGACGACCTCGGCGTCGCGCGGCCGCAGGGCCTCCGGCAGCTCGCTGTCGCCCTCGGCGGGCCGCACGGCGGGCGGCAGGAAGGAGGTGCGCGGCAACCGGTCGAGGATCGCCTGCCGCAGGGCCCCGTCCAGCTCGCCCTTGCCCAGCGGACCCGGCACCAGGTCGATGATCCCGGCGGTCACCGGCCGCCAGTCGGCGAGCAGTTCGGTGTACCCGTCCGCCGCCCGCTGCACGAGGAAGTCGGTGAGCGGCCCGGGCGCGGCGTGCCGCCGGGTGGTGTCGAGGGGGAAGGAGGCGATGAGCAGGGCGGGCACGCCGAGGGGCTCGTCGCTGGGCGTCGGCGCGTGCACGACGGGGCTGGTACGCGGCCGGGCGGGCGCACCGTCGGCGTCGACGGGCACGGCCCACGTCACCGACCAGTGGGGCCGCAACCGCTCCTCCACCGGCCGGTCGGCGAGCAGGTCGGCGGTGAGGCGCCCGTGACCGGCGGCGATCCGCCACCGGGTGGTCCCGTCGCGCGAGTCCTCCACGACGGTGAGGGCGCCGTCGGTGTGCCGGCGCAGGGTGCGGGGAGCGGCGTCCCCGATCTCCACCACGACCTCTTCCAGTCCCGGCAGGGCGAGCAGCAGGGCGTCGTCGACGGCGGTGAGGAGCCGCTCGGCGAGATCGGCGGCGGCGGCGTCCCGCAGCGGCAGGATGACCGCCGTGTCGTACGGCTCGGGAGCGGTGCCCTCGGCCGCGAAGGGCAGCCGCAGCAGGGGCACGTGCCCGTCCCGGCGCCGGATCTCGTCGCCCAGCCCGGGACTGTGCCGGGCGGTCTCGGAGGCCAGCACCCGGGCCTCGGCGAGGGACCAGCGGATCCCGCCGTGCCGGCCGACGACGGCGGGTTCGTCGGTGACGGCGAGCACGGCGGCGAAACCGACACCGAACCGGCCGACCGACACCTGCTGTGTGTCCCGCTTGGCGGAGGCACGCAGGGTGGCGAGCGACTCGACACCGGCGGCGTCCAACGGCGCCCCGGTGTTCGCGGCGACCAGCACCTGTCCCCGGAGGGTCAGCCGAAGCCGCCCCGGCACCCCGGCCCTGGCGGCCGCGTCGGCGGCGTTCTGCGCGAGCTCGACGACGAGCCGGTCCCGGTAACCGCCGAGGACGAGATCCTCCTCGGCGTTGGCGTCCTCCCGGAATCGAGCGGGACTGGTGGCCCAGGCGTCCAGCACTCCACGACGCAGACGCGCCGTACCGAAAGGATCCGCACCCTCAGCTGCCGGCCGCACGAACTTGCTCACGTCGGTTCACTCTCCTCATCGGCGTGAGCTCGAAGGTACCGCGCCCCGACACCCCCCATCCTCCGGCCCACCCACCGGCCGCCGGAGCACCCGCCAAGGGGCTCCGCTCGGCCGGACAGCGCCCTGCCGTCGCCGTACGGCCCAGGACCGGGCCACCGTGGCAGCGGGCGGAGGGGGCGCAGCCGCGGCGGGCGCGTCGTGCCGCCACGACCCCGGCCCACCCACCGGCGGCAGGCGCTTCCACGCCCGCCCCCGCGGACGGTCCGCCGACCGCTACGAGTGCCCCAGCTCCGCCGACTCCTCGTCCGTGACCACCGGCACCGAGCCGGAGTCCGGCGACGGCCGCAGCGGGAAGGGATCCACACGCGTCTCGTCGATCACCGGCGCGGCCGGCCGCGGCGGCTTCGGCATGACCGCGGCCTCGGAGTGGCCGCCGCAGCCGTACGCCAGCGACACCACACGGCCGTCGGCGGGAGAGAACTCGTTGGCGCAGACCCCGAAGGCCTGGCCGAGGGAGCCCCCGATGGGGGTCAGGAAGCCGCACGTGACACATGACGCGGGCGCGGCCTGGGCCATGGGCGTCTTGGGCCCGAAGGACTCCTCCCAGCGGTCGGCGGCGGTGTGCAGCCCGTACCGCGAGAGGACCCGGGCGCGGCGCATGCCGAGCTCCTCCGCGACCGCCGCGATCGACCCCCGCGACGGCACCGTCGGAAGCTTCGCCGGCGGCCCCGCCGTCACCTCCGCGTCCTCCGCCTCCACCAGCTCGGCCATCTCCTCCGAGACGGCGGAACTCGGCGGCGCCACGTCCTCGCCGGTGTAGCCCGGTTCCAGGCGCAGGTCCTCCGCGTCCGTCGGCAGCAGATCGCCGGGGCCCATGTCCCCGGGGCGCAGCCGCTCGCTCCACGGCACCCACTCGGGAGCCAGCACCGCGTCCGGACCCGGCAGCAGCACCACCTCGTCCAGCGTCACGACCTTCGCGCGCGACGCCCGCGCCACCGTCACCGCCCAGCGCCAGCCCCGGTACCCGAGCTCCCGGCACTCGAAGAAGTGCGTCACCACACGGTCGCCCTCGGACAGCACGCCGACGTGCTCCCCGACCACGCCGGGCGCGGCGGCCTCCTCTGCCGCGGTGCGGGCGAGGTCGACGGCCTCGGCGCACAGGCGGTCGGGGGTGCGGCTTCGCGTGGTCGCTGCGCTCACAGGTATCGCTTCTCTCCTACGCCGTCACTCGGGTGCGGTTGCCACCGGCGGCGAAGCGAACGGAGCGGACCTGGGGGCCGCGTCGACGTTCGCGTCCGATCGCGCTCGGGCGCACCTCTGCCATCCATTGTGGGGGATGGCTGAGATACGCACGCTACCTGTTCGGAAGCTCTCAGCCCACACCGACGGTCCTTCTACGGGACTCCGAGCCGTGTTTCCCCCACCGTGACCCACGCGTTCCCCCCACCCACGACGGCCACCCACCCCGCACTCGCCCCCCGCTCGTCCCCGCCCCACCCCCGCCGCCGACCGGGCCGTACGCGCCCATACGCGCGGTAACCGCACTACACGGGCCCTTCTCGGGGCACTATGACGGGGTGGCAACCGCGAAGACACCCCAGGGCGCCACCGGGGCCGGTGGGGCGAAGGGGCACAAGGGGAGGATCCGGGTGAGCGGTTCGGGCCGGATGGGCGGGCCCGTCCGCGCGGTCGGTCGTGCCCTGCACCTTCCGTTCACGGGCACCGCCCGCGGCATCCGCAGAGCCACGCACGCGCACGGCGCCGGCGAGTCCGGCCTCGGCAAGCTGATCGAGCTGCACGGTGTGAACGGCGCCGGCGACGTGATGATCACCGTGGCCCTCGCCTCCACGGTCTTCTTCTCGGTCCCGACGGACGAGGCCCGCGGCCGGGTGGCGCTGTACCTGGCGATCACGATGGCGCCGTTCACGGTCCTGGCCCCGGTGATCGGCCCGCTCCTCGACAAGCTGCCGCACGGCCGCCGGGCCGCCATGGCGGGCGCCATGCTCGCCCGCGCCCTGCTGGCCCTGGTCCTCTCCGGCGCGGTCGTCACCGGCAGCATCGAGATGTACCCGGCGGCCCTCGGCGTCCTGGTCGCGTCGAAGGCGTACGGCGTGGTGAGAAGCGCCGTGGTGCCCCGTCTCCTGCCACCCCGCTTCTCCCTGGTGAAGGCGAACTCCCGGGTCACGCTCGGCGGCCTCCTGGCCACCGGCATCGCCGCCCCGGTGGCGGCCGGCCTCCAGGTCCTCGGCCCGCGCTATCCGCTCTACGGCGCCTTCGTGATCTTCGTCGCGGGAACGTTCCTGTCCTTCTCCCTCCCCCCGAAGGTCGACTCGGCGAAGGGCGAGGACACCGCGCTGCTCGCGGCGGACGAGCAGCACCTGCACGGCCCGCACCGCCGGCCGGTGAAGCGCCCGGGCCTCAGGACGGTCGGTATCGCCGTCACGCACGCCCTGGGCGCGAACGCCTCCCTGCGCTGGCTGTCCGGGTTCCTGACGTTCTTCCTGGCGTTCCTGCTGCGCGAGCACCCGCTGACCGGCCAGAGCGCGGCGGTGTCGCTGGGCATGGTGGCCGTGGCGGCGGGCACGGGCAACGCGCTCGGTACGGCGGTGGGGGCGTGGCTGCGCTCCAGGGCGCCGGAGCTGATCATCGTGACGGTGGTGGCGGTCGTGCTGGGCGCGGTGATCACGGCGGCCGTGTTCTTCGGGGCGTTCCTGGTGGCCTGCCTGGCTGCCGTCGCCGGCTTCTCGCAGGCGCTGTCGAAGCTGTCCCTGGACGCGCTGATCCAGCGGAACGTGCCGGAACTGGTGCGGACGTCGGCGTTCGCGCGCTCGGAGACGCTGCTCCAGATGTCCTGGGTGTTCGGCGGCGCGGTCGGTATCGCGATGCCGCTGAACGGGACGCTGGGCCTGTCGGTGGCCGCGGTGGTCGTGGCGACCGGCTGGGCCACCACCGCCCCCGGCCTGCTCGGCACGGCCCGGCAGGGCGGCCGGCCACGGACGGACGTGGCGTGACCGGCCCGGCGTGACCGACCCCGTGACCGACCCTGCGTGAGGGACGGCCTGACCAGGCACGCCCGGGGCTTCGGGGCGTATCCGGGCGGCCCCCGGTGCGTACCGCGTGGCGTAACGCACGGCCACGCCGCCCCCCGCGTAGGAGGACCGCTGGACGTGCCCGATAGCCTTCGGCCATGACCACGCTGCAATCCGCTGTGCGACGCCGCCGCGCCGTCGCCGCCGCCGGCGCCGTTTCCGCCGGACTGCTCGTCCTGTCGGCCTGCGACAAGCCGACGCCCCTGTCCACGATCACCGTCGGCCGCTCCTCGGTCAGCGCGGAGGCCACCTGCGGCGGCGAGGGCGACACCCTCAAGCCCGCGGACCTCACGAAGTGCCTGAAGGACGAGGACATCAAGTCGATCAGCGTCGACCCGGACGAGACCGTCCGCTTCGGCGTCGACCCCGAGGTCGCCGACGAGCGCTGGACGATCCTGATGAACGGTCAGCCGCTCACCGAGGACAGCGACAAGACGTACCGCACGATCCCGGGCAGCGTGTTCTTCAACGCCCAGTACGGCGCCCAGGGCGACTCCACCCTGGTCTCCATCAAGGCGGGCGACGGCAAGAAGGACAGCCAGGCGGTCACCGGCCTGTGGTCCTTCAAGCTCAAGAAGGACGACTGACCACGTCCCCCGCACCGTCCGCGCCGCGCGTCCTCGTGACCACCGCGGTCCCCGTCGAACGGGACGCGGTGGCACGAGCGTTTCCGGGGCCCGCCCGAGAGGTACGCCTCCCCGGCACGACCCTGCACCGCATCACCCCTGCCACATCGGCCACAGCCGCCACAGCCGGCACACGGCCGTACGACCTGCTGGCCGCGGGCGTGGGCCCCGCCCTCGCCGCCGCCTCCGTCGCCGCCGCCCTCACCGCGGCAGCCCTCGCCGACGCCCCCTACGGCCTGGTCGTCTCGACCGGCATCGCCGGCGGTTTCGCCCCCGAGGCGCCCCTCGGCTCGCTGGTCGTCGCCGACGAGATCACCGCCGCCGACCTGGGCGCGGAGACCGCCGACGGCTTCCTGCCGGTCACCGAGCTGGGCTTCGGCACGATCACCCACCGCCCGCCCGCGGCCCTCGTACGGCAGGCCGCGTCCGCCACCGGAGCGCGCACCGGCACGGTTCTGACCGTCTCGACCGTCACCGGCACCGCGGCCCGCGCGGCCGCCCTGCGCGAGCGCCACCCGCGGGCCCTCGCCGAGGCCATGGAGGGCTTCGGGGTCGCCGAGGCGGCCGCCGCGCACGGCACGCCCGTGCTGGAGATCCGCGCGGTCTCCAACCCCGTGGGCCCGCGCGACCGGGCCGCCTGGCGCATCGCGGACGCCCTGACCGCCCTGACGGAGGCCTTCGGGAAGCTCGCACCCGTCCTGGAGAGTTGGACCCCACATGACGACCAGTGACCCGCTGCCCGCCCCGCACCCGCTGCGCATCGCGTACTCGCCCTGCCCGAACGACACCTTCGTCTTCGACGCCCTCGCCCACGGCCGTGTCCCGGACGCGCCCGCGCTCGACGTGACGTTCGCGGACATCGACGTCACCAACGGCATGGCGGAGCGCGGCGAGTACGACGTGCTGAAGGTGTCGTACGCCGTGCTGCCGTACGTCCTCGACGAGTACGCGCTGCTGCCCTGCGGGGGCGCGCTGGGGCGGGGCTGCGGCCCGCTGGTGCTGACGCGGGAGGCGGGCACGGACCTCACCGGCCGTACGGTCGCCGTACCGAGCGAGAAGTCGACGGCGTATCTCCTCTTCCGCCTCTGGGCGGCGGACACCGTCCCCGGCGGGGTGGGCGAGATCGTGGTGATGCCGTTCCACGAGATCATGCCGGCCGTACGGGACGGGAAGGTCGACGCGGGCCTGGTCATCCACGAGGCACGCTTCACGTACCGGAACTACGGCCTGCACAGGCTCGCGGACATGGGCGAGCACTGGGAGTCCACGACCGGCCTGCCGATCCCGCTGGGCGCGATCATCGCGAAGCGGTCGCTGGGACCGGAGCGGCTGGGCCGGCTCGCCGCGTCGATCCGCGCCTCCGTCCGCGCGGCCTGGGACGCCCCCGAGATCTCCCGCCCGTACGTGATGGAACACGCCCAGGAAATGGACCCGTCGGTCGCCGACCAGCACATCGGCCTGTACGTCAACGAGTTCACGGCGGACCTGGGCGAGGACGGCTACGCGGCCGTACGCGGCCTGCTCACCCGCGCGGCGGCCGAGGGGCTGTTGCCGCCCCTCGGGCCGGGCGCGCTCGATTTCCCGTGAGCCGGGGCGGCCGGGTCAGACGTCCAACTGGTCGGCGACCGCGCGCAGCAGGCCCGCGATCTTCTTGCCCGAGGTCTTGTCGGGGTAGCGGCCCTTCTCCAGCATCGGGGTGATGTTCTCGAGGAGGGTCGTCAGGTCCTGGACGATGGAGGCCAGTTCGTCCGGCTTCTTGCGCTGGGCCGCCGCCACGGAAGGGGTCGGGTCGAGGATGACGACGGAGAGTGCCTGGTCACCGCGCTGTCCGGCCACGACGCCGAACTCCACGCGCTGTCCCGGCTTCAGCGTCTCGACTCCGGCGGGGAGGACCGAGGAATGGACGAAGACGTCGCCGCCGTCGTCGCGGGAGAGGAAGCCGAAGCCCTTCTCGCTGTTGAACCACTTGACCTTGCCGGTGGGCACGTCTGTCCTCGTCCTCGTACTCGTCGGAAAACTGCTTCGGAAAACGGCTCTTGATAGCACTACAGCGGGTCGACCATGACCCGCCGGTACCAAGGCTAATGGTCTCCGGGCGGGTGACAAGACGTCGCCCGGTTGTTCCTTCGCGCTGGGAACTACCCTGGTCCGGTGCGTGACAAAACCCAAACGAATTCCGCCGCGCCCGGTGACCGACTGATCCGTGCCGGTGCCATCGTGTTCTTCATCGGTGCCGTGGCCACTCTCGTCACCGTCGCCCCGCTGTTCCTCGGGACGACGCCTTTCCCGACGTACATGTTCGGATTGAGCATGCTCATGGGCGTCGGGTTCCTCATCGCGGGAGCGGGCGTCCTCCAGTCGGTCGCGGCGGGGCGCCGGCAGGCGCGAACGGCCGGAAGGTGACGGTCGCCGTGGCCGCCCCGGCGCACCGACCGGCGTGAACGGCCCCGGCGGTCAGGACACCGGGGCCGCCGCGAGGTGCCCGGCGAGCCACCCGGGGAACTCCGTGAGGTCGCCGAGCACCACGTCGGCCCCGGCGCCGGCCAGCTCCTCGGCGCTGCACGGGCCGGTCGCCACGGACACCGCGAGCGTGCCCGCGCCGCGGGCGCCGCGTATGTCGCCGACGTGGTCGCCGACGTAGACGCTCGCGCCGTGCTCGCGCAGCGCCGCCGCCTTCTGCTCCGCCCAGAGGTTGCCGATGACCGCGTCGGCGTCGATGCCGAGGTGCTCCAGGTGGAGCTTGGCGTTGGGCTCCCACTTGGCGGTCACCACGACCGCCCGCCCACCGGCCGCCCGCACGGCCTCGACCGCCTCCCGGGCGCCGGACATGGCGAGCGTGCGGGTGATCGCGTAGGCGGGGTACAGCTCGCGGTAGAAGTCGGCCACGGCCGCGACCCGCTCCGCCGGGAACCAGTTCGCGATCTCCTCCTCCAACGGCGGCCCCAGCCGCGTGATCACCAGATCGGCGTCGATGTACGCCCCCGTCCGCTCCGCCAGCGCCGTGTACACGGCGTGGATGCCCGGGCGGGAGTCGATCAGGGTCATGTCCAGATCGAAGCCGACGGTCGGCGCGGGTGAACTCGTGGAGGCCATGGGGGCCATTGTGCCGGGGCGGCGGGGGCGGCCACCGGCCTACTTCCGCCGTTGCGACCGCCACACCAGGAACAGCGCCGACGCCACCGCCGCGCCCCGCACCACCCACGGCAGGGTGTCGTTGACGGCGTCGTTCATCCGCCCCTCGGCGATGGGGGCGCCCCAGCGGCCCTCGCCGCGCCCCCACAGCCACACGAATCCCGCCGCGACCGCGAGCCCCGGCAGGACCATGACCGCCCACTTCGTCTCCCGCTCGGTCAGCCGGCGGGAGGCGTAGGCGATGAGCCAGCCCACGATCATCACGGGCCACTTCCCGATCACCGCGCCGACGACGAGACAGCCGGCGGCGATCAGCAGGAGGGGGTTGCTCCAGCGGCGGGCGCGCAGGGCGGGCAGCAGACGCCGGCGCCGGGCGGGCGCCTCTCCGTCCGCCGCGCCCTCCGCCGCCGCCGGCTGCGCCGCCCGCTCCGTCTCCTCCGGGTCCTCGGGGCGCGGCGGCTTCAGCATGTCCGGGATCTCGACGCCGCCGACGAACCCCGGCACCTCGTCACCGAGCCCGAAGGGGTTGGGCTCGCGCCGCCACCAGTCGGGGGTCTCCATGGCGTCGCCGAGTTCGTGCGCGCCGGCCCGGTGCGGTGGCGACGGCACGTCCGAGGGGGCGGGCGGGGGCGGGTCGGACCGGCGGGGGCGCGGTACGACCCGCCGGATCCCCTTCGGCCGCTCCGCCTCCCCCGCACGGTCCCGCTGTGCGGGCACGGAGGGCGCCCCCGTCTCCGGCGCAGCCGGGCTGTCGCCGGCCGCGGCCGCCACGATCTCGTCCGGCGAGCCGAGGCGGGCGAGGATCCGGCGCACGGCGGCGGGACTGTCGACGGGCGTCCTGGCCCGGCGCCGGTCGATCTCGTTCCGCAACTCCGAGACGAGCCGCATGCGCGTGGCCGACGACAACTGCCGCTGCTGCGCCACGTCTCCGACGCGGCTCAGATACTCGTAGACGACCTGGTCGCTCTCGATCCCCACGGGGAAGACGCTATCGCGCGCCCCGGACAAACCAGCCGCACACCAGTCAACCGGTACGGCACCTTGCGGGCGGGGACCGAGGCAGTCGGCCCACCCGGCACCTTGCGGGCGGAGGCCGACCCCCACCAGCCCGCCCGGGCATCTTGGGCGAGGGCCGACTCCACCGGCCGCCCGGCGCCCTTTGGCCGAGGGCCGACCCCCACCAGCTCGCCCGGCGCCCTTTGGGCGAGGACCGACCCCACCAGCCCGCCCCGCACCTCTCCGGCGCAAGCCGATCCCGTCAGCCCGCCCGGACCTCTTGAGCGAGCACCGACCCCACCAGCCCGCCCGGCACCTCTCCGGCGCAAGCCGATCCCGTCAGCCCGCCCGGACCTCTTGGGCGAGCACCGACCCCACCAGCCCGCCCGGCACCTCTCCGGCGGAGGCCGATTCCGTCAGCCCGTCCGGCGTTCGAGGACGAGGCCCCTTCAGGGCCGACGCGGGGGTCTGGGGGCGGCAGCCCCCGGGGACGGCCACCCCGACCAACCCGCACCACGTCGGCACAACCGCCGGAGGCAACCCGCTACCGTGGGTCAGATGAGCACCGAGGACCCCCCGGCCCCCCGGTCCCTCGCGGAAGCGCTCCGCGTTCGGGACGACGCCTCCCTGGCCGCTCTTCTGCGCCGTCGCCCCGATCTCATCACCCCGGTCCCCACCGACCTCACGCAGCTCGCCACCCGCGCCGGCACCCGCGCCTCCGTCGTACGGGCGCTGGAACGGCTGGACCGGTTCGCGTTGCAGACGGCGGAGGCGCTGGCCGTGGCCGGGGATCCGGCGACGTACGAGGAGCTGCTGGGGCTGATGGCGGGGGACGCGCCCGACCAGGCCGTCGCCCGTGCGCTGCCCGGTGCCGTGGCCGCCCTGCGTGAGCAGGCGCTCGTCTGGGGTGCCGACGACCGGCTGCGGCTGGTCCGCACCGCCCGTGAGCTGCTGGCGCCGTCCCCGCAGCACCCCTCCCCGACGGGTCTCGGCCCGTCCGTGCAGGAGGCCACCGCGGGCATGTCACCGGGCCGGATCCAGGAGATCGTGTCGGCGGCCGGGCTGCCGTCGACCCACGACTCCGTGTCCGCGGTCGCCGCGCTGACCGGCCTCTTCACCGACCGCGAGAAGATGAGGGCCCTGCTGGCCACGGCCCCCGCCGACTCCCTGGAGGTCCTCGAGCGGCTCGTCTGGGGGCCGCCGTACGGACAGGTCACCGCCGACCCCGCGCCCCGGCTGCGCTGGCTGCTCGACCGGGGTCTGCTGCTGCCGACCGCGCCCGGCACCGTGGTGCTGCCCCGCGAGGTCGCCCTGCACCTGCGGGCCGGCCGCGCGCACCGCACGCCCGAGCCGGCCCCGCCCGCCGTCGAGCCGACCGCCACCCATCGTCCACAGCTTGTGGACGCGACGGCGGCCGGCCAGGCGTACACGGCGCTGGCGACCGTCGAGGAACTGCTGAAGGACTGGGACGAGGGCGGCCCCGCCGTGCTGCGGGCGGGCGGACTCAGCGTGCGCGACCTGAAGCGGACCGCCGTCGCCCTGGACGTGTCCGAGCCGGTCGCCGCCTTCTGGGTCGAGCTGGCGTACGCGGCCGGGCTGCTCGCCTCCGACGGCGAGGCCGACGAGCGGTACGCGGCGACCCCGGCGTACGACGAGTGGCGGGAGCGTCCGGCCGCGGAGCGGTGGGCACGGCTGGCCGAGGCGTGGCTGGTGGCGACACGGACGTCGGGGCTGGTCGGCGGGCGGGACGCGAAGGACCGGACGCTGTCGGCGCTCGGGCCGGGGCTGGACCGTTCGGCCGCGCCGGAGGTGCGGCACCGGGTGCTGACACTGCTGGCCGCGCTGCCGGAGGGCGGCGCGCCGAACGCGGAGGCGGTGCTCGGCCTGCTGCGCTGGGAGCGGCCGCTGCGGGGCCCGCAAGGGGCTCAGGGCGAGGACGACCTGCGGTCCCGGCTGGCCCGCTGGACACTCACGGAGGCCGAGCTGCTGGGCGTGACCGGCCGGGGCGCGCTGTCGGCGCACGGCCGCGCCCTGCTGGGGGCACCGCCCGCCCCCCGGCCGGCCGCGCCCGGTCATCAGGCCGCCCCCCAGGCCGCCCCCGAGGACTCGGCCGGGCCCGGCGACAAGCTGCCCGTCCACCACCGCCCGACCACCACCGCCGCCACCCCGGCGCCCCTCTCCCCGCCCGAGCAGGCCGTGGCCACCGCGGCCGCCGCCCGCCTCCTCGCCCCCCTCCTCCCCGAACCCCTGGACCACGTGCTCCTCCAGGCCGACCTGACGGCGGTGGCCCCGGGCCCGCTGCAACGCCCGCTCGCCGACATGCTGGGCGTCCTCGCGGACGTCGAGTCGAAGGGCGGCGCGACCGTCTACCGGTTCACGCCCGCTTCCGTACGGCGCGCCCTGGACGCCGGCCGTACCGCCTCCGACCTGCACGCCTTCCTCGCCGAGCACTCCCGTACCCCGGCGCCGCAGCCGCTGGCGTACCTGATCGACGACGTGGCGCGCAGACACGGCCATCTGCGCGTGGGCGCGGCCTCCGCGTACGTCCGCTGCGACGACGACGCCCTCCTGAACGAGATCCTCGCCGACAAGCGCTCCGCCGCCCTGCGGCTGCGCCGCCTCGCGCCGACCGTGCTGGCGGCGCAGGCCGACCCGGCGACCCTCCTCGACGGCCTGCGCTCCCTGGGCTACGCGCCCGCCGCCGAGTCCGCCGAGGGTGACGTCCTGATCGCCCGCGCCCACGCCCACCGCACTCCGCCCCGTACGGCCCCCGAACCGGTCCCGGACGGCCCGCCCGTCCCCGACGCGACCCTCCTGACGGCGGCGATCCGCGCGATCCGGGCGGGCGACCTCGCCTCCACGGCCCCCCGCAAGCCCACCGACACCACCGCGCTCACCCCCGGCGAACTCCCCCGCACCAGCTCCGCCGAGACCCTCGCCACCGTGCAGGCCGCCGTCCTCACCGGCGAATCCCTGTGGATCGGCTACGTCAACGCCGAGGGGGGCGCCACCCAGCGCGTCATCGCCCCGGTCCGGGTGGAGGGCGGCTTCGTGACGGCGTACGACCACACGGCGGACGAGGTACGGACGTATCCGCTGCACCGGATCACCGGGGTGGCGGAGCTGGCGGACGACTGACTCGGCGGTCCTCGGCCGATTCAGCAGTCCTCGGCCCACTCAGCAGTCCTCGGCCCACTCAGCAGTCCTCTGCGGGCTCAGCAGTTCTCCGCGGGCTCAGCAGTTCTCCGCGGGCTCAGCAGTTCTCCGCGGGCTCAGCAGTCCTCGACCGGGGTCCCGGCGGGGACCCGGAAGTGTGCGCGGGCCGCGGTCTCCAGGCTCTCGGGCGACTCGGGGTCGCCGAGGCGGGATTCGGCGAAGAAGCTGAAGTGGGTCTCCTGCCACTCCGCGTTCCCCGCGCCGTCCGGCGCCTCCTCCCGCGAAACGACGCGGTAGCCGCCGTCCGTGTCCCGCCGCAGCCGCACCACCTGCGGGACGTGCGCGCCGCTGCACTCCACCAGGGCGCCGTCCCGCACCCCGTACTCCATGCAGAACGTGTCGACGCCGGCCCGCACCCCGCCCGCGCGCTCGTCCAGGTCCAGCGCCTCCGCCCGGCAGAACCACCTCGCCCGGAGGGCGGGCGTGCTCTCCCCGAGCCCGCTGCCCCGGGACTCCGCCACCAGCCGGGCCTCGATGACCGGCCGCACCTCGGCCCACAGCCGTGCGTCGACGGGCACCGGCCGCAGCACCCACGCCCCCGTCGCCACCAGAACCACGACGGCTCCCACGCCGGTGCCCCATCTGCGTGCCGACATCACCGCGAGCTCCTCACCGCGCCGCGCGCACCGCGCCGCTCCCGCCGGTCAAGACTCCCCGACGGCGTGCGGGGTTGCACGGCCCGCCGCACACCGCCGCCCGACGGCCCGTCGCCAACGGTGTGAGCCACGCCCCGGCCCGATCGGCGGCCCGTACGGCACACTGGATGTTTGGCCCGCGCGGAAGGATGCACGTACGTGAACGGACCTCTCATCGTCCAGTCCGACAAGACCCTGCTCCTGGAGGTCGACCACGAGCAGGCCGACGACTGCCGTCGGGCGATCGCGCCGTTCGCGGAGCTGGAGCGGGCGCCGGAGCACATCCACACCTACCGGGTGACCCCGCTGGGCCTGTGGAACGCGCGGGCGGCCGGGCACGACGCCGAGCAGGTCGTGGACGCGCTGGTGCAGTACAGCCGCTACCCGGTGCCGCACGCGCTGCTGGTCGACATCGCCGAGACGATGGACCGCTACGGCCGGCTGACCCTGAGCAAGCACCCGGCCCACGGCCTGGTCCTGACGACCACCGACCGGCCGGTCCTCGAGGAGATCCTCCGCTCCAAGCGGATCATCCCGCTCGTCGGCGCCCGCATCGACCCGGACACGGTCGCCGTGCACCCCTCCGAGCGCGGGCAGATCAAGCAGACGCTGCTGAGGCTGGGCTGGCCGGCCGAGGACCTCGCCGGGTACGTCGACGGCGAGGCGCACCCGATCGAGCTGGCCGAGGACGGCTGGGCGCTGCGGCCCTACCAGAAGCAGGCCGTGGAGAACTTCTGGCACGGCGGGTCCGGGGTCGTCGTCCTGCCCTGCGGTGCGGGCAAGACGCTGGTCGGCGCCGGCTCCATGGCGCAGGCGAAGTCCACCACCCTCATCCTCGTCACGAACACCGTCTCCGCCCGGCAGTGGAAGCACGAGCTGGTGAAGCGGACGTCGCTGACCGAGGACGAGATCGGCGAGTACAGCGGGACGAAGAAGGAGATCCGGCCCGTCACGATCGCCACGTACCAGGTGCTGACGACGAAGCGGAAGGGTGTCTACCCGCACCTGGAGCTGTTCGACTCCCGGGACTGGGGCCTGATCGTCTACGACGAGGTGCATCTGCTGCCGGCACCGGTCTTCAAGTTCACGGCGGACCTCCAGGCGCGCCGCCGTCTCGGCCTGACCGCGACGCTCGTCCGCGAGGACGGCCGTGAGTCGGACGTGTTCTCCCTGATCGGGCCGAAGCGGTTCGACGCGCCCTGGAAGGAGATCGAGGCGCAGGGATACATCGCGCCGGCCGACTGTGTCGAGGTCCGGGTGAACCTCACCGACTCCGAGCGGCTGGCGTACGCGACCGCCGAGACGGAGGAGAAGTACCGCTTCTGTGCGACGACGGCGACGAAGCGGAAGGTGACGGAGGCGCTCGTCCGCCGCTTCGCGGGCCAGCAGATCCTCGTCATCGGCCAGTACATCGACCAGCTCGACGAGTTGGGCGAGCACCTCGACGCGCCCGTGATCAAGGGCGAGACCTCCAACGCCCAGCGCGAGAAGCTCTTCGACGCCTTCCGGGAGGGCGAGATCAGCGTGCTGGTGGTCTCGAAGGTCGCGAACTTCTCGATCGACCTGCCGGAGGCGACGGTCGCCATCCAGGTGTCGGGAACCTTCGGGTCACGCCAGGAGGAGGCACAGCGTCTGGGCCGGGTGCTGCGGCCCAAGGCCGACGGCCACCAGGCCCACTTCTACTCGGTGGTAGCCCGCGACACGATCGACCAGGACTTCGCCGCGCACCGCCAGCGGTTCCTGGCGGAGCAGGGGTACGCCTACCGGATCGTGGACGCGGACGAGTTGCTGGCGGAGGGGGCCTGAGGCGCGGGCTCACAGGCGGGCGGCCGGACGCGTCACGCGCGGGCGCAAGGCGCGGACCCTCACAGGTCGGCGGCCCGGCGCGTCACCCGCGGGCCTGAGACGCGGGCTGCGTCACGGGGGCGGCCGGACGCGTCACCTGCGGCGGACGCCCGCCTCCTCCGCGTACTCGCCGAGCAGGATCACGTCGAAGGCGGCGCCGGCGAAGACCCTCACCGCGCGGAGGGCGTCGCCGAGGCGGTGGCGGTGGATGCCGGAGACGGAGGTCGCCCCGGACGGGCGACCGGGGGCCGGGTGGAGGGTCGCTGTACTCATGACTCCATGATGGAATCCGGGGCCCGAGCGCGGCATCGGTCTGCGGTGCCAAGCCGCGTACCGCGTTCGTACGCCTTCGGAGGGATGGCGTCCCCCTGGGGACGAGGCCGGTATCCCCTAGGGGTCGACAGCCACCGGCCGTACGTGAGGTCCCCGCGGCGCCGGGAAATCCGTTGGCCTCCCCCGATCCCCTCCCCCTAGAATCTCCGCTCTTGCCCGCCTCCCTCACGGAGAGCCGCCGTCCGGACGGAAACCGGACGGCATCCCGCAGCGCCCCTCTCGCAGGTCCCTCCGGAGGCACCCCCTTGTCCACGCCCGCCCACGACTCCCCCGCCGACCCCCTCGCCCGCGAGCGCGCCCACCTGAGCGCCTCCCGCTCCGCGCTGCGCGCCATGCGCGAGGACGTCGAGGCCCTCGACATCAGCGACGTCACCGCGAACTGGGTCAACGCCCAGATCCTGGAACGGCAGATCGCGGACCGCGTCAAGGCGCTCGCCGACCTCAGCGACACCCCGCTGTTCTTCGGCCGGCTCGACTACCTGCACCCACCGGGCGCCGAGCGGGCGGAGGGCGCCGAGGGGGAACGCTTCTACATCGGGCGCCGGCATGTGCACGACGCGGACGGCGACCCGATGGTCGTCGACTGGCGTGCGCCGGTGTCACAGCCGTTCTACCGGGCGTCCAGGAAGGACCCGATGGACATCGCGCTGCGCCGCCGCTTCGGGTACACGGGCGGCGACCTCACCGCGTACGAGGACGAGCGGCTCTCCGACCCGGCCGAGGCGGCGACCACCAGCAAGCTGCTCCAGCGGGAGATCGAGCGTCCGCGTGTCGGCCCGATGCGCGACATCGTGGCGACCATCCAGCCGGAGCAGGACGAGATCGTACGGTCGGGGCTGTCGGGCAGCGTGTGCGTGCAGGGAGGCCCGGGGACCGGGAAGACGGCCGTCGGCCTGCACCGCGTCGCGTACCTGCTCTACGCCCACCGCGAGCGGCTGGCCCGCACCGGGACGCTGGTCATCGGGCCGAACCGGTCCTTCCTCCACTACATCGAACAGGTGCTGCCCGCGCTGGGCGAACTGACGGTGCGCCAGTCCACGGTCGACGACCTGGTCGCGCACGTGGAGGTGCGGGGCACGGACGACGCGGCGGCCGCCGTCGTCAAGGGCGACGCCCGGATGGCGGAGGTGCTGCGCCGGGCCGTCCACTCCCACGTCACGCCGCCCACCGAGCCGGTCGTGGTCGTGCGCGGCTCCCGCCGCTGGCGCGTCCCGGCGTACGAACTCCAGGACATCGTCCGGGAGTTGCAGGACCGGGGCATCCGCTACGGCGCCGCCCGCGCCGCCCTGCCGCAGCGCATCGCGCACGCCGTGCTGGTGCAGATGGAGCGGGCCGGGGAGGCGCCGGACGACCGGGTGCAGGACGCCGTCGCCCGCAACAGCGCGGTGAAGGCGGCGGTCAGGGCGGTCTGGCCGGCCGTCGATCCGGCGAAACTGGTGCTGCGCCTGCTCACGGACGCGGACTTCCTCGCCCTGCACGCGGAGGGGATCCTCACCGAGGACGAGCGGAAGACGATCCTGTGGGCGAAGCCGGTGCGGTCGGTGAAGGCCGCCAAGTGGTCGGCCGCGGACGCGGTGTTGATCGACGAGGCGGCGGACCTGGTGGAGCGTACGCACTCGCTGGGGCACGTGGTGCTGGACGAGGCACAGGACCTGTCCCCCATGCAGTACCGGGCCGTCGGCCGCCGCTGCTCCACCGGCAGCGCGACCGTCCTCGGCGACCTGGCACAGGGCACCACGCCGTGGGCGACCCGGAGTTGGCAGGAGGCCCTGGCCCACCTCGGCAAGCCCGACGCGGCGGTCGAGGAACTGACGGCCGGTTTCCGCGTCCCGACGGACGTCATCACCTACGCCTCCCGCCTGCTCCCGCACATCGCCCCGGGCCTGACCCCGGTCGCGTCGGTCCGTGAGAACCCGGGCTTCTTCGACCTGCGCCCGGTCGGCGACACCGCCGAAGTCGTCGCCGCCTGCGAGGAGTTGCTGCGCAACGAGGGCTCGACGGGCCTGATCGCGGCCGACGCACGCGTCCCCGCTCTGGCCGAGGCACTCACGGCGGCCGGAATCCCGTATCTCGCCCCCGGCGAGGAGACGACCCGGGAAACCCGTCTGACCCTGGTCCCGGCGTCCCTGGCCAAGGGCTTGGAGTACGACTACGTGGTCCTCGACGAACCCCGGGCCGTGGTCGACGGCGAACCGGACGAACGCACCGGCCTGCGCCGCCTGTACGTCGCCCTGACCCGAGCCGTCTCGGGCCTGATCGTCACCCACACGGCACCCCTGCCGGCCCAGCTCACCTGACCGGTTCGGCCGCCGCACCCCTCCCGTCTTTCAGGCTTCAACGAAACTGCCTCCCATATCCACCAACGAGTACATTGGGTAAGAGGCAGGACAAAACAGGGTTGATGGCGATGGATGCGATCGTATCGTCGGCAGCCACGGCCTTGGTGGGGGCCATGACCACCGACGCATGGCAGCAGGCTCGAACGGCTCTCGTCACCTGGTGGCGCCGTATCCGCCCCCGCCAGGCGGGCAGGGTCGACGCGGCGCTCGTGGAGTCACGGGACCGTGTGCTGACGGCCCGTCGCACCGGGGACGAGAGCGCGGAATCCCACCTCGTCGCGGCCTGGGGTTCCCGCCTGGACGCGCTGCTGCGGGACGACCCCGCGCTGGTGGACGAGCTGCGGCGGCTGATCGACGAGGAGATCGCCCCGCTCCTGCGCGGCGAGGACGGCGCCCGCACCGGATCACACGAGTTCCGGGCCGAGGCATCCGGACACGGCCGGGTGTACCAGGCCGGGCGCGACCAGCACATTCACGGGCCATGAACCCCGCCGACCAGGATCTCGCGCACGGCGAGGGAATCCGGCTGGAGGCCCACGCCTCGGACCGGGCCAGGATCTACCAGGCGCGCCGGGATCTGTTCGTGTCGGAGCGGGACCTGCACCTGCACTACGAGGACGGCGTGCGCACGGCCCGCCGAGTCCGCACCGCCGCGGCCTCCCAGGGGTGCCCGTACCCCGGTCTGGCCGCCTTCAGCGCCGAACAGGCCCCGTACTTCTTCGGACGGGACGCGCTGGTGGCCAAGCTGCTGGTGCGGCTGGACGCCTGCCTCGCGGTGGGCGGCGCACTGGTCGTCGTCGCCCCTTCCGGCGCCGGGAAGTCCTCACTGCTCAGGGCGGGGCTCCTGCCCGAGGTCGCCCGTGGCGCTCTGCCGGGCTCGGCGCACTGGCCGCTCCTGTGGACGACCCCGACCGCGCACCCGATGGCGGAGCTCGGTGCCCGCCTGTCGGAGCTGGTGCCCGGCGGCCGGGGAACACCCGGCGACGGACCGGACGGGCCGCCGTGGCAGCCGGCCGTCCTGCGGCGCGCGCTCGCGGCGGACGACCGCGGGACCGGCGCGGAACGGCATCTGGTCCTGGTCGTGGACCAGCTGGAGGAACTGTTCACGCTCTGCGCCGACGAGCGGGAGCGGCGGGACTTCCTGGACGCGGTCCTGCGCATGGCCGACCTGGGCCCCGGCGGCGAACCACCCGTCGGCCTGGTCGTCTTCGGCCTGCGTTCGGACTTCTACACCCACTGCGCCACCCATCCGGGGCTCCTCGAAGCGGTGGAACGCAACCAGGTGATCGTGGGGCCGCTGTCCCGGGCCGGCGTGCGTGAGGTGATCCTGCATCCGGCCCGCGCGGTCGGGCTGGACGTCGAACCGGGCCTCGTACCGGTCCTGTTGCGTGACCTCGGCGCACCGGAGCCGGACCCCGCGCACCCGGGGACGGACGACGACGACGCCTACGAGATCGGGCGGCTGCCGCTCCTCGCCCACGCCCTGCGGGCCACCTGGCTGTGCCGGGCGGGCCACGTCCTCACCGTGGACGGCTACGAGTCCACCGGCGGCATCGCGCACAGTGTGACGGCCGCGGCGGACCGCTGCTTCGACCGGCTGGATCCGCGGGCCCGGCGGACGGCGCAGTCCGTGTTCCTGCGCCTGGTCAAGTTCGGCGACGGCACGGACGACACCCGTCGCCCGGCACGCTACGCGGAACTGCTGGACCGCTGCGGGCGCTCCGCCGAAACGGCCGAGGTCGTCGAGACGTTCACCCGGGGACGGCTGCTGACCCGGGAGCGGGACACGGTCACCATCACCCACGAGGTGCTGCTGCGGGCCTGGCCGCGCCTGCGGCAGTGGATCGAGGCCCACCGCGCGCAGTACATGGTCCGCCAGCGGCTGGAGGACGCGGCCGCCGCGTGGCAGGAGGCCGGCCGCGACCCGGGACTGCTGTACCGGGGCCACCGGCTGGACGAGGCCCGCGCCCTGGCCGACGACGAGGAAACGGACGGGCTCGGCCCCCTCGAGTCCGCGTTCCTGGCCGCCTCGGTACGGCAGCGGCACCGTACGCGCCGGATCCGCCAGGCGGTCATCGCCGGGCTGACGGCGTTGGCCGTCCTCGCCGCGGTCTCCGCCGTCCTCGCGTTCCACCAGCGCGACACGGCCCAGCAGGAACGCAACACCGCGATCCTCGGCCGGATCAGGGCCGAGGCCGAGCAGCTGCGCGCGACCGACCCCTCGCTGGCCGCCCAGCTGGATCTGGTCGCGCACCGGATGTCACCGGCCGATTCGACGGAGACCCGGCTGCTCAGCGCGCAGAACGTGCCCCTGGCCACCGTGCTGCGCGGTCACACCGACCGGGTGAACGCCGTGGACTTCGCTCCGGACGGGCGCACGCTGGCCAGCGCGGGCGGCGACGGCACGATCCGGCTGTGGGACACCACCCGGGCGGGCGGGCCGGTGCCGCTGGGCGCCCCGTTGGAAGGCTCCCCGGACGCGATACGGGCGCTCGCCTTCAGCCCTCGGGGACGGCACCTGGTCAGCACGGGCGACGACGGCGTCGTACGTCTGTGGGACATCGGCGACCCCGGCCGCCCGGACGACCTGGGGACCGCGGCCCGTGACGGTACCGGCGCCCTGAGGACGCTCGCCTTCAGCCCGGACGGACGCGCCCTGGCCGTGGCGGGCCACGACGGCCGCGTCCACCTGTGGGACGTCATCGACCCGGGGCACCCGACCTCACTCGCCGAACCTCTCCCCGCCTCCGCCGACCAGGTGAACGGGGTGGCCTTCAGCCCGGACGGCAGGCTGCTGGCGTCCGCGGGGAGCGACGGGACGGTGCGGCTGTGGAAGGTGACGGACCTGCGGCATCCGACGCCCGCCGGGCGGACGACCGACGTCCCCTTCCGGGCCGGCCTGCCGGGCTTCGCCCAGGCGGTCTCCTTCAGCCCGGACAGCGGCACGCTGGCAGTGGCCGGCAGCGATCAGGCCGCTCATCTGTGGGACGTCAGGAACCCGGCCAAGCCGGTCGCGCTCGAGGCCCCGGGCAGCAACAACGCCGTCAACACCGTCGACTTCTCCCACCGCGGCCACCTGATGGCCTACGGCGGGGACGACAACACCATCGGACTCGAGAACATGACGGATCCGGGCACCGTCCAGGAGTTCACCCAAGCCCTGAACGGCCACACCGGACCTGTGCTGGCCCTGGCCTTCGACCCGAAGGACAGCATGCTGGCCAGTGCGGGCGCCGACCACACCGTCCGCCTGTGGACGATCCCGCGCACGATCCTCAGCGGTCACACCGGTTTCGTCGACACCGTCGACGTGAGCCCCGACGGCCGTCTGCTCGCCTCGGGCTCGGAGGACAACACCGTCCGTCTCTGGGACGTCACGGACCCGGCCGATCCCCGTCCGGTCAGCGCGTCGATCCGCGGCCGCACACCGTACGTCAACTGGGTCGCCTTCAGCCCCGACGGGAGGACGCTCGCCGTGGCGGCCGGGCCGGACATCCGGATGTGGGACGTCACCGCCCCGTCCAGGCCCAAGCCGCTGAGCGAGCCGCTCCACAATCCGCGGGGGAACTTTCTGGCCGTCGAGTTCACCCCGGACGGGCGCACCCTGGCAGCCGGGAACGGCGACGGCACGGTCGCACTGTGGAACGTCTTCGATCCGTCCCGCCCCGTGCCCCTCGGACGGCCGCTGGAGACCCGCGCAGGCATCATCTGGCGGGTGGCCATCAGCCCGGACGGCCGCACGCTCGCCGCCTCCGGCGACGACGGCACGCTCCGCCTGTGGGACATCACCAGGCCCACGAACCCGTCGGCCCTGGGTGCACCCCTGCACGCCAGTGCGGACCCGCTCAGGACAGTCGCCTTCAGTCCGAACGGCCGTACCCTCGCCGCCTCCGGCAACGACGGCACGCTCCGTCTGTGGAACCTCACCGACCGCGCGCACCCCGCGTCCGTGGGCCCGCCCCTCACAGGCCACTCGGACACCGTCTACGGCCTGGCGTTCAGCCCGGACGGACGCACTCTGATCAGCAGCAGTTACGACACGACACTCAGGCTGTGGGACATCGACGAGCGAGGCCACGCGCAAGCCCACGGCTTGGCGGTGACCGGCCCCTCCGACTACGCCAACGTCGCTGTGTTCTCCCCTGACGGGCGCTTCCTCTTCATCGGCGTCGGTGAGGCGACGGTGCAGATCCTGCCGCTGTCCCCCCAGTCCGCCATCGACTACGTGTGCCGAGCGACCGGGAACCTGCTGACACCCGCGCTCTGGCACAAGCACGTCCCGCACCTGAGCTACGACCCGCCGTGCGACCGGCGGTGAGGGCCGCGCAGCCGGTCAGGCGCCGTCGAGCGCGCGCCGCCACTCCCCGACGGCCTCCGCCGACACCGGATTCGCCCAGCCCCCGGGCCGGGCCGCCCCGCCGATGTGGAACGCGTCGATGCCACCGGCCTTCAAGGCCGGTACGTGATCCAGCCGCAGCCCGCCGCCCACGAGAACCCGCTGCTCGTAGCCCTGCTCCCCGCGCCGTGCCGCCTCCGCGAGCAGCGTCGGGAGCCCGTCGTCCACCCCGGCGGCCGATCCCGCCGTGAGGTAGGTGTCCAGGCCGGGCAACCCGTCCAGTTGTTTGCGCAGGGCGTCCCGGTCGGCCGCGTGGTCGATGGCCCGGTGGAAGGTCCACCGGCAGCCGTCCAGCTCACCGACCACGCGCTCCACGGCGTCCAGGTCGACCCCGCCCTGCGGGTCGAGGAACCCCAGCACGAACTCCTCCGCGCCGGCCTCCCGCAGCTCCCGCGCGACCCGGGCCAGCCGGGGGAGGTCGCCTGCGGCGAAGCCGTCCGTCAGCCGCAGCATCACGCGCAGGTCGATGTCGACGGCGGCACGGATCCGGGCGACGGCCGCCACGGGCGGGGTGAGCCCGTCGGCGGCCATGTCGGTGACCAGCTCGAGGCGGTCCGCGCCTCCGGCCCGGGCGGCGATCGCGTCCTCGACGTCGAGGGCGATCACCTCCAGGACTGCACGCTTGCTCATGGGACCCCATTCGTCCGTCGGCGGCTTCCACAGTTCCACACAGGTCTAGTCCAATCTCAGCGTACGCCTGTCCGGGCCGGGACTCACCCGCCCTCCCCGGACGACCCGCGCGAAAATGCACCCATGGCCGATGCCTTCGACACCCCGGACACCTCCGACACCTCCGATGCCCCCGACGCCCTCGCGGCCCTCCGCGCCCGTTTCACCCGGGCCCTCGAAGCGGCCCGCGCCCCCGTCACCGCCCCCAACCCCCTCCCCTACGCCGACGACCTCCTCGCCCGCTGGCGGGAACCACAGCGCCGCTACCACACCCTCGCCCACCTCACCGCGGTCCTGGACCACGTCGACACCCTGGCCGGGTACGCCGACGACCCGGACGTCGTCCGGCTGGCCGCCTGGTTCCACGACGCGGTCTACCTGCCCGACCGCTCCGAGAACGAGGAGCGCTCGGCCCGCCTCGCCGAACGCGCCCTGCCCGAGGCCGGCCTGCCCGACGCGAAGACCGCCGAGGTCGCCCGTCTGGTCCGGCTGACCGTCACCCACGACCCGGGCGGCGACGACCGCGACGGCCAGGTCCTGTGCGACGCCGACCTCGCGATCCTGGCCGCACCGCCGTCGGCGTACGCCGCGTACACGGCCGCCGTCCGCGCGGAGTACCACTTCGTCCCGAACGAGGCCTTCCGCGAGGGCCGCGCGGCGATCCTGCGTCAGCTCCTCGCCCTGCCCCGCCTGTTCCGCACCCCGCACGGCGCGCGGGAGTGGGAGGCGACGGCGCGCTACAACCTGCGGGGCGAGCTGGACCTGCTGACGCGCTGACGCACGCGCCCCACCCGCACCTCGCACACGGAGCGCCGCGCATCGCACTGGCGGCCGAGGTGGGCGAGAAGATCTACGCGTATGAGCTGCGCGGGCGGCCGCGACCTGGCGTATGCGGGGCCCATCCTCGTGCTTTCGCCTCCCGCGGCCCCGCCCCCTTCCCGATAATTCCGTACGGCCGTGCCGCCGCGCGCGGGTCCGTGTACGTCGGGGGAAGCGGGGAGCGTCATGAGTCACCACGGCCCGTCCACGCCACCGGAGCCGCCCGGCCCCCCGCTCCCGGACCCCGACCACCACCGGCTGGCCCGGCGGAGCGTGCGCTGGACCGTGATCGGCGTGGTGATCAGCACCGCCCTCGCCCTGATCGGGCTGTACGTCGAGGCGGACGACTCCGGCCACGTTTCCGGCTCGGGCGGCACGACGAGCATCGGCGGCTCCACCGACACGGGCGGCACGGACAGCGGTGGAGGCACGGACACCGGCGGAGGCACCGACTCCGAGGGGACCACCGACGACGGGGGCACGTCCGACACCGGAGGCGCCTCGGAGGGCGCCACCACCGACGGGAGCTCCACCGACGGGAGCACCACCGACGGCGGTACGTCGGACGGGGGCACGTCCGACTCCGGCGGCACCTCCGGCGACGACGGCGGCACGGACGGCCTCACCTCCGCCGAGCACGACCTGCGCGACTCGCTCAACAGCGAGCAGTGGTCGCGCGACAGTTGCACGCGCACCTCGTGGCCCGGCTCGGACGCCGCCCTGTTCTGCACGGTGACCACCACCGACGAGTACGGCGTCGCCCACACCGGCAAGGCGAGCGTCGTGACGTACCCGACGAAGAGCGCCCGGGACGCCGTCTTCCAGCACTACGCCTCCCGCGTCCAGATGGGCGACTGCGAGACGCAGACCAACGTGTACGGCAGCTGGGCCGAGAACGACAGCCCCGAGCTGGCGGCCGGCGACGTGGTCTGCTACCTGGCGACCTCGGGGCAGTACGTCTTCCTCTGCAGCTACTACGACCGGCCCACGCTCGTGCAGATCACCGGCCCCGACCAGGCGAGCCTCGCCGCCTGGTGGCACACGATGGAGCCGGTGTTCAGCGACTGACGCCGTCCGCCCGGCCGCCGCCGCCCGCCCGGCCGCCGCCCTTGCGCCGGCGCAGCCCCGCCCCGTGCAGCAGCCGCACCACCTCCCGGCTGCTCACCTCGACCGCGCCGGCCGCCACCGCGTCCGCGTACGCGTGCGAGGGCACGTCGTAGTGGTCGCGCTCGAAGGCCCGCCTCGGGACCCCCAACTTCTCGGCGAAGACGTGCAGTTCCTCGTAGGAGACGTCGCTGACGAGGTGGGACCACATGCGTCCGTGCCCCGGCCAGTTCGGCGGGTCGATGTAGATCGTCACGCGCGCCTCACGAGGACGGCATCCCGCCGGTCGCCGAGCCGAGCGCGCCCACCGCCGCGACCTTCACGCCCGCCTTGTGGCACACCCAGTGCGGATCGGGCCCCAGTTCCGGCTCGACGTCGAGGGCGTGCGGATCGCCGGAGCCGCAGACCGGACACAGCGGCCAGCGCCCGTACCGCTCCAGCAGCGCGTCCTGCACGTCCTGCGCCACCAGCCCGGCGACGAAGGCCATGCCGTCCGGCCACTGCTCGACCCACCACCGCCGCTGGACGACGGACTCCTCGACCATGGACACCACGTCCGCCGCGGCCACCTCGCCCGCGGCCAGGTCGGCGAGCACGAGGGCACGGGCCGCGTGCAGCGCCTGTTCCAGAGGGCTGATGGGGTTGCCGGAGGGATCCATGTCCCCATTGTGCGCACTCTTGACCCCGGCGCCGAACCGAAAATAGCTTTCCTTGGTGACCCGGGACGTGAAGGAAACCTTCGGCGGCGCCGCGGCCTCCGCCCTGGCCTCGAAGATCCGCACGCTCGGCCCCTCCATGACCCGCTCCATGCAGCGCGTCGCCGAAGCCGTCGCGGGCGACCCCGCCGGCTGCGCCGCCCTCACGGTCACCGGCCTCGCCGAGCGGACCGGCACCAGCGAGGCCACCGTCGTCCGCACCGCCCGCCTCCTCGGCTACCCCGGCTACCGCGACCTGCGCCTCGCCCTCGCCGGCCTCGCGGCGCACCAGAAGTCCGGCCGCGCGCCCGCCCTCACCACCGACATCGCCGTCGACGACCCCCTCGCCGACGTCGTCGCCAAACTCGCCCACGACGAGCAGCGGACCCTCGCCGACACCGCCGCCGGTCTCGACACCGTCCAACTCGGCGCGGCGGTCGAGGCGGTGGCCGCCGCCCGCCGGACCGACGTCTACGGCATCGGCGCGTCCGGGCTGGTCGCCCAGGACCTCGTCCAGAAACTGCTGCGGATAGGGCTCATCGCCCACGCCCACAGCGATCCGCACCTCGCCGTGACCAACGCCGTGCAGCTGCGGGCGGGTGACGTCGCCGTCGCCATCACGCACTCCGGGTCGACGGGGGACGTCATCGAGCCGTTGCGGGTGGCGTTCGAACGGGGCGCGACGACCGTCGCCCTCACCGGGCGGCCCGGCGGGGCGGTCACGCAGTACGCGGATCACGTGCTGACGACGTCCACCGCGCGGGAGAGCGAGTTGCGGCCCGCGGCCATGTCGTCGCGTACGGGGCAGTTGCTGGTGGTGGACTGTCTGTTCGTGGGGGTGGCCCAGCGGACGTACGAGACGGCCGCGCCGGCGCTGGCCGCGAGCTACGAGGCGTTGGCTCACCGGCACCGGTAGGCGGCCGTGGGCCGCAGACCGTGGGGCTGATCGTTCGCGGACGGGCGCGGCGCCGTCGTGGCTCGTCGCGTCCACGCGGCGGAGCCGCATATCCATACAGTTCCGCGCCCCCGGGCCGCCCGCACGACCCACGTTGGAAAGAACCGGAAAGAGCCGCCTCCCATGACCTCCGCCTCCCGCCCCCACGACCTCCTCTCCCAACTGGACTCCCTCACCACCGAGGCCTTCCGTCCCGACCTCGCCGAGATCGACCGGTTGTCCACCCTCGAGATCGCCCGTCTCATGAACGGCGAGGACACCGCCGTACCCGCCGCCGTCGCACAGCGGTTGCCGGCCGTGGCCGCCGCCATCGACGCCATCGCCGAGCGGATGGCGCGGGGCGGGCGGCTGATCTACGCCGGTGCGGGCACCGCGGGTCGCCTGGGCGTCCTGGACGCCTCCGAGTGCCCGCCCACCTTCAACACCGCCCCGGGGCAGGTGGTGGGGCTCATCGCGGGCGGCCCGGAGGCCGTGGTCACCTCGGTCGAGGGGGCCGAGGACTCCCGGGAGCTGGCGCAGGCCGACCTGGCGGCGCTGGCGCTGACCCCCGACGACACGGTGGTCGGCATCTCGGCGTCCGGGCGTACGCCGTACGCGCTCGGGGCGGTGGCGTACGCTCGCTCGCGGGGCGCGCTGACCGTCGGGCTGGCGTGCAACGCGGGCAGTGCGCTGGCGGCGGCCGCCGAGCACGGCATCGAGGTCGTCGCCGGGCCGGAGCTGCTCACCGGGTCGACCCGGCTGAAGGCGGGCACGGCGCAGAAGCTGGTGCTGAACATGCTGTCGACGATCACGATGATCCGGCTGGGCAAGACGTACGGGAACCTGATGGTCGACGTCCGTGCCTCCAACGAGAAGCTGCGGGCCCGTTCGCGGCGGATCGTCTCGCTGGCGACGGGGGCGGGCGACGAGGAGGTCGAGAACGCCCTCTCGGCCACCGACGGCGAGGTGAAGGACGCGATCCTGGTGCTGCTCGCGGGGGTGGACGGGCCGACGGCCGCCCGCCTTCTGGAGGAGTCCGGCGGTCATCTGCGCGCCGCGCTCGCCGTGGCGCGGCCCTGAGCCGCACGCTCGGGGGGTGCCTACCGATCCCCTTGCCACGGCCACCGCGATCCTCCCCCTGGTCGGCGGCCCCGCGAACGTCACCTCCGTCGCCCACTGCATGACCCGGCTGCGGCTGGGCCTGGCCGATCCGTCCCGGGCGGACGAGGAGGCGCTGCGGGCGCTGCCCGGGGTGCTCGGGGTCGTCGTGGCCGACGGCCTCTACCAGGTGGTGCTCGGGCCGGGTGTGGTCACGAAGGTGACGGCCGCGTTCGAGGGGCTGGTGGCCGGGCCGACGGCCGCCGCGGAACTGGCCGCCCGGGGAGCCGCGTTGCGGGCGGAGCGCAGGCGGCGCAACGCGACCCCGGTCAAGGCCGCCCTGCGCCGCGTCGCCGCCGTCTTCGTCCCGCTCATCCCGGCCCTGATCGGCTGCGGGGTCCTCGCCGGCGTGAACGGGCTGCTGGTCAACGCCGGCCTGCTGCCGTGGCTGACGCCCGCGCTGGCCGCCGTCGCCTCCGGCTTCATGGCGCTGATCGCCGTCTTCGTCGGACACAACACGGCGAAGGAGTTCGGCGGCACGCCGGTGCTCGGCGGCGCGGTCGCGGCGATCGTCGTGTATCCGGGGGTGGCGAAGGTCACCGCGTTCGGGGTGACGCTCGCCCCGGGCCAGGGCGGAGTCCTCGGCGCGCTGGCGGCCGCGCTGCTGGCGACGTACGTGGAGAGGGCGTGCCGCGGCCGGATCCCGGACACGCTGGACGTGCTCCTCACCCCGACCCTGACCGTCCTCGTCGCGGGCCTCGCCACGCTGTACGGCCTCATGTACGCGGCCGGCGCGGTCTCCTCGGCCATCGGCACGGCCGCGAACTGGCTGCTCGTGACGACGGGCGCCTTCGCCGGCCTGGTCCTGGGCGGCCTGTTCCTGCCGCTGGTGATGCTGGGCCTGCACCAGGCCCTCATCCCCATCCACACCACCCTCATCGAGCAGCAGGGCTACACCGTGCTGCTCCCGATCCTGGCGATGGCGGGCGCGGGCCAGGTCGGCGCGTCGCTCGCGGTCTACGTCCGGCTGCGCCACGACACGTCGTTGCGTACGACGATCAGGTCGGCGCTCCCGGCGGGCCTGCTGGGCGTCGGCGAACCCCTGATCTACGGCGTCTCCCTCCCGCTGGGCCGGCCCTTCCTCACGGCCTGCGTGGGCGGGGCGGCCGGCGGGGCCTTCGTCGGCTTCTTCGCGATGCTCGGCGACCAGGTGGGCGCGACGGCGATCGGCCCGTCCGGCTGGGCCCTGTTCCCCCTGCTGGCCGGGAACCAGGGCTGGGGGACGCTGCTCGCGATCTACGCGGGCGGGCTGCTGACGGGCTACGCGGTCGGCTTCGCCGTGACGTACGTCCTCGGTGTCCCCGACCGCGCGGCGGCGTCCACCGCTTCCGGCGGTCCCTCCGGTGACCCGGCGCCTTCGCGGTCCGGGTGACGAAGGCCCCGGGTCCGCGTCGGCCGCCCCCTGCCCGCGCCGTGGCCGCCGTCCCCCGGCGCTGCCGGCGGTCCCGTCCTACCCTTGGGGGGCAACCGTCGAGCCGCCGTCCCCGGTGGACATCACCTCGGCACCGAGAACCCAAGGATGACGCCGACCGACATGAACCACGCCCAGCTCACCCACCTGGGCCGTGCCCTCCGCCTCCTCGGTGAGCACGGCGACGCCCTCACCGCGGACACCCCGGACGCCAAGCTGCACGAGGTCAAGGCCGATCTGCGGCGCGCCCTGGAGCTGCTGGAGGAGAGCGTCGACGGCGCCGCCCCCGCGACCCGCTGCGCCGAGCATCCGAACGGGCCCGTCGACGAAGGCGCCCCCGACCTGTGCCTGCTGTGCGAGACGCGTCGGCGAGCGGCCCGGCGCGCCGAGTTCAACGGCCCCGCCCCGCAGACGGCGCCCCGCACCGCTCCCTCCCGCTACGGCACCCGCGGCGACCGCCCCCAGCCCCAGCAGCGCTGGCTGCCGGAACTGTGGAACGGCCAGGAATGGCAGCTGTGCGGCACGCCCCGCCGCGACCGGCGCGAGGCCGAGCTGTACCTCGCCGCACTGCGGCGCGGCTCCCGGCCCGCCATGGCCTACCGGCTGGTGCACGAGTTCACCGACTACGAGGTCCTGCGCGTCTGGGGCACCCCGCTGAAGGTCGACATCGAACCCCTCGGCAATCTCTAGGTGGAGTGATCACGAGCGTGGTCACCGCTCGTGATCACTACGTCAGGGCGTCAGCAGGGGCAGCGGCGGGAAGTCATGGCCCTCCCAGAGGCGGCGGGCCGTCTCCTCCGGGTACGGGCGGACCTCCGGCTCCGCGTCGAACACCTGCACCAGCCGCCGCGTGTCGTACGCCGGCCAGCCCGGGTCGCCCGTCCTCGCGAACGCCGTCCAGGACTCGCGCATACGGGACGACAGCGCCCTCGCCTCCTCCGTCACCTCCGCGCCCGCGAACAGCAGGTTCCCCAGGTCCGCCTGGTAGGTGCCGAACAGCAGCGGGATGTCCAGGCCGTGGCAGGCGCCCAGGACACCGCCCATCCCGGGGGCCGGCCAGGTCAGCTCGTAGACGTGGGCCCGCCCGCCGCCCGCGACCTGCGCCTCGGCCAGGTGCAGGGACGGCATGTGGAACAGCCAGTCGGACTGCACCCGCTCGAACAGCTCGCCCGGCCCGGCCTGCGGATGGGCCGCCCGGTAAGCACGCTCCCCCGCCTCCCCGCCGCCCGGTGCGAACAGGCGCAGGACGCCCGTCGCCTGTTCCTCGGTCACCTTGCCCAGGAGCCCGGCCAGGACCACGAAGAGCCGGTACTCCTGCGCGTTGTGCCCGACGACCAGCTCCACGTCCCGGCCCGCACCGGCCGCCAGCGCCTGCCAGGGCGTCACCGGCAGGACCTCGCCGTCGACGACGGGCGAGAACGGGGTGACGGTGGGCGCGACCTGCCCCCACCGGTCCACCCGTTGCGCCATCTTCGCCGCGAGTGCCGCCCCCGCCTCGGTCAGCTCGCGCGGGTCGACCGTGGCCAGGTCGGCGGCCGTCGGGCGCAGTCCGGCCTCGGCGGCGATGGCGGCGGCGAGGTCACGGGCCAGCTCGTCGGAGAAGTACGTGCCGGGCACGCTCTGCGCGATCGCCCGCCCGAACAGGCCCCGCGCGCCCGGCATGGCCAGCAGCGCCGCCACCGATCCGGCGCCCGCGGACTCCCCGAAGACGGTGACCCGGCCCGGGTCCCCGCCGAACGCCGCGATGTTGTCCCGCACCCACTCCAGCGCGGCGACCTGGTCGAGCAGCCCCCGGTTGGCGGGCGCGCCCTCGATCCGGGCGAAACCCTCGATGCCGACGCGGTAGTTCAGGGTGACGACGACCAGGTCACCGGCGCGGGCGAGATGCTGGGCGTCGTAGCCGGGGCTGCCGGAGTGGCCGAGCTTGTAGGCGCCGCCGTGGATCCAGACCATCACCGGGCGAGGGGTCGTGGACCGGGCGTCCGGCGTCCAGACGTTCACCGTCAGCCAGTCGTCGCCCGTGGGCGCGTCCAGGACGCCGGTACGGCCCTGGATGCCCGCTTCCTGCGGGGGCGGCGGTCCGAAGGCGTACGCCTCCCGGACGCCCTCCCAGGGCACGGGCGGGCGCGGGGCCCGGAAACGGGCCGCTCCGACCGGGGGCGCGGCGAAGGGTATGCCGCGGAACACGGTGAGGTCGTCCTCCCGGCGTCCGCGGACGGCTCCGGCGGCGGTGCGCACCACGGGTCCGGCGTCGACTGTCGTCATCGATCACTCCTCATGAGGCGGGCTGCCGGTGGAACGGGCGGTGGAGGGGGAAAGTGCCGGGCGCGAGCGTTCCGGCCATGGGCCCGTGGCCGCGGGTGTGAAGGGTGGCGCCGGCGCCCCCTGGCGCCCGGGGCGCCGGAGCGCTCCAGGTGGGTGTCCGGGAGATGAATGATCCGCGTCTCCCGGACTCCACCCAGCACTTGGGGGGTGGGCCGCCGTTCTCAGCTCAGCGTGCGCAGCGCCGCCGCGTCGAACGGCTTCAGCTCGTCGAAGCGGCCGGAGAGTACCTTGGCCGCCCACTGCGGGTCCTGGAGGAGGGCGCGGCCGACGGCCACCAGGTCGAACTCGTCGCGCTCCAGACGGTCCAGGAGTTCGTCGATGCCCTTGACCGGGGAGCCCTCGCCCTGGAAGCCCTTGATGAAGTCGCCGTCGAGGCCGACCGAGCCGACGCTGACGACGGGCCTGCCGGTGAGCTTCTTCGTCCAGCCCGCGAGGTTGAGGTCGGAGCCGTCGAACTCCGGCAGCCAGTAACGGCGGGTGGAGGCGTGGAAGGCGTCGACGCCGGCCGCGGCGATCGGGGTGAGGATCGCCTCCAGTTCCTCCGGGGTCTCGGCGAGCCTCGCGTCGTAGGCGTCCTGCTTCCACTGCGAGTAGCGGAAGAGGACCGGGAACTCGGGCGAGACGGTCTCGCGGACCGCCGCGACGATCTCCGCCGCGAACTTGGTCCGGGCGACCGGGTCGCCGCCGTAGGCGTCCGTGCGGCGGTTGGTGCCCGCCCACAGGAACTGGTCGATGAGGTACCCGTGGGCGCCGTGGATCTCCACGCCGTCGAAGCCGATGCGCTCGGCGGCCGCGGCGGCCTCGGCGAACGCGCCGATGACGTCGTCCAGGTCACGCCGGGTCATCGCCTTGCCGGTGCCCTCAGTGCCGTCGACGCGCAGTCCGGACGGGCCGACGGCGGGGGCCTGCGGGAAGGGCGGATCGCCCTGCTCGCGGACCATGCCGATGTGCCACAGCTGCGGCACGATCGTCCCGCCCGCCGCGTGCACCGCCTCGGCGACCTTCGCCCAGCCCGCCAGCTGCTCCTCGCCGTGGAAGCGCGGCACCCGGTCGCTCTGCCCGGCCGACTCGTGGCCGACGTACGTGCCCTCGGTGACGATCAGACCCACCCCGGCGGCGGCGCGGCGGGCGTAGTACGACACGACGTCCGCGCCGGGGATGCCGCCCGGGGAGAACATGCGCGTCATGGGCGCCATCGCGATGCGGTTCGGGACGGTCAGGCCGTTGAGCTGGACGGGCCGGCCGAGTATCTCGGCGGCGCGGGAGGGTGCGGCGGGCGTGGCGGTCACGGCAGGGGGCTCCTCGGAGATGTCGTTCGGACGTCGGGCGGTGTGGGGTGTGCGGACGGTCGGGCGTTCCGAGCGGTATGTGCATGCGCATCGACCGCCCGCCGACGTCAACCGCCCGGCCGCCCCCGCCATTCCACCCTCCCGCCGAGGGCCCCTGTGATCCCGGACACGGCGCGGACCTCAAGGGTCACGGGCCGCCGGGAACCCCCGGTACGGCTAGGGAACGACCCTGAGGAGCCTGTTGGGCGAACCCGTACCGATGTTGCGCAACACTCCGATCGTCGCTCCGCCGACGAGGGCGCCGCGCACGGTCGCCGGGCTCGCGGTGGGATGGGAAGCGAGGTAGCCGGCCGCGGCGCCCACGACATGCGGGGTGGCCATCGAGGTGCCGGAGAGGGTGACCGTGGCGGTGTCGCCGGTGTGCCGGCCGGCGGGGATCGAGGATCCGGGGGCGAACAGGTCCAGGACCGAGCCGTAGTTGGAGTAACCGGCCCGGTAGTCGGCACTGGTGCCGGCGCCGACGGTGATCGCGGCGCCCACGCGGGCGGGTGACGTGTTCGCGGCGTCGGCGTTCGCGTTGCCTGCGGCCACGGCGTACGTGACGCCGGAGGCGATGGAGCTGCTCACCGCGGCGTCCAGCGCGGTGCTGGTGCCGCCGCCGAGCGACAGGTTGGCGACCGCGGGCCGGACGCGGTGCGAAGAGACCCAGTCCACGCCCGCGATGACGCCCGAGGTCGTGCCGGAACCGTCGCCGCCGAGCACGCGCACCGCCACGATCGGAAGCCTGGGCTGGTCGATCCGGTCCAGCCCCCGAGGGGGGTTGACCTGCGTCGCGTCGAGGCCGACCTTCTGGTCCTTCTCGACGTACGCGACGGCCGGATCCGCCGCGAGGCTCCTCGCCCCGGCCGCGCTGACGCGGACGGCGTAGCCGTTCTCGGCGGGCAGGACGGCACCGCTTCCCACGGCGGCGGTCGCGACGACCGCGGCGACGACCCGGCGCCGGGTCGTGAGGGTTTTTCGCCCGCTGGGGAGCCTTCCTCGCGCTGGAGCGGTCACCGCGTTCGCGGTGACCGCTCCAGGGAGGATGACCAGACCCCCCATTGGCGAGATATCGCTTTTACCCCATTCGCCGTTTGCGGTGACAAGTTGCTGCGGAGGGGCGCCCGACCAAAGGGTCATGCGGCCCTCGGGACACGGCCACCGGTGCGGGGGAACGCCCGAGGGCGGCACCCCCTGTCGGAACAGGGAGTGCCGCCCTCGGTACGAACGGACCGGACCGATCCTCGAAAGCCCCGGAGGCTTCGAAGGATCAGAAGTCCATGTCACCGCCCGGCATGCCGCCGCCGGCCGGGGCCGCGGACTTCTCCGGCTTGTCGGCGATGACGGCCTCGGTGGTGAGGAACAGCGCGGCGATCGACGCGGCGTTCTGCAGCGCGGAGCGCGTCACCTTGGCCGGGTCGATGATGCCCTCGGCGACCAGGTCGACGTACTCGCCGGTCGCGGCGTTCAGGCCGTGGCCCGGGGTCAGGTTGCGCACCTTCTCCACCACGACGCCGCCCTCGAGGCCGGCGTTGACCGCGATCTGCTTCAGCGGGGCCTCGAGCGCCAGCTTGACGGCGGCGGCACCGGTGGCCTCGTCGCCCTCCAGCTCGAGCTTCTCGAAGACCTGGGAGGCCTGGAGCAGGGCCACGCCACCACCGGCGACGATGCCCTCCTCGACGGCCGCCTTCGCGTTGCGGACGGCGTCCTCGATGCGGTGCTTGCGCTCCTTGAGCTCCACCTCGGTGGCGGCACCGGCCTTGATGACGGCCACGCCGCCCGCGAGCTTGGCCAGGCGCTCCTGGAGCTTCTCGCGGTCGTAGTCGGAGTCGCTGTTCTCGATCTCGGCGCGGATCTGGTTCACGCGGCCCGCGACCTGCTCGGAGGAGCCGGCGCCGTCGACGATGGTGGTCTCGTCCTTGGTGATGACGACCTTGCGGGCCTTGCCCAGCAGGTCGACGGTCGTGTTCTCGAGCTTGAGACCGACCTCCTCGGAGATGACCTCGCCGCCGGTGAGGATGGCGATGTCGTTCAGCATGGCCTTGCGACGGTCACCGAAGCCCGGGGCCTTGACCGCGACGGACTTGAAGGTGCCGCGGATCTTGTTGACGACCAGGGTCGACAGGGCCTCGCCCTCGACGTCCTCGGCGATGATCAGCAGCGGCTTGCCCGACTGCATGACCTTCTCCAGGAGCGGGAGCAGGTCCTTGACGTTGGAGATCTTGGAGTTCGCGATCAGGATGTACGGGTCGTCGAGGACGGCCTCCATACGCTCCATGTCGGTCGCGAAGTACGCCGAGATGTAGCCCTTGTCGAAGCGCATACCCTCGGTGAGCTCCAGCTCCAGACCGAAGGTCTGGGACTCCTCGACGGTGATGACGCCTTCCTTGCCGACCTTGTCCATGGCCTCGGCGATGAGCTCGCCGATCTGGGTGTCGGCGGCGGAGATGGAGGCCGTGGAGGCGATCTGCTCCTTGGTCTCGACGTCCTTCGCCTGCTCCAGCAGGGCGGCGGAGACGGCCTCGACGGCCTTCTCGATACCGCGCTTCAGGGCCATCGGGTTGGCGCCGGCGGCGACGTTGCGCAGACCCTCGCGGACCAGCGCCTGGGCGAGAACGGTCGCGGTGGTCGTACCGTCACCGGCGACGTCGTCCGTCTTCTTGGCGACTTCCTTGACCAGCTCGGCGCCGATCTTCTCGTACGGGTCCTCGAGCTCGATCTCCTTGGCGATGGAGACACCGTCGTTGGTGATCGTGGGGGCGCCCCACTTCTTCTCGAGGACGACGTTGCGGCCCTTGGGGCCGAGGGTCACCTTGACGGCGTCCGCGAGCTGGTTCATGCCGCGCTCGAGGCCGCGCCGCGCCTCCTCGTCGAACGCGATGATCTTGGCCATGTGAAGTGGTCCCTCCAGGACTGGGGGTGATTCCTTCGGACCGCGCCCGCGCCCGCGACGGACGGCTCGCACGCCTCGTGGTTCCTTGCCCCACCCGGCCTGCGGGCCTCACCGACCCGGTCCTTCGTTGTCACTCTCACCTTCAGAGTGCTAACGCCAATGATTAGCACTCGCCCCTGCCGAGTGCAAGCGCCTCGGGGGAAGCCGGGCGGCTCTCAGCCGCCCGCGAACACCCCCGGGCGAACGGAGGGAAGGCGTACGCGGCACACGGAAGGGGGGCGCCACACCCCGCCGGAGCGGCACGGACGGCGCGGCCGGGCAGCACGAAGGGCCCGCATCCCCGTCGGGATGCGGGCCCTTCGCTGAAAATGTTCAGGCGGTGACGCGAACCATGTCGGCCTGCGGGCCCTTCTGGCCCTGCGAGATCTCGAACTCGACCCGCTGGCCCTCTTCCAGGGTGCGGTAGCCGTCCATCTGAATCGCGCTGTAGTGGACGAAGACGTCCGCACCACCGTCGACCGCGATGAAGCCGTACCCCTTCTCCGCGTTGAACCACTTGACGGTGCCCTGAGCCATGCCTAACTCCCCTATTACTGGCCCTTGCACAGATCCACACTTCGCGGACCCGGGTCAGACCTCACCCCCCAGTTGGTTGGGGGCGTGCGCCGGAACGCGTCGACCGCGGCCGAATGTATCTGTCCAACTGCCCTCTGCAACAGGTCAATCGGACGAGAATTCTGGACGTCGACGGTCCGGAATATGGTGAGAATTCGCCCGGATTCAGGGCAAGTCGGGCCCCACAAAGGGAACGAAAGGCGCAAAATACCTGCACACTTTGGCTACTTCTCATCGCATGCGAAGCCGGAACTCATATGCGTTCGGCATGCGAAAGGCGGCGCGTTCCCCAACTGTACCGCGCTCAATCACACTGAATTGCCCCCTCCGCTTCTCTTACGGAGGGGGCAATTCGATGAACTCTCGGTAATCACTGTTACCGACGGTTACTACCGGCGGGTACTGACCGCGGGTCAGCCGCCCGCGACGGCCGGAATGATCGAGACGCCGGCGCCGTCCGGGGTCGCCGTCTCCAGCCCCTGCTCGAAGCGGACGTCGTCGTCGTTCACGTACACGTTGACGAACCGGCGCAGCTTGCCCTGGTCGTCCAGCACGCGCGCGGCGATACCGGTGTGGTTCTTCTCCAGGTCGGCGATGACCTCGGCGAGGGTCGCACCCTCCGCCGGGACCTCGGCCCGGCCGCCCGTGTAGGTGCGGAGGATGGTGGGGATGCGGACGGTGACGCTCATGACGGGTGACCTCCGGTCGGGTGAACGGCCTCAGGGGCGCGTGGGCTGTGTCGACGTGCGGCTCGGCCGCGTGGCGCTACCAGCCCCACCGGCCCGCGGGCGGACGACGATCTGTTACGCGAGACCAGCCTCGCGGAACGACTCCAGGTTCGGACGAATCGTCGCCGTGAGCCCGGTACCCGCCACCGCGTCCAGCGTCTTGAGACCGTCACCGGTGTTGAGGACCACCGTCGTCCTGGTCGGGTCGAGGAGACCGTTCTCGATCAGCTTGCGGGTCACACCGACCGTCACGCCACCCGCCGTCTCGGCGAAGATGCCCTCGGTCCGGGCCAGCACCTTGATCGCGTCAACGATCTGCTCGTCGGTCACGTCCTCCACCGCGCCGCCCGTGCGGCGCGCGATGTCGAGGACGTACGGACCGTCGGCCGGGTTGCCGATGGCGAGGGACTTGGCGATGGTGTCCGGCTTCTGCGGGCGGACGACGTCGTGGCCGGCCTTGTAGGCGACGGACACCGGCGAGCAGCCCTCGGCCTGCGCACCGAAGATCTTGTACGGCTTGTCCTCGACCAGCCCGAGCTTGATCAGCTCCTGAAGCCCCTTGTCGATCTTCGTGAGCTGCGAGCCGGAGGCGATGGGCACCACCAGCTGGTCCGGGAGCCGCCAGCCGAGCTGCTCGCAGATCTCGTACGCCAGCGTCTTGGAGCCCTCGGCGTAGTACGGCCGCAGGTTGACGTTGACGAAGCCCCAGCCCTCGCCCGCCGAGTCGCCGATGAGCTCGGAGCAGAAGCGGTTGACGTCGTCGTAGTTGCCCTCGATGCCGACGAGCTCGCCGCCGTAGACCGCGGCCATGACGACCTTGCCCTGCTCCAGGTCGTGCGGGATGAACACGCAGGAGCGGAAGCCGGCGCGGGCGGCGGCGGCACCGACGGCACCGGCGAGGTTGCCGGTGGAGGAGCAGGAGAGGGTGGTGAAGCCGAAGGCGCGGGCGGCCTCCAGGGCCTGGGCGACCACACGGTCCTTGAAGGAGTGCGTCGGGTTGCCGGAGTCGTCCTTGACGAAGAGCTTTCCGGGGTCGACGCCCAGCTCGCGCGCCAGGTTGTCGGCCTTGACCAGCTTGGTCCAGCCCGGGTTGATGTTGGGCTTGTCCGCCACGTCGGCCGGGACGGGCAGCAGCGGAGCGTAGCGCCAGATGTTCGCGGGGCCCGCCTCGATGCGCTTGCGCAGCTCCTCCGTCTCGTAGGAGGAGAAGTCGTACGCGATCTCGAGGGGACCGAAACACTCCTCGCAGGCGAAGACCGGGCCGAGGGGCACGCGGTGGCCGCACTCGCGGCAGCTCAGGGCCGCGGCGGGTCCGAGGTCGACGGTCGCGGAGTCGGCGGTGACGTTCGCGGTGCTGTCCGTGGTGCTTGCAACTGTCTGCGCAGCCATGTGAGGCGAGGCCCTTTCTCCTCATCTTCCTCACGGCGCATCTCGCCGTGAGACGGATTTGGCACCTTCCCTAGCCGGGAGCCTCGCGGAGCGATCGTGAACTGCCTGCGGCAGCGATCGGTACGAGACCGGCTGGAGGGTTGCCGGGGCTTCATCGGGCCGTATCCCTCTGCCCCTCTGGATGAGCGGTATGTGGTTGTGAACGCCGAAGACCCCGGACATGCGATGGTCATCCGCGTTGTTCAAGACTGTAACCGAAGGCCAGGACAGTTGAGAGAGTCGTCCGAACCGCGAGATGGATCACACGGTGACCCCTCGGGCACCTGGTGTGATCACGACAGTGAGGAGCCGCAGACCGTGCTGGAAGAAGTCGAGCGCTGGCTTGCCACCCGCTCCTGGTCCGTGACCGATCGCCCGCTCCACAGGATCCTGGCCGCCAAACGCGCCTCGGGCCGGACGGTGTCCGTCGTGCTGCCCGCGCTGAACGAGGAGGAGACGGTCGGCGACATCGTCGCGGTCATCCGTCACGACCTCATGCGGCAGGTCCCGCTCGTCGACGAGATCGTGGTCGTCGACTCGGGATCGACCGACCGCACGTCACAGGTCGCGGCGGCGGCCGGGGCCCGTGTCGTCCACCGGGACACGATCCTCCCCCGCATACCGGCCGTGCCCGGCAAGGGCGAGGTCCTGTGGCGCTCCCTGCTGGTCACCTCCGGGGACATCGTCTGTTTCGTCGACGCCGACCTGAAGGAGTTCTCCTCCGACTTCGTCTCGGGCATCGTGGGCCCGCTGCTCACCGACCCGGACGTCGACCTGGTCAAGGCCATGTACGACCGTCCGCTGGGCACCGAGTCGCATGCGCTCGCCCCCGGCGGGACGGCCGGCCAGGGCGGCCGGGTGACGGAGCTGATGGCCCGCCCGCTGCTCAACATGCACTGGCCGCAGCTGGCCGGATTCGTGCAGCCGCTGGGCGGCGAGTACGCGGCCCGCCGCAGCCTGCTGGAACAGCTGCCCTTCCCCGTCGGCTACGGCGTGGAGCTGGGCATGCTGGTCGACGCCCTGCACCTGGTGGGCCTCGACGCCATGGCCCAGGTGGACGTCGGCGTGCGCAGGCACC
The DNA here is from genome assembly GCF_043080745.1 of Streptomyces sp. NPDC014995. Classification (NCBI taxonomy): domain Bacteria; kingdom Bacillati; phylum Actinomycetota; class Actinomycetes; order Kitasatosporales; family Streptomycetaceae; genus Streptomyces; species Streptomyces sp. NPDC014995. The sequence continues at coordinate 189,932 of NZ_JBIBVX010000012.1, forward strand.
GCCACCAGGACGGGCAGGCGCTCGGCCGGATGGCGGCGGCCATCTACCGCACGGCCCAGCTCCGGCTGGCCCGCGGGCACCTCGTCCGTCCCGCCCTCACCCAGTTCGAGCGGGGTACGGACGGCTTCGAGCCGCGCACCTACTCGGTGGACACGGAGGAACGGCCGCCGATGGCGGAGATCGCGGAGTACGCGGCACGCAAGGTCGCGTGACACCGGGCCGCGGGCGTATACGGCTGGACACGGCCCCTCCACGCAGCGCGACCGTACGTTTGAGCGGATCCGGACCGGGCTAGGTTGTGGCGTATGGCTTCCACGGACGGTGCTGCTGCTCAGGGTGCTCAGGTGCTGGTCGCGTCCAACCGCGGCCCGGTCTCGTACGCGGTCGGTGAGGACGGCTCGCTGCACGCCAGGCGCGGCGGCGGCGGGCTGGTCTCCGGCCTGTCGGCGATCGGCCCCGACGCGGGCGCCCTCTGGGTCTGCTCGGCACTGACCGAGGGCGACCGGGAGGCGGTCCGGCGCGGGGTCGGCGAGGCGGGCGTGCGCATGCTGCCCATCCCTGCGGACGTGCACGCCGACGCGTACAACGGCATCGCCAACTCGGTGCTGTGGTTCATCCACCACCTGCTGTACCAGACCCCGACGGAGCCGGTCTTCGACGCGGAGTTCCGGCGCGAGTGGGCCTCGTACGAGACGTACAACCGCGCCTTCGCCGAGGCGCTGGCGGAGGAGGCGGCCGAGGGGGCGGCGGTCCTCGTGCAGGACTACCACCTGTGCCTCGTGCCCGGGATGCTGCGCGAGCTGCGCCCGGACCTGCGCATCGGCCACTTCTCGCACACGCCGTGGGCGCCGGTGGACTACTTCGGCCTGCTCCCCGACGACATCCGCGCCCAGCTGCTGCGGGGCATGCTCGGCGCGGACCGCCTGGGCTTCCTGACCCGCCGCTGGGCGGACGCGTTCACCGCGTGCTGCACGGAGTTCACGGGCGGCCTGGGAAGGACGGAGGTCGGTGTGCACGGCCTCGGCGCGGACGCCGACTTCCTGCGCGCCCGCTCCCACGAGCCGGACGTCGAGGAACGCCTTCCGGCCCTGCGCGAGGAGATCGGCACGGCGCCCGACGGCAGCGCCCGCAGGGCGATCGTCCGGGTCGACCGCACCGAGCTGTCGAAGAACATCGTGCGCGGCCTGCTGGCGTACGAGCAGTTCCTCGACGACCACCCCGAGTGGCGTGAGCGGGTCGTGCACGTCGCCTTCGCCTACCCCTCCCGCCAGGACCTCGCCGTCTACCGCGACTACACCGCCGAGGTGCAGCGGGTGGCGGTGGAGATCAACGAGCGGTTCGGCACCCCGGACTGGACCCCGGTCGTCCTGCACGTGAAGGACGACTTCGCGCGCTCCCTCGCCGCGTACCGCCTCGCCGACGTGGCCCTGGTCAACCCCATCCGGGACGGCATGAACCTCGTCGCGAAGGAGGTGCCGGTCGTCTCCGACCGGGGCTGCGCGCTGGTGCTGTCCCGGGAGGCGGGCGCCTACTGGGAGCTGGGCGACGACGCGATCGTGGTGAACCCGTACGACGTGCTGGAGACCGCGCGCGCCCTGCACGAGGCGCTGTCCATGGGTCCGGAGGAGCGGGCCGAGCGCACCAAACGACTGGTGGCGTCCGCGACCGCGCTGCCTCCGGCCCAGTGGTTCCTGGAGCAGTTGCAGGCGCTGAGGGAGATTCAGCCGAGCTGATCCGCCAGCGCCCGCAGCAGCCGTACGACGCCGGCCGGACCGTCGACGACGAGGTCGGCGCGGTCGGCGAGTTCCGTCACCTCCGCGCTGCCGCTGGCCACGAGCAGGCCGGGGACGCCGTCGGAGCGGAGCTTCTCGACGGCGGCGAAGGCGGGGAGGTCACCGAGGTCGTCGCCGGCGTAGAGGACCGCCTCGGCGCCGGTCTCGCGCATGTGCTCCAGCAGCGCCACGCCCTTGTCGACGCCGGGCGGCCGCAGTTCGAGGACCAACCGCCCCGGTTCGACGAGCAGCCCGTGCCGGGCGGCGAGGTCGGTCAGGGGCTGCCGCAGCGCCTCGAAGGCGGCCTGCGGCTCCCGCGCCTGGCGGGTGTGCACGGCGACGGCCCGCCCCTTCTCCTCCACCCAGGTCCCCTGCGGGGCACCGGCCCTCTCCAGCACCCCCGGCAGCTCGGCGCGGGCAGCGGCGACCCCGGGATGGGGGGCGGGGGCGCTGACGGTGCCGGTCCGGGCGTCCCACCGCTCGGCCCCGTAGTGCCCGAGCACGGCGAGGCGCTCCAGCCCCGGCACACCGGCGAAGCCGCCGTTGCGCACGGCCACGGCGGCGGGCCGGCCCGTGACCACGGCGACGGAGGCGATCTTCGGGGCGAGTTCCGCGAGGGCGGGGACGGCGTCGGGGTGCGCCCGGGCGTCGTCCGGGTTCTCGACGATCGGCGCGAGGGTGCCGTCGAAGTCGAGGGCGACGAGGGTGCTGCGGGGGTTGGCGAGGATCGCGCGCAGGGCGTCCCGGCCGGGTGCGGTCGTGGGGGTGGGGAGTGCGCGTTCGGGTTCCGCGGAGTGCGTCTCTTGGGTGCCCATAGGGTGACCATAACCGGGCGGGGTCGGCACCGGGGGACGGGTCCCGCAGCCCGGCACTCGCGGCAGTACCGCCCGCGCCTCTCCAGCGCCGGACCAGGCGATCCCGGCCCGTCCGGCGTCCGGGGACGAGCCCGTTCAGGGGCGAAGCGGGAGTCCGGGGGCCCGGGCCCCCCGGGAGGGGAAGCGCGGGGGCGACCGACCCGGTCCGCACGCACCACCTCAGCGCTCCGCCCGCCGGGCCTCCCGCACCCTGCGCAGCCGGTTGACCGTCACCGGGTCGTGGGCCAGCGCCCTCGGGTCGTCCAGGAGGGCGTTGAGGAGCTGGTAGTAGCGGACCGGGGACAGGTCCAGTTCCTCACGGATCGCCCGTTCCTTCGCCCCGGGCCCGGAGAACCCGCGCCGTTCCAGGGCGAGGACGTCCCGTTCCCTCGCCCCCAGTTCTGCCTCTGGCCGCTCCATGCCCGCACCGTAACCCAAGGCGTCAGCCGGCGGAGCCGCTCTCCGCGGTCGTCGCCGTCGCCTGCAACTGGCCGAGGACGCCGGAGGGGCTGCCGCCGGCGGTCACGGCGGAGCCGATCCGCTTCTTGATCTCCGCGCTGACCGTCGCCCACGAGGTCCGCCCCACCGGATACAGCTCGGACACCGGGAGCTCCTCCAGGAAGGGCTGGAGGTCCGCGTCCTCCGACGCCGCGCTCATGACCTGGGACGCGGAGTTGGTGACGGGCAGCAGGTCGTACTCGCGGGAGAAGGCGAGGACGTTCTCCTCGCTGTAGACGAAGTTCAGGAACTCCTTGATCTGCTCGGCGTGCCCGTTCTGCCGGAAGGCGGTCATCCAGTCGGCCACGCCCATGGAGACCTTGCCGGGGCCGTCGACGCCGGGCATCGGCACCATGCCGAACTTCACGCCCTTCTTCTCGGCCATCTTCATCAGCGAGGGGTGCCCGTTGAGCATGCCGGCCTGCCCGGCGGCGAACGCCGCGAACGCGTCGGCCCGGTTGAGCTTGCCCGGCTCGACCGGCCCGGTCAGGTCCTTGCCGACCAGCTCGTTCTTCAGCCAGGTGAAGGTCTGGACGTTCTCGGGGGAGTCGAGGCTGTAGCCGGTGGCGGTCGCGGTGTAGCCGCCTCCGCCGCTGAGCAGCCACTGCATGGTCTCGGCCTGCGCCTCCTCCGGCCCGAGGGGCAGCGCGTACGGGTACTTCACGCCCTCTTCCTTGAGCGCCTCGGCGTTCTCGGCGAGCTCGGCCCAGGTGGTGGGCGGGGTGATCCCGGCCTTGTCGAAGAGGGTCTTGTTGTAGAACAGCAGCCGCGTGGAGGCCGCGAACGGCATGCCGTACTGCACCCCCCTCACCTCGCCCGCGTCGGCGAGCTGCGGCACGAAGTCGGCCTGGACCGGTATGGAGAGCACGTCGCCGGCCTTGTAGAGCAGGTCGTCGGCGGCGTAGTCGGCGTACGCGCCGATCTGCGCCATGTCGGGTGCCTCGCCCGCGTCGACCATCTCCCTGACCTCGCGGTCGACGTCGTTCCAGGAGTGGACGGTGACCTCGACGGTGACGCCGGGGTGGTCCTTCTCGTACGCCTTGACCAGCGCGTCCCAGTACTTCTTGGAGCTGTTGGCGCTGCTGTCGCCGTAGTCGGCGGCGACGAGTCTGAGGGTGACGTCCCCGGAGTCACCGGTGACTCCGCATCCGGCGAGCACCGCCGTCATGCCCAGGGCGGAGACCGCCGCGACCGTTCCTGACCTGACTGCCCGCCGCTGCACTGCGTTTCTCCCGCTCGTCTGTGGCCGGACCGGTGACTGTCCACCGAGGAATGCCAATGAATGCTCCGACCAATGATCCCGATATTCGGAACAAGGTCTACACCACGTGAGTGGACTAGACCTCTTGAGGGTCGGCGGGCCACACTGTCCCCGTGAGACATGTCATCGCCCTCGACGTGGGCGGCACCGGGATGAAGGCCGCTCTGGTCGGGGCGGACGGCGCTCTGCTGCACCGGGCCCGCCGGGCCACCGGACGCGAGCGGGGCCCCGACGCGGTCGTCGCCGGCATCCTCGACTTCGCCGCGGAGCTGCGCGCGTACGGCGCCGAGCACCTCGGCGAGCCCGCGGCCGCCGCCGGTGTCGCCGTCCCCGGCATCGTCGACGAGGCCCGCGGCGTCGCCGCCTACGCGGCCAACCTCGGCTGGCGCGACGTCCCCCTGCGCGAGCTGCTCCGCGGCGAGCTGCGCATCCCGGTCGCCCTCGGCCACGACGTGCGCACCGGCGGCCTCGCTGAGGGCCGTGTCGGCGCGGCCCGGGGCGCCGACCGCTTCCTGTTCGTGGCGCTGGGCACCGGCATCGCGGGCGCGATCGGCGTCGAGGGCCGGGTGGAGGCGGGTGCGCACGGCTTCGCCGGCGAGATCGGCCATGTCGTCGTACGGCCCGGCGCGACCCCCTGTCCCTGCGGGCAGCGCGGCTGCCTGGAGCGGTTCGCGTCCGCGGCGGCGGTCGGCGAGGCGTGGGCGCGGGCCTGCGGGGTCCCGGAGGCGGACGCGGCGGACTGCGCGAAGGCCGTCACGTCCGGCGACCCGAACGCCGTCCGGGTCTGGCAACGGGCGGTGGACGCGCTCGCGGACGGCCTGGTCACCGCGCTCACCCTGCTGGACCCGCGCACGCTCGTCATCGGTGGCGGGCTCGCCGAGGCGGGGGAAACCTTGTTCACACCGCTGCGGGACGCCGTCCGGCAGCGGATCACCTTCCAGAGACTGCCGGAGATCGTCCCGGCGGCGCTGGGGGACACGGCCGGCTGCCTGGGCGCCGGGCTCCTGGCCTGGGATCTCCTGAAGACAACCGACGGTACGGAGGTAACCCCCTGATGGCCACCCCCCCAGGGGCGCGGGGAACTGCGCGACCAGCCACGACGCACCCGCAGACCGCGGGCGGCGGACGCACGACGGTGCTCGCCGGCGCCCGGGTGGTGCTGCCCACCGGCATGGTGCCCGACGGCAGCATCACCATCGACGGCACCCGCATCTCCGGTGCAACCCCGGCGGACGCCCAGGTCATCGACGTAAAAGGCCACTGGCTGCTCCCCGGCTTCGTGGACGTCCACAACCACGGCGGAGGCGGCGCGTCCTTCTCCGGCCCGGTGGACGGCGTGCTCGAGGCCATCCACACCCACCGCCGCCACGGCACCACCACCCTCGTCGCCTCCACCGTCACCGACGACATGGACTTCCTGGTCCGGCAGGCCGGGCTGCTGTCCGAGCTGGCCGAGCAGGGCGACCTCGCCGGGATCCACTTCGAGGGCCCGTTCATCTCGCCGTGCCGCAAGGGCGCGCACTCCGAGGAGCTGCTGCGCGACCCGGACCCGGCGGAGGTGCGCAAGCTGATCGACGCGGCGCGCGGCCAGGCGAGGATGGTCACCCTGGCCACCGAACTGCCCGGCGGCCTGGACTCCGTACGGCTGCTGGCCGAGCACGGGGTGATCGCGGCCGTCGGCCACACGGACGCCACGTACGAGCAGACCGTGCGGGCCATCGAGGCGGGCGCGACGGTCGCCACCCACCTCTTCAACGCGATGCCCGCCCTCGGCCACCGCGCCCCCGGCCCGATCGCCGCGCTCCTGGAGGACGAGCGGGTCACGGTCGAGCTGATCAACGACGGTGTCCATCTGCACCCGGCCGCCCTGGAGCTGGCCTTCCGGCACGCGGGCGCGGGCCGCGTGGCGTTCATCACGGACGCGATGGACGCGGCCGGCATCGGCGACGGCCGCTACATGCTCGGCCCGCTGGAGGTCGAGGTCAACGAGGGCGTGGCGCGGCTGGTGGAGGGCGGCTCGATCGCCGGTTCCACCCTCACCCTGGACCGCGCCTTCAAGCGGGCGGTGACGATCGACCGCCTCCCGGTCGAGGACGTCGTCGCGGCCCTGTCCGCCAACCCGGCCCGCCTGCTCGGGATGGACGACCGTGTGGGCTCCCTGGAGCCCGGCAAGGACGCCGACCTGGTCCTGCTGGACGAGGACTTCGACCTCAAGGGCGTGATGCGGCGCGGCGAGTGGGTGGTGGATCCCCGACTGACCTGAAACGTCCGCCCGTGGAGAGACGGTGGCCGACCCGAGGACTGGGCCGTCCGCCGTCTCTTTGGCATGATCGGGCCTCCGGCAGCCCGGAAGCGCGAGAGTCCGTGGCTCCGGGGTCCGGATGTCCGGGAGTCCGGGGTCTCGGTGTCCGGGATCGCAGGATCCCGGGGACACGGAAACGGAAGGCGAACGCCAGCTATCGGGGGAGGTCGGCCCAGGTGATCCTCACGGTCACGCTGAACACCGCTCTCGACATCACCTACCGCGTCCCGGCGCTGCGCCCGCACGCCACCCACCGGGTGACCGACGTGACGGAACGCCCCGGCGGCAAGGGGCTCAACGTGGCGCGCGTCCTGGCCGCCCTCGGCCACCGGGTCACGGTCACCGGCTTCGCGGGCGGCGCGACCGGCCGGGAGATCCGCGAACGCCTCACCGGCGTGACCGACGCCCTCGTCCCCGTCACCGGCGCCACCCGCCGCACGGTCGCCGTCGTGGACGAACGCACCGGCGACACCACCCAGCTGAACGAGCCGGGCCCGCTCATCACGCCCGCCGAGTGGTCCGCCTTCCAGGACGTGTACGAGGCGCTGGTGCCCGCGGCGCGGGCGGTGGCCCTGTGCGGCAGTCTGCCGCCGGGGGTCCCGGTGGGCGCGTACGCAGGCCTGGTGCGCACCGCGCGGGCCGCGGGGGTGCCGGTACTGCTGGACACCGGCGGCGAGCCCCTGCGCCGCGCGGTCGCCGCCCGCCCGGATCTGATCAAGCCGAACGCCGACGAACTGGCCGAGCTGACCGGCTCGCACGAACCGTGGCGCGCCACCCAGGACGCCCGCCGGCGCGGCGCGCACGCCGTGGTGCCATCCCTCGGCCCGGAAGGCCTGGTCGCGGCGACGCCGGAGGGCCGCTGGCGGGCCGCCCCGCCCGCCCGTCTGCGCGGCAACCCGACGGGCGCCGGCGACTCGGTCTCGGCCGGCCTGCTGTCGGGTCTGGTCGACGGCCTCCCCTGGCCGCGGACCCTGGCCCGCGCGGTCGCCCTGTCCGCGGCGACGGTTCTGGCCCCGGCGGCCGGCGAGTTCGACCGGGCCGCGTACGAGGAGCTGGTGGGGCGGGTGGCGGTGACCGGAGAGGTCACCGCCGCCTGAGGAACCCGCGGGCTACTTCTCGACCTGGCCCTTCTTCAGCCACAGCTGGTCGAGCAGGACGTTGCACTTGTCGCCGTTCTCGCAGGAGACGGCGATGGTGTTGGTGCCCTTGGTGAGGGCGGGCCAGGCGAAGGTGGTGGTCCAGCCCTTGGCGAAGTCGCCGTCGGCGGCCTTCGCGTAGTTCTTCATGCTCAGCTTGGAGCCGAAGACCTTGCCGTTGACGGTGAGCGTCATCGACTGGTCCTCGCCCGCCGCGCTGTAGTGGGCGAAGAGGGTGTACGTGTTGTCTTCGGGGATGCCGTTGACCGTCCAGGTGACGGAGTTGCCGACCTGGTTGAGGTTGGCGACGTAGATGCCGCCGTCCGCCTGCGCGCCCTGGACGTCCGAGGCGAGGGAGGCGGAGCCGCCGAGGCGCAGCGCCTTCGCGTCGACGGTCGGCAGTTCCGCCTCGTCGCTCGCGTCGCCGGCGCTGGACTCGCTGGGCGAGGCGGTCGCGGAGGAGGAGGGGGTGGTGGAGGCCTGATCGCCGCCCTTGGTCTCGTCGTCGGTGTTGCCGTTGGCCATGGCCACCGCGATGCCGATGACGACCGCGGCCACGACCGCGACCGCGCCGATCAGCAGGCCCTTGGTGTTGGGGCCGCGGCCGCGGCCGCCGCCGGGCGCCTGCTGGCGGTTGCCGGTGGGCGTGCCGCCGCCCGGGAAGGTCTCGGGCGCGGCGTAGTGGGTGTTCGGCTGGCCGTACGCACCCTGCTGCGGCACCGGCTGCCCGTACTGCGCGGTCGGCTGCTGCGGCTGCTGTCCGTAGCGGCGCTCGCCGACGGTGCGCACGCGGCTGACCGAGTTCGGGTAGCCGTAGCCACCACCGGAGGGCGGCTGGGCTCCGTTGGCCTGACCGTCGGCGTAGAGGTAGCCGAACGGGTCGTCGTCCTCGGGCGTGCTCGCGCCGTTGTTGCCGGGCGTCATCCCTTCGTACTCCTCAACAGGTGCGGGGCGGATGCGTACGCGTGTGAATACGTGCGGGGAAGAGCGAGCCTACCCGGTCCGCAGGGTCCGAACGGGTGACTCGGATCGCACACGCTCGACCAACAAGTCCCTGACCTGCGGGATCATCCCGCCCGTCTGTGTTGTTTGGGACGAGATCGTTTCTCGACGTACATCCGCTCGTCGGCGGACTTCAGGACCTCGTCGGCGGTCATCCCGCAGTGTGCCCAGCCGATGCCGAAGCTGGCGCCCACGCGCACGGCCCGGCCCTCGGCGCGGATCGGCTGGATGATCTCGTTGCGCAGGCGTACGGCGAGGTCCTGGGCGTCGGCGCGGCCGAGGCCGTCGGCGAGGATCACGAACTCGTCGCCGCCGAGCCGGGCGACGGTGTCGCCGTCGCGGACGCCGTGCGAGAGCCGTCGGGCGACCTCGATGAGGACCGCGTCACCCGCGTTGTGCCCGAACCGGTCGTTGATCGACTTGAAGCCGTCGAGATCGCAGAAGAGGACCGCGAGCCCCTTGGCGCCGTCGTCGCGGCCGCCGTCCTCGGGGGCGACGGTGTGCACGTGGTGGTCGTAGGCGTCGTAGGTCTCGCCGCCGCCGGGCCGGTAGTCGAAGCCGTGGCCGTTGGCGTCGAAGGCGGGGTGGCCGTAGGCCGCGTCCATCGCGTCGACGGCGGCGGGGTGGGTGGACTGCGGGCGCTGGCAGAGCCGGGAGGAGAGGCGGGAGCGCAGCTCGGCGGAGTTCGGCAGGCCGGTGAGGGAGTCGTGGGAGGCGCGGTGGGCGAGCTGGAGCTCGCGACGCTTGCGCTCCTCGATGTCCTCGACGTGGGTGAGCAGGAAGCGGGGGCCGTCGGCGGCGTCGGCGACCACGGAGTTGCGCAGGGACACCCAGACGTACGTCCCGTCGCGGCGGCCGAGCCGGAGTTCCGCGCGGCCGCCCTCCGCCGAGGTCCGCAGGAGCGTGCCTATGTCCTCGGGGTGGACGAGGTCGGAGAAGGAGTAGCGGCGCATCGCCGAGGCGGGACGGCCGAGGAGACGGCACAGGGCGTCGTTGGTGCGCAGGATCCTGCCGTGCTGGTCGCCGCCCATCTCGGCGATGGCCATGCCGGAGGGGGCGTACTCGAAGGCCTGGCGGAAGCTTTCCTCGCTGGCGCGCAGGGCCTGCTGCTCGCGCTCGAGACGGACCAGGGCGCGCTGCATGTTCGCACGTAGACGCGCGTTGCTGATGGCGATGGCGGCCTGGAAGGCGTACATCTGGAGCGCCTCGCGGCCCCAGGCGCCGGGCCGCCGGCCGTTGCGCGGCCGGTCCACGGAGAGGACCCCGATCAGCTCGCCGCAGGAGCCGCCGCCGGGCGCGGCGGGCGTGTACATCGGCGCGAACAGACGGTCGGAGGGGTGCCACTCGTCCTCGAAGCGGGGCGCGGGCCCGTCGGTGTACCACTGTGGGACGTCGTCGTCGTCGAGGATCCAGCCCTCGGTGTGCGGTATGAAGACCAGGTCGCCCCAGTTCTCGCCCATGCTCAGGCGCCGCTCCCAGGACTCGCGGGAGCCGACCCGGCCGGTGATGAGCGCCTCGGCGGCGGCGTTGCCGGAGAAGGCGGCGACGACCAGGTCGCCGTCGGGGCGCACGAGGTTGACGCACGCCAGTTCGTAACCGAGTGCGGTGACCACGCCGTCGGCGACGGTCTGCAGTGTGTCGGCCAGGCTGCGGGCCGTGTTCATGTCGGCCATGACCTGGTGCAGCTGTCGCAGGGACGCAAGGCGGACGTAAGGCTCCGACTCGGTCTCCATGCTCGCCCTCCCCCCGAGACTTCGCAGCGAATCAAGGGTTGTCTTCGGCGTAACGTCGTTTCTCTTCGTCGTGTCTGCCGTTGTTCCGCCGCTGGATCCGAACCAGTGACTGTTCTGTCGTGGGTCTGAACCAGTGACGCCTCCGCCACTGAATCACAGCGCGCTCCCCACTCGGTACACAGGGTCAACAATTCCTGGCTCTTGTGACTCAAGTCACAGAAGAACGTGAACAATTGAGTGGAGATTCTGCGTTTTCCCTGTGCGTTTACTGAGCGTATGACGGCTCACACCCGAGCGTACGCGAATCCATCCGCGGACCTACGACCGTTCTCGGGCGGAGGTCCGATGCGGGGCCGCCCGGACGGACACTAGCGTGCAGGCGTGCCTCCAGACGTGCTCAAGACTCTCGCCGCCCCCGTCGTCTCCCCCGCCTCCGGGCATGCTGAGGGGGTGAGCAACGACGAGTTCCGCGCCGCGATGTCCCGACTCACCGGCGGTGTGGTCCTGGTGACCGCGCAGGAGCCGCCGCTGGACCCGGACGACCCCGGCGCACCGGAGGGCGAGTACGCCGGCATGACGGCGACGGCGTTCCTGTCCGTCTCCCTCGACCCGCCGCTTGTGCTGGTCAGCCTGCGCACGGGCTCCCGCATGGACGACCTGCTGGACGAGCAGCCGCTGTGGGGTGTGTCGATGCTGTCCGAGAGCCAGCGCCACATCGCCGGACGCTTCGCGATGAAGGGCCGCCTCAGCGACCGCCTCCTGTTCGAGGACATCCCGTACACCCGGGGCGAGGTCACCGGCGCGCCCCTGGTCGGCGGCGCGCTCGCCACCCTGGAATGCCGCACCGAGCAGCGGGTGGAGGCGGGCGACCACACGCTGGTGATCGGCCGCGTGCTCCGAGCCCGGGTGCCCGGCGCCGAAGGCGGCCCGCTGGTCTATTTCAAGGGCCGTTACCGGCAGTTGAACTGAACGGACCGACGGACCGGGAACCGGGCAACTGAACGGGAATTCAGTGGTCCGGCATTGATCCCCCGCCCTACGGTGCCCGGATGACGACAACCACAACGGGAACTTCCCTCAGGCTCGAAGAAATCACCTCCGCAAATATCGAGAACGCGCTCGCCATTCGCGTCCGCCCCGAGCAGGAATTCGCGGTCTCCCCCGTGGTGAAGTCCCTCGCCGAGGCATACGTCCATCCCCGTACCGCCTGGCCGCGCCTGATCGTCGACGACGGCCGGCCCGTCGGTTTCCTCATGGCCTTCTTCGACATCGACTGGAACCTCGACGGCAGCCTCGTCCGCTCCGGCCTGTGGCGCCTGAACATCGCCGCGGGCGAACAGGGCCGCGGCTACGGCCGGTTCGCCGTCGAGTCCGTCGCCGCGGAGATCCGCCGCCGCGGCGGCAAGGAGCTGTACGTCACCTGGCATCCCGGCGAGCACGGCCCGGAGGGCTTCTACCGCGGCCTGGGCTTCCGGGACACCGGCGAGCGAAGCGAGGGGGAGACGGTGGGGGTACTGGCGTTGGACTAGGGGACGGTGAGCCGGGAGCGGGAGACCGCCGGGCCCGGGGCGGGAGCGGGAGACCGCCGGGCCCGGGGCGGGAGCGGGAGACCGCCGGGCCCGGCGCGGGACCACGAGACGGCCGGGGCCCCGGCACGCGAGCGGCGAGCGGCCGGAGTCCCGGCTACCGGGCCGTGGCGGCTGACGCCCCACCCGGCCCGGCCCGCTGCCGTGCCAGGGCAGCTGATGCCGGACCAGATGCCGGACTAGAGCAGTTCGATCTCCATCGCTGCCAGCCGGTCGGGGTCCGTCGCGATGTCGATCAGGACGATCCGGTCGTGTACGACCGTGAAGGTCAGCGTCTGCTCCACCCGCCCGTCGGCCGGCACGACGAGGCCGGTCGCGCCGTCGACCAGGGCGGCGCGCGCGGTGACGGCGAGGTGGGCGAAGCCGCTCGCGCCGGCCGCCACCGCCGACGCGCCCGCGGTGACCCTGACCTCGCTGCGGGCCATCACGTCGGGGTCGAGGACGTCCAGCAGCCCGTCGAGGTCGCCTTCCCGGGCGGCGGCCAGGAAGGCGTCGACGACGGCCCGTTGCCGGGCGCGGTCGACGTCGGGTTCCTCGGCGCCGCGCACCCGGCGCCGGGCCCGGCTGGCGAGCTGCCGGGCGGCGGCCGGGGTCCTGCCGATGATGCCGGCGATCTCCTCGAACGGCACCGCGAACAGGTCGTGCAGCACGAAGGCCAGCCGTTCGGCGGGGTTGAGGGTGTCCAGGACGACCAGCAGGGCGGCGCCCACGGAGTCGGCGAGCAGGGCGTCCTGGGCGGGGTCGGGGTCGGCGGAGGGCGCCGGGGTCCAGCTCTCCAGCGGTTCCTCGGCGCGGGAGCGGCGCGAGCGCAGCATGTCCAGGCAGATCCGGCCGACCACCGTCGTCAGCCAGCCGCCGAGGTTGTCGATCCCGTGCGCGTCGGACCGGCTGAGCCGCATCCACGCCTCCTGCACGGCGTCCTCGGCCTCGGCCGCGGACCCGAGCATGCGGTGCGCCACGGCCCGCAGATGGCCCCGGTGAGCCTCGAAGGACTCCGCCAGCAACTGGTTCTCGCTCATCCGCCCCAACCTCTCGTCACACCCCGTCGTCAGTGACCTCGACCGTCGTCAGTGACCTGACGGATCGCGGGACGGTGATGTGACAGACGGCTGTCGTGCCGTGAAACGGCGGGCGGGAGGGCGGGTCAGGACCAGTCCCGCCCGGTCCTCCCCCGCTTGGTCTCCGACCGCTGCTTCTTCTCCCGCAGCCGGCGCTCGTTGATCCCGCGCGGGATGCGGGTCGCCCTGCGGGGCTTCGGCGGGGGTGCCGTGGCCTCCGCGAGGAGGGCTGCGAGGCGTACGGCGGCGGTCTCGCGGTTGCGCCACTGGGAACGGTGCTCCGAGGCACGGACGGTGACGACCCCGTCGACGAGGCGCCCGGCGAGCCGCTCCAGCGCACGGGCCTTCCACACCTCGGGCAGCGCCTCGGTGCGGGCCAGGTCGAAGCGGAGCTCCACCTGCGAGTCACTGGTGTTGACGTGCTGCCCGCCGGGCCCCGACGACCGCGAGAAACGCCACATCAGCTCGGCCTCGGGGAGCGAGACGGAGCCACGGATGACATGGGGACCGGACATGCCGTACATGTTCCCGCGCCTGACCGGTCCACGTCACCCCATTATCCGGTGGGCCGTCCGTGGGTAAAGAAAGTAAAGACACGGGGAACCTTGTGCACCCTTCACCGCGTTCATAGGGGTAGCTGTAGCTTCGTGGCGCACGAAGCCTCTACGCACCGAGGGAAAGGACTCCCAACCATGGCTGTAAGCCTGTCCAAGGGTGGCAACGTCTCGCTCACCAAGGAGGCTCCGGGCCTGACCGCCGTCACCGTGGGCCTCGGCTGGGACGTCCGCACCACCACCGGCACGGACTTCGACCTCGACGCCTCGGCGATCGCGGTCAACCCCCAGGGCAAGGTCTACTCGGACGCCCACTTCGTCTTCTTCAACAACAAGCAGACCCCGGACAACACCATCGTCCACACCGGTGACAACCGCACCGGCGAGGGCGCGGGCGACGACGAGGCGATCAACGTCAACCTGGCGGCCCTCCCGGCCGACATCGACAAGATCGTCTTCCCGGTCTCCATCTACGACGCGGAGAACCGCTCGCAGAACTTCGGCCAGGTCCGCAACGCCTACATCCGCATCATCAACCAGGCCGGCGGCGCCGAGATCGCCCGCTACGACCTGTCGGAGGACGCGGCCACGGAGACGGCCATGGTCTTCGGCGAGCTGTACCGCAACGGCGCGGAGTGGAAGTTCCGCGCGGTCGGCCAGGGCTACGCCTCGGGCCTGGTGGGCATCGCGCAGGACTTCGGCGTGAACGTCTGAGCGAGCCCGCGCCTCGTCGCAGCCCCCGGCCTTTTCGGGCCGGGGGCTGCGCTCTGCGCCACGGGAGCGGACAGGCCGGATCGGCGGCCTCGTCCCACGTACCGCGATCCGACCGCACGGCGGCTCCCTCGCCCCGGACTAGCCTGCGTCGCATGCTCCTCACCGCCCTCAGCCCCGACATCCCCGCCCCCCTCCTCACCGAACTCACCGCCCTCTACGCCTCGAACCGCGCGTTCCACGCCCTCAGCGGTGACTTCGCCGACCCGGACGACATCCGCCCCGAGCAGGTCGCCGAGGCGTTGGCGGAGGAACTGGCGCATCCGGACGGTGAGGTGCTGCTGGCCCGGGTCGAGGAACGGCTCGTCGGGATCGTCGTCACCCTCGCCCGTCACCCCGACCCGGATGACCCGGACCCCTGGATCGGGCTGCTGATGGTCGACGCGGCCCGGCAGGGGCAGGGGCTCGGGCGGCGGATCGCCGAGGCCGTCGAGGCCCGCTTCCGCGCCGCCGGCCGCAGCGGCGTACGGCTCGCCGTGCTGGACGCCAACCCCGAGGGCCTCGCCTTCTGGACGGCGCTCGGGTACGAGGTCGTCGGCCATCGCGCCGATCGCCGGCACGGCCGCCCGTGTGCCGTGTTGCGCAAGCAACTGCTCGCTCCCACGCCCTCGCGTACGCCCCGCCGCGCCGCCCGCGTCGCCGTCGTCGACCCCGACGGGTCGGTGCTGCTCTTCCGGTACGACAACGTCGAGGTCGGTGTGCACTGGGCGCTGCCCGGCGGTGGACTGGAGGAGGGCGAGTCGCCGCGCGAGGGCGCGCTGCGGGAGCTGGCCGAGGAGACCGGGTGGACGGACCTGACGCCCGGTCCACTGCTGTGCACCTGGGAACACGACTTCACGCACTCCGGCATCCCCGTCCGCCAGCACGAACACGTCTACGTCACCCCCGGCCCGCGCCGCGAACCCACCGGCCCCCACCTGGCCGCCGCGCACGCCGCCGACGGCATCCTCACCTGGCGCTGGTGGTCGCGGCGTGAACTGGGGGAGCAGGCCGAACCGGTGTGGCCGCCGGGACTGGCCCGCCTCCTCGACGACTGGCGAACCGCCTGACGGCACCGGCGACCGGACCACCGCCGCTCCTGCTCAGAGGCGGTCCGGCCGACCCTCCCCGTACAGCCAGTCGGCCCAGATCGCGTCGAAGTCCTTGCCCGGGGCCTGTTCCTCCACGTACGCCGTGAAGTCGCCGGTGCCGGCGTTGCCGTGGCGGTGGGCGGCGGTCCAGCCCCGGACGAGGTCGTGGAAGGCGTCGTCGCCGACGGCCCGGCGGATCTGGTGGATCACCATCGCGCCGCGCTGGTAGACGGGGTCGCCGGAGAGGTGCGCGGCGCTCGGCTGCTGCGCGGGCGGGAACGACCAGAGGTCCTTGTACCTGTCCTCGCCGTGGGAGTAGAGCGCCTTGAAGGTCTGCTCGGCGGTGGCGCCGCCCTCGTCCTCCGTCCACAGCCACTCGGCGTAGGTGGCGAAGCCCTCGCTCAGCCACAGGTCCCGCCAGGTCCTCGGCGTGACGGAGTTGCCGAACCACTGGTGGGCGATCTCGTGCACGAGGAGCCCGGTGTCGGGGGCGCCGGGGAAGACGGGGCGGTTCTGGGTCTCCAGGGCGTAGCCGGAGTCGTCCGGGCGCTCGACGACCGCTCCCGTGGAGGAGAAGGGGTACGGACCGAAGGTGGCCGCCGCCCACGCCATCACCTCGGGGAGCCGGTCGAGCACCCGGCGGCTCGCGGCGGCCTGGGTGGGGTCGGCGGCGACGTACACGGGCAGGCCGTTCCCGGTGGTGGACCGGGTGACGTCGTAGCGGCCGATGCCGAGGGTGGCGACATGGCTCGCCATGGGTTCGGCGGTGTGCCAGGCGAAGGTGGTCCGCCCGCCGGTGGTCCGCTCGCTCCTCAGCTCCCCGTTGGAGACCGCCGTCAGGCCCTTCGGCACGGTGACGGTGATGTCGTACGACGCCTTGTCGGAGGGATGGTGGTTGCCGGGGAACCACGCCATGGAGCCGGTCGGCTGGCCCAGGGCCAGGGCGCCGTCGGCGGTGCGCAGCCAGCCCTCCTGCGAGCCGTCCGGGTCGGTGACCGTCTCCGGGCGGCCCGCGTAGCGCACGGTCACCTCGAAGGTGTCGCCCTGGTCGAGCCGGTCCTGCGGGCGGACGGTCAGCTCCTGGCCCTCGCGGTGGAAGGGGGCCGCCGCGCTCCCGACCCGGACCTCCTCGACCTCCATGCCCCGCAGGTCGAGGTTGAAGGCGGTCAGCGGGCGGGTGGCGCGCGCGGTGACCCGGGCGGTGCCGGACAGGCGGCTGGTCACCGGGTCGTAGGCGAGGTCCAGGACGTAGTGGCGGACGTCGTAACCACCGTTGCCGGCCTGCGGGAAGTACGGGTCACCGACGCCCGCGCCGCCGACGCCGCCCGGCCGGTCCGAGCCGCATGCGGTGAGGGCGGCGGGGAGGGCGAGCGCCACCAGGACGGCAACCGACCGGACAAGACGCGCGGATCGCGACATGCCACGGATCCTATGGCCGCGAACCTCCGCGAACCTGTGCCGACGCAGATCCCGTCCGCGTCCGAGGGAGACCGGCACCCGGCCCTCCCCCTCCCGCACAGGCCCGTCTCCACGCCCGGCGATGGCCCCTCCGGCGAACGGCAAAGGCCCGTGTCCGTCGGCGCCCCCGGCCCCCGCGGAGGCGTGACACCATCGCCTACGTGCTCGACATCGGCTATGCCCTCTCCAACCGGTTCCCCGACCCGCCGCAGACCGACTACCGCCGCGCGGATGTCCACGCGCTGCGGCACGACCTGTTCTGCGGGGACGTCTACCTCGCCGACACCAAGGCGGACCGGGAGTTGTCCACAGCCTGGGGATGGGTGCCGGTGCTCGACTTCGCGTGGGCGCTGTGCGACATCGTGGAGCGCCTCGACCGGGACCCGGCGGGCTCCCGCGCCTCCCGCCCCCAGTACGCGGAGCTGGACTTCACCGAGTCCACCGACCGCATGCTCTTCGAGCGCCGCTTCGGCTGGGTGGACATCGAGGCCGACTGGATGCCGGCCGAGGAACCCCCGCTGACCTTCTCCCACGCCGAACTGCGCCGCGAGGCCCGCGACTTCCTGCACGACCTGATCGCCGACCTGGTGGACCTGCACGAGGACCTGGGCGAGAACCCGGCGATCTGGACCTTGCAGGCCAAGTTCCCGAGGGTGGCGGGCCGGGCGGGCTAGAACGGGCCCTGATCCCGGGGGACCGGCCGTCGCGCCCCGCCGAGCAGGATCAGGTCGTCGGCCGACGTCTCGTGCGGCATGTCCCCCCAGGACAGGTAGCGGTGGCCCGTGCACAGCCGGGGTGCGTCCAGGCCGAGGCCGGCCATCACGTCGTAGTGCTGGTCGTTGGCGAACACATAGCGGCCGTCCTCCCCGTCCTCGGGGTCGAGGGGTGTCCCACGCAGCGCCGACTCCAGCGCCGCGCGGTCCACGGGAGCGGCGGCCAGGCGCAGGAAGGCGTCGGGATCCACGCCCACCGGCTCGGGAAACTCGAAGTCCTCCGCGAGGGCCGGCGGGTCGCCGTTCTCGTCGGTCTCCGGCTCACCGAAGTAGCCGGGGCAGGAGTCGTAGTGCAGCCGGAGGGCGCCGTCCTCGAAGACGAGCATCACGAGCACGTCCGAGTCGAACACGTACGTCCCCACCGCCGGCGCCCCGAGCAGCTCGCTCAGCGCCCCCGCGAGGTCCGGTGCCGACGTCTCCGCATCCGGATAGATCGCGGTGTGCCCCGGCCCCACCGGTAGCGCGTACCCCGTGACGTCCGCGCCCGCCAGCAGCGGCACCGCCTCCTCGCACGCCCGCGCCACCAGCACGTTCCCGTAGAACGTCCCCATTCCTCAGTCCTCCACCCTGATGCCCAGCTCCGCCGCCAGCACCGGCGCCAGATCGAGGAGTTGCGCCGAGCTGATCACCGCGCCCGACAGACGGTCCAGGCCGCCCGCGATGCCCAGTTCCGTCGCGCCGCGCAGGTCCACGTCCGTCAGGGTCGCCGCGGTGAAGTCGGCCGACTTCAGGGCGCAGTCCACGAACTCGACCCGCTCCAGCCTGGCGCCCCCGAAGTCGGGCTCGACCAGGACACAGCCTTCGAAGACGACGTCCCGCAGCCGGGCCTGTCGCAGGTTCAGATAGTCGATCTTGCCGCCGCGCACCAGGACGCGCTCCAGGACCGCGCCGTGCACCTGGGTGCCGCCGAGGCGGGCGTCGACGATCTCGACGTCCCGCAGGGTCGACTCGGCCAGGTTCGTGCCGACGCCCCGGATGCCGGTCAGGACCGAGTCGAGGAGGCGGGCGTGGGGCAGCCGCGTCCCGTCCAGCGCGCAGCTCGTCAACGCGCAGTCCATGAACCGCGCCCCCGCGCCGTCCTGCCCGGTGAGGTCCGTCCCCGCGAACTCCACCCCGTCGTAGTCCCCGTCGGGCTCCACCTCCCCGCCCCCGTACGCCTCCAGCGCCGGCAGCCGCACCTCCGGCCGCCGCGCGCCCTTCACCCCGCCCCCGCCCACACCCGTCCTCGCCATGCCCCCATGCTGCACGCCACCACTGACAATCCCGCTGACCTGCGCGAACACCCCCGATGTCACAAACCGGGGCCCTCCAGTGGTCTACCCGGCACAGGCGGCCCCGACCAGAAGGAGATCCCATGCACCACCTCACCGTCATCGGCGGCGGCTTCGCCGGTCTCACCGCCGCCATCGCCGCCGCCGAGGCCGGCGTCAAGGTCACCCTGCACGAGGCGCACCACACCCTCGGCGGACGGGCCCGGACCGCGCAGGAGCCGTACCGCACGAACGAAGGCCCGCACGCCCTCTACAACGGCGGCCCGCACTGGACCTGGCTGAAGCAGCGTGACCTCATCGGCCCGCTCGCTCCCCTTCCGCCCCTGGAGGGCGCCCGTCTCCGGCTGCGTCACCGGGGCGTCCTGCGCCGCACCCCGCCGTTCGCGATGCTCAAGCTGCTGCGCCCCGGCGCCCGCCGCGCGCCCGTGGACGCCGACTTCCTCACCTGGGCGACCGGGCTGGCCGGCGAGGAGGGCGCCCGCGCCGCCGCCCACTACTGCGCCGTCGCCCTCTTCCACCACGATCCCGGCGCCCTGTCCGCCGCCTTCGTGCAGGAACGCCTGCGCCGCGCCACCAAGCTGCCGCCCGAGGCGCACTACCCGCGCGGAGGCTGGGGCGCCCTGGTGGACCGGATGGCGGCCCGGGCATGGAACCTGGGGGTCAGGATGGAGACCCTGTCCCGCGTCGACACGCTCCCCACCGGCTCCCCCGTCATCGTCGCCACCTCCCTCGACGCCGCCCGCCGTCTCCTGGGGGACGACTCGCTGACCTGGCCGAGCGGCCGTACGGCGCTGATCGACCTCGCCGTCCGGGGCCGTCGCGGCGACGCCTTCGCCGTCTCCGACCTGGACGCGCCCGGCTGGATCGAGCGGTTCACCGCCCAGGACCGCACCCTCGCCCCGGCCGGCGAGCAGCTGATCCAGGGCCAGGTCCCGATCGCACCGCACGAGTCGAAGCGCGAGGGCGTCGCCCGCGCCGAGCAGCTCCTCGACCTCGGCTTCCCCGGCTGGCGCGAACGCGTCACCTGGCGCCGCGAGGCCGTGGCGGCGGGCCGTACGGGCGCGGTCGACCTGCCCGGAACCAGCTGGCGCGACCGCCCGGCCGTGGACCGCGGCGACGGCGTGTACCTGGCCGGCGACCAGGTGGCCGCCCCCGGCGTGCTGTCGGAGGTCTCCTTCACCAGCGCCCTGACCGCCGTCTCCCTCGCCCTCGGCCGGAACTCCCTTGACCTCAAGCATGCTTGAGGTCGAAGAGTGGGGTCCGCACAGGCCGTACGACAGGGGGACCCCATGCACGCCATCCGTCTGCACACCTTCGGCCCCGCCGAGAACCTCGTCCACGAGGAGGTCGAGGACCCGCGCCCGGGCCCCGGCCAGGTGCGTGTCGCCGTCGCGGCGGCCGGAGTGCACCTGCTGGACACCGCCCTGCGCGAGGGCGTCCGGGGCCCGGCGCCCGAGCTGCCGGCCCTGCCGACCGTCCCGGGCCGCGAGGTCGCCGGCGTGGTCGAGTCCCTCGGCGAGGGCGTCGAGGACGCGTGGCTCGGCAGACGGGTCGTCGTCCACCTCGGTTTCGCGCCGGGCGGCTACGCCGAACTGGCCGTCGCCGACGTCGCCCGCGTCCACGAGATCCCGCCGAACCTCGACGCCGCCCAGGCCGTCGCCATGATCGGCACGGGCCGTACGGCGATGGGGATCGCGCAGTTCGCCGAGCTGGGCCCCGGCTCCGTGGTCCTCGTCCCGGCCGCCGCGGGCGGCATCGGCACCCTGCTCGTGCAGTACGCCGGAAACGCGGGCGCCACCGTCGTCGGTCTGGCCGGCGGCCCCGAGAAGGTGGCGCGCGTGCGGGCGAACGGCGCCGACCTCGCCGTCGACTACCGGGACCCGGCCTGGCCCGAGCAGGTCCGCGCCCACCTCGGCGGACGCCCGGCCACCGTCGTCTTCGACGGCGTCGGCGGCGACGTCGCCCGCGAGGCCACCGCCCTGCTCGGTCCCGGCGGCCGCCACCTCGTCTTCGGCTGGTCGGGCGAGGGTCTGCACGACGGCCGGCCCCACCTCGTCGAGGGGGTCTCCCAGCAGGTCCTCGGCCCGGTGATGATGGCGAGGGCGGGCGGCCCCGACCCGCTCCGCACCCTCGAGCTGCGCGCCCTCACCGAGGCCGCCGCCGGCCGCCTCACCCCCGCCGTGCACCGCTTCCCCCTCTCCGCGGCAGCCGCCGCCCACCGCGCGCTGGAGGACCGACGGACCATCGGCAAGGTGGTCCTGGAGCCGTGACGCACAGTGGCGCACCGGTGACGGATCCGGGATGCGGGCCTGTCCGTTTCATGGTCTTCTGGCCGGGTGGATGTCGCCCGGGCAGAGGAACCGCCGGCGGAGCCCGACCCCCGCCGCTGGTGGGTGCTCGCGGTCATCGCCCTCGCTCAGCTCATGGTCGTCCTGGACGGGACGATCGTGAACATCGCGCTCCCTTCGGCGCAGCGCGACCTCGGCATGTCGGACGGCAACCGCCAATGGGTGATCACCGCCTACGCGCTGGCCTTCGGCGGCCTGCTCCTGCTCGGCGGCCGGATCGCCGACCTGGTGGGCCGCAAACGCACCTTCGTCATCGGCCTGATCGGCTTCGCCGCCGCCTCCGCGTTCGGCGGCGCGGCCACCACCCCGGCCATGCTGTTCGGCGCCCGTGCCCTCCAGGGCGTCTTCGCCGCCGTCCTGGCCCCGTCCGCCCTCAGCCTGCTGACCACGACCTTCACCGACCCCCGGGAGCGCGCGAGGGCGTTCGGCACCTACGGCACGCTCTCCGCCAGCGGCGCGGCGATCGGCTTCATCGTCGGCGGACTGCTCACCGAGTACCTCGACTGGCGCTGGTGCCTGTACGTCAACGTGCCCATCGCGGTCGTCGCCGTCTTCGGCGCCCTCACCCTCCTGCACGACCGCCCCGGCCGTGCGGGCGCCCGCCTCGACGTGCCCGGCGTCCTGCTGGGCTGCGGCGGCCTGGTGGCGATCGTCCACGGCTTCAGCGAGGCGGAACCGCGCGGCTGGACCGACCCGCTCGTGCCCGCCATGCTCGCGGCCGGGGTCGTGCTGCTGGCGGTGTTCGTGTGGTGGCAGAAGAGAGCGCCGGTGCCGCTGCTGCCCCTGCACATCCTGCGGGATCGCAACCGCGTCGGCTGCTACCTGACCATGGCCCTCGCGGTCATCGGCATGTTCGGGATGTTCCTGTTCATGACCTACTACCTCCAGGTCGTCCTCGGCTACTCCCCCGTGCGGACCGGCCTCGCCTTCCTCCCGCTGACCGCCTCGATCCTCACCGGCTCCACCCAGATCTCGGCCCGCCTGCTGCCCCGCGTCCCGCCCCGCGCGCTGATGGCCCCCGGCATGCTCCTCGCGGCCACCGGCATGCTGGTCCTCACCCGGATGACGGTGCGCAGCGAGTACGTCACCGAGATCCTCCCCGCCCTGATCCTGATGGGCCTCGGCATGGGCCTGACCTTCATGCCGGTCTTCGCCACGGCCACCGCGGGCGTCGCGGCCCAGGACTCCGGCGCCGCCTCCGCCATGGTCAACACCTCGCAGCAGGTGGGCGGTTCCATCGGCACGGCCCTGCTCAACTCGGTCGCCACCACCAGCGGCACCGCCTACATCGACGCCCGCCTCGCCGACCCCGTCCACCGGGCGCAGCTCACCGCGGAGGGCACGGTGCACGGCTACACGGTCGCCATCTGGTGGGCCGCCGCCATCATGCTGCTGGCGAGCCTGAGCGCGGGCCTGCTGGTCACGGCCAGGCCGCGCCGGCACGCGGCCCGCGCCGAGGAGGCCGTACCCGCGCCCGTCCCGTGACCCGGTGGTCCCGTCCGCCTCCGCACCAGCGCGCGTCGAGGACGGCGACCCGCCGCCGGCGGACGACCTGGAGCTCGCCCGCCGCCTGCGGGACCGCTGATCCGCCGGTCTAGCGGCTCTGCCTCCTCAGCTCCCCGGCCTGCCTGGCCAGCTTCTCCCGGTCGCCCGGCGGCAGGTAGGAGAAGCGGGGGCACAGCGTGTGCGCCGGGTCCCCCGGGAGCGGTGTGCGCATCAGGGCGACGGCCCTGTGCTTGAGCGCGTGCATGCCGTGGACGGCCGTCGGCAGCGCCGTCCGATCGCCCGAGAAGGCGAGGTACAGGCCGTCGACGAGCCGCGAGTACACCAGGTCGAACTCGATCAGCGCGGCGGTCTCCGGCCCGCCCCCCGAGTCGCCGTTGCGCGGGACGTACAGCGCCGGGTGGACGGCGCCGTAGTCGACCGGCAACAGGGCGCCCTCGGGTTCCTGGCCGGCCAGCTGGCCGGTGCGGAAGCGCCGGCCGGTCCGGAGCTCGCGGAAGCGGGCGTAGTGCGAGTACATCTGCCAGCCGGAGCGGAGCCTGTCCTCGGTGGTGACCTTCTTCGCCTCGTCCTCCAGGTGTTCCGGGGGCAGTCCCTCGCCCTCGTCCACGATCGTCCTGATCGCCTTGAGCGCGGAGGAGCGGTCCCGGACCTCAACCACATGGCCGGCGCCGCCGTAGTACTGGGTGTCCGGCACCTGGTTGCGGTGCCGGAACACCGTGTCGGGGCAGATCGCCGGGTCCTTCAGGGCCGTGGCGATCGCGTCGTAGAACTCGCCGATGGTGCGGTAGCCGCACGAGCCCGGCTCGATCTCACGCACGTCGGCCGCCCCGTGCAGCGGGTGCTCGATACGGACGAAGCCGTCCACGGCCTGCGGGGAGAGGGGCAGCAGCCGCAGCGTCCCGATGCCGGAGATCAGGGGGCTGTCCAGCGGATAGTCGGGCAGCGGGCTCAGGTTCCGGTGCCCCTGGAAGGCGACCGGTTCGGGACTCGGGGTCTCCCCCAGCGCGTTGAGGACGTTCGCGGCGAGCGTCATGTGGAGCATCTCCTCCATGACCACGCTGCGGATCGTCTGCGCCGCGCCGGTGTTGCGGCCCTCCCTGATGGAGTAGAGGGCGGTGAGGTAGACGGGGATGGTGCTGAGCTCCACGCCGATGGCCAGTTGCAGGGCGGCCTTCAGTTCGCTGAGCCCGGAGACGGGGGTCGACCGGGTCACCGGCCCGCTCCCTTCAGGTTCTCGGCGATCCGGTCGCCGGTGCGGATGGCCAGGGCGGTCATGGTGAGCGTCGGGTTGGAGGTGCCCAGCGTCGGCATGCTGCCGCAGCCGACGATGTAGAGGTTGTCCAGGTCGTGGCTGTGCTGGTGGCTGTCGACGACGGAGAACTGCGGGTCGTCGCCCATCCGGTGGGTGCCCACGACATGGCCCGCGCCGCGCACCCAGTACGTCACGCCGTCGTACTCCACGGCCGAGGCGTCGTTGGGGTCGTAGTGGGTGAAGTCGCCGGCCTCGTAGAGGGGGCGCCGCTGTGTCTCCGCGATGCCGAGCCGCCGGAACAGCTGCTTGCTCGCCTCCGCCGCCCAGGGCAGGGAGGCACGCACGTAATCGGACAGGTCGTAGTGGATGACCGGGCGGTGCTTGCCCAGCGCGTCCCGGTGACGGTCGTCCACGGTGACCCGGTTGGTGGGCTGCGGATCCTGTTCCAGCTCCCAGGCGAGGCGGAACTGGCGGGGCAGGATGTCACCGAGCCTGCGGCGCAGCTCCCCGCCGTAGAGCCGCGCCCTGCCGTCCCTGCCGCCGCCGACCAGGTCGTGGACGGTGTCGTAGGGGGCGTTCTCCGGGAAGTTCCAGCCCCAGTTGCCGATCTCCACGCGGAAGGCGGTGTGCTCCCTGCGGAAGGGGCCGTCGCGGAAGGCGGGGATGCCGGAGGTGGAGCCCGGGCCGCGGAAGGCGCCGGCGTTCTCCTGGAGCAGGCCCCAGGTCAGCAGCAGCGGATGGTCCATCAGGTTGCGGCCGACCTGGTCGCTGTTGTTGGCGGCGCCCGAGGCGAGCAGCAGGGTGGCGTTCTCGATGGCGTTGGCGGCGAGGACGTAGGTGTCGGCGGTCACCGTGTGGTCCGTCGGCGGCGTGCCGTTGTCGTAGTACGTCTTGTACCTGAGCCCGGTGACCGTGCCGGTGTCGCCAGGCTTCTGGGTGTGCTCCACCCGCATGACGACGCACCGGCTGCGCACGGCGACCCGCGCCCGCTCCCCCTGTCTCGGCTCCCGGTCGGGGTAGCGCACGATCAGCTCGTACAGCGTCTTGAGCGCGCTGTACTTGGCCTGCGCGGGGCAGATCGGGATGCAGCTGGAGTTGCCCTCGCAGCGCTGCCCCTGGTCGGCGTTGCCGACGGCGCCGACGACCTCGTACGCCGGTGTCGTCGGGGTGGAGTTGCGGGCCACCGGCGTGTTGCTGATCCGCACGGTGAACTCGTGGGCGGTGCCGTCCCTGCCCTTCAGGCCGACCGTCATGCCGTCGGCCAGCTTGGCCAGGTACTGGTCGAGGTGGCTGGAGGGGATGCGCTCCATGGGGAAGCTGTAGACCCCGCCCGGGAACCGCTTGGTGTCGGCGGCCGCGAAGAACTCCGCCGGGTTCGCGGCGAAGCCGGGGTAGTACTGGTCGGCGACGTTCGCGGCGACGCCGATGACGTCCCACTCGGCCCGCTCGTAGTACGGCTTCAGCTCCTCGTAGGTCAGCGGCCAGTCGACGCCCCGCCGGTACGTCGAGTGCATCCGGAAGTCGTGGGGCAGCATCCGCAGGCAGGTGCCCAGCCAGTGCAGGGTGGTGCCGCCGAGCGAGCGGGCGTAGTCACTGCCGAAGGGCAGCGGACCCATCTGGACGAAGTACCCCTTGTCGGCGGACACGCTGGTCCGCACGCCGTCCATGGCCGGCCGGCGGATGTCCATCACGTCCGGCTGTGGGGCCGAACCACCCGCCGGGTAGGGCGAGTTGGGGACCTTGACCAGCGCCTCGTGGTAGGCCTCCACGTAGGTGTCGTACTTGTCGGCGCTCATGGCCGTGGCCCGGCCGGCCTCCAGGATCAGGATGCGGGGGTGCCGGGCCGGGGTCTGGGCCGCGGCCTTCTCGACGACCGTCTTGGCGACCGTGGCCGCCGCGATACCGCCGCCGACGATCACCAGGTCGAAGTGCTCGCTACTCATGCGGGTCCTCGGGCTCACAGGGTCGGGGACAGCTGGGGGGGCTCGGCCCACGAGCCGAAACCGGGCGGCTTGGCGCCCATCGGGTGGGCGCCGGCGGCGGCCCAGACGAGGCCCTCGCGGTAGCCCTGGGCGGAGACGACGTGCTCGACGTCGTCCGCGGTGGAGCCGTTGACGTCGGAGTAGCCGCCGGCCGGCGGACACCAGGTGCCGAGGTACCAGAGCTTGATCAGGCTGACGGCGACCGGGCCGAAGCGGGGACTGTCGATCACCTCGGCTTCCAGCGCGGCGTGGCCGTGGTTCTTCCGGTCCGTCTCCAGCGCCTCGGCGGCCGCCCGCAGCAACTGCCCGGCCTCCCGCTCGCCGATGATCCGCAGCAGGGTGTCGTAGTACGTGTCGATCATGCCGGTGCCCGCCAGCTCGGCCCGGTCGAAGCCGGTGAGGGCGACGGAGAGGTCGGTGAAGATCTGCTGGGGTGTGGGGCGTGCGATGCCGCAGAACCCATGACTGGTCATATCCCCTCATTCACCCCGGAAGGAGCCCGAGTAACCGCGGCAGCGCGCCCGCCCCCGCCTTAAGGGGAAGTGAAGAAGCCGTGACGACGTGTGCGTATGTGCCGCACCGGGCGGGTGACACGGACCCGGAACACTTCACCCGCCCGGACCAGGGCCCGCGGCGGCAAACCGGCTGTCCGGGCGGCGCCCGGCGACCACGCGGCCCGGACACGGAACCGCCCGTCGCACAGACACACGACGGGCGGAACGCGGCGGGAGGAACCGGCCGCGGAGGAGAAGAGCCCCCTGTCGGACTCGAACCGACGACCTTCGCTTTACAAGAGCGGTGCTCTACCAGCTGAGCTAAGGAGGCCTGCACACAGGTGCCCGTGCAGTGTACCCAGCCACCGGGGGTGCCCCGTCGAAAATTTCCGCGAAGTTCACAGGGCCTCGGGTACTGACAGACCGGGCGGACGGCAGGTACCGTCCTGAGCCAGTTCACCCGCGTGGACTACACCAACCACCTTCCTACAACGGATCGTCCGGCACGTTCCTGCCGGTAGAAGGGGGCCCATCACCATGGCCACTGTCACGTTCGACAAGGCGACCCGGATCTACCCGGGTTCCACCAAGCCCGCCGTCGACGCACTCGAGATCGAGATCGAGGACGGCGAGTTCCTCGTCCTGGTCGGCCCGTCGGGTTGCGGCAAGTCCACCTCGCTCCGGATGCTCGCGGGGCTCGAGGACGTCAACGGCGGCGCCATCCGCATCGGTGACCGCGACGTCACGCACCTGCCGCCCAAGGACCGGGACATCGCCATGGTGTTCCAGAACTACGCGCTCTACCCGCACATGACGGTCGCCGACAACATGGGCTTCGCGCTCAAGATCGCCGGCGTCAACAAGGCGGAGATCCGGCAGAAGGTCGAGGAGGCCGCGAAGATCCTCGACCTCACCGAGTACCTCGACCGCAAGCCGAAGGCGCTCTCCGGCGGTCAGCGCCAGCGTGTCGCCATGGGCCGCGCGATCGTGCGTGAGCCCCAGGTCTTCCTCATGGACGAGCCGCTGTCCAACCTCGACGCCAAGCTCCGTGTGTCGACGCGTACGCAGATCGCCTCCCTCCAGCGCCGCCTGGGCATCACCACCGTCTACGTCACCCACGACCAGGTCGAGGCCCTGACGATGGGCGACCGGGTGGCGGTCCTCAAGGACGGTCTGCTCCAGCAGGTCGACACCCCGCGCAACATGTACGACCGCCCCGCCAACCTCTTCGTGGCCGGCTTCATCGGCTCCCCGGCGATGAACCTCATCGAGGTCCCGATCGCCGACGGCGGCGTGAAGTTCGGCAACTCGGTCGTGCCGGTCCAGCGCGACGCGCTCTCCGCCGCCACCGACAAGACGGTCACCGTCGGCGTCCGCCCCGAGCACTTCGACGTGGCCGGCGCCGACTCCGACCTGGGTGTCGCGGTCACCGTGAACGTGGTCGAGGAGCTCGGTTCCGACGCGTTCGTCTACGGCACCGCCAAGGTCGGCAGCGAGACCAAGGACCTCGTCGTCCGCGTCGGCGGCCGTGAGGTCCCCGAGAAGGGCAGCACGCTGCACGTCGTCCCGCGCTCCGGCGAGACCCACGTGTTCTCGACCTCGACGGGCGAGCGCCTCTCCGACTGAGCGACACGCACCGGGTGAATCACCCGGCTCGACGAGAAGGGCCCCGCAGCCTGCTGCGGGGCCCTTCTCGCGGTAACCGGACGCCCCGGCACACGGGGCGTTTCGATCAGCGGCGTCAACCCCCTACCCAATAAGGGGCACTTTTTCATCACCCACTCGGGTGACTAACGGTCGCCGAGCCATTACTCCACGCTACCCTCACACGCGTGAAGCACTCCGTGAAGCACTCCAGCACCCCACAGACGCGACGCGGCCGGGGCCCCGCCCGGCGGATCGGCCGCTCCCTCGCCCTCGTCCTGCCCGTCGTCATGGTGCTCTCGGGGACCCTCGCGGTCACCCGGGTCAACTGGACGGGGAACCCCACCTCCGACTCGGTGCTCACCGCCGCCGACGTCTCCACAGCGCACCGCGACTCGCACGGCGCCGTCCAGGCCCCGCAGGACGTCCTGCGCGACGAGCTCCTGACCGAGCTGCAGGAGAAGGACCCGGGCGTCGCGCTGACCCACCTCCAGGCCGCGGTGAACGGCGAGCCGTCCCTGGCGAAGCACTGCGCCTCCATCGCCCGCGCCCTGGGCCGCGCCGCCGTCCGCGTGTACGGCCCCTCACGCGCCCAGTCCTACTCCCGCCCCGTCTGCGACACGTCGTTCGCCTCGGGCGTCCTGGCAGCGCACAGCTGAGCCCCCCGTGGCTTCCCTCCGGGGGAGCCACACGACCGTGGAGGGACGCCGCGTACAGTGCGGGCATGACCCACCCGCACGCCGCGTCCCGCCCCACGCAAGCCGTCGTCCTGGCCGGTGGCCAGGGCTCCCGGCTGCGCCCCTACACCGACGACCGGCCCAAGCCGATGGTCGAGATCCCCGGGACGGGGACGCCGATCATCGGCCACCAGCTCGGCTGGCTCGCCGAGGAGGGCGTGACGGACGTCGTCGTCTCCTGCGGCCACCTCGCCGACGTCCTGCAGCACTGGCTGGACTCCGCCGACCTCCCCGTGAAGGTCACCACGGCCATCGAGCCCGAGCCCCTCGGCCGCGGCGGCGGCCTGAAGTACGCGGCCGCCCACCTGCCCCACCCCGACCGGCCCTGGTACGCCACCAACGGCGACATCTGGACCCGCTTCTCGCTGCGCGACATGGCGGACTTCCACACCGAGCGCGACGCCGTCGCGACCCTCGCGTTGGCGCGACCGCGCATTCCCTGGGGGGCGGTGCAGACGGACGGGTTCGGTCACATCACCGACTTCATCGAGTCCCCGCCGTCGACGTTCGAGATCAACGCGGGGGTCTACGTCTTCTCCCCCGAGTTCGCCGGCCTGCTCCCCGAGCGCGGCGACCACGAGCGCACGACCTTCCCGCACCTCGCGCGGGAGCGGCGGCTGGCGGGGTTCCCGATTCCGCAGGGCGCTTACTGGCGGGCGATCGACACGGCGAAGGACCTCACGGAGGCGGCGAGGGAACTGGCGGCGCTGGGTCGCTGACCGTCGCGCGGAAGGGACGACGCCGTCGGCTCGTTCTCCGGCCGCGGTCCGACTGCCGACGGGTCGTCGCGGGAGGCGCCGGCGTCGCGGTGCGGGAAGCGCCGTCGTCGCGAAGCGCCGTCGTTGTGGCGCGGGCCGACTGTGGCCGGTCGCGCCGGTTCCCCGCACCCTTCGGGGCACGGGGAACCGGTACGTCGTGAAATCGTCCGCCGGACTAACCGAGAAGCCCGCCCACCAGACCCCGCCGGCCGGAGGAGGACGAACCGCCGCCGTCGGGGCCGCCGGTGGAGCTGCCGGTGGAGCTGCCGGTGGAGCTGCCGGAGCTGGCGCCGCCGGAGGTGGGGCCGGAGCTGGTGCTGGGCTCCTGCTGCTCCTCGGGGCTGTACTCCTGCGCCGGGGCCTCGCCGACGGTGCCCTGGGTCTGGCTGGGCGCGCCGGTGGTGGCGCCCCCGGTGTCCCGGGTGGCGCCCGGAGTGCTCTCCTCGTCCTGCGTCGGCGCCTGCGAGGTGACGCCCTGGGTGGGCGAGACCGACGCGTACGGCTCCCTGCTGGACCGGTGCTCGCCGGACTCCTCGGGGAGCGGCGAGCCGGGCAGTTCGTTGCGCGGGGCCTCGCCCGGGCCGGGCACGACCACCCGGTCCGCGTCGCGGACCGCCCCGCCGAGCAGCGAGCCGACGAGCAGGGTGAGTCCGACGATGATCGCGGTGACGAGGGCACCGCGGCGCAGGACGTAGCGGCGCAGCTCCCACAGGTCGGAGCGTGGGCCGAGCCGGCGCCAGGCACCGGCGGCGAGACGGCCGTCGATGGAGTAGACGGGGGCCCCGGCGATGATCAGCGGCGACCAGGCGGCGAGGTAGATGATGTCGGGGGTCTCGTAGACCGGGACGGTCTTCCAGCTGACGGTGACGATGAGCGCGGCGGAGAGCATCGCGCCGCCCGCGGCGGCCACCCGCTGCCAGCAGCCCAGGACCGTGAGGACGCCCACGATGACCTGGAGGAAGGCGATGACGAGGCCGGAGCCGACGGGGTGGTGCAGGGCGAACTGGCGCAGCGGCTCGGCGACTTCCCAGGGATGCAGGGTGTTGAGCCACTTCACCATGGAGCCGCGCTTGCCGCCGTCGAAGTAGACGGGGTCGCACAGCTTGCCCATGCCGGCGTAGATGGAGATGAAGCCGAGCAGGAGGCGCAGCGGGAGCAGGACCCCGCCGAGGTTCATGCGACGGCCCGGGAAGTAGGCGTGCCGCGCGGGATCGTCGCCGTGCCGCTTGCTGCGCGGGGCGGTCTCCTCCGCGACGGCTTCGCCGAACTCCTCGAACCGTCTGTCGTCGTCGGCGGGCTGCTCGTAGGCGGGTTCTTCGTAGGCGCTGCCCACGGTGCGCATCTGCGGCAGCAGCCGCTGTTCGCCGGCGCCGGGGCCGCGCGGGTGGCCGACGACCGGGGTTTCGATGGTCTGTGCGGTGAGGTCGCCGTCGTAGCCGTCGTAGCCGTCGCCGTCCCCGACGCGGGGGATGACCTGGGTGACGCCGGC
Source organism: Streptomyces sp. NPDC014995 (assembly GCF_043080745.1). NCBI lineage: Bacteria > Bacillati > Actinomycetota > Actinomycetes > Kitasatosporales > Streptomycetaceae > Streptomyces > Streptomyces sp. NPDC014995. The sequence goes on from NZ_JBIBVX010000012.1 coordinate 221,241, forward strand.
CTCGGCGGTGGGCGCGTCGCCGTGGCCGACGCTGCCCGCCCGCACGGCCTGGAGCAGGCGGTGGGCGCCGGTGTCGTCCGGGGCCGACCTGCCGCTCCAGACGACGGGCCGACGACGGGCCCCGGCGGCCGCACCGGCCGCGCCCGCGCTGCCCGCCGCGACGACGGGCAGGTGCGCGGTGTCCTGGGTGGCGCTCAAGTGCCGGGCGATGCGCGGGGATTGGTGACGCCCTGCCGACGCACCGAACTGCACGCGAAAGCTCGCGTGCGTGACGATGATCTGCGCCGGATCGCTCGGCACCTTCACCATGCTCAGCGCGGGAGCGTCGTCGAATCCCGACGAGCGGTCCCCCGTGGGTGTGCGGGGTGTTCTGGTGTCCACGCTCATCTAACCGAGCGACGTGTGGTTAGGACACTGCCTTGACCCACCGGATCTGTCCGGACCCCGTCAAGGTTGCACTACACGCCGGAATTGACCCGTTCAGGTGAGACGGCGGACGCTTGTTCAGCGCCGCCGACGCGCCGCCTCGTACAGCACGATCCCCGCCGCCACACCGGCGTTGAGCGACTCCGCCCCACCCGGCATGGGAATCCGCACCCGGACGTCACAGGTCTCGCCGACCAGTCGGGACAGGCCCTTGCCCTCGCTGCCGACGACGATGACGACCGGGCCCTCGAGGGCCTCCAGTTCGCCGATCTCCGACTCGCCGTCGGCGGCGAGACCGACGACCACGATGCCGGCCTTCTTGTACGCCTCCAGGGCGCGGGTGAGGTTGGTGGCGCGGGCGACCGGCGTGCGGGCGGCCGTGCCGGCGGACGTCTTCCAGGCTCCGGCGGTCATGCCGGCCGCGCGGCGCTCCGGGACGACCACGCCGTGACCGCCGAAGGCGGAGACGGACCGGACGACGGCACCGAGGTTGCGCGGGTCGGTCACGCCGTCGAGCGCGACGATCAGCGGGTCCTCGCCGTCGTCGTACGCGGCCTGGGCGAGGTCCTCGGGGTGCGCGTACTCGTACGGCGGGACCTGGAGGACCAGGCCCTGGTGGTTGAGGCCGTTCGTCATGCGGTCGAGCTCGGGGCGCGGGGCCTCCATGAGGTTGATCCCGCCGCGCTCGGCCGCCAGTTGCAGCGCCTCGCGCACCCGCTCGTCGTTGTCGATGAACTGCTGGACGTAGAGCGTGGAAGCGGGCACGCCCTCACGCAGCGCCTCGACGACCGGGTTGCGGCCGACGACCAGCTCGGACGCCGACTTGCCGCCGCGGCCGCGCGGCACCGGGCGGCGTGCGGTCTGCTTCGCCTTGGCGGTGGCGATGCGGTTCTTCTTGTGGCCCTTGCGCATCTCGGCGGGCGGGGTCGGGCCCTTGCCCTCCAGGCCCCGGCGTCGCTGGCCGCCACTGCCGACCTGCGCGCCCTTCTTGCCGGACATGCGGCGGTTGTTAGCGGCCATGACCTACCCGTCTGTCGTGATGCGTGTGTGTGTACGTAATGCAGTGTGCCGCCCGGACGCCCGGGCGGCACAATCGATCAAGGATCGATCAGAAGCGCTCAGCGCGGGCCGAGCGTCCAGCGCGGCCCCTGCGGGCCGTCCTCGATGACGAGGCCCGACTGGTTGAGCTGGTCGCGGATGGCGTCCGCGGTCGCCCAGTCCTTGCGGGCGCGCGCCGCCTCCCGCTGGTCGAGGACGAGTCGTACGAGGCTGTCGACGACGCCGTGCAGGTCCTCGCCGCGGTCGTTCTCCCCGGCCCAGTGCGGGTCGAGGGGGTCGAGGCCGAGGACGCCGAGCATGGCGCGGACCTCGGCCAGGCGGGCCACGGCGGCCTCCTTGTCGTCGGCGGCCAGCGCGCTGTTGCCCTGTCGGACGGTGGTGTGCACGACGGCGAGCGCCTGCGGCACACCCAGGTCGTCGTCCATCGCCTCGGCGAAGGCGGGCGGCACGTCGGCGGTGGGCTCGACGGCTCCCCCGGCCAGCTCGACGACGCGCTGCACGAAGCCCTCGATCCGCGCGAACGCCGACTCGGCCTCGCGCAGGGCCTCCTCGCTGTACTCGATCATCGAGCGGTAGTGCGGGGTGCCGAGGTAGTAGCGCAGGACGATGGGCCGCCACTGCTTGACCATCTCGGACACCAGCACCGAGTTGCCCAGCGACTTGGACATCTTCTCGCCGCTCATGGTGACCCAGGCGTTGTGCACCCAGTACCGCGCGAACTCGTCGCCGTAGGCCTTGGCCTGGGCGATCTCGTTCTCGTGGTGGGGGAAGATCAGGTCGATGCCGCCGCCGTGGATGTCGAAGGCACTGCCCAGGTACTTGTGGGCCATCGCCGAGCACTCCAGGTGCCAGCCGGGCCGGCCCCGCCCCCACGGCGTCTCCCAGCTCGGCTCGCCGGGCTTGGCGGCCTTCCACATCGCGAAGTCGCGGGGGTCCCGCTTGCCCGTCTCGCCCTCGCCCGACGGCTGGAGCAGGTTGTCCAGCTCCTGGTTGGACAGCCGCAGGTAGGCCGGGAAGGAGCGCACGTCGAAGTAGACGTTGCCGTCGGCCTCGTAGGCGTGACCGCGCTCGATGAGCCCGCGCATCATCTCGATCATCTCGGGGACGTGCCCGGTGGCCCGCGGCTCGTACGTCGGCGGCAGGCAGCCGAGGGCCCGGTAACCGTCGTTGAACGCCCGCTCGTTGTCGTACCCGATGGACCACCAGGGGCGGCCCTGGTCGTGGGACTTGGTGATGATCTTGTCGTCGATGTCGGTGACGTTGCGGACGAACGTGACGTCGTAGCCGCGGTAGGTGAACCAGCGGCGCAGGATGTCGAAGTTCAGGCCCGAGCGGATGTGCCCGATGTGCGGAGCCGCCTGCACGGTGGCACCGCACAGGTAGATCGAGACGCAACCCGGCTGGAGCGGGATGAAGTCACGAGTCTGCCGGGCGCTGGTGTCGTACAGGCGAATAGTCACCACTCCAGGGTAGTGGGCGTGGGATGGTGCCCCGCGCCCTTCCACCCAAGGGCCACACATTCGTGACACGGCGCGGCACGGGTCAGCCCGTGCGCACGACCAGGGCCGTCGCGATCGCCATCAGGCCCTCGTCACGGCCGGGGAAGCCGAGTCCGTCCGTCGTCGCCCCGGACACCGACACCGGTGCTCCCGCCGCCTCCGACAGCAGCTTCTGCGCCTCCTCGCGCCGCTTGCCGATCTTGGGACGGGGGCCGACGACCTGGACGGCGACGTTGCCGATGGTGAAGCCGGCCTCGCGGACGATCCGGGCGGCCTCGGTGAGGAGGGTGACACCGGAGGCGCCGGACCACTCGGGGCGGCCGGTGCCGAAGTGCCGACCCAGGTCACCGAGCCCGGCGGCGGAGAAGAGGGCGTTGCACGCGGCGTGCGCGACGACGTCCGCGTCGGAGTGCCCGGCCAGCCCCGGGCCCTCCCCCTCCCACTTCAGGCCCGCGCACCACAGCTCGCGGCCCTCCTCGAAGGCGTGGATGTCGGTGCCGATGCCGACCTGGGGCAGGACGAGCGGCGCCTCAGAAGCCATCGTTGAGCCTCCTGCGCGCCAGGACGGCCTCCGCGAGGACCAGGTCGAGCGGGCGGGTGACCTTGAAGGCCTCCTCGTGGCCGGGAACGACCACGACCGTCAGGCCGATCCGCTCGACCATGCCGGCGTCGTCGGTGACGTCGCCGGTCACCGTCTCGTGGGCGCGGACCAGCGTGGCCCGGTCGAAGCCCTGGGGCGTCTGGACGGCGCGGAGGCGAGCACGCTCGGGGGTGGCGACGACCGGCTCGGGGTCACCCGGGGTCGCGGCCGGCTCGACCTCCTTGACGGTGTCGGCGAGCGGGAGCGCCGGGACGACGGCCGGGGCGCCCTCACGGACCGCCTCGATCACCGCGTCGACGGTGTCGACGGGCACCAGCGGGCGGGCGGCGTCGTGCACGAGGACGATGTCGTAGCCGGGCGGCAGCGCGTCCAGGCCCAGCTTGACGGACTCCTGCCGGGTCTCGCCGCCGGGGACGACGAGGAAGTCGGTGCGCTCGGGCAGCGCGTGCGCGTCGAGCAGCGACTTGACCTCGGCGGTGCCCTCCGGCGGGGCCACGACGACCACGAGGGTGACGGCGCGGGAGGCGGCGAGGGCGCGCACCGCGTGGATCAGCATGGGGGTCCCGCCCAGGGTGCGGAGCGCCTTGGGGGCGCCCGGACCGAGGCGTACGCCCCGGCCGGCGGCCGGAATCACCGCGGCCGTGCGGGCGGGGGCGGGAGCGGGAAGCGAATCGTCAGACATCGGTTCCTGTCATGTTTGTGTGCTTCCGGCGGCTTTGTGTGCTTCCGGCGGCGCGGCGAGCGTGCGTGCCGGGCGTTGTCCGGCGAACGCCGGTTTGACGGCCGGGCCTACGTGGGTACGGAGACAGCGTGCCGGGCGCGACGCCTTGACCGGACCCTTCCGTGACGCGCCGGTCGAGCCAGCTGCCCGGGCCCGGCACGCCAGGACTCGGGGGAGTTCCCCGGGGGAAGAACAGGCGTACGGGGCTGGGAACGCGAACATGCCGCAGCGCCCGGCGACAGGAAATACGTCATCGGGCACCGCGGCATTTCACTGTGCTGAACCGAGGCCGGCTTGCGTCGGCGTCAGGACGCGAGGACCTCGTCGAGGAGCGCCTCGGCCTTGTCCTCGTTCGTGTTCTCCGCGAGCGCGAGCTCGCTCACCAGGATCTGGCGGGCCTTGGCGAGCATGCGCTTCTCACCGGCGGAGAGTCCACGCTCACGCTCACGACGCCACAGGTCACGCACGACTTCCGCGACCTTGATGACATCGCCGGAGGCGAGCTTCTCCAGATTTGCCTTGTAACGACGCGACCAGTTCGTGGGCTCCTCGGCGTACGGCGCGCGCAGCACCTCGAAGACCCGGTCCAGTCCGTCCTGACCGACCACATCACGCACGCCGACGAACTCCGCATTGTCCGCTGGCACACGTACCGTCAGGTCACCCTGGGCGACCTTCAGCACCAAGTAGGTCTTGTCCACGCCTTTGATCTGGCGAGTTTCGATGGCCTCGATCAGCGCGGCCCCGTGATGGGGATAGACCACGGTGTCGCCAACCTTGAACGTCATGTGACAGGTACCCCTTCCGTGGCTATCCAGGGTAACACGGATACGGCGTCTTCTGAATGGCGTTTTCGCAGGTCAGGGCATATCTCGGGGCTTGACAACAGCGACAGGAACGTGCTGCGACCGGGCACCGGAAGCAGGTATTCGCAGGTCGGAGCCGCTCTTCGAGGGGGGTGAAACGCGTACGTTACACACATCCGGAGCCCCCTCCCAACGGCGCAACATCCCCATATGTCCGGTTCCAGATGTGCGACTTACGCTACTCCGTTCGGCGTCCGCGGTCGCATCCGCGCCGTTTCCGGAATTGATCACACCGGCGGCCGGACAGCCGGTGATCAATTCCGCGGACGGTCCCGCATTCCCGCACGGAAAATCCGGGATCCCGGCTGAGCGGCGCTTATGTGAATGCGGGACGACGTCCGGACGATCACCAAGAAGCCAATGTGACTCCGGGTCGCTGTGAGTGGCGTGACCAGAGTGACGGAAGGGACCAGGCGGACCGCTCTGACGGAGGGGACGAGGTGCAGGTACGGCGCCCTGCGGGGCCCCGGAGGGCGCTAGAGGCGGGTCGGGTGCGGCGGCGCGGGAACGGCTCGGTAACCTAAGGCCCGCTGACAGACCCTTAGGGCGGCTTTATCCAAGGAGAGCTGCCCCTGCGTTCCAAGGAGATGCCGCCGCCGTGAGCAGCAGCCTTCGACGCGGCGCCCTCGCCGCCTCCGCCATCGCGTTCTCGATCGCCACGCTCGCCGCGTGCGGCGCCGGCAACGACGCCCAGACGCTGGAGATCAAGCCGGACAACGCCGCCACCAGCGTCGGCGACATCAAGCTGCAGAACGTCGTGATCATCACCCAGCCCGACCTGGAGTCGACGGGCCCGGCCGTGGTGTCGGCGACCGTCTTCAACAGCGGCCGCACCGCGCAGACGCTGGAGTCGATCTCCGTCGACGGCACCGGCAAGACCGCCGAGCTCAAGCCCGCCAAGGGCAGCGGCAAGCTGACCATCCCGGCCGGCGGCTCGGTCGTCATCGGCGGCGAGAACAACGCCACCGCCGTCCTGCCCAGCAGCCGTGAGGCGGTCCAGGACGGCAACGCCCAGAAGATCACCTTCACCTTCAGCGAGACCGGCGAGATCAGCCTGCGCGCCTTCGTCGTCCCCGCCGAGAGCTACTTCACCAAGTGGGGCCCGACGGAGGTCCCGACCGCCCCGGCGGGGTCCGCGTCCCCGTCCGTGACCGAGTCGCCCTCCGGGACGCCGGGCCACGAGGGTGCCGAGGGCGAGGGCACGACCGAGGGCGGCTCCCCGAGCGACACGGCCTCGGCGACCGCGTCGGAGTCGGCGGAGACCGGCCACTGAGCCTCTGACGTCCGGGTCCTCCGGCGTCCAGACGTCCGCGGCCTCGGACACACGGGGCCTGCGACGGGAGAGGCCTCGGTCGGCGCGGCCTCGGCACACGAGACCTCGACGTACGAGACCTCGACGTACGGCGGAAGGGCGGCACCCCCGCGAGGGTGCCGCCCTTCCGCCGTACGTGCCGCAGGGCGCTTCCGACGCTCCCTACGGCTCCAGAATGCTTCCTACGGCTCGAACTTGTAGCCGAGGCCGCGGACCGTCACCAGGTACCGCGGCGCGCCCGGGTCCGGCTCGATCTTGGCGCGCAGGCGCTTGACGTGGACGTCGAGGGTCTTGGTGTCTCCGACGTAGTCGGCGCCCCAGACGCGGTCGATGAGCTGCATGCGGGTCAGGACGCGGCCCGCGTTGCGCAGGAGCATCTCCAGCAGGTCGAACTCCTTCAGGGGCAGGTCGACCTTCGAGCCGGAGACGGTGACGACGTGGCGGTCGACGTCCATCCGGACCGGGCCGGCCTCCAGCGCCGCCGGGGTGACCTCCTCCGGCTCGCCGCGGCGGCGCAGCACCGCGCGAATACGGGCCACCAGCTCGCGCGAGGAGAACGGCTTGGTGACGTAGTCGTCGGCTCCTATCTCCAGGCCGACGACCTTGTCGATCTCGCTGTCCTTGGCGGTCACCATGATGACGGGGACGTTGGAGCGGCTGCGCAGCTGGCGGCACACCTCGGTGCCGGGCAGCCCCGGCAGCATCAGGTCGAGGAGGACGAGGTCGGCGCCGTTGCGCTCGAACTCGTCGAGTCCGTCGGGCCCGGTGGTCGCGACGGCGACCTCGAAGCCCTCCTTGCGGAGCATGTACGACAGGGCGTCGGAGAAGGACTCCTCGTCCTCGACGACGAGCACTCGGGTCACGGAAGGACCTCCGGGGCGGAAAGCGTCTGGTACGCGGTTGAGTCAGGCGGTGAGGAAGGGGATGAGGAAGGACGGGTGCCTCCGGCGGAGCCGTCGGCCTCGTCCTCGTTCTCGTTCTCGTAGTCGTCGGGGTCGGGGTGCTGGTGGGCGCGCTCGCGGGCGACACCCGCCTCCGGCAGCCGGAGCGTGAAGGTGGAGCCCTGTCCCTCGGCGCTCCACACCGTGACCTCCCCGCCGTGCGAGGCGGCCACGTGCTTGACGATGGCCAGCCCGAGGCCCGTGCCGCCGGTGGCACGGGAACGGGCCGGGTCGACGCGGTAGAAGCGCTCGAAGATGCGCTCCTTGTCCTTGTCGGAGATGCCGATGCCCTGGTCGGTCACCGCGATCTCGATCAGGTCCCCGCCGTTCACGGTCACCCGGCGGGCGGCTATGCCGACGCGGGTGCGGGCGGGTGAGTAGTTGACGGCGTTCTCGACCAGGTTGCCGAGGGCGGCGGCGAGCTGGCCCCGGTTCCCCCAGACGTGCAGGTCGGCCGTGCCGCCGGCGGCCATGGTGATCTGCTTGGCGCCCGCCTGGTGGCGGCAGCGGTCGACGGCCTCGGCGACCAGCTCCTCCACGCGGACCGGCTCGGCGTCCTCGAGGGGATCGTCGTTCTGCACCCGGGAGAGGTCGATGAGCTCCTGGACCAGGTTGGTCAGCCGCGTCGCCTCGATCTGCATCCGGCCGGCGAAACGCTGCACCGCCTCGGGGTCGTCGGAAGCGTCCATGACAGCCTCGGAGAGCAGGGAGAGCGCGCCGACCGGCGTCTTCAGTTCGTGGCTGACGTTCGCGACGAAGTCCCGCCGTACGGCCTCGATACGGCGGGCCTCGGTGAGGTCCTCGACGAGGAGGAGGACGAGCCGGGAGCCGAGCGGCGCGACCCGGGCGGAGACCGCGAGGGCCTCCCCGCGTCCCGTACCGCGCCGGGGCAGGTCCAGCTCGACCTGGCGTATTTCCCCGTCCCGTCTGGTGTCCCGCGCCATCTGGAGCATGGGTTCGACGGCGAGCTTGCCGCCACGGACGAGCCCGAGGGCGTACGCGGCGGAGCTGGCCTTGACGACGGCGTCGGCCTCGTCGAGGACGACGGCCGACGAACGGAGGACGGAGAGGACGGTGTCGACGCCCGGAGGCAGCACGGGATCGGTGTGCAAGGAAGTCCTGGTGGGTCGGTTCTGGTCGCGTTCGCTCCAACGGAACGCCAGCATGGCGATCACGCCGGTGAGCACCCCGGCGATCGCTGCCGCTGCGGCGACCGCCGCGTTCACGTCCATGAGGTCCAGGTTAGGCATGGCATCCGGCCTGGCCACAGCCATCGAGGTGGGAGCTGGAACACTCGTCGCCCAGAGTTCACCTTGGAGCCAGTGGTGGTTCATTTGAGGTGACGGAATCCGACGCGTAGGGGGCCGACCGTGGCACCGTGGGGTTCGCAGGCCGGTTGTACGGCCGGTTCTGGCCCCCGGAGCCCCCAAGCGACGCACGAGAGGGAACCCTGATGCGGGACGCGTACCACGAGGAACTGGACTCGATCGGCGACGGTCTGGTGGAGATGGCCCGGCTGGTCGGGTCGGCCGTCGGGCGCGCCACGACCGCCATCCTCGATGCCGATCTGAAGCTGGCCGAGAGCGTGATCGAGGCCGACAAGAAGGTCGACGAACTGCAGCACGACCTGGAGGCCCGGGCCATAGCGCTGCTGGCGCGGCAGCAGCCGGTGGCCACGGACCTGCGGATCGTCGTCACGTCGCTGCGCATGTCGGCCGACCTCGAGCGCTCCGGCGACCTCGCCCAGCACGTGGCGAAGCTGGCCCGGCTGCGCTTCCCCGAGCGGGCGGTGCCGCAGGACCTGCACGCCACGATCCTGGAGATGGGCCAGCTCGCCCAGCGCCTGATGGCGAAGGCGGCCGAGGTGATCATCACGAAGGACGTCGACCTCGCGCTCCAGCTGGAGACGGACGACGACGCCATGGACCTGCTGCACCGCACGCTCTTCCAGCACCTCATCGACGAGCGCTGGAAGCACGGCATCGAGACGGCGGTGGACGTCACCCTGCTCGGCCGCTACTACGAGCGCTTCGCCGACCACGCGGTCGCGGTCGCCAAGCGGGTCGTGTTCCTGGTGACGGGTGAGCACGCGGACGACCTCCAGCAGGACCTGACGACGGAGATCCAGCCGGTCGAGGGGGCGTAGGGCGGCCGGCCCCGAGGGGGGCGTGGAGCCGGCGTGGAGCCGGGGAGCGTAGGCGTGTGCCACGGCGTCCCGCGGCTGTCAGGGGCGTGGGGAAGCCTCCGTGCGCCGTTGATGCGCCCGGCGGAGCGGGCATGGAATGGACACAGGCGCTCTAGCCTCCAGGAGGAACCCATGGCCGAAGCCCCCAGCACCTCCACGCCCGACCCCACCCAGGAACGCCCGACCGAGCAGCCGGCCGAGATCAGGAACCTGACCCTGATCGGCGCGTGCGGCTGCGGCTCGGGATGCGGCTGCGGCTGCCAGTCGGGCAACCCCTGCCAGTGCGGCTGAGGGGTACGCGTCCGTACTCGTACGACGAGTGAGGGGTCCCGGTGTTCCCACCGGGACCCCTCACTCGTCATCAGCGGAGCCGTGCCGTCCGCGCGGTGACGCTCGGCGGGTCGCAGGGAAGGGTGGCCGGGCGCAGCATGGAAGAGCGGCGAAGGAAGAGAAAACAGAAAGCAGAGAGGGGGTGCACGGTCATGACCCGGTTCATGGACGTCCACCGCGGCATGAAGGGCATCACAGCCGACCAGCTGCACGAGGCCCACCAGGCCGACCTGGCCATCGAGGCGGAAGAGAACGTGCACTTCGAGCGCGCCTGGGCGGACCCGGAGTCCGGCACCGTCTACTGCCTCTCCGAGGCCCCGTCCGCGGATGCGGTACAACGCGTCCACGAACGCACCGGCCACAAGGCGGACGAGATCCACGCGGTGCCGCTGTCGGTATGACGGGCGTACTGAACGGCCCCTGACCGGGTGATGCGGTCGGGGGCCGTTGTCGCGCACGCTGTCCGCGGGAGGCTTGTGGGCGGTTACTTCTTCTTGCCCCGGGTGTTGTCGGGGATCTTGGGGAGCTGAGTTTTTTTGCTGGTCAGGGCGGTTACTGAGCAGCCGAACGGTCGTCGTTGGCCACTGTCGCGCGACCTCGGACGGCCCAGGGACGGCCCGGCCAACGGCCCGCTCAGCGACCTACGAACCGACGGGCAAGTCCCGAGCCCGCTGGCGGGCTTGAGCCCGAAGCTCCTTCAGACGACTGTGAAACGCGTTGTGGCGGTTCTGGTCGAGGTTCAGCGGGAGATCGAGTTCGGAGATGAGCTGCGACTCCAGGTCCCAGGGGTCGCCTTGCTCGATCCAGCACACCCGGGCATTGTCCGCCATCCACTGGCTCAGGGTCGCCTCGCCAGCCTTGCCGAAGGTCATCCGCTTGCCGCTGCCCACGCGGCGGAGCTCGAGTCCGAGCAGGCAGCCGAGGGTGAGCCGCAGCGTCGAGCCGGCCGCGTTGCCCCGGTAGTGGTAGCGCACCCGCTTGCGCAGGTTCTGCGTGCTGGTCCGGTTCGCCATGTACCGCGGTGCTATCCCGACGTAGAGCAGGCGCCCGGCGTCCAGGTCCTGGTGGGGCGGCTGCTTGAAGTGCCACCCGTAGACCCCTGCCGCCGCCGGGACAGGGCTCGGACGCACCAGGACCTCCTGCGCCGACCACAATCGGTCTGGACTGACGAGAGCGGTAGCTTCCACGAAGCCTCCATGCGTTCCATGGCTGATCGTCGCAGGCTACTGGTCGACGTTGACATGTGACATCAGCTTGGGAAGCTTGGGTTACTTGCGGACGGTTGCCGGCGGGCTGACCTGCGGCGGAGCGGCCACGGAGCCTCGCTAGCCGCCGGCCTGGCCCCCGTCATTCCCCGTGGTTGCCCGCGCGATCTGGCACGCGTCTGGCACGGGCGCGGCCGTCTGGCCTGTGCGCCCGCCGCGCCAGCGACCACCGATTTGGGAGTTCGATCACGCCTCGGTGTTGCTGCGGTCCGGTACGCGCACGTGTGCCACCCTCTCGTCAGGATTTGCCTGGGCCGTCACGCCCGACCGGAACAGCCGCAACAGGAACTCGGCAAGAGCGCCAGGGGTTGCCAGGGGGGCGATCGGAAGGGACTGTGCGGCCTCCCGTTCAGGATCTCCGCGTGCGTCCAAGGGAGCGCAGTGCCAGCCGTCCGTCATCCGCCAGAACACGACTGTTCCACGCGTCCATGGCCCGCCATGGAGGACGGGTTCGCCTTCCGTCCAATAGAGGGCGCTGGCGCGTGCCAGTCCCACCGTTCACTCCGCGGACCCCCAACCTCTCGAAGGGCACCGACGACAGCCGTGACGTACTGGCGCGTCTCAGCGTGTGCCAGGAGTTCTGCGTCCTTTGCAGAGGCCATCCCTGTCCGTCTCTCCCCTACGTGCTGATCTTCGAAGCGAACTGCCCGTAGGGAGAAGCCAGGGCCAAGACAACACATGACGGCCCAGAGACGGCCCAGCCCCCAGTAAGTCCCTGACCCGCGGAGAATTCGCGGGTCAGGGACTTACTGCTGTGCGCTTACTTCTTCTTGCCCTGGTTCTTGACCGCCTCGATCGCGGCCGCGGCCGCGTCCGGGTCCAGGTAGCGGCCGCCCGGGGTGACCGGCTTGAAGGCGGAGTCGAGTTCGTAGTACAGCGGGATGCCCGTGGGGATGTTCAGGCCCGCGATGTCGGCGTCGGAGATGCCGTCGAGGTGCTTGACGAGGGCGCGGAGGCTGTTGCCGTGGGCGGCGATCAGGACCGTGCGGCCGGTGAGGAGGTCGGGGACGATGCCGTCGTACCAGTACGGGAGCATGCGGATGACGACGTCCTTCAGGCACTCCGTGCGGGGGCGCAGCTCCGGCGGGATCGTCGCGTAGCGCGCGTCGTCCGACTGGGAGAACTCCGTGCCGTCCTCGAGGGGCGGGGGCGGGGTGTCGTAGGAGCGGCGCCACAGCATGAACTGCTCCTCGCCGAACTCGGCGAGGGTCTGGGCCTTGTCCTTGCCCTGGAGGGCGCCGTAGTGGCGCTCGTTCAGGCGCCAGGAGCGGTGGACCGGGATCCAGTGGCGGTCGGCGGACTCCAGGGCCAGCTGCGCGGTGCGGATCGCGCGCTTCTGGAGGGACGTGTGGACCACGTCGGGCAGCAGGCCGGCGTCCTTGAGCAGCTCACCGCCGCGGACCGCCTCCTTCTCGCCCTTCTCGTTGAGGTTGACGTCCACCCAGCCGGTGAACAGGTTCTTCGCGTTCCACTCGCTCTCGCCGTGGCGGAGGAGGATCAGCTTGTACGGTGCGTCGGCCATGCGTATGAGCGTAATCCAAGGCCCCCTGTCCACCTTCCCCCCGCCCGCAGGGCGGACGGTTGACGGTTTCTGTTAATTGAGTGGCCTCCGGCGGGCCTTCCTCCGTAAGTTCTCGTTACCGCCTGCGCCGCTTACATCGGGGGATCCTTCATGTCCGTCACCTCCTTGAGACGTGCCGCCCGGGAGACCGTCTCCGGGCTGCCCCGCGAGTTCTGGTGGCTGTGGACCAGCACCCTCGTCAACCGGCTCGGGGCCTTCGTCGCCACCTTCATGGCCCTGTATCTGACGCTCGACCGCGGGTACTCCGCCTCCTACGCCGGGCTCGTCGCCGCGCTGCACGGGCTGGGGGGAGTCGTCTCGTCCCTCGGCGGGGGCGTCATGGCCGACCGGCTCGGGCGGCGGCCCACGCTGCTCGTGGCCCAGGTGGCCACCGCCCTCTCCGTCGCCGCCCTGGGGTTCGTGCACCATCCCGTCGCCATCGCCGGTGTCGCCTTCCTCATCGGAATGGCCTCGCACGCCTCCCGGCCCGCCGTGCAGGCGATGATGGCCGACATCGTGCGACCGGAGGACCGGGTCCGGGCCTTCTCCCTCAACTACTGGGCCATCAACCTCGGCTTCGCCGTCTCCTCCATGGCCGCCGGCTTCATCGCCGAGGTCAGCTACCTCGCCGGCTTCCTCATCGAGGCCGGGATGACCCTCGTCTGCGCGGTCGTCGTCTTCCTCAAGCTGCCCGAGTCGCGGCCGGGCAAGGAGACCCAGGGCGGCAGGCAGGACGCCGTCGGGCTCGGGACCGTGCTGCGCGACCGGCGGTTCATGGGGCTCGTCGGGCTGTCCTTCCTCGTCGCGTTCGTCTTCCAGCAGGGGGCGGTCGGGCTGCCCGTGGCGATGGGCCAGGCCGGGTTCACCCCGGCCGACTACGGCATGGCCATCGCCGTCAACGGCATCCTCATCGTCGCCCTGCAGATCCCGGTCACGCGGTTCATCGAGCACCGGGACCCCGGCCGGCTGCTCGTGATCTCCTCCGTGCTCGCCGGGTACGGTTTCGGGCTCACCGCCTTCGCCGGGTCCGTCGGGGTCTTCGCGCTCACCGTCTGCGTGTGGACCCTCGCCGAGATCGTCAACGCGCCGACCCAGACGGGGCTCGTCGTCCGCCTCTCCCCCGTGCACGGGCGCGGGCGCTACCAGGGCATGTACACCATGTCGTGGGCCGTGGCGTCCCTGCTCGCCCCGCTCATGTCCGGCGTCGTCATCGACCGGTTCGGGGCGGAGTGGCTGTGGGGCCTGTGCGCGGTCGTCGGCACGGTGGCGGCGGCCGGGTTCGCCGTCCTGATGCGGCGGCTGCCGGAGGAGACCCCAGCGGGAATCCCGGCAGAGAAGCCGAGGGAAATCCCGGCGGGCATCCCGGCGGAAACGCTCGTGGAGACCTCCGAGGAGACCCCCGGCGAGATGGGCGACGGCTCCGCCCCCGATGCCGACGGACGCGGGACCAAGCCCGAGGTCAGCGCCGCCTGACCCGCCGGGCGGGGCCTCACGGGTGCATCCGCGCGCCCTTCAGCACCTTGTCCACCGCGTTCCGCGGGCCGTACACCGCCAGCCCCACCAGGTCGAGTTCGCCGGATCCCACGGCCCGCACCGCCGCGCGGTTGTCGCGGTCGTTGCCGGTGGCGAAGAGGTCGCCGGTGAACAGCGCGCGCGGGAGGGCACGGGACAGCACGCGCGCGTGGGCCGCCGTGATCGTCTCCTTCGTGCCCTCGAAGACCAGCACCGGCTGGCGGAACATCGGCAGGTAGGGGACGCCGTCCGCGTCCTCGTACGGCTCCCCGATCACCTCGGGGACCTGCGAGCCCAGACCGCTGACCAGGAACGCGGTGACGTTCAGGCGCTGCCAGGTCTCCAGGTCCTCGCGCAGCAGGACGGCGATCTTCGTGTCGAAGCGGATGGGTGCGTCGTCGTTCATGGTGCGAGACTGCCGTCCGGCGTGCGGCGGCGTCTTGTACGTTCTTTGCATGGCCGCCGCTCAGGACCGGGCCGCGCCGCCCACCGCCGACGTCTCCGCCTGGCGCCCCCGCGTCAAGGGCGTCGTGGAGGTCTTCCACGCGCACTTCACCGGGTACGCCTACCCGATGCACGTCCACGAGGCCTGGACGCTGCTCATCGTCGACGACGGGGCCGTACGGTACGACCTGGACCGGCACGAGCACGGGACGCCGCACGACACGGTGTCGCTGCTGCCGCCGCACGTGCCGCACAACGGCTCCCCCGTCACCCCGGACGGCTTCCGCAAGCGGGTGCTGTACCTGGACGCGAGCGTACTCGGGGAGGAGCTGATCGGGCCCGCCGTGGACGGGCCCGACCTGCGTGATCCCCTGTTGCGGCGGCGGGTCGGGCAGTTGCACGCGGCGCTCGCCCGGCCCGGCGACGAGTGGGAGGCCGACAGCCGGCTGACCCTGATCGGCGAGCGGCTGCGGAGCCATCTGCGGTCCACGGATCCGGTACCGGCGGCCCGCCGCGACCCCGTCCTCGCGCGCCGGCTGCGGGAACTCCTCGACGGGAGCGTGGTCGAGGGCGTCACCCTGGAGACGGCCGCCGCGCTGCTCCAGGCCCATCCGGCGCACCTGGTACGGGCGTTCAGCGGGGCGTACGGCATCGCGCCGCACCAGTACCTGACCGCCCGCCGGGTCGACCGGGCCCGTCGGCTGCTGCTCGACGGGCGTCCGGTGGGCGAGGTCGCGGTGGCCGCGGGCTTCTACGACCAGGCCCATCTCACCCGGCACTTCCGGAGGTTGGTCGGGGTGACCCCGGGGCGCTACTCGACCGCGCGCTACCTGACGTCGACGTAGTCGCCGGCCGCCGACGCGCCGCCGGTCGTGGCGGTCTCGCCGAAGGTCCAGCGCCAGTAGCCGTCGGCGTTCGCGGTGACCGTGGTCCTCAGGGCGCCCGTCGAGTCGGCGTTGACGATCCTGACGGTCGAGTAGGTGCTCGTACCGGCCTTGCGGAACTGCAGCCTCGCCGCCTTGCCGCCGTAGCCGACGTAGGTGTGCCTCGCCCGGTCGGCGCGCGTGAGCCTGCCGGTGACGGTGAGCGTCCTGCCCTTGACGACCGGTTCGGGGGAGGCGTTGACGGTGGCCTTCGCGGCGCGCTTGAGCTGCGTGCTGCCGAGGCCGGTCAGGTACTCCCGGCTCTTGAGCCGGTCGTCCGGCGTCCAGACCATCGCGTTGAAGGCGACCTTCCAGGTCGTGGCGTCGTTGTTGGAGTCCAGGCGGTAGGGCGGGGCGATGTAGAAGTCGCCGGCGCAGTTCGCGGCCCGGGAGTTGTCCTCGTCGCAGGTGATGATGCCGTGCCAGATGCCGCCGCTGGTGAAGCCCTGGGCGGGGGTGGTGTCGTGGTAGAGGAACGGGTTCGCGTCGATCGTGGCGAGCGAGTGGCCCGCCGGCCACGTCACGCGGAAGCTGACGCCGGGCCGCACCACCTGGGTGGTGCCGACGACGATGGGCTTGCCGCCGTTGACGTCCACGTTGGACACCGTGATGCCGGTGTCCGCCGCCTCCGCGGCCGGTGCGGCGAACGCCGTCAGGGCGAGCGCTCCCGCGAGTCCGGCCGCGGCGGTGGTTCTGCCTGCGCGCATGCGCGACCTCTTCAGAGCTGAAGGGACGAGTCGCGGCAGGCTAACAGCAGGTCAGCGGCGTTCAGTCGGCGGGACGGCGGGTGAGGTGGCCGAAGGCGTCCAGGTTGCGGGTGGACTCGCCGCGGGAGACGCGCCAGGCGTACTCCTTGCGGATCGCGGAGGCGAAACCGAGCTCCAGGAGCGTGTTGAAGGCGCCGTCGGCGGCCTCCAGGACCTGGCCGAGGAGGCGGTCGGTCTCGTCGGGGGTGACCCCGGCGAGGGGGAGGCGGGCGGTGACGTAGACGTCGCCGAGAGGGTCGACGGCGTAACTCACGCCGTACAGCTTGAGGTTGCGCTCGAGGAGCCAGCGGTGGACGCCGGACTCGTTCTCGTCGGGGTGGCGGATGACGAAGGCGTTCAGCGAGAGGGAGTGGCGGCCGACGATCAGGGAGACCGTCGTCTTCAGCTTGCGGGTGCCGGGGAGCTGGACCACGTAGGTGCCGGGCTCGGGGCTCTCCCACTCCAGTTCGGCGTCCTTCAGGACGCCTTCGATGACCTGCGTCGCGCGCTGCTGCTCACCCATGCTGGGAGCGTACGCGACGGCGGTGGGCCTGCGTCGCGGCCGTGTAGACGTCGGCGGTGGCGGCTGCCGCGGTGTCCCAGCCGAAGGACTGGGCGTGCCGGGCGGCGGCCGCGCCCATCCGGGCGGAGAGGTCCGGGGTGTCGGCGAAGTCCGCGAGCACGCGCGCGTAGCGGGCGGGTTCGTGGCCCTGCACCAGGAAGCCCGTCTCGTGGTCGCGGACGGCCACCGGCAGCCCGCCGACCGCGGCGGCGAG
The DNA here is from genome assembly GCF_043080745.1 of Streptomyces sp. NPDC014995. Taxonomy (NCBI): domain Bacteria; kingdom Bacillati; phylum Actinomycetota; class Actinomycetes; order Kitasatosporales; family Streptomycetaceae; genus Streptomyces; species Streptomyces sp. NPDC014995. The sequence continues at coordinate 238,408 of NZ_JBIBVX010000012.1, forward strand.
CACCGGCGTACCGGCCGCCTGGGCCTCTATGGCGACCAGGCCGAAGGACTCGCTGTAGGAGGGGACGACCAGGACGGATGCGGCGCGGAACCAGTCCGCGAGCTGGTCCTGTCCGACGGGCGGCCGGAAGCGTACGACGTCGCAGATGCCGAGGCGCGCGGCGAGCTTCTGCAGGCCCTCCGGCTTGGCGAGGCCGCTGCCGCTGGGGCCGCCGACGACGGGGACGACGAGCCGGGAGCGCAGTTCGGGGCGCTCGTCGAGGAGGACGGCCACGGCGCGCAGGAGGACGTCGGGGGCCTTGAGGGGCTGGATGCGGCCCGCGAAGAGGGGGATCAGTGCGTCCTGCGGGAGGCCGAGGCGGGCGCGGGCGGCGGCGCGGCCGTCGGCGGGGCTGAAGCGGTCGAGGTTGACGCCGGGGTGGACCACGGCGACCTTGCCGCGGTCGGCGGAGTAGTGCCGGACGAGTTCGTCGGCCTCCTCCGCGGTGTTGGCTATCAGGCGGTCGGCGGCGGCGACGATCTGGGTCTCGCCGATGACGCGGGCGGCGGGCTCGGGGGTGTCGCCGTCGGCCAGGTTGGCGTTCTTGACCTTGGCCATGGTGTGCATGGCGTGCACCAGGGGCGCGCCCCAGCGCTGGGCGGCCAGCCAGCCGACGTGGCCGGAGAGCCAGTAGTGCGAGTGTACGAGGTCGTAGTAGCCGGGGCGGTGGCCGGCCCACGCCTGCATCACGCCGTGTGTGAAGGCGCACAGCTGGGCGGGGAGGTCCTCCTTGGCGAGGCCCTCGTACGGGCCCGCGTCGACGTGCCGGACGAGGACGCCCGGGGCCAGGTCGACGGTCGGCGGGAGGCCGCCGGTCGTCGCGCGCGTGAAGATCTCGACCTCGATGTTGATCGCGGCGAGGCGCCGCGCGAGCTCCACGATGTAGACGTTCATGCCGCCGGCGTCACCGGTGCCGGGCTGGTGCAGGGGTGAGGTGTGCACGGAGAGCATGGCGACGCGACGGGGGCGACGGTGGAGCCTGAGCCGCGGGGGTGCCGCCGTAGAGCGACGCCCGAGCCTGCTGACGTAGTGGCTCACGTGGCGTTCCTCCTTGCTGCGGGCATGCCGGAAGGAGGGGGTGGGGCGCCCTCCAGGGGGTGCAACACCGGAGGAAGGCATTCCCATTCCGACGGCTCGGGGGCGGCGAGGGTTTTTTGCCCGGGCATTACCGGGGGTCGCTCAACCGTTCGAGAGTGGGGTGCGTCGCGGTCATGCGGTGGAGGCGAGGGGCGAGGGGCCGGGCTGCCAGGCGCCACGGGCCAGGGCCACGGAGCCAGAGGCTGCGGGCCAGAGGCTGCGGGGCCACGGACCACGAGCCGGAGATTGCGGGGTCACGGGTCCGAGGCATGCCGCTGCGGGCCGGGGAGGGCTTCCCCGCCCACCGCATACCCTCATAGGCATGACATCCCGCGCGACCCGCCCCGTGGGCACGGTTACGCGCGGGACGACCAACCCCAACCGGCTGCGCCGCATGGACCGCTGGATCGCCGCGGTCCACGGCGCCGAGCTGCGCCGCGCCGGCGCCCCCGTGGCCGTCGACCTCGGCTACGGCGCCGCCCCCTGGACGGCCGTGGAGCTGCTGACCCGCCTGCGCTCCGTCGCGCCGCACGCGCGCGTGGTGGGCGTCGAGATCGAACCGGCCCGGGTCACGGCGGCGAAGCCGTACGAGCGTGAGGGCCTCGTCTTCCGGCACGGCGGCTTCGAGGTCCCGCTCCCCGGGCGGCCGCACCTCATCCGCGCCGCCAACGTGCTGCGGCAGTACGACGAGGACGAGGTCGGCGCGGTCTGGGAGCGGCTGCGCGCACGGCTCGCCCCGGCGACGGGGGTGTCCGGCGGGGGGCTGCTGGTCGAGGGGACCTGCGACGAGATCGGGCGACGGCACGTGTGGGTCGCGCTCGGTCCGGAGGGCCCGCGCACGGTCACCTTCGCGACCCGGCTGGGATCCCTGGACCGGCCCTCGGACCTGGCGGAACGACTCCCGAAGGCACTGATCCACCGCAACGTGCCCGGCGAGCCCGTGCACGCCTTCCTCCGCGACTTCGACCGCGCCTGGGCCGCGGCAGCGCCGTACGCGGCCTACGGCGCCCGCCAGCGGTGGATCCGGGCGGTACGGGACCTGACGGCGGACTGGCCGGTCACGGACGGGCCGGGACGGTGGCGGCAGGGGGAAGTGACGGTGGGCTGGGGAGCCTTGGCTCCACAGGGGTGAGATCCCCCCGCCGGGAACGATCTCGACGAGGCGTTCGTCACAAAGACGACGAGATCGTCATCTCGGGGAGAGAACAGGGGCAAGGCAACCTCTGTCGTTTTCCGTCGTGTCGTGGCACGATCCCCAGGCGACCGTATGTTACTGACGGTTAATCACTTTTGATCTGCTTTTGGTTGTTTGGGGGACATATGGGTACGGGCAAGCGCGGCCTGATCGCGGCGGCCGTGACCGTGGTCTGCGCGGTCACCGTCCTGGCGGTGCCGGGTACGGCGTTCGCGGCCCCGAGCCCCACGCCGCTCCCGACGACGAACCCCAACCTGGCTCTGCCGCCGGCCGCTCCCGCCCCCGCCCCCGGCAAGGACCTCGAGGCGATCCGGGAGAAGCTCGACACGCTCTACCACGACGCCGCGGTCGCCACCGACGCCTACAACGCGGCGGAGGAGCAGGCCAAGAAGCAGTCCACGGAGCTCGTCGAACTGGCGAAGAAGATCGTCGAGGGGCGCGAGAAGCTGGCGGAGTTGAAGGACCGCGCCGGCGCCGCGGCCCGCTCCCAGTACCGCGGCGGCGGTCTGCCGGACGAGGCCCACCTGCTGCTCAGCGACACTCCGGGCGAGTTCCTCGACGGGGCGGGCCGGGTGATCCAGGGCCAGCGGGCGACCAAGGGCCTCATCGGCGAAATGACCCGCACCCAGCAGGACTTGGAGCAGTACGCCAAGGACGCCTCCGCGCAGTGGCAGAAGCTGGAGGCCAACCGCAAGGCCAAGGCGGAGGCCCAGAAGAAGATCGAGAAGCAGATCGCGGCGGCCGAGAAGCTCGAGTCCCAGCTGGAGAAGGAGGAGAAGGAGCGCCTCGCCCAGCTCCAGGAACAGGCCGCTCAGCAGGCGCAGACCGCCTGGCTGGACACCGGCATACTCGACGAGATCAAGGGCCAGGGGACCGCGCAGGGGCAGCGGGCCGTCCAGTACGCCACCGCGCAGATCGGCAAGCCGTACGAGTGGGGCGCCGAGGGCCCGTCCTCCTACGACTGCTCCGGCCTCACCTCCCAGGCCTGGGCGGACGCCGGCCGCGCCATCCCGCGTACCTCGCAGGAGCAGTGGCGGCAGCTGAAGCGCGTCCCCGTCAGCGACATGCGCCCCGGCGACCTGATCATCTACTTCGACGACGCCAGCCACGTCGCGCTGTACGTGGGCGACGGCGCGATGGTCCACGCCCCGCGCCCGGGCCGCACGATCACCGTCGCGGGGGCCGGTTCGATGCCGATCCTCGGGGTGGTCCGGCCGGACGCGTAAGCCCGTACGCGTACGGGCGCACGCATGAGGCCGGACACGTACGGGCGCACGCATGAGGCCGGACACACAAGACCCGGCGCATGAGGCCGGACGTGCAGGCGGCCGAAGCGTGGGACGCGGCGCGTGAGAACGGACGCGCGTGAGGCCGGATACGTAAGACGGACGCGGCGCGTGAGGCCGGACACAGCCGCGGCCCGCCCCCGTGACCACGGCCACGTGACCCACGGCACGCCCGTCGGCCGCCAAACCCGGTACTGACGTGACGTTCGTCATTCCGGTACCTCTCCCGCCCTGCCCAACTGCGGCGGATATTGCGGCATATGACAGTGGCCTGAGATCAAGCGGCGTGCTCCACACCATTCCGCTGCGGCGCCTTCTGCCGCTATGGTCCCCGTCGGTGGGTCGAGGTCCCTCGTCCCCGCCATGCCCTCGGGGGGAGGGAAGGAACCCACAACAATGCCCGCACCCGTACCGCGGCAGAGAGCGATCCCGGCCGTGGAGTGTGGTCAGGCGCAGGCCGCGCCCGCAGTCGGCGGCCCCTCCAAGGAAGAAGCCCCGCGCACGGACGACCGGAACGACATTCGCAACGCAGCGAACAACACGACGGTCGGGGACAACGCCATACCCGGCGACGGCGTCCCCCACGGCGTGAGCGCCGCCACCCACACCAATCTCACACTGCTGCTGATCGAGGACGACCCCACGGCCGCCCCGATCGTGCCCGACCTGCTGGACTCGGCCGGCAAGCCGATCCGTGTGCGCACCGCCCGCAACCTCACCGAGGCCGAGCGGCTGCTCACCGACGACGTCCACTGCATCCTGCTGGACCTCGCACTGCCCGCCCCGGGCCGCGTCGACGACGACGACGAGCTCGCCGTGCTCCGGCATGTGCTGCGGCTCGCGCCCCGGCACGCCGTGCTCGCGCTGACCACGTCCGGCGACGCCGAGCGCGGTGCCGAGGCGGTGCGCGTGGGCGCCCAGGACTACCTGTTCCGCGACGAGCTGGACGGCCGGCTGCTGAGCCGTGCCATCCGGTACGCCGTGGAGCGCAAACGGTCGGACACGGCCGAGCGGCGGCTCGCCGAGGGCAAGCTGCGCGCCCAGGAGAACGCCCGCCTGGAGCGCGGTCTGCTGCCCACGCCCCTCCTGGAGGGCTCCCCGCTGCGCTTCGCCGCCCGCTACCGCCCCGGCCGCTCGCGCGCGCTGCTCGGCGGTGACTTCTACGACACCGTCCGCACCCCGGACGGCACCGTCCACGCCATGATCGGCGACGTCTGCGGCCACGGCCCGGACGAAGCCGCACTCGGTGTGGAACTGCGGATCGCCTGGCGGGCGCTGACGCTGGCCGGCCTGTGCGGCGACGAACTGCTGAACACCCTTCAGCAGGTGCTGGAGCACGAGCGCGACAACGACGAGATCTTCGCGACGCTGTGCACGGTGGACATCGCGCCCGACGGCCGCCGCGCGGGCCTGTGCCTGGCGGGCCATCCGTCGCCACTGATCGCCCGCCCGGACCGGCCGGCCCGGCTGTTGCCGTACGACAACAACGGCCCCGCCCTCGGCCTGCTGCCGGGCGCCCGCTGGCCGCGGATGCAGGTCGAGCTGGGCGCCGAGTGGAGTCTGATGCTGTACACCGACGGTCTCATCGAGGGACACGTCGGCGAGGGCCGGGAGCGGCTGGGCCAGGACGGCATGGTGGAGATGATCCGCCGCCAGCTCGCGTCGGGCCTGCGCGGCGAGGACCTGCTGCGGGCGGCCGTCAACGAGGTCCGCGAGCTGAACGGCGGCGAGCTGACGGACGACGTGGCCGTGGTCCTGCTGGACCGGGTGGCGTAACGCTCCGCTGGGGGCGCCGTCGCGGATGCCCGCCGTTCGGCATGTCGCGGTGGGCCGACCGCGGGACGGCGGAATGCCCGTGCCCGGTCGCGCGCCCACGCGAGGCAGGGGGACCGGCGCGACGCAGCCCGGTACCGGAGCGGCGCAGCCTGGTACCGGCGCGGGGGCGGAGCGGGGTGCCTACCGGCCGCCGTTGTACGGCCCGTACGGCCCGTCGCTGCTGGAGCCGCCCCGGCTGCTGCGGCCGCCGCCCGGCAGGGAACGCAGGGCGGGCCGGACGTCGACCATGTACACGATGGTCGCGATCAGGCCGATGATCGGCAGGAACGACAGGATCGGAAAGATCAGGTTCACCACGAAGGCGATCCCGAGGATGATCATCCAGAAGGGCTTGGTCTGCTTGTCCGCCGCCCGGTAACCGTCCTCGCGGCGGATGGCCGCGTCGAACAGAGCGAACGCGCTGAACACGATCAGCGCCAGGCTCAGCAACGACATGAACCCCGCGAACCCCTGCATCAGCACAACGTCCACCACCCGACTCGGCACGACTCGGCTCGTCCTTTACGCGGTCACCGTACCCGCAACCGCGCTCCCGTTACCCGTACAACGGGCCGGGCACTGCCCGAGTGCCCGGCCCATCGCCGTATCCGTACAGGTATCCATAGCGGGATCGGCCTGCGGACCCGATGTGAACCCGCCTGCGGACCCGTATCCGGACCCGTCTGTGGATCTGTCCCCCCGCCGGTCTCACTTGGCCGGCGGAGTCGTCTTCTTCACGGTGGTGGTCCTGCGGGCCGGGGCCGGGGCCGGGGCCTTCTTGGCGGGGGCCTTCTTCGCCTGGGCGGGCTCGGCGGCCTTGGCCTCGGCGGGCTTCGGCTCCTCCTTGACCCGGACCGGCTCGGTCTTCGGCTCGTCCTTGCCCTCGACGACGATCGCCAGTTCCTCGATCTCCTCGGCGGCCTCGCCGCGCCAGGTCTTCACGGCCTGCTCGCCGTGCTCGGCGACCTTCTCGTAGGTCTCGCGGGCCTTCACGGCGTACTCGGCGGCGACGCCGACACTGCGCAGCGCGAGGTCCTGGGCGGTCTCGCCGAGCTTCTTCAGGTCGGCGTCGATCGTGGTGCCCAGCTTCTTCAGGTCACCGTCGATGGCGCCGAGGAACTCGCCGACCTTGGCCTGGAGGTTCTCCTGCGCCTCCTTGGCCTTGACGCCGGCCTCCTTGGCGCGGGTGGCGGCCTTCTCCTGAACGGACTTGGGGTCGGTGTTGCGGACGGCCTCGAACCGGGCCGGGGCCTCGGTGCGCAGCTGCTCGACCAGACCCGGCACCTTCTTCGCCTGCTTGAGGGCCAGGTCGGCGGTGCCGGCGGCGAAGTAGAGGGGGGTCGGGTCGGTGAAGGTCTTGCGCAGGTCGTCGGTGATGGCCATGGTGATGGTCCTCCGGTATTCGCGTTGTTGGCGTGCGTCGCGTTCGTGGATGTCGGTTGCCGCGGGTCCGCAGTCGGGCGGCCGGTCCCCTGGTCCGGTCAACCGGCCGTCTGCTGCGGACCGGCGTCGGTGCCGCCGGTCGTGCGGGTGGCGGGTACGGCGGCGGCGTCGTCCTGGGCGTCCACCGCACCGTCGCCGAGCGTGAATCCGTTCTCCTTGCGGAAGGACTCGTAGATCTGTAGCAGCGCCTGCTTCTGCTGCTCGGTCAGCGTGGGATCGGCGAGGATGACGGCGCGCGTCTCGACCTCGTCCCGGTCCCGCTCGGCATCGAGGATGCCGGCGCGGACGTACAGCGTCTCGGCGGAGATCCGCAGCGCCTTGGCGACCTGCTGCAACACCTCCGCGCTGGGCTTGCGCAGCCCGCGCTCGATCTGGCTCAGGTACGGGTTGGACACCCCGGCGGCATCGGCGAGCTGCCGCAGCGAGAGCTGAGCGTTTCGCCGCTGCTCGCGCAGGTACTCACCGAGATTGCCGACGTTGAGCGATGCCATGCCTCCAGCGTGCCCCACATCCGCTAACTTTTGCAAGCACCCGCTTGCAAAAGTGCGTCGTGTCACGGACGGGACGTATCCCCACAGATTCCCCGGCTCACCCGTGACACGAACCGGACGACACGGTGCCGGAAGACCGGGCGCTCGGATCATGCCGTGGACGGGCGGCCCTCATCGTGCACCGCTCCGAGGAACCGGCGTGGCAGGAGGGCGCGGCTGTCCGAGCCAGCCGTCCAACGCCGCGAGGTCCGCGTCCGTGAGGCCGTACCTGTGGTCCACGCGATGCAGGAGGGCGGGGGCCGGATGGTGGGCGGCGACCCAGGCCGCGTCGGTGGGCGTGATCTCGTCGTCGAGCCAGACGAAGGGCCGGCCGGCCGCCCAGGCGACCAAGGGCCGCGTCTTCCAGTGCAGGCCACCGAGTGCCGGGGTGTCCGGCCAGTCCACCACGGGCAGCGGGGGCAGGCCGAGCCACGGCGCCACGACGGCGTTCGCGTCGTCCAGCCAGGTCGTGGCCCACACCAGCTCGCACCCCAGAGCCAGCAGACGAGGGCCGAGGGACGGGTCGAGGCGGGGCAGGAGCGGGTGCGGGTGCGGATCGAGTCCTGTGCGGGCGCCGTGGACCGGGTACGGCCCCGGCCCGCCGAACGGGATCAGCGGCCCGTCGACGTCGAGGAAGAGCAGCATCACCGTCCAGCATCACCCGACCCACCCGAGCGCGGCCACCCCCACGAAGGCCCCCGCCCCAGCGCCCTCTGCCCACGCCCCCCACGGCCCTACCAGGGCACCCCTCTCCCCTCCACCACCTCCAGCCGCGACACGGCCCGCGTCAGCACCACGTACAGCCGGTTCAGTCCCCGCTCCTCGGCCTCCGCGATCGCCGTCGGTTCGACGGCGACGACGTGGTCGTACTCGAGGCCCTTGACGGCGGTCGCGGGGACCACCGTCACCCGGGAGGTGGGGTCCTCGGGGCCGGTCGCGGTGGGAATGCCGGCCTCGGTGAGGCACCGGCGGACGCGGGGCGCGTCGGCGTCGGCGGTGATGACGCCGATCGAGCCCTCGTGGGTGAGGGCGTCGCGGACGGCGGCCACCACCGCCTTCGGTACGTCGCCCTCCGCCCGCCGGATGCGGAGTTCGCCGTCGCGGCGGAGGGAACGGGCGGGCGGTACATCGTCGTCGAGGCGGGCGAGGAGGCGGTTGGCGAGGGCCAGGACCGCGCCGGGGACGCGGAAGCCGGTGGTCAGCGGGACCACCTTCGCGTCGGGTTTGCCGAGGTGGGTCAGCAGGTCCCGCCAGGAGCGCGCGGCCCAGGGGGTGGTGCCCTGGGCGAGGTCGCCGAGGACCGTGAGGGAACCGAAGGGCACCCGGCGCGCGATGGCCCGGCACTCCATCGGGGAGAGGTCCTGCGCCTCGTCGACCACGATGTGGCCGTAGCCCCGCGGGTGGTCGAGGAGCCCGGCCACCTCGTCGAGGAGGACGAGGTCGGCGGACGACCAGCGGGCGGACCTGACGGAGCGGGGCGGGCGCGGCCAGAGGAGGGCGTCCCGTTCGCCGGGGTGCAGGAGGCCGGTCGACCACCGCGTCAACTCATCGGAGGAGGCGAGGAGTCGGTGGACCAGCTCCTCCGGTCGCACCTTCGGCCACAGCTCGTCCACGCACGCGCTCACCGGCCGCGCCCGCTCCATCGCGCGCCGCCAGGAGGCCGGGCGCGGCCCGCTGCGCCGTTCGGCCTGCTCCTGGATCCGGCGCACGATCCGGCTCCGCACCCGCTCGCGCCCGACCTCGTACGGCGGTTCCTCGGCGAGGACGTCGGTCACGATCCGCGTCAGTTCGTCACCCGTGACCCGCCGGCGGTACGAACCGTCCGGCACGGTGAGGTCGTCCGCCCCGTCGGCGGTCACCCTGCCGTACAGCGCCCGGCGCAGCACCTCGGCCATGCGCGGGTCGTGCTTGACGGCGGCGGTGGGCGCGGGGTCGGTCGCGGTCACCGGGTGGCGGGCGATCTCGTCGGAGAGGGTGGACTGCCGCACGCCCGTCTCGCCGAGGGAGGGCAGGACCTCGGCGATGTAGGAGAGGAAGGTGCGGTGGGGGCCGAGGATCAGCAGGCCGCCGCGGCGGAAGCGCTGGGGGTGGGTGTAGAGGAGGTACGCGGCGCGGTGCAGGCCGACGGCGGTCTTGCCGGTGCCGGGAGCGCCCTGCACGCACACGGACTCGGTCGGCTCGGCCCGTACGAGGTCGTCCTGCTCGGGCTGGATCGTCGCCGCGATGTCACGCATCGGCCCGACCCGGGGGCGTTCGATCTCACGGGCGACGATGGCGCTCGTCCGGGGAACCGCGGGCTCCGCGAGCCTTAGGGACTCCCCGGGCCCACCGGGCTCGCCTGGCTCACAGGGCTCTCCGTGCTCCCCCCGCCCGAGGTGCTCGTCCTCCAGGGCGGTCAGGTCGGCGGAGTCGCCCCGGCTGCCCGGCGCCCAGCCGAAACGGCGGCGGACGGCGACGCCCTGCGGGTCGCGGGCACTGGCCTGGTAGAAGGCGCGGGCGACGGGGGCGCGCCAGTCGACGACGAGGGGCGGGGCGGCGGGGTGCTCGCCGATGCGGACGCGGCCGATGTGGTAGCCGAGGCCGTCGTGCTCGCCGCCGGCGCCCTCCGCGTAGTCCAGGCGGCCGAAGAAGAGGGGGCCTTCGGGGAGTTCGCGCAGGGACTTGGCCCGGCTGCGCAGCCGGTGGCCGAGGACCTCGGCGTCGGCACCGGAGGCGGAGACGTCCTCGCCGGTGACGACCTGGAGGTCGGCGCCCGCCAGCATCGCGGCGAGCGCGGCGCGGCAGGCGTCGTGGTGGGCGCGTTCACGGAGGAGGGCGGCGTGGAGGGCGGGCGCCGGGCGGGGAGTCTGCGGGTCGTCCTTCGGGGCGGGGTCGGGTGACGTCATACGGACGAGCGTACCCATATTCCGTAACCGAGTTAAATTTCTTACCGTGATTCATTACCGGCCCTCCGGGCTACGCCAGGTGCGCCAGCCCCGCTTCCAGCGCCCCGAACGCCCGCTCCGCCGCCGCCACCGCGTCCGGCCGTACGTCCTCCACCCGCTCCCCCGCCGCGATCCGCCGCCAGTTCTCCTGGGCGAGGATCCGCCGTACGGCGACGATCTGGCCGGCCGCGAGCCGCGCGTCGAGGTCGCCGCCGAGGGCGTCGGCCAGGGCGGCCTCGGACCGTTCCAGGTGGGCGTGGAGACGGGCGACCAGCGACGGGGTGCCGTAGAGCAGGGCGTGGAAGGCGCGGACGTCCGGATGGTCGTTGAGGCCGGTGACGGGGTCGGCGGCGGCCAGGCCGTCGAGGAAGTGCCGGCGCAGGGCGGCCAGCGGCGCGACCCCGTCCGCCCGCGCCCCGGCGACCACCTCCGCCGCCTCCCGCTCGTGGTCGGCGATCCGGTGCAGGACGAGGTCCTCCTTGGCCGGGAAGTACCGGAAGAGGGTCGGTTTGGAGATCTCCGCCGCGGCGGCGACCTCGGCGACGGACACCGCGTCGAACCCCCGCTCCACGAAGAGGCGGACGGCGACGTCCGACACGACCTGGTACATCCGCCGCTTCTTCCGCTCACGCAGCCCGGTGTCGCTCATGGGGGGAGCCTACGCAGCCCGGCCCGGCCGCCGCGGTCGGCGAGGCATGGACGCCGCCCCGCTCCCGGTCACCCAGCCGCTTCGGCCGGCCCGGGCCCGGGGTGCGCGCGGGGCGGCGGGGGCCGGGGCGAGCGGGAGCCGAGGCCGGGTGAGGGGATGCGGCGCCGGTGACGGGATGCGGCGCCGGGAGGAAAGGGAGGGCGGTGAGGAAAGGGAGGGCGGTGAGGGGAGGCGGGGGCGCCTGCGGTTGCCGGGGGGCGCGCGGTCGTGGGGAAGGCGGTGCCGGCGACCCGCCTGTCTCAGCCGGCCGACCGAGAACCCGGGCCGTCGCCGGTGAGGGAGCCCACCGGCAGCGGGTGCGCCACGTCCCAGAACGTGTCGAAGAACTCCCTGCGCCGGTTGATGATCTCCCGGGACCGCGGACCGTCGTCCCGGTGCCAGCGCGTCAGGAGCGAGTCGTACCCGATGAGGTCGAGCAGCCGGTCCGCGCCGTCCCCGGCCGCCCCCTGCGCCGGGACGGCCGGGCCGTACTCGTCGGGTCGCAGCTCGATCCTGTCGTAGATCCCCTCGAACGCCTGGTCCCGGTTGACGAGATACAGCTTGAGCACGGGCGACATGTGCAGCACGCGGAACTCCACCGACAGGGTGCCCTGGCCGTGGTGCTGCATGCGGCCGATCATCCCCTTCAGATCCGCCTCGTAGCCCGCGATCTTCCGCACCAGGTGCGCCCGGAATCCGGAGGCGTCCGCGGCCCCGCCGTCCGCCCGCACCAGGCCGGGCACCTCGATCGGCTTGGTGAAGTCGGGCACCAGGACCCGGATCGACACCGAGCGCCGGGGGTTCGGGGGCAGGCTCCCCAGCAGCTGCTTCAGCGGTACGGCGAAGGTCTCGCCGGTGAAGCCCAGCGCGGCGAGCTGGACGTCCTCCCCGCTCCACAGGGCCTCCCGGAACTCGTCCGCCAGGGCGCTCGGAGAGACCTCCGCGCCCGCGTGCGGCCGCTGGGCCGCGCTGAGTTCCGCGACCCCCTCGCTCAGCACCCGGATCGTGTCCCGCAGGTTCCCCGTCGCCTCCCGCTGCGCCTCGTGCGCCGAGTTCAGCCGCTGCACCTCGCTGTAGAGCACGTAGCCCACCAGGCTCAGCAGCGCCCCGCCGATGTAGACCTTCCCCTCCAGCGCGTCACCGACGGGCTTGACGAACTGGGCGACCAGACCCACGACGAAGACGGCCAGCAGCAGGAGCCGGGACACCGTGCTCTCCGCCTGCGCCCACCGTGCCGCCACCCTGCTTCTCAGTGATGTCTCCGCCACCAATTCCCCCTGTGCGCACGCGCCTTGGAACGAGCCTGCTCATGGTGCACGGTCGCGGGCCGGGTCAGGAAGGGCACACCCCGATCACACCCGGTCTCCGCCGCGTCCGCCGGCGCCGTCCTGCCCCGCCGCCCCGAGCAGCTTCGCGTACGACCCCAGCACCACCTTCGCCCCGGCGTCCCGCAACCGGGCCCGCTTGCCGGCGTTGCGGCCGTAGCCGATGAACCGGACACCCGCCCGCTCCGCGGCCTCGACGTCCGTCGGGGTGTCGCCGATCATCACCGCGTCGCCCGGCGACAGGTCCAGGTCGCGCAGGGCCCGGTCCAGGACGTCGGGATGCGGCTTCATCAGGCCGGGGTCGGCGGTGCGGCCGTGGACGGCCGCGAAGTACTGGCGCAGACCGTGGGCCCGGAGGTAGTGGTCGGCCGCGCGCGGGGCGTTGTTCGTGACGACGGCCAGCCGGGTTCCTCGTCCGGCCAGCCAGCGGACGAGGTCGTCCGCCCGCGGCGTGGGCCAGGCGATCCGGGCGGCGTCCAGCTCGCCCCGGGTGACGAGTTCCTCCAGGAGTTCCGGGAGGTCCCCGAGGTCGCGTTCCCGTCGTGCCCGGTGCACGGCGTGCAGCACCACGTGCGGGTCCTTGTCCGTCCGCTCCCGTCCGGAGAGGACGTCCAGGGCGCCGTGGGACTCGACGCAGCGCCGCAGGGCGTCGGCCACCCGCATCGACGAGCCCAGCGGGAAGAGCCGGCAGAGGGGCCCGTCGAAGTCGAACAGGACGCAGGCGACGCCCGGCCCGCCCACGCCGCCCGCCAGGAGCTCCCTCGCGTACTCGACGTCGTCGACGTCGTCGAGATCAACATCCATGCCGTTCCATCCGCTCCTCGGTTCGCCCCCGATGGTCCCCGTGCCACTGCCACAGTGCCTCCACGACCGCGTCCTCGCCGGGGACATCCGGCAGTCGCAGCGGCTCGCGCGCCCTGAGCAGTGCTCCGCGTATCCGTCCGGCCGCGCCGGACAGGTCGTTCCCGTCCGGGGCGGCGGGCAGCGCCTGCGCCGCCCGCATGATGTCGGGAAAGACCGACTGCGCGTACTCGAAACCGAGATAGACGGGCAGGTCCCGGTCCAGGCCGGCCATCATGTCCGGGTGGCCGCCGCGCTCCATGGCGTTCGCCCAGCTCTCGACGGCCAGCTTCCGTTCCACCGTGTCATAGCCCATGCGGACCACGTGGGTCGCGAGATCGTGCAGCGGGTCTCCGTACAGGGCGAGTTCCCAGTCGATGACCGACAGACGCTCCCCGCCACGCGTCCGCGCGACCACCACGTTGGCCCGGTGGACGTCCGTGTGGAGCAGGGCGAACGGCCGACGGCTCAGCTCTGGCACGGTCCGCAGGAAGCGCGCCATGGCGTCGGCCGGAATCCCCACCGCGTCGAAGAGCGTGCCGAACCGCGGCCGGTTGGGCTGGTGCACCCGCTCCTCGGTGAACCGGGCGAGCCAGCGCAGGAAGCCGTGGGTGTCGCCGTCGGCCGGCCAGTCCGCCGGGAGCGGGGGCAGCGCCGCGGGCGGTATGTCCGCCAGCCACACGAAGAACTGCGCCAGGGCCTCGATCCTCGCCTCACCGACCGGGCCACCGGGGCTCACCTCCGACAGCGCGTGTCCCGGCAGGTACTGGTGCAGTGCCCAGTCCCCGTAGTCCACCAGGCAGGCCGGCACGTCGTCCACGTGCTCCCCCACCACCCTCAGTACCTCCGACTCCCGGGGCCAGATCCGGGGTGCGACCTCGACCGCGACGAGTGGGGTACGGAAGTTGGCGCGCGTCGCCCCCGACGGCATGCCCAGCAGGAACGCCAGGACCTGGCCCAGGGGCGCGATGACGTTGACGTTGTGGTGGCCCGTGACCCTCTCGCCCGCAGGGCTGCGCCGCCGGACCTCCGCGAGGGGGCGGACCAACGCTCGATGCGCCCTGCGAAGCAGACGTTGCCGCATGACCGCAGAGTAGCGCCCCGGGTGTCTTCGTCGCCGTGCGTCACCACGCATGCCCCGACCGCCGCCCCTGTGCCGTGCTCACTCTGAACCGACCTTCTAGTGCGCCGGAGTTGGCCACGGCATCATGGTTCCCCAGGAGGCCGGCAGACACCCCTGCCGTTTCCCGTCCGAGGCTCACCACAGGGGGTAGTGAGTGTCTCCTCGCCCTTCGGGTGGCGGCAGCACGTCCCGGCTCGACCGCGTCCGGCAGTCCCTGAACGAGTGGAAACCCCGCGTCATCAAATGGCTGCTCGCCCTGGTGGCGGCGCTCGCCCTCGCCGCCGAGATCATCGATCCGCTCGGCGACGCGCTCAAGGGCCAGGGCTTCCTGGGCGGATCGTTCGCCGCGCTGATCGCCCTCATCCTCTTCGACGCCATCAGCGACTCCGAGCCCCGGGAGGTCTCGGGCGTCTACGTCCTCGCCAACCTCAACGACCTGCGCGACCCGTTCCGCGAGGCGTTCGAGGCGCGCCACGTCCGGGTCGACTTCTCCGGGTTCACCATGCAGACCCTGATCGACCTGCTCAGGGGTCCCCTGGAGCGGATGGCCGACGAAGAGGTGCGCACACAGGAACTGACGCTGCGCGTCATCATCGCCCACCTCAACCTGCCGATGAGCCTCCCGGGCCGGCTGGATCCCGCCCCGGAGGGCAGCGGACACCCGCCCGGGACCCTCTACTTCGCCGACTCCCCGGAGAACCGCCAGCGCATGCGGGAGGACTTCACCAAGCCCCGCTGGAACGACCTCAAGGACCTCCTCGACCGGGTCCACGAGCGGAACCCGAGGATCGCGATCTCCTGCGAGGTGCGGGAGTCACCGCAGATACCGGAGCGCAAGTTCTACATCCTGAACCAGGAGAAGATCTTCTACGCCCCGTACGGGATCGTGGACACCCATGTGCGCTGGCACGACGCCCCGTACCGCATCCTCGACACGGCCGGCTTCGGACTGCGGTACGGCAAGGCCCGCATCATCGGCTGGGACGCCCGGTCGCCCTCCCGCTCGACCCAGGCGATCGCGGAACACCACATGGAATGGCACCGCAACCTGTGGGAGAAGCTGGACTACATCAAGCCCGAGACCCCCGTCATCGCGGACCCTCGGTGGGTTCCGCCGGGGCGGCGGGGGGCCCGGTGAGGATCAGGCCCCGGGGCGCCGCCTCAGCTCCCGCAGCACCGTCTCCAGTGACCTCACCACCGTCGTGACGCCCGCTTCCCTCAGGAGTCCCTCCTTGCGCTCGTTGCGCGCGTAGCCCAGGAAGGGCACCCCGGCCTCCCGGGCCGCGACGAGGTCCGACGGGGCGTCACCGATCATCAGGGCGGCCGAGGGCGCCACGCGCATCGCGGACAGGGCGCGGTGCACGCAGTGCGGGTCCGGTTTGAGGAGGTGGCAGTCCTCGGTGCGGCCGTAGATGTGGGGTGCGAAGCAGGCGGTCAGACCGCGGCTCTCCAGGTACGTGAAGACCACCCGGGCGGAGTTGTTCGTGGTGACCGCGAGCCGCGCTCCCAGCGCCGTCCACGTCCGTATGAGGGGGTCGGCCCAGGCCGTCGGCATCGCCGAGGAGGCGGCCCGCAGCTCCTCATGGGTGAGCCGCTCCTCCAGCTCCGCCCGCAGATCGCTGCCGAGGCGCCGGCGGTCCACTGCGCGCAGGACGACCTGCGGGTCCGGCGACTCCCGCTCGGTCTCCGTCAGCAGGCCCAGCAGGCCCCGCCCCGCCAGCCACTCCACCAGCCCGTCGGTCACCCGCTCCGCCGAATGGCCGGCGAACAGCCGGCAAATCGGCCCGTCGAAGTCCCAGAGCACGACGCGGGCACGCGCGACCAGTTCTCGGAGCTCGTTCGATTCGGAGGGCACTACTTGAGTGTCAGGTCCGTGGTGATGGTTTCCCAGAGGGCGTCGAACCATTTCTGCGACTCCTCCACGAAGGCAGTCTCCCTGGGGCTCCGGCCCGCCGCGAAGGAGAAGAGCAGGGACTGGAAACCGAGCGTGTCGTACATGTCCAGCGTTCCGTCGTCGACCGACTCCTCGCGGCGCGTGACCAGGTAGTACCCGATCAGCGCCTCCCTCCCGTCGAGGAGGTAGAGCTTGATCGGCGGGGTGAAGGGCAGCGCACGGAAGGTCACCCGCACCTCCAGGCCGTGCGTCGAGCGCAGCGCCATGAGGTTGTGCCGCAGCACCTGCGCCTGGGCGTTGCGCATCGAGAGCCAGCGCTCGTGCACCGAGTCGTCGTCGCCGTGCCCGTCGACCGGCACCGGGAAGGCGAGGCTGATCTCGCGGGACGGCAGCAGAACGCGGACGTCGATCCGTCGCGGGCGGATGCGGCCTTCGTGGATGAGGCGCAGTGGCTCGCCCAGGGCGAGCATGAGGCTCTCGGCCGTGAGGCAGGCGGCGTCGATCCGGACGTCCGGCGCGGTGAAGGCCTCCGTCAGGCGGGGGGCCAGCGCGACCATCGTCGGCTGGGGCTCCTCCCGTTCCGGGTTGCGCGGCACGGCGATGCGCGGCGGGCTGCCCTTGCTGACGTTGGTGAGGAGGCCGTCCTCCTGGAGGACCCGCAGGGCCTGGCGTACGGCACCGCGCTCCACGCCGAACTCCTCGGCCAGTTCGGCCTGGGTGGGCAGGCGGTCGCCGGCCCTGAGGTCTCCGACGCGAATGCGTTCACGCAGCACGTCGGCGATCTCCTGCGGGGTGAGCCGCCTGCTGCCGTTCACTGCCGTCTTCTCCTCGGTCACCCGCTCACGGTACGGCTCTTCGTCACCTCGTCAGGTGCAGTTCCGTGCTGATGGTCTCCCACAACGAGTTGAACCACAGGTGGGACTGTTCGACGAAGGCGTTGTCGCGCGCTCCGGCACCCGCCTCGAAGCTGAACAGCATCGACCGGGAGCCCTCGGTGCCGTACGTCTCCATCCGCTCGTCGCCGACCTCCGTCGCCCGGCGGCCCAGGGTGTAGTAGGCGAAGAGCGCCTCCGACCCGTTGAGGAGGTAGAGCTTGACGGGCGGGGTGAAGGGCAGCGCGCGGAAGGTCACGTGCACGTCGACGCCGTGCGTGGAGCGCAGGGCCAGCAGGTTGTGCTGCATGACCTGTGCCTGGGCGTTGCGCATCGCGAGCCATTGCCGGTGGACGGGATGGTCGTGGCCGTGCTCCCCGACCGGGACCGGGAAGGCGAGGTCGATGTCCCGGGACGGCAGCAGCACGCGCACGTCCACCTTGGCCGGTTTCAGTCGCTCGGCATGGATCTGACGCAGGGGTTCGCCGAGGGCGAGAGTCAGCGTGGCCGAGGTCAGGCACACGGCGTCGATCTCGACGTGCGGGACGCTGAAGGCCGCGGTGATCCGCGGGGTCAGGGCCACCGCGGTGGGCAGCGGCGGCGCCGAGGAGTCGACGAGCGCCATGGCCGGGGTGGGGGCGACGGTCGCCGGGCTCCCCTTGGACATGTTGGTCAGCAGGTGCTCGCTCTGCAGGATCCGCAGGGCCTGCCGTACGGTGCCGCGTTCCACGCCGAACTCGTCGGCCAGCTGCGCCTGGGTGGGCATGCGCTGGCCGGGCCTGAGCTCACCGGACCTGATCCGGGCGCGCAGCACGTCCGCCACCTCGGGGGGTGACGGACGCGGTCTCCGTCGACCGTTGAGCACGGCGCTGTCCGACTTCACAGCAGAACACTACAACTTTGCGCCATCTTAGGGCAGTTGCTCAATAGATGGTTACAAGACACTTCCAAGTTGGGACAACTCTAACTAAGTTGGCAACCAACTAACCCAACATGGCTGTAGTTCGCGGGGTTGGTCGGACTCCCATCCGGAGGGGAGCCGGGAGCCCGGCCGTTCAGTGAGCACCGCGCAGCCACAACCGAACAGCACAGCCACAACTGAAGAACGGGCACCACCGCACAGCCACAACTGAAGAACGGCACAACAGAACCGCCAGCTCGACAGTCACCGCTACGGATCACCGAGATGGCACGGTCGGCGACAGGAAGGAGCCTCAGAACATGTCCGGGCACCAAGGCCGCCTGGACGTACGCAGCAGGGCGTCGGCCGACCGGGCGGCGCCCGCTCGTTCTTCCCGGACCCGCCCCAGCGCCGCCAGTCGCACCGCCGACTCGTCGCCCAGCCACAGCTTCGCGAGCTCGCCCACGTCCAGCGAGAGCTCGGCGCTCTCCGTCGTCGGCGCGCAGGACCCGCCCCGCGGTGACGCCTCCAGCCGGTAGCGGCCCCCCGCGAGACCTCCCGGGTCGGCCACCTCCAGCACCAGCGATCCCTCACCCCCGTACGTCCGCGCCTCCAGAGCCCGCACGACGTCCAGGATCCGCACCCACAACCAGTCCGACTGCGCGGTGATCCTGGCCGACCGCGGGTCCGGCAGCAGGAAGGGGAGCAGGTCGTCGGGGGCACGCCAGCCGCTCTTCACCGTCGTGACCCAGTCGATCGAGCAGAGGTAGCGCCACAGGGCGCGCTCGGCGGCCGGGGTCGCCGCGAGCAGCCACTTCACGGACACCGTGTTGTGCGGACGCTTGTCGGGCCAGTGGTCGTCCGCGGTGTACGCGGCCAGGCCCTCGACCTCGCCGTCCGGCGAGCGGTACAGCACGTGGAAGGGCTCGGTCCACGACGGCTCGAACCGTACGACGCCGGTGCTGAGCTGCCACCACAGGTCGGTGCGGCTGACGGCGCCCGGCTGGGCACGGCGGATCCGCTCGTGCAGGTCGGGGCCGAGCTTGCGGACGTCGTCGCCGTCGACGAGGTCGATCCGGCCGCCGGCCTCGTCCTGGCCGGAGCGGCGGGGGTCGAGGCCGGTGCGCGGCACGTCGACCGTCCACTCGGTCGCCCAGGTGGCGGGACCGAAGCCGTACCGGCCGTAGATCGGGTACTCGGCGGAGATCAGGGTGGCGACGACGGCCCCGCGGTCCTTCGCGGCCGCCAGGTCCTGGCCCATCATCCGGCTGAGGAGGCCACGGCGGCGGTGGGTGGCGGTGACGGTGACGCCCGTGACGGCGTTTGCGGGGACGGACGCTCCGCCGACGGCCGTGAGCTGCTGGTCGAAGGACCGGAAGGTGGCGACACACCGGCCGGCGTCGAAGGCGCCCAGGTAACGGCTGGGGGTGAACTGGGTCCGGCGGTTCGACACCTCGGGCTCGGCGACCACCGGCTCGCGCAGGAAGCCGGTGTTCACCGCGCGGAGCCACTCCGGGAACTCGGCTTCGGTGATCGGACGTACGTCGATGGCGGGTCGCGGGTCGCTCATGGGGTCACGGTAGGACGGGCCGGGGGCCGGTGTCGTGGCAGTTTCTCCGTCCCCGCCGTCCCGTCGGCCTCCCGGTCCGCCCGGGCGCCCGTTCCCCGCGGGCTGCCCTCCCCCGCCGCCCCGCCTACACCAACAGGTCGTCCACCTGCGCCTCTCCCTCCCGGTACCTGCGCGTGATCTCCGCCCCGCAGTCGTCCGCGGTCTTCTGAAGGAGCTGGCGGCGGCGGGAGACCTGCTGCTCGTAGCGGACGAGGCGGGCCATGGCCTCGCGCAGCTCGGGATCGGTGCGGGCGGCGAGGTCGGAGAGTTCGACCTCGGCCAGCATGTCCGCGGCCAGGCGGCGGTGTTCCTCGCTGTGCGGGGTGCCCAGGGTGACGTGGCGGGCGGAGGAGCGCTGGCGGGCCGGGCCGTCGGTGAGGATCTCCGACAGGCGCGTGACCACGGAGGCCTCGGCCGGCTCGGGCACGGCCGCGCTGCCGCGGCGGGCCAGTTCGGCGCGCAGGATGTCGATACGGCCCTGGAGCAGCCGTCGCAGGTAGCTGAGGTCGGCCTCGTCGCGCTGGGCGTCCCGACGCAGGCCGCGCAGCTCGGGCAGGCTCAGGCGGGACAGGTGGTGTTCGGGCGGCCCCGCGGGCGGCGCGCAGGGTGGACTGTCGGTGCGCTGCACGGGCGGACGCTGGGTGGTCGGGCCCAGCTGCCCGGTGCTCGGTGTGCTCATGTGCCTCTACCGTCCCCTCGACCGGCGTGTGGAAAGCATCGTGCCACCCCAAGTGGCCACTATGTGACCGAGTGCCCCCGAACGGCCTAGATCCGGGCCAAAGGATCAAAAAGAATCCCTGGGCGGCGGTTGCGCGGGCGCACGGCATGATGGTCCGCATGCGTGCAGTGGTGCAGAGGGTGGACGGCGCGAGCGTCGTCGTGGACGGCGAGACGGTGGGCGAGATCGCCGGCGAGGGGCTGTGCGTCCTGGTCGGTGTCACCCACGAGGACACCAAGGAGAAGGCGGCCCAGCTCGCCCGCAAGCTGTGGTCGATCCGGATGCTGTCCGACGAGAGGTCGTGCAGCGACGTCGACGCGCCCCTGCTGGTCATCAGCCAGTTCACGCTCTACGGCGACGCCCGCAAGGGCCGCCGTCCCACCTGGAACGCGGCCGCCCCCGGCGAGGTGGCCGAGCCGCTCGTCGACGAAGTGGTGGCCCAGCTGCGCGCACTGGGCGCGACGGTGGAGACGGGCCGGTTCGGCGCGCGGATGCGGGTGTCCCTGACCAACGACGGCCCGTTCACCGTACTGATCGAGATCTGAGCCGGACCGAGTTCCGAGCGGGGGCGGGTTCCGAGCGGGGGCGGGTTCCGAGCGGGGGCGGGTTCCGAGCGGGGGTCGAGTCCCCAGCGGGGTCGAGTAGAGCGGGGCCGAGTTCCGAGCCGGGCCGGCCGAGGCCGGGCGGGACAACTTCGCGCCATCCGCCCACAGTTGTCGGCAGCTCGTTTATGGATCCCGGCCATGTGGGGATAACCAGAGCTAGTTGGTTGCCAACTCGGCCATCCTGGTCGAAGATGCCCTCAGGTTTCCGGCTTCCCTGTCAGCCCAGGTGAGTTGGACGCGAGGTCGTCGACGACTGATCACCGGGGTCTGTAGCAGCAGGCCCCGGACGGCTCGGATCGCCCCGGGGATCACCACGACCCCCGGGGCAACAGTCGTGCTTTCCCTACGGGTAACGGCGGAGGCCTTCTCCCCTTCCCGGCGTATCCCTTTTCCCGTACCCGACGCGGTGTTGCCTCGCCCGGCAGGTGGGCATCTCTCCGGCACGGCCTGCGCGGCTGCTACCGCGTCGGCCGCTCACCTGGGCTGACGAAGGGAGAGGGGCATGGGACACCACCTGCCCGAAGAGCGGAGCCCCGGAACACCACCGGGGACGAGGGACGACGGGGCCGATGTCGCACGGCTGCCGGTGTCGAACGCCATCGCGGCGGTGATCATCGCCGTCGCGGCGCTCCTGGGCGGCATCGCGGTGCTGATCTTGATGCCGGGGACGCTCGAGGCGCTGGGCACCGCGGTGACGATCAGCGGTTCGGGCTTCACGCTGGCGGCGAGAATCGCCGTCCCTCGCTGACCCGGACCGGACCCACCGGCACGCTGCCGGGCCCCGCCGCACGCACGGGACCCGGCAGACGAGGGCCGCTCAGGGCTCGACCACGACCTCCTGGGCCGCCGCCGTCGTGTCCGCCACCAGGGGGGCGTCCACCGGGACGTTCCGCTTGACCAGGGCCAGGGCGACCGGGCCGAGTTCGTGGTGGCGTACGGACGTGGTGATGAAGCCGATTCTGCGGCCGTCGGGACCGTCGTCGGCGAGGCGGAGTTCGGTGCCGGAGGGCGGCAGGTGGACCTCGCTGCCGTCCAGGTGCAGGAAGACCAGACGGCGCGGGGGCTTGCCCAGGTTCTGGACGCGGGCGACCGTCTCCTGCCCGCGGTAGCAGCCCTTCTGGAGGTGGACCGCGGTGCCGATCCAGCCCAGCTCGTGCGGGATGGTGCGGTGGTCGGTCTCGAAGCCCAGGCGCGGGCGGTGCCGCTCGACGCGCAGCGCCTCGTGGGCGAGGATCCCGGCGGCCGGTCCGGCCTTCGCGGCGTACGACTCCAGGTCGGCGCGCGGGAGGAAGAGGTCACGGCCGTACGCCGTCTCGCGGACGACGACGCCCTCGGGCACCTCGGCGATCGAACCGGCCGGCAGGTGCACCACCGCGAACGCGTCCGTCCGGTCGGCGACCTCGACCCGGTAGAAGAACTTCATCGACTCCAGGTACGCGATCAGCGCGCCCTGGGTGCCGGGTTCGACGTGGGCCCAGACCGTCGCCCCGTCGTCCACCAGATAGAGCGCGTGTTCGATATGGCCGTGCGCGGAGAGGATCAGCGCTTCGGTGGCCTCGCCGACGGGCAGGTCGCTGACGTGCTGGGTGAGCAGCAGGTGCAGCCAGCTGAGCCGGTCCTCACCGGAGACCGCCACGACCCCTCGGTGCGAGAGGTCCACGAATCCGGTGCCGTCGGCGAGGGCGCGCTGCTCGCGGAACAGGTCGCCGTAGTGGGCGGCGACGCCTTCGTCCACGCCCTCGGCGGGCACGGCGCCGGGCAGGGACAGCAGGGGGCTCTTCATGAAGCCAAGCCTACGTCTCAGTAGTTGAACTCTTGGCAGCCGAACTCTTGAGCGAGCAGTCCTCGCAGCGGCCGAAGATCGCGAAGTGCTTCATGTCGGTGTCGAAGCCGAACGTCTCGCGCAGCTTCGCCGTGAACTCGGCGGCGACCTCGACGTCCGCCTCGATGACGTCTCCGCAGTCTCGGCAGACGAGGTGGATGTGGTGATGCCGGTCGGCGAGGTGGTAGGTCGGCGCACCGTGCCCCAGGTGGGCGTGACTGACCAGCCCGAGCTCCTCCAGGAGCTCCAGGGTCCGGTAGACGGTGGAAATGTTGACCCCCGACGCGGTCTTCCTCACTTCCACGAGGATGTCGTCGGGGGTCGCGTGCTCCAGGGTGTCCACGGCTTCGAGCACGAGTTGCCGCTGCGGGGTCAGGCGGTAGCCGCGCTGCCGCAGGTCGCTCTTCCAGTCGGTGCTCACCACACCAGAGAGTCTAGGACTACTTGAAGAAGGCGATGCCGTCGTCCGGCATGTCGTCGGGCAGGGCCTTGGCCCAGCGCTCGACCTCCTCCGGCGTGACGACCTTCTTCAGGTGGGCCGACATGTAGGGGCGCAGCTCCACGTCGGGGGTCTGCTTCTCGCCGACCCACATGAGGTCGCTCTTGACGTAGCCGTACAGACGCTTGCCGCCGGAGTACGGGCGGGAGGCCGCCGTACGGGCCACCGCGTCCGTGACCAGGTCGATCTGGGGCTTCTTGTCGGCGAGCTCGCCGTACCAGATCTCGATGACGCCGTCGTCGCGGGTCAGGGTCACCTCGACCTTGCGGGCGTCGTCGATCCGCCAGAAGCCGGACTCGGACTCCAGGGGCCGGACCTTGTTGCCGTCCTGGTCGAGGACCCAGGTGTGGGAGCGGTACTCCAGGAAGTCCCGGCCGTCGTGCGTGAAGGTGACCTCCTGCCCGAAGTTGCACTTCTCGGAGCCGGGGAAGTCGTGCACGCCCGCGCCCGCCCAGCTGCCGAGCAGGAAGGCGAGGGGCACGAGGTCCTTGTGGAGGTCGGACGGGATCTCGATCATGGGTGGCAGTTCCTGAACGTGGTCGGTCAGCGCTGGCCCTGGTACAGCTTCTTCACGGTCAGTCCGGCGAAGGCGAGGACGCCGACGCAGACCAGGACCAGCAGGGCTTCGAAGAAGATCTCCACGGGGTGCTCCTCGGGATGAGCGTAATGGGTTCCGTACGGACACAGGGCCGGGCCCCAGCTTACGCGGCCGGGGCCCGGCCCTCCGTGTGAGGTACGCCCTCGCGGTGGTCAGCCCAGCAGCTGGCTCTGCAGCGTCACCGTCTGCTGGAAGGGGACGGCGGCGGCCTCGCCCTTGCGGGACTGCACGATCAGCGCCACGACGTCCCCCGCGCGCAGGTAGGCCTGCCGCACGTGCTCGGCACCGTACGGCTTCACCTCGTCGTAGGCGTAGCGCGTGATGCCCTCGGGGTCGGCGTCGCCCGGATAGGCGTCGTCGAACTCCGTCTCGGCGGCGCCGCGGGCGGCGTGCACGGGGGCGTCGTACCCGGTGAGCTCGCCGTACAGCTCGTCGGCCGACCGGCCGGTGCCGAACCGGAGCAGGTAGACGCGGGTGTGCGTGCCGTCCGCGGTGGTCCAGCCGCGGGCGGCGACGTGCCGCAGCCCGTAGTCGGTGAGCAGCTGACCGACCTCGTCCCGGTCCTCCGGCGACTCGTACACCGTCAGGAAGTCCTTGGCGGCCAGCCAGCCGTCCGTGCCGCGCAGCGCCTTGTCGTCGGTCGCTCCCTCGGGCGCGGGCAGCAGCAGCGCCCTCAGGTCCGCGTAATGGCCTCCGGCGGCGTTCTCCTCGGCCAGCGGGCCGGGGCTGCCGGACGGCAACGGCGGCCGGGTGATCTCCGGGTACGCCCAGCGCCCGTCCGACTCGGTGGCGAGCCCCGGCACGTCGGTGCGCTCCAGGCCCGCGATCCCGTACGCCGTCCCCGCCCCGGCCGCCGCGAACACCACGACCACGGCGGTCCAGCGGAGCACGGCCCGCAGGAGACGGCGGTCCTTCCGCGGAGCGGGGGGCGGGAGCAGGGCGTCCGGGCCGCCGGGAGCCCGCTCGGCGGCGGGCTGCTCCCCGGGGGCGGGCGGCGCGTCCACGGTCGTCAGGGGCCCGTCCACCGTCGTCTGCGGCGCCTCCGGCCCGTCCACCGTCGTCTGCGGCGCGTCCACCGTCGTCTGCGGCTGCTCGGTCATACGGCCTGTCCCGGGTCGTCGATGCGGTCGAGTTGTGCGGCGAAGAACGTGGCAACGGCCTGTCCGCTGATCGGGTCCGGGCCGTCCGCGGTGGCGCTGACCAGGACGTCACCCACGTACGCGGTGCAGAAGGCGAGGCCCAGGTCCTCCTTGTCGCCCTTGGGCGTGAGAAAGCACCGCGCGTCCTTGTGCCCCTTGATCCGGGGGCCCTTGCGGAAGACGTCCGTGGCGGCGAGGAAGTCGTTGAAGCCGGTCGCGAGCCGGCGCACGGCGGTGCGGTTCTCCATCCGGGAGAGAGTGACGCCGACGGTCAGCTCGCCCCCGTCGCTGTAGGGGTCGTGGCGGACGAGGTAGCTGCGCATCGCCATGCCCTGGATGCGCTGTTTGTCGATCATCTTCTCCATCTCGCGCCGCGTCGAGCCGGGCAGGTCCTTGATCGACTCCTTGCTCAGGGCGACGGCCTGGTCGCCGGTGAACTCGACGTCGGAACCGAACTCGCCGATGTCGGGACCGCGCTCGTGGCCACCCGTGGAGCCGTCGCCCGCGTAGGGCAGGAACAGCGCGCTCAGCCCCGGAGCCCGGGACTTCGTGTCCTTCTCGCTCTCCGGGTCCGCCTTGGCCGCCGCCGGGAACTTCCACGTGGGTGCGCCCGGGTCGCGGTCGGCGTCCCGCACGGTCACGACCGTGAGGCAGACGCCCGCGACGAGCGCGCCGGCCAGCAGCACGGATCCGGCGACGGCCGCGACACGGCGGGGACGGACACGACGGGCGGGCTTCTCCGTGACGGGCCGGGAGTCGCTCGCGACGATCTCGGGGTTCTCGCTCACAGCTTCCCCATCTGCCGCTGGGCCAGGTCCATGATCTTCGCCTTCGGGATCGGCCTGCTGTCGTAGATCCGCACCTCCATGTAGAGGTCTCCACGCCAGGCGTGCGCCTCGGCCGAGTACAGCGGGAGGTAGCCCGGCTTGCGTTCCGGTGTGTCGTGCACGAACGCCATCCCGTCCCCGGTGCCGGGGACGGGCCAACCGCGGGTGTCGTCCTCGTCCTCGGCCCAGTAGGAGCCGTTCCCGGCCCACTCGGACGCCGCCAGGGTGTCCTCCTGGTGGAACTGGGCGAGGTAGATCTCGACGTTGTACGTCTGGCCCACCCGCCAGGTGGTCGCGGCCGCGCGGCGGAACTCGTCGCCGACGAGGTCGCTGAAGACGCTGGCCGGCCCCTGGAACGTCTCCGCGTACTCGGCGAGGTCCACCCAGCCGTCGGTGCCCACCGTGTACTCGGTGTCCCGCGCCCCCTTGGGCCGGTCGAGCAGCAGCTTGCGCAGGTCGCCGTCGGTCTTCACCTTGTGGTCCTGCGCCGCCGACAGCGGCTCGACCTCGCCCTCGGCCTGCGCGACCACGGGCTGGGAGAGCGGCGGCAGCGGCGTGGGCTCGCGCTCCGCCTGGATCAGGTAGCCGGTGCAGGTGCCGGCGACGACGCCGAGGGCGGCGGCCGCGGCGATCATCAGCGTCGTACGGCCGCGGCGGCGGGTGCGCGCCGGGGGCGCCACCTCGTCCGCGGTTTCCTGCACGGTTTCCTGAGCGGTCTCCTGGGCGGTTTCCTGGGCGGTTTCCTGGGCCCTTCCGGGCTCCGCCGCCTGCTCCCCGGCCTGCTCGTCGACCCGTTCGTCGTCCTGCTCGTCGACCTGCTCGTCGACCTGTGGCTCCACGCACGTCCCCCTCAGAACGTAAGCGCGTTCCATCACGCGCCTCACAGGAGACCCATGGTCAACACAGGGAGTTGTAAAGCCGTTGATTACGATTCGAGCATGGCGAAAAAGCTCGTGATCAAGGTGACCGCGGGGGCCGATGCCCCCGAGCGGTGCTCGCAGGCGTTCACGGTCGCGGCGGTGGCCGTGGCCAGCGGGGTGGAGGTGTCCCTCTGGCTGACCGGGGAGTCGGCCTGGTTCGCGCTGCCGGGCCGGGCCGCCGAGTTCGAGCTGCCGCACGCCGCCCCGCTGCCCGACCTCCTCGACTCGGTCCTGGCCGGCGGCCGGCTCACGCTGTGCACGCAGTGCGCGGCCCGGCGGGACATCACGGAGAAGGACGTCCTGGAGGGCGTACGGATCGCGGGCGCGCAGGTGTTCGTGCAGGAGGCGCTGGGCGAGGACACGCAGGCACTGGTCTACTGAGGGCGTTTCCTGCCGTCGAGTTCGTCCCACCACTCGTCGGACTTCGGGTCGCCGGACGGGTCGTCCCACCAGCGGTCGTCGGGGCCGCGCCGGTTGGCGACCATCGCGGCGAGCGGCGGGATGACCATCGCGACCAGGCACATCCCGACGGCCACCGGAACCGACCAGAGGCGCACGACGCCCCAGGCCAGGACGAACAGCGCGATGCAGGTGCCCATCATGGCGAAGTACGTGTGACGCCGCCGTGCGTACATGGGTCCAGGGTAGGTCCGCGGCCCCGGCTGCGGGCAGGCCGAAGGGCCGCACCCCGGGTTCCGGCCCGGGGTGCGGCCCTTCGGTCGTTCACTCGTTCACCGGTCCGTTCAGACCGCGATCGCGACCTCCGCGAGGCCGCCCTTCTGGGCGACGACGGTGCGGTCGGCGGTGGCGCCGGGGACGAGAGCGCGCACGGTCCAGGTGCCCTCGGCCGCGTAGAAGCGGAACTGGCCCGTGGCGGAGGTCGGGACCTCCGCGGTGAACTCGCCGGTCGAGTCCAGCAGACGGACGTAGCCCGTCACTGGCTCGCCGTCGCGGGTCACCTGACCCTGGATCGTGGTCTCACCGGGCTTGATCGTCGAGGCGTCCGGGCCGCCGGCCTTCGCTCCACACATGTCTTTCTCCAGAGAGGTCTTGGTCTGACCGGAAGGTCGGTCGGGTGGGATTACTTACCGGCGCCGAGCTCGATCGGCACGCCGACGAGGGAGCCGTACTCGGTCCAGGAACCGTCGTAGTTCTTGACGTTCTCGACACCGAGCAGCTCGTGCAGCACGAACCAGGTCAGGGCCGAGCGCTCACCGATACGGCAGTAGGCGATGGTGTCCTTGGCCAGGTCGACGTTCTCCTCGGCGTAGAGCTCCTTGAGCTCCTCGTCCGACTTGAAGGTGCCGTCGTCGTTGGCGTTCTTCGACCAGGGGATGTTCCTGGCGGACGGGACGTGGCCCGGACGCTGCGACTGCTCCTGCGGCAGGTGGGCCGGGGCGAGCAGCTTGCCGGAGAACTCGTCGGGCGAACGGACGTCCACCAGGTTCTGGCTGCCGATCGCGGCGACGACGTCGTCACGGAAGGCACGGATCGACGTGTCCTGCGGCTTGGCCTTGTACTCGGTGGCGGGGCGCTCGGGCACCTCGTCGCCGGGGACCAGCTCGCGGGCGTCCAGCTCCCACTTCTTGCGGCCACCGTCGAGGAGCTTGACGTTCTCGTGGCCGTACAGCTTGAAGTACCAGTAGGCGTAGGACGCGAACCAGTTGTTGTTTCCGCCGTAGAGGACCACCAGCGTGTCGTTGGCGATGCCCTTCGCCGAGAGGAGCTTCTCGAAGCCCTCCTGGTCGATGAAGTCACGGCGGACCGGGTCCTGGAGGTCCTTGGTCCAGTCGATCCGGATCGCGTTCTTGATGTGGTTCTTCTCGTAGGCGGACGTGTCCTCGTCCACCTCCACGATGGCGATGTTCTCGTCGTCCAGGTGGTCCTGCAGCCAGTCGGCGTCGACCAGGACGTCGCTGCGGCTCATGCTCGTTCTCCTCCGGGGCAGTTGCGGCGGGGGTGTGCAAGAAGAAGGGTGCGCGGCCGGGTCTCGCCGACGGCCGGCACACGGATGCCCTCGGACGAGGGCGCCGGGAGGCGCGGAAGGCCGGCGGCGCTTCCGCTCAGAAGGGGCGACAGAGCATGGCGGCGACGCGGCACAGGTCTACTGCCCGCCGCTTCGTGAGATCCGCCTGTCGCTTCATGCAGTCGATCGTAGGGATGGACAGGCGGGCGTGTCACCGGCGTGTCGCATAGTGAGATGCGATCGTCCGAATATTGGGAACGGGTGGGTGCCCGGGGCGCCCCCGCGTGGATTCCGGGTGGGTGTATCCGGCATCACATCTGCGGTACGGACGCCCCCGTCTCGCCCTTCGGACGGTTGCCGTCCATCAGGGGCGAGTACTACCCGGCCAGACGGACGTTGGAACCCTTCACCGAGAACTCCACACCGTTCTTCCCCGCCTCGACCTTGTCGAGCTGGATGCCGCCCGGCAGGTCGTCGATCTTCTGCTCGAAGTCGGTGATGGAACGCACCTCGTTCTCGGCGGCCTGCACCCCGCCGAAGCTGGGCAGCGAGTCGGCGTGCACGCGGACGGTGTCGCCCTCGACGGCGACCGAGCTGAGCACGGAGAGGGGCTGCGGCAGCTTGGTGCCGAGGACGGTCGCCTCGACGGTGACCTTGATCTTGCCGTTGCCGCCGTCGGAGAGTCCGACGACCTCGGCGGTGACGCCGGGGGCGACCTGCGTCGGCTCGCTCTTCGCGGCCTTCAGCAGCTCGGCGTACGTGATGGACGCGGTGCCGGTGGCGGTGGCCGCGGTGGCGGAGCTGTAGTCGCCGGAGAACGCGACGCCCCGCATGTTCGCCTGGAGGTCGTCGATGCGGATCTTCTGCCCCTCGGTGCCCACCGCCTCGTAGTCCTGGATGCCGACCTCGACGTCGTCCAGCTCGCCGCCGACGACCTGGGTGAGGAAGGGGAAGCCCTTGATGGACACGTCCGGGGTGGCCGAGAGGTTCTCGGTCGTCCGCAGCCTGTCCGCGGCCTCGTCCTCGGCGAAGTTCACGGCGAGGCGGTCCGCGAGCACGAAGAGACCGCCGAGGATCACGACGACGACCAGCAGTATTCGAAGTGCGCGCATTGCGGTTGTTCCCCCACCGGACGGCTGAGCGGTCAATGACCACCCACGGTAACCCTGAGGTGAGGGGTGGCCGGTGGATTGTCGATCAGCTGTGACAGAGCTATCCGAGCGCCCGTCCCAGCACGTACACCGCCGGTGCCGCCGCCGACAGCGGCAACGCCACCCCGGCCGTGAAGTGGACGAAGCGCGACGGGTAGTCGTAACTGGCGACCCGGTGGCCGATCAGGGCGCAGACCGCCGCGCCCGCGCCGAGGAACGCGCCCTCGGTCCCCAGCCCGGTCATCCCGCCGACCGCGATGCCGGCGCCTGCGGCGGCGAGCAGGGAGACGACCACCGACGCCGGGGTCGGCAGGGGCAGCGCGCGGGCCAGGACGGCGACCGCGACGGCGGCGGCGCCGACCGTCACCGCGTCCGGGTCGGCCCCCAGGTGGCCGGTGGCGACGATGGCCAGGGCGGCCGAGGCGACGGTCGCCATCAGGCCGTACATCCGCTCGTCGGGGTCCGCGTGCGAGCGGAGCTGGAGGACGAGGCAGAGCAGGACCCAGACGCCGAGGGAGCCGAGGATGGCGGCGGGTGCGTGGGCGCGGCCCGCCACGAGCAGGGCCACGTCGGCGACCAGCGCGCCCAGGAAGGCGAGGGCGATGCCCTGCCGGGCGGGCCACATGCCGTTCAGCCGGAACCAGCCCGCCGCCGTGACGGCCTGGAGGACGACGAGCGGGACGAGCAGCGCGTACGTGCCGACGGCCGCCGTACCGGACAGGAGCAGACCGAGGAACGCGGTGAGCGCCGCGGGCTGCATGCCGGGCTCGATGATCGGCGAGCGACCCTCCAGGCGGGCCCGCTGGGCGTCGGTGACGCGCGCGTTGCCGGCGAGGGTGGCGGGACCGTAGGAGGGGGCATCACCTGCGCCGCCGCCTTCGGGCCGGGGCCCGGGGGCGGGCGCGGGGGCCGTCGGCTCGGGGGCGGGGACCGGGGCGGACGCGTAGGCGGGAGGCGTGTACGACGCCTGCTGCCGTCCGTACGGGTCCTGCTGCTGCCCGTGCGGCTCCTGCTGGTGGCCGTAGGGCTCCTGCTGATGGCCGTGGGACTGCTGCTGGCCGTAGGGCTCCTGCTGATGCCCGTGGGACTGCTGCTGGCCGTAGGGCTCCTGCTGCTGGCCGTACGACTCCTGCTGCTGGCCGTAGGGCTCCTGCCGCTGGCCGTACGACTCCTGCTGCTGCCAGGACGGTGCCTGGGCGGGGTGGTGCTCGGGCCGTTGGGCGCCCGGCAGGGGGCCGCCGTACACCGGTGCCTCGCCGGTCTGCGGCGGCAGGTACGCCGTCTCCGCCGGGTCCCCCGCGGCGACCGGCGGCTGCATGCTGGTCTCCCAGGTCTGGCCCTGCCACTGCTGGGTGTACTGGAGGTGGGCCTGCGGGTCCTCGTACCCGTGCTGCTGCCCGGGCCACGCCTGCGACTGCTGGTACGGGTCATGGCCCTCGTGTCCCTGGCCGTGGCCCTGCCCCTGTCCCTGCCCCTGTCCCTGCCCATACGGCTGGTCGGTCATCGTCACCCTCCTGCGAACGGCGGGAGCACCTCGACCGTGCCGCCGTCGGCCAGCCGTACCGTCTCATGTGCGCGGGTGCCCACGGGGTCACCGTCGACGAGGAACGAGCACCGCCGCAGCACACGCACGAGTTCACCGGGGTGTCGCTGTCGCGCGGCCTCGAGCGCGTCGGCGAGGGTGGCCGCGTCGTACGGCTCCTCGGCGACACCGGCCGCGGCCTTGGCGGCCGCCCAGTAGCGCACCGTGCCCTTTGCCATCTCGTTCCTCAGTCGGTTCGGTCGGTCCATCGACGGTCGTTCAACAGGGTCAGGCTAGCCCGCCCGGGAGACCGCCCAGTCCCCGATGCGGGCCAGCAGAGCGTCGTCGGCGGCGTGTTCGGCGTGGCCCATGCCGGGCTCGAGCCAGAGTTCGCCGTGCTCACCGGCGGCCTCGGCCAGCATCCGGGGATGGTCGAGGGGGAAGTAGCCGTCCCGGTCGCCGTGGACGATCAGCAGCGGTGTCGGTGCCATCCTCCGGACCGCCTCCGCCGGGGACAGCGGCACCGGGTCCCATTCCCGGTGGTGGATGCGGGTGCGGAAGCCGTAGCGGCCGACCAGGCGGCCCTCGGGGCGGGTGACCAGCCAGTGCAGACGGCGCATGGGGGCCGTGCCCCGGTAGTACCAGCGGGCGGGCGCGCTGACCGAGACCACCGCGTCGGCCCCGCGCCCGTCCTCCCGGTGCAGGGCCGCGTGCCGCAGCACCACCGAGCCGCCCATGGAGAAGCCGACGGTGGCCACCCGCGTGTGCCCGATGCCACGGGCCCACTCGACCGCGGCCGCCAGGTCGAGGACCTCGCGGTCGCCGACCGTGGAGCGTCCGCCGGAGCGGCCGTGGCCCCGGAAGGAGAAGGTGACGACCGCCCCGTACCGCCCGAACGTGGACGCCACCCGGCGCACGTGCGGGCGGTCAACATCGCCCGTGAAACCGTGGGCCACGACGAACACCAGGTCACGGCACGGTGGCGCGGAGGCGTCGTATACGACCGCGCCCGGGTCGTATACGGAATCGAGGGAAACACCGTCGGCAGTGCGCAGAAACGTCCGGAAAGGTGTGCGTCTGTTCGTCTCGCAGTGCGGACGATCGACGGAACGCACCACATGACCCGCCCGACCATTGCTCATGTGGGCTATTCTGCTGGGCAGAGGACTCGGGCAGCGTAGCCCCCGGGTCCTTTTGTGCTTTCGGAAGCGTTGTATACGACGCGGGAAACCGCAGGTGTACGGGGCCCCGGGACGCAGAGCAGTGCCGCACCGCACACGTCCTCGCAGGGACCGAGGAGGAACCAGACGTATGAGTTCTCTGCTGCTCCTGACCAACGCCCTCCAGCCGTCGACGGAGGTGCTCCCCGCCCTCGGCCTGCTGCTGCACAACGTGCGGGTGGCTCCCGCCGAGGGCCCCGCCCTCGTCGACACCCCGGGTGCCGACGTCATCCTGATCGACGGACGCCGTGACCTGCCGCAGGTCCGCAGTCTGTGCCAGCTGCTGCGCTCCACCGGGCCCGGCTGTCCGCTCATCCTGGTCGTGACCGAGGGCGGCCTGGCCGCCGTCACCGCCGACTGGGGCATCGACGACGTCCTGCTGGACACCGCCGGACCGGCGGAGGTCGAGGCGCGGCTGCGCCTGGCCATGGGCCGTCAGCAGATCGTCAACGACGACTCCCCGATGGAGATCCGCAACGGCGACCTGTCCGTCGACGAGGCCACCTACTCCGCCAAGCTCAAGGGCCGCGTCCTCGACCTCACCTTCAAGGAGTTCGAGCTCCTGAAGTACCTCGCGCAGCACCCGGGCCGCGTCTTCACGCGCGCGCAACTGCTCCAGGAGGTCTGGGGCTACGACTACTTCGGCGGCACCCGGACGGTCGACGTCCACGTACGGCGTCTGCGCGCCAAGCTCGGACCCGAGCACGAGTCGCTGATCGGAACCGTCCGGAACGTCGGTTATCGATTCGTTACGCCCGAGAAGATCGACCGTGGCGCCGAGGAGACCAAGGGCAAGGCGGACCGGTCAAAGGCCGACGAACCGGACAACGAGGACGCCGTGAGCGCGGAAGAGGTCTCGGCGGAGGCGTAGCGCCCACGCGGGCGGGCGCCACTCGCGCCCGTTCTCGCCCGTCCGTGCGCAGCGATGCCGCGTACGCCCTGCCCGGAGCGGGTCCATCCGCGTAGACTCCGCGCGTGGCCAAGGTGACTCGGGACGACGTAGCGCGGCTGGCAGGGACGTCCACTGCCGTGGTCAGCTACGTCATCAACAACGGACCCCGGCCGGTCGCCCCGGCCACGCGCGAGCGTGTCCTCGCCGCCATCAAGGAGCTGGGGTACCGCCCGGACCGGGTCGCGCAGGCGATGGCGTCCCGGCGCACGGACCTCATAGGCCTGATCATCCCCGACGCCCGCCAGCCCTTCTTCGGGGAGATGGCGCACGCGGTCGAGCAGGCCGCGTCCGAGCGCGGCAAGATGGTGCTCGTCGGCAACACCGACTACGTGGGCGAGCGCGAGGTCCACTACCTGCGCGCCTTCCTCGGGATGCGGGTCTCCGGACTGATCCTCGTCAGCCACGCGCTCAACGATCTGGCGGCCGCCGAGATCGACGCCTGGGACGCCCGGGTGGTCCTGCTGCACGAGCGGCCCGAGGCCATCGACGACGTTGCCGTCGTCACCGACGACCTGGGCGGCGCCCAGCTCGCCGTACGGCATCTGCTGGAACACGGGTACGAGTACGTCGCCTGTGTGGGCGGCACCGCCGAGACGCCCTCCGTGGGCGACCCCGTCTCCGACCACGTCGAGGGCTGGCGGCGGGCCATGGACGAGGCCGGGATCAGCACCGAGGGCCGGCTCTTCGAAGCGCCGTACAACCGCTACGACGCCTACCGGATAGCTCTGGAGCTGCTGTCGGGCCCGGACCGGCCGCCCGCCGTCTTCTGCTCCACCGACGACCAGGCGATCGGTCTGCTGCGGGCCGCGCGCGAGCTGCGCATCGACGTGCCCGGCGAGCTGGGCGTGGCCGGCTTCGACGACATCAAGGAGGCGGCACTCGCCGATCCGCCCCTGACGACGGTCGCGTCGGACCGTTCGGCGATGGCGCGCTCGGCGGTGGACCTAGTCCTGGACGACGGGCTGCGGGTCGCCGGGTCGCGGCGCGAGCGGCTGAAGGTGTTCCCGTCGCGACTGGTGGTGCGGCGCTCCTGCGGCTGCACCTGACGGCTGCCACGGGTGCGGCCGCCTGCCGACACCGGGCCTGCGGGTACGGGGCGCGTGCGGGTACGGGGCCTGCGGGTACGGGGCCTGCGGGTTCGGGGCCTGCGGGTTCGGGGCCTGCCCTGTATGAAGGGTTTCTGAGAGGTACGGTCCCGCGCCCAGCACCGGCTTTATATCGGGCGTACGAGCTTCTGCCGGGCTTCTCAGGGAGCACTCAGGGAGCTCTCATGGTCGGGCGACAAGCTCATGGCCATGACCGAGAGCATCCGCCGCAGCGGCGAGTACGAGAACCACGAGAACCCGTACCA
The DNA here is from genome assembly GCF_043080745.1 of Streptomyces sp. NPDC014995. NCBI lineage: Bacteria > Bacillati > Actinomycetota > Actinomycetes > Kitasatosporales > Streptomycetaceae > Streptomyces > Streptomyces sp. NPDC014995. The sequence continues at coordinate 273,259 of NZ_JBIBVX010000012.1, forward strand.
GGGCGCCCCGCAGCACGCCTCCACCCCCGTCAACCCGGAATGGCCGCCCCCGCCCGCCCACCAGCCGGCGCCGCAGCCCGTCGAGCCGGCCGCCGTGTGGCAGACGCAGGCGTGGGCTCAGGCCTCCGGCGGGGACGGCAGCGGCGGCGGGACCGCTCTCCTGACGCCCGTGGCGGCCGGGCCCGCGCCGGCGCCGAGGAGGAAGCGCACCCGGGGCCCGGTCGCGCTGCTCGCGGCGGTGGCGATCGTCGCCGCGGCCATCGGCGGCGGCACGGCCTACGGCATCCAGGAGCTGACCGGCAAGGACGAGGTGGTCGCCTCGTCCACGACGACCAGCGTGGTGCCCTCCAGCAGGACGGGTGACGTCGCCACGATCGCCGCGGCGGTCAGCCCGAGCGTCGTCGAGATCAACGCCACCCTCGCCGGCGGGTCCTCGACCGGCTCCGGCGTGATCATCACCGGCGACGGCGAGATCATCACCAACAACCACGTCATCTCCGGCGCCTCCTCGATCAAGGTGACGACCAGCGACGGCAAGTCGTACAACGCCACGGTCGTCGGCACCGACAGCAAGAAGGACCTCGCCCTGATCAAGCTGGAGAACGCCTCCGGCCTGAAGGCGGCGACCCTCGGCAACTCCGACGGCGTCCAGGTCGGTGACACGGTCGTCGCGATCGGCTCCCCCGAGGGCCTCACCGGCACCGTCACCAGCGGCATCGTCTCCGCCCTCGACCGGGACGTGACCGTCTCGACCGACGAGAGCCAGGGGCAGCAGCAACAGCAGCAGGGCGGTGGCTGGCCGTTCGAGTTCGGCGGGCAGCAGTTCAACGGTGACACCGGCTCGTCCACGACGACGTACAAGGCGATCCAGACGGACGCCTCCCTGAACCCCGGCAACTCCGGCGGCGCGCTGATCGACGCCAACGGCAACATCATCGGCATCAACTCCGCGATGTACTCCGCCGCGGACGCCACCTCCGCCGACGCCGGCAGCGTCGGCCTCGGCTTCGCCATCCCGATCAACACCGTCAAGACCGACCTGCCCACACTGCGGGCCGGCGGCTCCGACAGCTGAACGTCCTCGTCAACGAGCAGGGAGCACGTCATGATCAAGCAGGTTTCGCACCCGGTGACCGGCGTCGGCGCGGCCGACCTCGCCCTGGCCCTCGACGTGGCGTACGAGCTGCACGCCCCGGTGCGGCGGACGCCGCGCGCGCCGGAGGTGGCGACGGCCGCCGACGGGACCCCCGCGGGCCGCCGGTCCAGGGCCCGCCGCCGCCGGACCGCTCGCGCTCTCTGAGCCCGCCGCCCTTTACGCGCCCGCCGGGAACCATGCGAGGCTGAAGGCCCAGCCCGTGTCGTCCCACCGCACCCGAGGAATCCACACCCATGAGCCCCGCCGAAGGCGACCGTGACCCCCAGCGCATCCTGATCGTCGACGACGAGCCGGCGGTGCGCGAAGCACTCCAGCGCAGCCTCGCCTTCGAGGGCTACGACACGGAGGTCGCCGTGGACGGCGCGGACGCCCTGGAGAAGGCGACCGCCTACCGGCCCGACCTGGTCGTCCTCGACATCCAGATGCCCCGCATGGACGGCCTGACCGCCGCCCGCCGCATCCGCGGCGCCGGCGACACCACGCCCATCCTCATGCTGACCGCCCGCGACACGGTCGGCGACCGGGTCACCGGCCTCGACGCGGGCGCCGACGACTACCTGGTCAAGCCCTTCGAACTCGACGAGCTCTTCGCCCGCGTCCGCGCCCTGCTGCGCCGCAGCTCCTACGCGGCCGCCGTGACGGACGACGCCCAGGAGGACGAGGCCCTCACCTTCGCCGACCTGCGCATGGACCTCGCGACGCGCGAGGTCAGGCGCGGCGGGCGGCCGGTGGAACTGACCCGCACGGAGTTCACGCTCCTGGAGATGTTCATGGCGCACCCGCGCCAGGTCCTCACCCGGGAGCAGATCCTGAAGGCGGTCTGGGGCTTCGACTTCGAGCCCTCGTCCAACTCCCTCGACGTGTACGTGATGTACCTCCGCCGCAAGACCGAGGCGGGCGGCGAGCCGCGGCTCGTGCACACCGTGCGGGGTGTGGGGTACGTGTTGCGCCAGGGCGGGGCGGAGTGAACAGGGTCGTCCGCCGGTTCCGGGCCCTTCCCATCCGCACCCGGCTGTCGATGCTGGTCGCGGCGGCGGTGGCGTTCGCGGTGGCGGCGGTCTCGGTGACGTGTTGGTTCATCGTGCAGGGGAAGCTGTACGAGGAGCTGGAGAACGACCTGCGGTCGGGCGTCTCGCGTGCGCAGCCGGCGAACCTGGTGGCCGCCGCCCTCGAGACCTGTGCTCAGTCGCCGTCCGACGCCTTCCCCTTCGGCCCGCGTTTCAAGGGCTACTCCCAGTTGGTCCAGTCGAACGGCAAGTCCTGTATCTACGGCGCCTCCACGGCGCTGGTGAAGCTCACCGGCAGCGACACGAACGTGGCGAAGAACCCTCAGCGGGAAGTCGTCCGCAACGGCGTCGACGCCGACGGCAACGCGGTGCGCGTCCTGACCACGGCGCTCGTCGTCGACGGCGCCGACGGCCAGTACGTCGTCAAGGACGCCGCCCTCCTTGTCGCCGTTCCTCTGAAGAGCACCCAGTCCACCCTCAACGAACTCGCCCTCATCCTCCTCCTGGTCTCCGGCGTCGGAGTCCTCGGGGCCGGTGCCGCCGGGCTCGCGGTCGCGCGGGCCGGGCTGCGTCCCGTCGACAAGCTCACCGAGGCCGTCGAGCACGTCGCCCGGACGGAGGACCTGAGCATCCGTATCCCGGTGGAGGACGAGAGCGAGGACGAGGTGGCGCGGCTCTCCCGCTCGTTCAACTCGATGACCTCCGCCCTCGCCAACTCCCGTGAACTGCAACAGCAGCTGATCGCGGACGCCGGTCACGAACTCCGCACCCCCCTCACCTCCCTGCGCACGAACATCGAACTCCTCACCCGGAGCGAGGAGACGGGCCGTCCCCTCCCCGAGGCGGACCGCAAGGCGCTGCTCGCCTCGGTGAAGGCGCAGATGACGGAACTGGCGTCCCTCATAGGCGACCTCCAGGAACTGTCCCGCTCGGAAGGCCAGCGCGGCGAACGCGTGCAGGTGGTCTCCCTGGAGGACACCGTCGAGGCGGCCCTGCGCCGGGCCCGCCTCCGCGGCCCGGAGCTGACCATCACCGCGTCCCTGGACCCCTGGTTCACCCGGGCGGAACCGGCGGCGCTGGAGCGCGCGGTGGTCAACATCCTCGACAACGCGGTGAAGTTCAGCCCGGAGGGCGGCACGGTCGACGTCCGGCTGACCGACGGCGTCCTGACCGTACGCGACCACGGCCCCGGCATCCCCGAGGACGAACTCCCGCACGTCTTCGACCGCTTCTGGCGCTCCCCCGGCGCGAGGGCCCTCCCCGGCTCGGGCCTCGGCCTGTCGATCGTCGCCCGCACGGTGGAGGAGGCCGGCGGCGACGTCACCCTGGCCCGCGCCCAGGGCGGCGGCACGGTGGCGACCGTACGCCTGCCGGGGGCGCCGACGCCTCCGCCGGAGACTGCGGCCATGTGACCTCCCTGCCCCGGCAACCTTTCCGCTCCGTGCGGCGACCCACCAGCGGTCCCACTCCCCCACACGGAACGGAAGGTCGTATGAGCGCGTACCGCGTCACACATACGGACAGGCCCCGCCACCGCAGGCGCGGGAAGGCTCTCGCGGTCGGTGTGCCGTTGGTCCTGACCGCGGCCGGCACGCTGGCGTACGGAACGGTGTTCGGGCTCGGCACCCAGCAGAACGCGTCCGCCGCCACCACCGCCCCCGCCTGGGCCACCGCCGCGGCCGACGGTTTCGCCTCCGTCAACGCGCTCGGCCAGAACGGCACCTACGGGGGCCGGGACGGCAGGACCGTCACCGTGACGACCCTCGCCGACCTGGAGAAGTACGCGACGGCCGCCGAGCCGTACGTGATCGTCGTCGCGGCCACCATCAACATGAACCCGGTCGGCAAGGAGATCAGGGTCGCGTCCGACAAGACCATCGTCGGGTCCGGGACCTCCGGGCACATCGTCGGCGGCGGCTTCTTCCTCGGGCAGGGCGTCCACAACGTGATCATCCGGAACCTGACGATCCGGGACGCGTACCAGGGTGTCTGGAACGACAAGGAGCACGACTTCGACGCCGTCCAGATGGACGGGGCGCACCACGTCTGGATCGACCACAACGACCTGCGGCGCATGGCCGACGGGCTGATCGACGTCCGCAAGGACAGCACGTACGTGACCGTGTCCTGGAACAAGCTGAGCGACGACAACAAGGCGTTCGGCATCGGCTGGACCGAGAACGTCGTCACCGACATCACGATCCACCACAACTGGATCCGTGAGACCGAGCAGCGCAACCCGTCGACGGACAACGCCGCCCACGCGCACCTCTACAACAACTACCTGGAGGACGTGGCGGGCACCACCATCAAGTCCTCGTACGGCAACTACTCGCGCGGCGGCACGAGGATGGTCCTGGAGAACTCCTACTTCCAGGGCGTCAACAACCCCGTCATCAAGGACAGCACCGCGTCGATCGTCCAGCGGGGCAACACCTTCGTCTCGACGAGCGGGCGCAACGAGAGCGGGGGCAGCGCCTTCGACCCGAAGACGTACTACGCCTACACGCTGGACAGAACCGCCGACGTGCCCGCGCTCCTGAAGTCGGGTGCGGGGCCGCGTACGTCGATCGGTACGGCCTCCGCCACCACGAAGGCCGCCGCCGCGACGACCCTCACCGTCGCGCAGGACGGCAGCGGGCAGTACCGGACCGTGCAGGCGGCCGTGAACGCCGTACCGGCGAACAACCCCTCCCGGGTGGTCATCTCCGTCAAGCCGGGCACGTACCGCGAGACGGTCCGGGTCCCGGCCAACAAGCCGCACGTCACGATCCAGGGCACGGGCGGCAGCCGCAAGGACACGGTGATCGTCTACAACAACGCGGCGGGCACGCCGAAGCCCGACGGTTCCGGCACGTACGGCACGGGCGGCAGCGCCACCGTCGCCGTCGAGGCGGACGACTTCCAGGCCCGCAACCTGACCGTCTCCAACGACTTCGACGAGGCCGCCAACCAGTCCCTCTCCGGTCACCAGGCGGTCGCCCTGCGCACCGCCGCGGACAAGGTGTTCCTCGACGGCGTCATCGTCAGCGGCGACCAGGACACCCTGCTGGTGGACACCGCGGCCAAGGACCGGCTGGGCCGGGTCTACATGACCAACTCCTACGTCATCGGCAACGTCGACTTCATCTTCGGCCGGGCCACCGCGGTGATCGACCGGTCCGTCATCACCCTGAAGAAGCGCTGGAACGGCACCTCGGCCGGCTACGTCACCGCCCCGAGCACGCCCGCCAACCGCAAGGGCATCCTGATCGCCAACTCCACCGTCAACGGTGACGTGTCCGACCGCAGCTTCCACCTCGGCCGCCCCTGGCACGCCGGGGGCGACGCGACCCTCGACCCGCAGACGACGGTCCGCAACACCACGCTCAGCGCCGCGATCAAGACCGCTCCGTGGACCGACATGAGCGGCTTCTCCTGGAAGGACGACCGGTTCGCCGAGTACCAGAACACCGGTGCGGGCGCGGGCAGCGCGAGCAGCGACCGCCCCCAGCTCACCGCCGCCCAGGCCGCCGACCAGGAGGTCGCGGACTGGCTGGCGGGCTGGACGCCTACGGCTTCCTGACCGGGACGTCGCGGAGGTCGCGGAGGTCGCGGACGTCGGGGACGTCGGGGACGTCGCCGCCCCAGCGCGGGCGCAGGTCGCGCATCAGCGCCGTGAAGCGGTCCCATGCCTTGGGGCCGCTTCCGTCGTTCAGGGGGTTGTCGCTCAGGGGGTAGTGCAGGGCCCGGCCCAGGCGGACCGGCTGGGGGCCGGTCGTCGCGTGCGGCTCGTCGACGGCCAGGGTCAGCGACACCGGGACCGGCGGGGCCTCCGCGTGCGGTGGCACGGTCAGATCGCGGCGAGCCGCGCGGAGCGAGGTCAGGAGGGTGACCAGGTCGTGGTCGGCGGCCAGGGTCTCGACGAGCGGGGCGATCGCGTCCAGGGGGACGGGCTCGTCCGCTCCGTGGCCGACGGCGAGTGTGATCTCCTCCTCCACTCCCCCCGTCGTGCGCCGCACCCGGACGGTGGCGATCGCCGGGCGGCCGGGACGGCCGACGGCGGTCAACCAGGTGGGGCGGGGGGCGCGGGATCGGGCCAGGTCCGTCAACGGACGGGTCGACCAGGGCAGGTTGACCGGTTCCGCGGTGCTCCAGCCGGCCGGCGGGGCGCCGGTGAGGTGCCGGAAGGCGGCCTCCAGGGCGCCCCCCAGGACCAGGTTCTCGCCGGCGGGGTGGCGGGTGCGGAAGGACAGGATCAGCTGGCGGTCGTCCGTGGGCGGGGCAGCCGTGAAGGGCGCTGCCGGGCCGTCCGCGTCGGGTACCGGGGCGAAGGCGCCGTCCGTCCAGTGCAGGATCACGCCGGACAGGCCGTCGTAGTAGCCGAGGTCGGGATCCTGGACCACCCAGCGGTTGGGCAGGCCCCGCAGGGCCGTGCGGGCGGGGAGCGTGAGGCGGGCGGTGGGCGGGGTGACGATCTGCAGGGCGCGCTCGCCCTCGGTGGCGGTGCGCAGCGCGTCGGAGAGCCAGCTCGTCATGGCGACCAGGGGACGGTCCTGGATGACAATGGCCGCCCGGTCGGTGAGGACGTCGACCGCGGGGGCGGTGGAGGCCGGGGCCGGGACCGCCGACACGTCCGTGGTCAGCGGGACGACCTCCGTGGTGACGGCCTCCGGGGGCCAGACCGTGCCGCCGAGGACCGTCGCCAGCCGTCCGGCGAAGGAACCCGCGAGACGTCCGGCCTCGGCGACGGCGGTGGAGGCCCGGGCCTCGGTCCACCACACGGGCGGCGGGACGTCGTGGCCGAGCAGGCGGACGGTCTCCCCCGGGACCTGGACCAGCACCGGCGCCTCCACGGAGACCAGCGGCCGTCCGTCGGTGGCACACAGCTGGACGACCGCACCTTCGGCGAGGGTGTCGACGCCGAGGCCGGGGCCGCCGGCGTACAGGCCGGCGAGCAGGGCGGGCAGGTCCGGCATCCTGGGAGTGAGGGCGATGACGTCCTTGGTCACGAGGTTTCTTCCCGGGCTTCCGTCAGAGCGGTCTGGATGAGTTGGTGGGGACGGCCGCGGCGTACGAACGTGCCCCGTCCGGGCGGCAGCTGGGAGGCGTACAGGCCGGGGAAAAGCCGGCCCTCGGTGCGGTCGCCGGTCATGACGAGGGCGGCCGTTCCCGTCTCGCGCAATGTGGTCAGCAGCGGTTCGTACAGGGCGCGGGAGGCGCCGGCGGTGCGGCGGGCGAGCACGAAGTGCAGGCCGATGTCCTGCGCGGAGGACACGTACGGCAGGAAGGGTGATAGGGGCTGCTGGCCGGCGGTGGTGAGGATGTCGTAGTCGTCGACGAGGATGACGATCCGTGGGCCGGTGAAGACGGGATCGGTGGTGATCGTGTCCGGGTCGGCACTCTCCGGAAGGCGTTTCTCCAGCTCGGTCGCGATGCCCGTGGACAGGGCGGCGGCGAGCTTGGCGTTATGGGCGTAGCCGCCGCGGTACGGCTCCGGGACGACACCGCGCAGGCCCCTGCGCGGGTCGTAGACGCCGAAGACCAGTTCCTCGTCGGAGTACCGCGCCACGAGTCCGGCGACGATCAGCTTCAGCAGGTTCGTCTTGCCGCACTCGTTGTCGCCGAGGACCAGCAGGTGCTGATCGGTGCCGAACAGGTCGAGCGCGACCGGTGCGAGGGCGTCCTGGTCGACGCCGAGGGGGACGCGGTGCGGCTCGGTGGCCGGCGAGGGCAGCCGGGCGGCGGTCAGGCGGGTCGGCAGCACCCGCACCGGGGGCGCGAGTTCGCCGTGCCAGGCGGCGCGCAGGGTGCGGACGGCGCCTTCCAGGGCCGGGCCCAGATCGCCGGTCGTGCGCCGACCGTCGATGCGGGGCAGGGCGACCTGCGCGAACAGCTTGCCGTCGGTCAGGGCGCGGCCGGGCACGTCCGGGGCGAGGGTCTCCGACAGTTTGCGGTCGACGGAGGAGTCGGAGGGGTCGTTCAGGCGCAACTCGACGCGGCTGCCGAACATCGACTGGGAGGCGATCCGCACGTCGTTCCAGCGCAGCATGCCCGCCACCACGTGGATGCCGTAGCCGCCGCCGCGCTTGAGCAGGTCGACGACCGGGTCGTCGAGGTCGGCGAACTCGTCGCGCAGCGCGCCGAACCCGTCGATCAGCAGGACGACGTCGGTGGCGCCGAGCTGCGGCAGCCGGCCCTGTCTGCGCAGGTGGCGGAGCTGTTCGACGGAGTCGATGCCGTGCTCGCGGAAGACCGCCTCGCGTTCGGCGAGCATCATGCGCATCTCGGCGACCGTGCGCGCGGCCCGCTCCTGGTCGGCGCGCCCGGCGATCCCGCCGACGTGCGGCAGCCCCGCCAGTGCCGACAGTCCGCCGCCCGCCAAGTCCAGGCCGTACACGGCGACGTCGTACGGGGTGTGGGTCAGCGCGAGGGAGAGGGCGAGGGTGCGCAGGAGGGTCCTCTTGCCGGACTGCGGGCCGCCGATCACCGCCACGTGCCCGCCGGCCACCGTGAGGTCGAGCAGCCAGGGCTGCTGCCACTGGCGGGCCGGGTCGTCGAGCGTGCCCAGCGGGACCCGCATCGGGCCGTCGGCGGCGGCCAGCCGCACGCCGTCCGGGCCGGCGCTCAGCGGGCCCGCCGCCGCGTCGAGGGGGGTCGCGTCCGGGAGTGGGGGCAGCCAGATACGACGTACCGGCGGTGCCCCGGCGGCGAGTTGGGCGACCATCACGGAGAGGGTGGTGGGACCGGTCTCGCGCCTGACGGGTTCCTCGGCCTCCGGCGTCGCGTCCTGCTGTCGCGGGGTGTGGTACGTCGGGTAGGGCAGGGCGAGCGGCCGGTCGTCCCGCTGTTCACGCACCGCCGGCCCGTGGTGGGTGCCGGAGACGTATCCCGCTTTGAACCGCTCGTACGTCGAGGTGTCCACCTTGAGATAGCCGAAGCCCGGCAGTGGGGGCAGGTGGAACGCGTCGGTGGTGTCGAGGACCGTGCGTGACTCGTCGGCGGAGAAGGTGCGCAGGCCGAGCCGGTACGACAGGTAGGTGTCCAGGCCCTTGAGCCTGCCGCCCTCGATGCGCTGGCTGGACAGCAGCAGATGGACGCCGATGGAGCGGCCGATGCGGCCGATGGACAGGAACAGGTCGATGAAGTCCGGTTTGGCGGTGATGAGTTCGCCGAACTCGTCGATGACGACGAAGAGGTGCGGGAGGGGGTCGAGGTCGCTTCTCTCCGTGGCGCGCAGGACGGCGTAGTGGCCGATGTCGGCGACGTTGCCCGCGTCCTTGAGGACCTGCTGACGCCGCTTGACCTCGCCGGCGAGGCTGGAGTGGACGCGTTCGACGAGGCCGGCCTGGTTCTCCAGGTTGGTGATCATCCCGGCGACGTGCGGGAGGCCGGCGAAGGGGGCGAAGGTGGCGCCGCCCTTGTAGTCGACCAGGACGAGGGCCAGGTCCTCGGGGGAGTGGGTGGCGGCGAGGGCGAGGACGAGGGTGCGCAGCAGCTCGCTCTTGCCGGAGCCGGTGGCGCCCACGCACAGGCCGTGCGGGCCCATGCCGAGCTGGGAGGACTCCTTCAGGTCGAGCAGGACGGGCTCGTGACGGTCGGTGAGGCCGATGGGGACGCGCAGGAAGTCGCGTTCGGAACGGGGTTTCCACAGGGTGGGGAGGTCGAGGGTCGCGGGGTCGTCGATGCCGAGGAGCGCGGGGAAGTCGACGGGCCCGGAGACCGGGGTGCCCTCGGCGGCGGACTCCGGCGACAGCCGCAGCGGAGCCAGCAGGCGGGCGATGCCCTCGGCGGTGGGGGCGGTGACGGGGTCGACGGTGCCGGTGGCCGTGGTGGCGGGGCGCAGGTCGTCGACGGTGACCCGGTCGCCGTCCACCGTGATGCGCACGCTCACCTCGTCCGGCTCGTGCACCTGCTCCTGGAGGAGGTGGAGCACGGTGACGCCCATGTCGGGCAGGCCGATCGCCGCGTCGGGGCGCGGGAGTTCGGCCGCGGTGGCGCCGTACGTGTCGCTGACGACGAGCATCCGCGCGGCCAGCCGTACCGCGCCCCGATCGGCCAGGCCCCGGCGGACCTCGGCGGCGTAGGCGGCGCGGCGGCGCAGGTCCGGGGCGCACAGCCGGGCCAGGGAGGTGAGGTCGGGGACGATGCGGCGGGCGGCGACCGGGCCGTCGAAGATCTGCGGGTCGAGGACGTGGGGCAGCCACTTGGCCCAGGCCCAGGTGGGCTCGTCGGCGGTGGCGAGGGCGAGGGCGACGTCGTCCGGGGCGTGGGTGACGGCTGTCTGGAGGAGGAGGGCGCGGGCGACACGCAGGACGTCGTCCCGGTCGGCGCCGACGACGCTGACGTTGCCGGCCCGGTCCAGGGGGACGGTGAGCGGGAAGTCGGTGGCGGTGGAGAAACGGTTCCGGAGGGCGCGGGCCTCGTTGAGCATGAAGGGGTCCGGCGGGGTCAGGACACCGCCGACGCCGCTCTGCCCGATGACCAGGTCCTGCACCGGGACGTCACCGACGCCGACGCGGACGCGCAGGAAGTCCGCATCGGTGCGGCGGCGCTCCCACAGGCGTGCCGGGTCACGCACGAGGTCGTACAGGGCCTGCGGAGGCGGATCGAGGAGACGGGAGCGGCGGCGTCGGTCCCGTTCGTCCGCGCCCAGTTCGGCGCGCAACTCCTCCAGGTACTCCAGATAGCGCTCGCGCTGTACGCGCCGGGTGCGCTGCGCCTTCCCGCGCTGCGACAGGAACAGCGCCAGCGCGCCGAACAACGCCACGACCAGCACGATCGCGCCGAGCGCGGCGAACTGGCTGTTGCGGATGACGGTCATCAGCACCACGGAGCTGATGACGCCGGCCATCGGCAGCAGCGCGGTCGCCGCGTTGCCCACCCGGCCCTCGGGCAGGTTCGGCGGAGGCTCGACCGTACGGGCCGGCGCCGGCTCCAGGGGCCGGGTGCTGCGCGCGGGCCGGTGCACCACCCGCTGGGTCATCGCACCCTCACCGCCCTGCGCATCGCCTCGGCCGCCAGCCGGACGGCCGCGTCACGGGTGCCTTCGCCCAGCATCGCGGTGTGGATGGGCCCTCCTTGGGCGAGGTGACGGTCGTAGGGGAGCGGGATCACGGGCACGCCGGGCCGGCGCAGATGGGCGGCGGCGGTTTTCGCGTCGAGGGTGGTGTCCGGTGTCGCCGAGCTCAGGGCGACGACGGTTCCGGCGAGCGCGGAGTGCGGCAACTGGCCGAGCCAGTCCAGCACCTGGCGGGTGCCGTCGACGCCCTCGGCGGTCATCGGGGCGACGACGACCCGCGCGTGGGCCGTGTCCATCGCGGTACGGGCCACCTCGCCGGGGAGCGTCTCGCAGTCCACCACCGTGACGGCGAAGTAGCGGCGCAGGGCCAGGGTCACCGTGCGATACGTCCCTACGTCCAGGGGCGCGCCGACCCGGCCCTGGCTCGCCGGCAGCAGCCAGCCGCCGTCCGTGACCGGCACCAGGTAGCCGGTGATGTCGGTCAGGTGCATGGCGGGGGTGAGGATTCGGGCAAGGTCCCCCGCCGACCAGCGCACCGACTCCGCGCCCATGCGGACCGGGAGCGTGCCGAGAGCGGCATCGGCTTCCAGGGTGAGGACGGGGTCGTGCCGGTAGTGGTTGAACGTACGGCCCAGCAGCGCGGAGACGGTGGACTTGCCGACGCCGCCGCGGATCGAGGTGACCGCTATGACCCGGCCGGTGGTGACCGGCTGCTGCACCTCCTGAGCGAGGCGGCTCCGCTCGACGACCTCCTGATTCGCGGAGGCCGTCAGCCTGCGCAGCCCGCGCCCGGCGCGACGGGTGACGGGATCGCCGTGCTGGGGCCGGCCGAGGGCGATGGCGAGCCGGGGGTCGAGGGTGGGCAGGGTCTCCGGGGTGGGGAGGTGCTTCCGCGGTGGGGTGGAGCCCCGGGGATGGGGCGGGGTGGGCTGCGGTGCGGGGGCGGGGGGTGAGGGGGGCGGGGATGCGGTGGGGTCTGCGGGGGCCGCAGGTGTCAAAGGCTGCGGCGCGGGAGCCGGGGGTGCGGTGGGGGCGACGGGAACCGCAGGTGTCGTGGGACCGACTGGAGCAGCAGGCGCCGTGGGGCCGGCGGAGGCCGCCGGTGCCGTGGGCCTGGCGGGTGGCGGTGTCGGCGGCTGTACCTCGCGCGCCGTGCCGTCCGTCAGCTCCCGCAGCACCTCCCGCTGCCAGTGCTCTCCCCCGCCCATACCGCTCCTCCCGCTCCCCTCACGCGAAGGTGTCGAGCAGCCGCCCGTACACCCCGAACACGCCGACGACCAGCGGGAACAGGGCGATGACGGCCAGCGATTCCACGGTGTCGCCGAGCCGCCGCAGCCGCACCCGCAGATGCTCGGCCGGCTCCCCGGCCAGCACCGCCAGCGGTACGACCGCCGACAGCGCGAGCACGGCCAGCGGCCCCGCCGGGGAGCCGGCGTGTGCGAGCCACACGGTGATCAGCCGCAGCGCGACACAGGCGGAGGCCAACAACAGCGCCACGACCTCGACGGTGAGGGGGAAGGCGCGGGCCCGCAGGGCGAGGACGACGGTGGCGGCGACGGCCAGCCCGACGGTCCACGGCGAGGTGGTGCGCAGCGCGAGCACCCCGCCCGCGGCACCGGACACGCCGAGCACGAGCGTCGCGAGCGCGAGCCCGCGGTGGGTGGCCGCGAGTGCGGTGCCGACCTCGTGACGGGCGACCGTCGCACCGCCGGTACGCCGGTCGTCGAGCCGGGTGAGTCCCGAGGCCATCAGGGCGAGCCGGGGCAGCAGGCCGAGCACGACGAGGGAGACGACGACGAGGAGGGCGCCGACCCGGGCCTGCTGGGCGGCCGTGCCGGCCCCGTCCTGCGTCCCGAGAGCCACCTCCCAAACGGCTACGACGGCGGCGAGCGCCCCGGCCCCGGTCAGCGCCGCCCTCCCGAGTGGGGTGACCCGGCCGGCCAGCGCGAGGACGACGGCGACGACTCCGGTCAGGGCGGCGAGCCGTGTCCCGCCCGCCCAGGCGTGGGCGTCGGCGAGGGCCGAGACGCCGAGGACACCCAGCGCGCCGGCGGTGGCGACGAGGGTGGCGGCGAGCTGGGGACGGTGGAATCGCCCGCAGAACAGCCCGGCGAGGGCGGCGAGCACCGCGACGGCCAGTATCCCGCCGCCGAGGGCGGCCGGTCCGACGTACCCTCGCGCGAGCAGGGCGGACGCCACGGCCCACAGCACGACGGCACACCCGGCGACGACCCGCCGCGCCTCCGGCCGCCAGCGCCAGGCCCGTACGCCGAGGTCGTCGGCGACCTCGTCACTGACGTCGTGGACGACGGGCGCCGAGGGCGCGTCCTCCGCCCGCACCAGCCGCAGCACCGTTCCGTCGGGGATTCCGGCGGACTCCAGGGTGTGGTCGTGGGCGAGTGCCGAGCCGTCCGCGGTCACCAGATGCCGCACTTCCGGCCGCCCGGCCGGGCGGTCCTCCAAGAGCCCCATGATCTCCGGGAGCAGGACACCGACGGGCTCCCGCGCGGGCAGGACGAGGTCGATCCGGTGCCGCTCACCGACCAGGGTGATCCGGCTGAGCGCGGTACGACTTGTGGTCGCGGTACTGCTCAAGGCCCCCGTGGCTGTCACGTGTTCGAACCTATCACCGGGTGGTCGCAGGGACGGAGGACGAGGACTGGGGGGAGGGCGGCACGGACGTGGACCCGTACGGGCTCTTCCCGATCACCCGGTTCGCCACGAACGACCAGCCCACACACCCCGCACACACCACGGCCGCGATCACGACCCCGGCAAACGCCTTCCCGATCCGCTCGTCCACGGAACGCCGTTGACGCTGCGCGCCGAAGAGCAGGGCGTCCCGCAGACGTCGGCGGCGGACCGCCACGGATTCGAGGAGCTGGTTGTCGTAGTCCTGGGCGGTCATGTGTTCCACCCGCTCACGTCGGGAACTCGCCCAGCCAGGCCCGCCGGAGAAGGAAGTGAGGCAGGTACTCGGACTCGACCTCGATCGGGAGTTCGCCGTCGTACGCGAGGCAGGCGATGGCGAGCGGGCCGAGCGCCACGGCGCCGTCGATGTCCTTCTCCCGATCCTCGGTGAGCGTCCAGTACGCCTTGTGCAGCTTCAGCGCCTCCTCCAGGGCTGGGCTGAAGCCCTCCACGTCCCTGCGGACGAAGTGATAGAAGAGGTTGATCGGCGGATACAGCAGGCCCTGCAACAGGTCCTGGGGGGCGATCCGCGCCACGGAGGGGTCCGACTTCTCGAAGGTGGCCGTCAGCTTCTCCACCAGACCCGGCCGCCGCAGCCAGTACGTCTGCAGCGTGTCCACCCAGTCGTAGACGTACTCGTCGTACGCCCCCTCCGGTGCCCGCAGCCGCTCCAGCGGGATCTCACACAACTGGGTCATGCGCTGCTGGTCACGGCAGATCACGGCCAGCCAGAAGGCGGTGAGCCAGGTGCCGGCGTCGGCCGACGAGAGCCGGCCGGCGGACGGGAGGCTGCGCACCTTGTGGTTGATGCGGCACTCGACCCGGCCCTCACTCACACCGGACACGGCGAACAGCGCCGAGCCGAGCTGCATGGCGTTGACCGTCGCCTCCCACGTCTCCACCGCGGCCGCCTCCGGGTCGACGACGCAGCGGGCGCGCAGCGCCATGACAGCGGTGGTGAACGCGAAGTCGATCATGTCGGTCGACTCCTCGAGGCCGTCGATCCGTCGGCCGACCCGTTGCCCCAACCGCTCCGCGAAGGCCTCGGCATCGGTTGCGGGCGAGGTGTGCCGGGCCACAGTCACAGTCACGGAAGAGTCCCCTTGCTGATGTCGAACCGGCGGTACTGGTAGCCAGTGTACGTGCCGGCATTACGCTCACCCTTTACCACGACATATTCCAGTTTCCCTTGCTGCAACGCCTTTTCCATGGCGTCGACGAGGTCGTCCTCACCGCGCTTTTCCATGTGGGCGAGGATGTCGTAGAAGTACTCCCGGCTGCCCTGGGAAACCTGCTTACCGCTCGGCAGCGCACGGCTGCCCAGTTCCGTTCCGGGACTGCTCTTCGCCTCGACGACGACTATGCGACCGTCCTCGTGCATCCACACCTGGTCGAACTGGTCGTTGCCGTTCTTCGGGCCGAGCAGCGTCTGCTTCTGGAAATCCGGATACCGCTCCGCGATGTAGTGGAGTTCGGCCGCCTTCTCTCCGAATTCCTCGGTCGCATCGCGCATCGCAGTATGCGATTCCTTGTACGTTCCCCTGGCCTCGCCCAGTTCCGCGGCGGTCTCCGGAGTGCCGTGAATGTCGTGAGCCCGTCCGGCCTCGCCCTTCCACCTGTTGATGGCGTTGTCGAGCTGCACCGCGAAATAGCGCTTTCGGGCCGCTTCGTCCAGGGCCTTGAGCCGGCCTTCGTCGCTGACGGTCTTCCGTCCGACGCTCAGGTAGTCGTCGTCGATGAAGTGCGGCTCGGGTGCCGCCGGGGTGTCCTTGGCCCGGATCCACGGCCCGCCCTCCTCCAACTGCACGAGCTGCGGCGGGTTGTATCCGCTTTCGTCGCGGAGCTTCAGGTTGGTACGCCAGCCGTTCTTCTTGTAGTACCGCTCGAAGTAGCCGGGCTCGTGGTTGGCGCGGTAGACCTGGATCTCCTGGATCTGGTCCAGCGTGAGCGATCCCCGCGGGCCGTACGGGTTGGGACCCTCACGCATCAAGCTGGGACGCGGGACCTCCGCGCGGGGAGCGGGCACGCCGCCCTCCGCACCGGCCGTACCGCCCGTGCCGCCGTCCGGCGTCTCGTCGCCGGCCCGGCCCAGGTCGTCCAGACCTCCATCGCCACCGCCCCGGCCGGACCCCGAACCGACGACCGGGCCGGTTCCGGTGCCGGCACCGACGCCGCTGCCCCCGTGGCCGTGGGCGACCGTGCCGCCGCCTGCCGCGCCTGGCCGGCCGGATGTGCCGGACATGCCGGAATCGGTGCCCCGCGCTGCTCCGCCGGCGGGCTCATCCGTGCCGCGGGACGTGTCCCCGGCTCCGGTGCTGCCGGACGTCGTTGTCTCGTGGCGGGACCGGGCCGACAGGTCGTCACCCGTGCGCGCACCGACCCCGGCGAGTTCACGTTCCCGTACCTCACCGGCCGCCTGCGCCGCGACGGAACGTTCCCTCAGCGGTGCGTCGGTGACGATCTCGCCGTCCTTGACGACGACGAACCTGCCGTCCTCGACGACCAGCACGGACCGTCCGCCGTCGTCGGCGAACTCCAGGACGCTGCGCGGGGTACGCGGTTCAGGAAGGGTGTTCACGCCGCGCAGGCTTTCCGCGACCTGGGTGATCCTGGGAAGGGCATGGCCCGTCACCTTGATCGTGGCGCTGATCGGGTCGATGGCGTCGCCTACCTTCGCGACCGTGTTGGCGACCTTGGCTGCGTTGCCCGCCCTGCCCGCCGAGGCGGCCTTGAGGGGACCGACGCCCAGCGTCAGCCCGTTGAAGACGACGGTGGCCGCGGCGCGGGCCGGGTTCTCCCCCCACATGTCCCAGGCGACGAAGGACTTCGCGAACTCCTTGGCGTACACCTTGCTGTCCTGGGCGAAGTCGGTCGCGAAGACACCCTCGGGCTTCTTGCCACCGGACTCCATCAGGTACGTCTCCGCCCCCACGACCGCCCGGACCAGGCCTTCCCACGAGTCCTTGAACTGGTCCCCGCCGTTGAGGCCGGTCAGGGAGAAGACGCCGTCGACCGTGCCCCAGATGTTGTCGACGATCAGCCCGTCCCAGACGAAGCTCTTGAAGTAGTAGTCGAAGTCCTCCGGGTCCCACCAGTCGTGGGACTGGGTGACCGGAGTGCCCCAGGGCAGCTCCTTCACCTGGTCCAGCACCTCGGTGCTGTATCCGTACAGCTCCGCGCCCAGCGGCCTGAGCTGCTTGGCCCCGGTGTTCAGGACGTACTGCGTACCGCCCACCAGCGCCGTGATCTTGTTGTTGCAGGCGATCTCCGCGGCCGCGAACGCGGACTGCGCGGCGTTCACCTCGTGCAGCAGTGCCTGGTGCTCCGCCACCTTGTCCGCGTCGTCGGTCCAGTTCTCGTCGAACGCCCCGCTGTCCGTCTTCAGCCCCGCCACGAAGGTGGCCGCCTCGGTCTGCAACCGCTCCAGCCGCTGGGCGATCGGCGCCACTTCGGCGGCGTACGCGCTCAGCGCGTCGGCCACCGTGGCGACCTTGTCCGCGAACGTGTCGGCCGCGTCCCGCGCCGGCGCCGTCGAGGCGAACAGGTCCTCCGCCTCGGGCGCCTGGTAGAACGCCGTGAGTCCCTGGAACTGCCGGTGCGCCTCGCCGCCCGCCTGGCGGACACCGTCCGAGTCGACCCGCAGGGCGTCGATGTGCTGCTCCAGCTGGGCCAGATCACCCGTGAACAGCGGAATGGACTCCGGCTCGATCACAGACGGCCCGCCTTCCAGCCCTCCGGCATGTCCGGCCGGACCAGCCCGGACGCGCGCCGTTGCAGCTCGGCCGCCATCTCCAGGTCACCTTCCTGATAGGCAACGGTGGCCTCCACCGCGCCGTTGACCGAATTGCCGATCCGCACGCCGACGAACTGCAACTCCTCGGCCGTACCCGTCATGAACTCCGCGAGGGCGGCGGCGACCAGCCCCGTCTGCCCCTTGTGCGCGCCGCTCGCCCCGCCCGGGGCGAGCGTCCCGGCCGAGGTGGCCGCGCCCTCGATGTCGTCCGAGTACGCCTTCACGATGTCGTTCAGGACCGTCATCACGTCCCCGACGTTCGAGACCACGGTCCCGACCCCGGACGGAGAGATGTCCCACCCAGGCATGCGTCAGCCCCCGTTCCCTGTCCCCGTTTTCCCGTTTCCCCGTTTCCCCGTTTCCCCGGTCTCCGCTGTCCCGCCCGCTGCCCTCGTCGTCCCCGGTTGGCGCGTGGTTCGGCAGGGTTCGCGTCCGGCGTCACCAGCGTCAGCCGATGTTGTCCACCGCCGCGCGAGCCCTCGCCAGGGTCGACTGAGCGGTGCCGTCGTTCTGCTCCATCGTCGTGCGGACCAGCCGGATGATCTCGCGGACCTCGGCGGCGGCACGGTGCCAGCGCTGCTCCTTGCCGTGGTACTCGTCGGCGACGCCGTCCGCGGTGAAGTCGGCCATCGCGGCCTTGACCGCACGATCGCGGTCGTTCAGCACGCGCTCCAACTGGCCCACGACGCCGGCCAGACTGGTCTGCACCTCGGACGAGGCACCGGTGTCGTACGAGCGGCGGTCGAGGTTCTGCGCCATGATCGGATTCCCCCTTGGAAACAGTGAAGACGAGAAGGCGCCCCTACGGGCGTCCGCTACCGTGCGCCGAAACGGGCGGCGTCGAAGTTGGCCGAGCCCATGTTCTGGTGGGCGTTGGACTCCAGTTCCGTGTCACCGGTGCCGAACGCGGTGTCCATGCCGGACTGGCCGCCCAGGATCGCGTTGAGCGAGCCGTTCAAGTCGTTGGTGATCTCGTCGGCATGCGCCTTGAACGTGTCGAACGCGGCCTTGCCCGCCCCGTTGAACTTCCCCTCCAACGGTTCGGCCGCCTGCACCAGCAACGTGATGAGCGTGCCCAGGTCCTCGCTGGATCCGACGGTGCTCTTGCCCAGGTCCGAGAGGGTCGTCGATCCCATGTCGAACTTCATCGTTCCACCCCCGTGTGTCACGTGTTGCCCACAGCTCACATCATTTCGAACACCTTCTCGCACAACGGGTTGCGTGCGCAACGCAGTTGACGGTCCGTGACATGACGCCGACATTGCGCTGACGAACCCGTTACCCGCTCCGTCCGCCCAGCGGTCAACGGGTCACGGTGTCCACGGCGGCCGGGTTCGTGCTCCGGCCCGCCCTCCTGCTTCTCGGCGGGCGGCCCTCAGATCCGCAACACCAGCGTGTCGTCCGGTGCGGACCCGGTCGGTGCCGCGCCCGGCCAGGGTTCCGCCAGCCTCGCGTAGACCGGGCAGCGGTTCATCAGTTCCTCGTGCGTGCCGGCGTCCAGCAACCGGCCCTCGTCGATCACGAGCACGCGGTCGGCGTCCGGGGCGAGGCTGAGGTCGTGGGTGATCATCATCGTCGTACGGCCGGACATCAGCCGGCGCAGGGGCTGGACGACCTGGCGGGCGGCGACCGAGTCGAGGCCGGCGGTCGGTTCGTCGAGGACGAGGACGGGGGCGGCGCGGAGCATCGCGCGGGCGATGGCGACGCGTTGGAGCTGGCCGCCGGAGAGGGCGGCGGTGCCGGGGGCGAGGGGGGTGTCGTAGCCGTCGGGGAGGGCGGTGATGAAGTCGTGGGCCGCCGCTGACCTCGCCGCCTGTTGATCTCCGCGTCCGTCGCGCCGGGCCGGCCGCAGGCGATGTTCTCGCGGATCGTGCCGTTGAGGACGAGGGTCTGCTGCGGGAGCAGCGCGATGGTCTCGCGCAGGAATTCCTAGCGGTACGTCCGTCAGCGGGACGCCGTCCAGGGAGATGACGCCGCTGTCGGGGTCGTAGAAGCGGGTGAGGAGCTTGGCGAGGGTGGACTTGCCGGCGCCGCTCGGGCCGGTGACCAGGACCAGTTCGCCCGGGCTCGCGCCGAGGGTCATGTCCCGTACGGAGTCCCCGGACGCCTGGGGGTAGCGGAAGCTGACGCCGTGGAAGCCGACCCGGCCGCGCACCGGCCAGGGGGCGACCGGGGTGGCGGGGTCCCGCACGGCCGGGTGGGCGTCGAGGAGTTCGGCGACGCGTTCCGCGCCGGCCGTGGCCGCGGTGACCGTCAGGCCGAGCTGGCCGAGGTTGCGGACCGGCGGGTAGAGGTAGCCGATGAAGGCGGCGAAGGCGAGCAGGGCGCCGAGTGTCATGCGGCCCGCGGAGATCTCCCAGACGCGAGGCCGATCACCGCCAGCATGTACAGCGTCTCGACGACCTCCACGAACTGCTCGTACATCTCGCTCAGCCGCGCCCCGCGCACGCTCGCCCGCATCCACGCGCGGGCCTGCGTGTCGAGGCGCCGCTGCTCGTCCCGGCGCCGGTTGTAGGCCTGGGTCAGCACGATGTTGCCGAGCGACTCCTCCACCACGGACGTGATCGCGCCGTCTGCGTGCGCAGCTTCACACACGAGGCGGCCGCGTCGGTGACGCGGCCGCCTCGGGAAGAACGACGTGCCGGTGAGGGCGTTGCCGGGGTTACTGCACGATCGTGATCCGGTTCGCCGCCGGAGGCGCGATCGGGCTGGCGGCCGAGGAGTTGGCCGTCAGGTACTGCTCCAGGGCGGCCAGGTCGTCGGTGCCGACCAGGTCGTTCGTGCCCTGGCCCAGGGTGGTGATGCCGTCGCCGCCGCCCGCGAGGAAGCTGTTCGTCGCGACGCGGTACGTGGCGGCCGGGTCGATGGCCGCGCCGTTCAGCTTGATGGAGTCCGTGACGACCCGGTCGGCGCCCGTCTTCGTCAGGTCCAGGGTGTACGTCAGCCCGGAGGACGGCTGGAGAATCTTCGGCGACGCCGCGTTCGAGCCGCTCACCTGCTCCTTGAGCACCTGGATCAGCTGCGCCCCGGTGAAGTCCTGAAGGTTCACGGTGTTGGAGAACGGCTGCACGGTGAAGCCCTCGGCGTACGTCACCACGCCGTCGCCCTCGGTGCCCTTGGCCGCGTAGGTCAGGCCCGCCCTGACACCGCCCGGGTTCATCAGCGCGAGATCGGTCTCCGGGTCCAGTTGCTTGCCGTACGCCAGCTGCGCGTCCGCGATCAGGTCGCCCATCGGGGACTCGGTGCCCGAGTTGGGGATGTCGGCGGAGATGTAGCCGATCGCGCGGTTGCCGATGGGCGCGGCCAGCGTGTTCCACTTGCTGATCAGCTCGGTCATGTCGGGCGCCTTGGCCACGGTCCGGGTGACCACGTGGTTCGCCGACTTCACCGCCGTCCGGGCGATGTCACCGGTGAAGCGGTCGTACGTCAGCGTGGTGTCCGTGTACAGGCGGCCGAACGACGCCGCCGAGGTCACCGTGCGCGGCTTGCCCGACGGGTCGTTGATGGTGCACGCGTACGCGGCGTGCGTGTGACCCGTCACCAGCGCGTCCACCGACGGCGTGATGTTCTTCGCGATGTCGACGATCGGGCCGGAGACGCCGTCACCCGCACCCGGCGAGTCGCAGTTGTAGTTGTACGACGTCGAGGCGGGCAGGCCGCCCTCGTGGATCAGCGCCACGATCGACCGCACGCCCTGGCGCTGGAGCACCTTGGCGTACTTGTTGATCGTCTCGACCTCGTCCTTGAACTTCAGGCCCTTGACGCCCTCCGCGGAGACGACGCCCGGCGTGTCCTCCAGGGTCACGCCGATGAAGCCGATCTTGACGTCCTTCTTCTTCCAGACCCAGTACGGCTTCAGGATCGGCTTGCCGGACTTCTCGTCCAGCACGTTCGCCGCGAGGTAGGGGAAGTCGGCGCCCGCGAAACCCTCGTCCGTGTAGCAGCCGTCCGTCGGGTGGCAGCCGCCGTTCTGCAGGCGGGCCAGCTCCTTGGCGCCCTCGTCGAACTCGTGGTTGCCGACGGACGTGACGTCCAGCTCCAGCTTGTTCAGCGCCTCGATGGTGGGCTCGTCGTGGAACAGGCCGGAGATCAGCGGGGAGGCGCCGACCATGTCGCCGCCGGCCGCGGTGATGGAGTACTTGTTGCCCTCGCGCGCCTGGCGCAGGTGCGTGGCGAGGTACTCCACACCGCCCGCGTCGATCGTCTTCGTCGTGCCGTCCTCATGGACCTCCGTGACCCGGCCGGAGGAGCCGGCCGGCGGCTCCAGGTTGCCGTGCAGGTCGTTGAAGGACAGCAGCTGCACGTCCTGGTAGCGGCTGGGCAGCGGCTTGGCGTGCTCGGTGTCCTGCGCGCCCGCGGGCAGCGCGGCGACCAGCGCGCCGGCGGTGGCCAGCCCGGCGGCCACCGCGAGCAGTCCGTACGTACGGCGTCTGCGGCTCGGATACGACTGGGAAGTGGCTGGCATGCGCCCCCCTGTGGTGTCGGCGTCCTCCGGGCCGGCCCGGCCCTGAGAGGCGTGTGAGATGAGTGGCCCCGTCGGGCCGCAGCCTAGAGTCAACGCGCGTAGCGCGACAGGGGGTTCATGGTTACATCCTGGTTTCCCTTTGCCCTGCGCCTGCCGTCGGCCGCGCTGTTCCGTCCGCCTTTCCGCCTGCCGCCACTTTGCGTGGCCCGCCCCTTACCCTCGTACGCATGACCAGCGACGACACCGCACGGACCCACGGCTCCCGATCCATCGAGACCTATTCCGCGCTCTCCCCCGAACAGACCGAGGCCGTCCTCGAACTGCTCGCGGAGGCCGCCCGGAACGACGGCCAGCAGGCGGTGTCCGAACAGGGCCGGCTGCAGTTGCGCGGTGGCGCCCGCGAGGGTGTCGCCCATCTGCTGCTCAGCGTCGGCGACGAACTCGTCGGCTACGCCCAGCTGGAGGACACCGACCCCGTCGAGGCCCCGGCCGCCGAACTCGTCGTCCATCCCCTGCACCGCGGCCACGGGCACGGCCGCGCGCTGGGCTCGGCCCTGCTCGCCGCCTCCGGCAAGCGGCTGCGGGTCTGGGCCCACGGCGGCCACTCCGCAGCCCGGCACCTGGCGCAGGTCCTGGGGCTGACGCTGTTCCGGGAACTTCGCCAGATGCGACGGTCCCTGACCGACCTGGAACTGCCCGAGCCGGTCCTGCCCGAGGGCGTCACCGTCCGCACCTTCGTCCCCGGGCAGGACGACGGTGCCTGGCTCGCCGTCAACGCCGCCGCCTTCGCCCACCACCCCGAACAGGGCGCCCTCACCCAGCGCGACCTCGACGACCGCCAGGCCGAGCCCTGGTTCGACCCCGCCGGCTTCTTCCTCGCCTTCCGCGGGGACCAACTCGTCGGCTTCCACTGGACCAAGGTCCACGCCGAGGAACAACTGGGCGAGGTGTACGTCCTCGGTGTCGCGCCCGGCGCCCAGGGCGGCGGCCTGGGCAAGTCCCTCACCACGATCGGCCTGCGGCATCTCGCGGCGCAGGGGCTGCCCACGGCGATGCTCTACGTCGACGCCGACAACAAGGCGGCGGTCTCGGTGTACGAGCGGTTGGGCTTCACGACCCATGAGACGGACCTGATGTACCGGACGGAGACGTGAGCACTCGTTGACCTGCCGACGCGGCATGGGCACTTCGTTGGCCTGTCGGCGGTGGCCTGGCACTTCGTGGCCTACAGACGGACGCGGTAGCGCTTCGTTGGCCTACAGACGGATGCGGGAGGGCTTCGTTGGCCTACCCGCCGAGACGTGAGCGCTTCCGTGATGGCGGCGGGTGTGGATGCGGGCGTCGCCAGGGCCGGCGTCGCCCGGGGCTTACGCCCCCCAATCCCCGCGTCGGTCTGAACGGCGGTCTCGGTCCTCAGGCTCTCCCGGAGAGGGCGCCCCCGGACAGGTCGAGATGCGCCGGCCGGCGTCTCAACGGCTCCGGTGTGCACAGCGCCGTCGCCGCCACCGTCGCTCCCAGCACCACCGCCCATCTCACCTGCGTGGCCTCCCACCACGGCTCCCCCGGCACCGCCGACAACCCCCACCGCTCCGGAACGAGCACGACCACCAGGGCGGCTGCGCCGAGCCGGATCGCCGTCCCCTTCCCCACTTCCGCCGTGTCCGTGAAGCGGACGGCGGCCGAGGCGAGGGCGAGAGCGGCCGCGGCCATGGCCGCGGCCTCCAGGGTGGCCGGACCGAGGGGCGGACGGTTCGGCTCGGGTATGAGCAGCAGGGCCGCCGTCCACCACAGGGCCACGAGCGGAACCACGAGTGCCAGACGCAGGCCGGCCCGCAGCGACCGGCCGAGCGGGGTCGTCGCGGTCGTGTGCCGCGCGGGGTCGTCGAGCAGAAAGGCCAGCCCGAGCGCACCGCTCAACGCGACGAACCGCAGCAGCACCGCCCCCAGTTCCTCACCCGGCGCCCGCCCCACCAGCCGCACGGCCCCGGCGAGCGCCAGCCCCAATCCTCCTGCCACGGCCAACACCCGCCGGGGAAGCGTCTGCCAGACCGCCGGGACGAGGTCCCGGAGCAGGGCGTGGGTGAGCGGTATCCGCTTACGGGGACGGCCCGGGCCCGGCTTACCGGACTCATGGGGCCCGCTGCGGTGACCGGCCGATCGACACTCTCGTCCCTCTCCTCCTCGCCCCTCTACTCCTCGTCCCTCTCTTCCGCGCCCCTCTCTTCCGCGCCCCTCTACTCCTCGCTCCTCAGCTCCTCGCCCCTCTACTCCGCGCCCCTCTACTCCTCGCTCCTCAGCTCCTCGCCCCTCTACTCCTCGCACGAGTCCGCCCCCTCCGGTGCCGCGACCCCGAGCAGCCGCGCTGCCTCCGCCGTGGACGTCTTCGGGGACGTCAGTTCCGACCAGTGGGTCTTGACCTGGGTGGACACCTGGGCCTGGGGGCGGGTCAGGAGTTCGCGGACCACCGCTGTCTGCTGTGCCGTCAGGGACAGGCCGTTCGTCGGGGCCAGGACGTGGCCGGAGCCGATGGTGGCGTCGTCCAGGCGCAGCTTCGTGAAGGTGGACAGGGGGGTGGGGTCGGTGCCCAGGACGAGCCACATGATCGTCACGGGCCTGGCGTCGCAGAAGTCCTGCGCCGCGTCCTCCGAGCCCGCCACCAGGACGGTGGCGACGCCGACCGCGAACTCGGGGACGCGGTTGCCGCCCCAGCGGGTGCCGACGGTCACCTCGGCGGGCGTGGTGGAAGGGGCCAGGGAGGAGTCGACCTCGATGCCACCGCTGGTGTCGATGCGCTGGCGCACCGTCAGGCGGGTCTCGGCGGCAGTGCCCCCCGCCGCGGACTGGACACGGTCGACGACTCGGGCCCAGTCGTCGCGCACCCCGTTCCACTCGGGGAAGGCGCAGTACGTGGACCTGCCGTACGTGGTGCAGGACTGCACCTTCTGCGGTGTCGTGGACGCCGTCTTCCGTGCCGCCTCCAGGGCCTCCGTGTCGCGCGGGACCTGGCCGATCACGCCGGCCGTGGTGGCCGCGAGGGCGAGGGCCGTCGCCGCCCGGACGGCGCGGATGCGGCCGCCGGAGAAGAGGAGGGCCGCGCAGCTCAGCAGCGCGCACAGGCCCGCCAGGTACAGCGCGTGCCAGGCGGCCGGGCGGCCGAGCAGGTCGGAGGGGACCGGGTCGTCGCCGCCTGCGATGTCGGAGACGGGGATCGGGGAGAGCCGGCTCACCCAGGCATCGTCGGACCCCGCCGCCGCCGAGGCGGTCACGATCAGCAGGTACACGGCGACCACGAACAGTATGGGCGCGAAGGAGGAGGGCACCACCCGGGCCAGCAGCACGCCCGTGATGCCGGCGAGCAGGACGGACAGGGGGCCGACGGCCAGTTCACCGAGCGAGCCGTGACCGATCGCGCCGGGCTTCAGCGCCTCCCGGGTGAACTCGGCCGCGACGACGACCGCCGTGAGCGCCGCGAACGGCACCACGGAGAGCAGATGGGCGAGGGTGCGCCGCCAGGGCTCCATGGCCAGGACGTCGAACTGCTGGACCGTGCCGTGCTTCCGCGAGCGCAGCGCGGCCGCGTTGGTGCAGACGAGCAGGGCGATGGCGAGCAGCAGGGGTGCCGTCTGGGTCTCGCGGTCGACCCGGTGGAGCACGGGGAAGTCGTCCATGCCCTCCTGGCGCATCAACCCCACGGCGACGACGCCCACGTAGAGGGCGGTGAAGACCAGCACCGGGATCTGGAGCAGCAGCTCGCGGGCCTCGAAACGGGCCAGGGCGAGCACGGCGCCGGTGCGGCGGGCGGGGCGGTCGGGGCCGGGGAACGTGGCGGCCGGTTCCCGCAGGGGTGTGATCGTGGTGTTCATGCCGTCACCGTCCTGCTCTCGCTGTCGAGGGCGAGCAGGTAGCCGTCCTCCAGGGTGGGTTCGAGGAGATCGGCGCCCTTCGGGGGGTCGCCGATGTTGCGGAAGGTGCCGGTGCCGGTGCGCCAGCCGGCCAGGGCTCCCGGGTCGCGCTCCGCGCTGCTCCAGACCCGGCCGGCCGCGCGGGCGGTCAGCTCGGCGGGGGTGCCCTCGAAGCGGACGCGGCCGCGGGCCAGAACCACCACCCGGTGGCAGAGCATCGCCACGTCCTCCGTCTGGTGGGTGGACAGCAGGACCGTGCGGCCCTCACCGGCCTCGGCGACCAGTTCCCGGAACCGCATGCGCTGTTCGGGGTCCAGTCCGACGGTCGGCTCGTCCAGGACGAGGAAGCCGGGGTCGCCGACGAGCGCGGCGGCCAGGGCGACGCGCTGCCGCATCCCGCCGGACAGCCGCTTGATGCGCTTGCCGCGTACGCCGGAGAGGTCGACGGCCTCCAGCACGCGCCGCACTTCGCGGTGGCGTGCGCCGCGGTCGGTCAGCTCCTTGAGGATCGCCACGTAGTCGACGAAGTCGAAGGCCGTGAAGTCCGGGTGGAAGCCGGGGGTCTGGGGCAGGTAGCCGAGTGTGCGGCGCAGGGCCAGGCGGCCGGCCGCCGTGCCCGGGTCGTGGCCCAGGACCGCGAACTCGCCCCGGTCGGGCGGCACGGCCGTGGCCAGCACCCGCAGGAGGGTGGTCTTCCCGGCGCCGTTGGGGCCGAGCAGGCCGGTGACGCCCCGGGTCAGTCGCAGCGAGACGCCGTCGAGGGCGTGCGTGCCGCCGTAGCGCAGGGACAGGCCGGTGGCCGTCACGGTGGTGGACGCGGTGGTCATGGAAGGCTCCTGGAAGTCCGGTCGGCTGGCGGGGACGGGAGGCGGTGTCATACCGCGCCTCCGTCCGGGAAACCGCCGACGGGACGGGCGTCGAAGCGGTCACGGGTCTGGTGGAGCAGCACGGTGGCGAGGACCGCGATCGCCGCCGAGGCCGACTGTCCGGCCGCCGTGAAGGGGACGAGCGTGCCGTGGGTGTGGGCCTGCGCCACCACCAGCAGCGTCAGCCAGGCGCCGCCGACCAGGGCGGGCGCGAGGGTCGGGCCCAGCCGGGGGGTCAGCGCCAGGCCCGTCGCGGTGAGGGCGAGCGCGGGCAGCAACCAGGTCAGGGCCAGCAGCCCGTACTCCGGCAGGGCGAGGGTCGCCAGGCCGTTGAACGCCAGGCCCGCGGTGAGCACCGCGACCGTGCGGATCATCAGCAGCCGGAAGCCGTGCATCGGGGCGACGACGGCCATCTCGTACGACGGGTCGAGCGCCGGGCCGTAGGAGAGGGCGACTCCGGCGAGCGGGAGCAGCGGGGCGAGGGCGAGGAACAGGGCGGGCCGGTCCACCAGATGGACCGCGAGGACCGTCATGACCAGCAGGGACACCACCGCCAGCAGCCAGGAGCGACGCAGCACCGGGGTCGCCGTCAGCAACCGCGCGGTGTGGTCGGCCACGCCGAGCCGCATCAGCAGCCGCTCGGACACGCTCGGCCGCGGCGCGTCCAGCTCGGCGTCCAGCCGCTCCCAGCCGGCGTCCAGCGCGACCGGGTCGACGGTGCCCGCGAGCCGGGCCCGGCACTGCGCGCACCCCGTGAGGTGCGTGTCGGCGGACCACAGCAGGGGCGGCGCCAACTCGCCCCGCCCGTACGCACGCAGGTCCTCTTCTGCCACGTGCCACGTCATGCCAGCGCCTCCCGCAGTTGCTTGCGGGCCCGCTGTGCCCGCGTCTTGACCGTGCCGGCGGGGATGCCGAGCAGGGCGGCCGCCTCCCGGGTGGTGAGTCCGTCGATGACGGTGGCCTGGAGGACCGCCCGCAGCTCCGGGGAGAGGCGGGTGAGGGCCCCGGCGAGGTCCCCGTGCTCCACCCCCGCGAGCACGCGGTCCTCCGCCGAGGCCTCGTCACGGTGGCGCAGCCGGGCCAGCGCCTGGCGCAGGCGGCCACGGGCACCGTCGCCGCGCACGGCGTCGACCAGCCGGCGGGCGCCGATGCGCCACAGCCAGCCGGCCACGTCGCCCTCCTCGCGATAGCGGGCGCTGCCCCGCCACACCGCGAGGAACGTCTCCTGCACGACGTCGTCGACTATCCCGGGGTCGGCACAGCGGCTGCGCATGCGCGCGGTCAGCCACGGCGCGTACCGCCGGTACAGCTCCTCGAAGGCGTGACGGTCCCCGTCTGCCGCGATGGCACGCAGCAGCTCCCCGTCGCTTCTCGTTTCGCTCACATCCCCTCATCGGACGAGCCCCGCCGATCGGTTCACGGTCCGGCCCACAATTTTTTTCGCCCCACACCGGGCCCGGTATCTCCGGTTCCGATCGGCGTCGACCGCGGCGAGCCCGGTGCGCCGGCGCGGACCGGCTCGCCCCAGCCCCGGCCTTCCCTCTCGCCCCAGCCCCGATCTTCCCTTCCCCGCACCCCCGTTGGCTCGCCGCACCCCCGGCGCCCGCCTGCCCAGCCCCGGCCCGCCGCGCTGCCGACCTCTCTCCCCCTCCCCCAAGCTTCCCCAAGCCCTCCGAGACCCCCTTGACGGACCCACCCCCCTTCCACCACCCTTTCACTACTCAATTAGTGAAAGGGTGGTTGTCGAAGTGGTCGAATACCGCATCGACCGGCACAGCGGCGTGGCCACCTACATCCAGATCGTCCAGCAGACGAAACAGGCCCTCCGCCTCGGCATGCTGCGCCCCGGTGACAAGCTGCCGACGGCCCGCGAGGTCGTCGAGGCGACCGCCATCAACCCGAACACCGTGCTGAAGGCCTACCGCGAGCTGGAACGCGACGGACTCGTCGAGGCCCGCCGCGGTCTCGGCACCTTCGTGCGGCGCGGGCTGAGCACCGCCCCGGCCGACTCGCCCCTGCGTACCGAGCTGGACGCCTGGGCCGCCAGGGCACGTGCGGCCGGCCTGGACCGTGACGACGTCGCCGCGCTCTTCACCGCCGTACTCGACCAGCACTTCGGCGGACACCTCGCCGACCACGACCAGCACTCCCAGGGGGACCCCTCATGACCGACACCGCCATGGCGGCCACCGCGCTCGGCAAGCGTTTCGGCCGGCGCGGGGGCTGGGCGCTGCGCGACTGCACGTTCCGGCTGCCCGCCGGGCGCGTCTGTGCCGTCGTCGGACCCAACGGGGCGGGAAAATCCACGCTCCTCGCCCTCGCCGCCGGTCTGCTGGCCCCTTCCGAGGGCACGGTCACCGTCCTCGGCACGGATCCGGCGTCGGCACGCACGCGTGTCGGCTACGTCGCCCAGGCCAAGCCGCTGTACCCGCAGCTCACGGTCGCCGAGACGCTGCTCGTGGGCGCCGATCTCAACCCGGCCCGCTGGGACGCCGGGACCGCCGAGCGGATCGTTGCCGCAGGCGATCTCGACCCCAAGGCGAGGATCCGCGCCCTCTCCGGCGGCCAGCGCACCCGCGTCGCCCTCGCCCTGGCCCTCGGCAAGCGGCCGGAGCTGCTGCTCCTGGACGAGCCGATGGCCGACCTCGACCCGCTCGCCCGGCACGAGCTGATGGGCACCCTGATGGCGCAGGCGGCGCAGCACGGCACCACGATCGTGATGTCCTCGCACGTCGTCGCCGAACTGGAGGACTCCTGCGACCACCTCCTGCTGGTCGGCGGCGGCCGGATCCGGCTGGCCGGCGAGATCGACGAACTGCTCGACGCCCACGCGCGCGTGAGCGCGCCCAGGGAGCCCGCGGAGTCCGCGCAGTCCGCCGAATCCGCAGAGTCCGCCGAATCCGCGGAGCCCGCCGACCTGACCCCGCACACGGTCGTCGAGAAGCGGGTCACCGGCCGCCAGCTCACCGCGCTCCTGCGCCCGGCCGGCCCCCTCCCCGACGCCTGGCGCCCCACGCCCCCGTCCCTGGAGGAACTCGTCCTCGCCTACCTCCGCAATCCCCAGGCGGCACCCCTGGTCCCCGCGACGCCCGAGGAGACCGCCGCATGACCGGCCTCGCCACTCCCGCACCGGAGCCCCCGGAGCCCGCGAACACCCCGGCCTCGAAGACCTCCCGGACCTCCCCGGCCCCGAGGACCCCGAGAACCCCGATGAGCCCGAGGACCGGTGACGGCCTCACCGCCACCCGCCACCACCTCCGCTGGCTCCTGCGTCTCCACCGCCCCGCCCTCTACGTCTGGGCCGTCCTCGTCACCCTCCTCGCCCTGGCCCTGCTGTGGCTGTGGGGTCCCCTCACCGACGCCGCCGCCGCGGGCTGGCGCCAGTACGACGCCTGCCGCGACGGCGGCCCGTGCCTCTACGACCAGGACGCGATCCTCCGCTTCAAGGACGTGTACACGTACACGAACATCCCCTTGAACGCCCTCCCGTTCCTCGTCGCCGCCTGGTCCGGCGCCGCGCTCGTCGGCCGCGAGACGGAGAGCGGCACCGCCCGCCTCGCCTGGACCCAGGGCATGTCCCCACTGCGCTGGCTGACCGTCAAGCTCGCCGTCCCCGCCGTCCTGGTCACCGCGGGCACGAGTCTGCTGGTGCTGCTGCACCGCCTCGCCTGGTCGGCGAGCCAAGGCCGCATCGACACCGCCAAGACCTGGTACGACAACCCGACCCTGCACGCCAACAGCCCCCTCACGGTCGCCCTCGCCCTGGCCGGCCTCGCCGCCGGCGCCCTCGCGGGCCTGCTGCTGCGCCGTACGCTGCCCGCGCTGCTGCTCGGCCTGGGCGTCACCGCCGCCCTCCGGGTCCTGTCCGATCTGGCCATGCCACACCTGTGGCCGGCCGTCACCCGGGTCACCAGCCGCAACGACGGCTACCTGTACGACGGCGTCCAGGTCGACGCGGGCCTCGTCACCTCCACCGGCGCGCACATCGCCGACCCCGGCTGCGGGCCGTCGTACGTCGACGGCTGCGCCGATGTGTACGACAGGCTCGACGTCACCGGCTTCTACGTCACCTTCCACCCCGAGTCGCACTACTGGCCCCTGCAGCTCACCACCACCGCCCTCGTCCTCACCGTCGCCGCCGCCCTCACCCTGGCCGCGTTCCTGCTGCTCAGGCGGTCGACGGCCACTCCACGCGCCCGCCGGGAGGCCGCCGTATGACCGCCGTCGTCGCCACCCGCACCACCGGCAGCGGCACCGTGGGCCCGGCACGCCACTGGGGCACCGTGCGCACCGTCCTGCGTCTGCACCGCGCCGCGCTGCTCCTCTGGGGGCTGGCCGTGCTGGGCCTGACCGGCTGGCTGGTGTGGCTCACCGCGGTCACCGCGGGCGAGGAACGCACGCGGCTGGAGAACTGCGACAGCGCGGGCCAGGACTGGTGCGACCCGGCGTTCGGCACCTTCGGCTTCGGCGAGTACGTCGGCGGGATCGGCCTGTTGTCCGCCCACGCCTTCCTGGCCGTCGCCGCGTTCGCGGGCGGGTCGCTGATCGGACGCGAGCTGGAGAACGGCACCGCGTGGCTCGCCTGGGCCCAGGGCGTCTCGCCCGCCCGCTGGCTGACCGCCAAGCTCGCCGTCCCCGGGCTCGCCGTGACCGCCGGCGCGACCACCCTGGTCCTGGCGTACCGCTGGGTCTGGGGTGCCGACGGGGACCTCCTGATGGGCACAGGCTGGATGGAGGGCCAGGAGTTCGTGGCCCGCGGCCCCGTCGCGGTCGCGTACGCCCTGTGCGCCGTCGCCGTCGGCACCCTCACCGCGCTCCTGCTGCGCCGCGCCCTGCCCGCGCTCGGCGTCTCCGTCGCCGTGACGTGGCTGCTCGTCCGCGTCCTGGCGGAGTACCGCGCCTCCCTGTGGCCCGCGGTGTCCCGCTCCTCGGCGGCCCAGGTGCTCGAACCGCCGGACACCGCGTGGCATCTGGAGACGGGCGCCCTGGTCCACGGCCGCCGTGTGCCGAACGTCCAGTTCTGGCAGTGCGAGGGCACGGCCGGGTTCCGCCACCGCTGCTTGGACGACCGGGGCGTCACCGGCTTCTACACGACGTACCACCCCGAGTCCCATTTCTGGCCGCTCCAGCTCGTGGAGACCGGCATCGTCCTCGCCGTCGCCGCCCTCGCGACCGTGGCCGCCTTCCGCGTCCTGCGCCGCGGCACGGCCTGATCCCCGGCCCGCCCTGCGTACGTCCCTCCCCCGCGCCTCCCCCGGCACGAGGGACGTACGCCCGCCCGGTGCCGCGTCGCGACCCTCGCAAGTAGCCCCAGCACCCGCCTACGACCGCCCGACCACTGTCAGCCCCCAGCACCCCACGCCACCGCTCACCCCACAAGCCCCCAGCGCTCCACACCACCACCCCACCCCCGCGAGCCGTCCCACCCCCGCGAGCCGCCCCCCGATATCCCACACGCCATGTCTCCGTAACCATCGGTTCAGACGACCTTGCGACGCTCGGCCAATGAACCCCGCCGTGCCCGAGCCTTCGCCGCCCCCACAGGCGAATCACCGCGCCGGGAACGTTGCCGCGCTCCCGCCCGCACGTTCCGACGCGCCCGTCAGGGTGGCGGCGCGGAACAATGGGGCCATGAGCCAGCACACCCAGGCACAGGTCCAGCAGACCCAGGCGCAGGTCCAGCACCCCCAGCCCTCCGTGGGCTCCATAGCCGCGCACCGCCCGCACACCGTGGCCGCCGCGGTCTCCGACCTGGAACCCGACATCGACTCCGACCTCGACATGTACGAGGAGTCGCGGCAGGACGGGCTCCAGCTGCCGCAGGGTCGTTTCCTCGACCGGGAACGCAGCTGGCTCGCGTTCAACGAGCGCGTCCTTGAGCTGGCCGAGGATCCGAACACGCCCCTCCTGGAGCGGGCGAACTTCCTCGCCATCTTCGCGAGCAACCTCGACGAGTTCTTCATGGTCCGGGTGGCCGGTCTGAAGCGCCGTATCGCCACCGGCGTCGCCACCCGCTCCGCCTCCGGCCTCCAGCCGCGCGAGGTCCTGGAGATGATCTGGGCCCGCTCCCGCGAGCTGATGGCCCGGCACGCCGCCTGCTACCACGAGGACGTCGCCCCCGCGCTCGCGGAGGAGGGCATCCACCTGGTCCGCTGGAGCGAGCTGACGGAGAAGGAGCAGGCCCGGCTCTTCACGCTCTTCCGGCACCAGATCTTCCCGGTCCTGACCCCGCTGGCGGTCGACCCCGCGCACCCGTTCCCGTACATCTCGGGTCTCTCGCTCAACCTCGCGGTCGTCGTACGCAACCCCGTCAGCGGCCACAAGCACTTCGCGCGCGTCAAGGTGCCGCCGCTGCTGTCCCGCTTCCTGGAGAGCTCCCCGGGCCGCTACGTCCCCCTCGAGGACGTCATCGCCGCCCACCTGGAGGAGCTGTTCCCGGGCATGGAGGTGCTGGAGCACCACGCCTTCCGCCTCACCCGCAACGAGGACCTGGAGGTCGAGGAGGACGACGCCGAGAACCTGCTCCAGGCCCTGGAGAAGGAGCTCATGCGGCGCCGCTTCGGGCCGCCGGTGCGCCTGGAGGTCGAGGAGTCCATCGACCGCGAGGTGCTCGACCTGCTGGTGCGCGAGCTGAAGATCAGCGAGGCCGAGGTGTACCCGCTGCCGGGTCCCCTGGACCTCACCGGCCTCTTCCGCATCAGCAGCCTCGACCGGCAGGAGCTGAAGTACCCGAAGTTCATCGCCGGCACCCACCGCGACCTCGCCGAGGTCGAGTCCGCGTCCCCGCCGGACATCTTCGGCGCGCTGCGCAGCCGCGACGTGCTCCTGCACCACCCCTACGACTCCTTCTCCACGTCCGTCCAGGCCTTCCTGGAGCAGGCGGCCGCCGACCCGGACGTCCTCGCGATCAAGCAGACCCTGTACCGGACCTCCGGCGACTCCCCGATCGTGGACGCGCTCATCGACGCCGCCGAGTCCGGCAAGCAGGTCCTCGTCCTGGTCGAGATCAAGGCCCGCTTCGACGAGCACGCCAACATCAAGTGGGCCCGCAAGCTGGAGGAGGCCGGCTGCCACGTGGTCTACGGCCTGGTCGGCCTGAAGACCCACTGCAAGCTGTCCCTGGTGGTCCGTCAGGAGGGCGAGACGCTACGGCGTTACAGCCACGTCGGCACCGGCAACTACCACCCGAAGACGGCCCGCCTCTACGAGGACCTCGGCCTGCTCACCGCCGACCCGCAGGTCGGCGCGGACCTCTCCGACCTCTTCAACCGGCTCTCCGGCTACTCCCGCCGCGAGACCTACCGCCGGCTGCTGGTCGCCCCCAAGTCGCTGCGCGACGGCCTGGTCTCGCGGATCAACAAGGAGGTCCAGCACCACCGTGCCGGACGTCCCGCCTACGTCCGCGTCAAGGTCAACTCGATGGTCGACGAGGCCGTCATCGACGCCCTCTACGGGGCGTCCCAGGCCGGTGTGCCCGTCGACGTCTGGGTGCGCGGCATCTGCGCGGTCCGCCCGGGCGTGCCCGGCCTGTCGGAGAACATCCGCGTCCGTTCGATCCTCGGCCGCTTCCTGGAGCACTCCCGCGTGTTCGCCTTCGGAAACGGCGGCGAGCCCGAGGTGTGGTTCGGCAGCGCGGACATGATGCACCGCAACCTCGACCGCCGTATCGAGGCCATGGTCAGGGTCACCGACCCGGCCCACCGCGCGGCCCTGAACCGGCTGCTGGAGACCGGCATGTCGGACACCACCGCCTCCTGGCACCTCGGTCCGGACGGCGAGTGGACCCGGCACGCCACCGACGCGGACGGCGGGCCCCTGCGCAACGTCCAGGAGATGCTCATAGACGCCCGGAGGCGCCGGCGTGGCACAGCGACACCATGACCTGACGGACTCCGCGGCCGGGTCCGTGACGGGGGACGTCCTCGCGGCCTACCTCCGGGCCCAGGCCACGGAGTTCCTCCGCGCGCTGCGCCTGCACCGGGAGACCGGCGGCGGCGCGTCGAACGGCTCGGCGCACACGGGGGACTCGGTCGACGCGGCCCGCGCCCTGCGCCGCTCGGCCCGCCGCATCAGCGGCAGCCTGCACACCTTCCGTCCCCTCCTCGACCCCGACTGGTCCGAGGAGATCCGCCCCGAACTGGCCTGGGTGTCCGGCACGCTGGCCCTGGAACACGCCTGCGAGGCCCGTCTGGAACGGCTGCTGCTGGCCCTGCACCGCTTGTCGGGGGCCCCGGTGCTGCCGACGCAGAAGGCGGGGACGGGGAACCCCTCACGTCCGTCGGGAACGGGGAACCCATCACGTGCGTCGGGAACGGGGAACCCGTCACGTGCGTCGGGGGCGAGCGCGGCCGCGGGCGCCGGCACCCCGGCCGGGGTGTCCGCGACGGCCGCCGGCACGTCGGCGGGGGCGTCGTCCACGACGGGAGCGGGCGCCTCGACCGGGACACCCACCACCGGAGCCGGCCCCTCAGCCGGAGCATCCACCACCAGCCCCGGCCCCTCAGCCGGAGCACCCACCGGCCCGAACGCCCCGACCGGGACAGCCCCCACCGGCTCCAGCACCGCGACCGGAGCATCCTCGACCGGCACCGGCACCGGCCCTGGCGCCTCACCGGGGACAGGCCCCGCCACGTCCGCCGGTAAGGGCGGCGGACGTACCGCCGTGAGCGCGACGGCCACCGGCACCGGCGCCTCCCCGGCCACGGGCGGCGGCCGTACCGCCGGAGCGGCCGCCCACCCCGCGGCGTCCGGCACCGCCCACCCGGCCGCCCCGGACCGCGGCAGCCTCACCGTGGGCGCGGCCAAGGCGGGCGCCCTGCTGGACCGCCAGCTGACCCTGGCCCGCACCCGGGCCCACTCCACCGCCCTCCAGGCCCTCGGCTCCTCCCGCTTCCACGCCGTCGCCGACAAGGTCGCCGTCCTGGCCAGCGAGGTCCCCCTCACCCGCACCGCCGCCACCACCGACCTGCGCCCCTTCGCCGCCGCCGCCGAGGAACGCCTCGCGGACGCCGTCGCCGCGCTCCCGCTGGTCACCGCGGGACACCCGTACAACGCGGAGGCCCTGGTCCACGGACTGTCCCCGGACCCGGCCCCGCACCCGCAGGACGCGCCCTGGCACCAGGTCCGCCTGCTGCTGCGGCTGCACCGCTACGCCCTGGAGGTCCTGCACGCCCTCGACGCCGACGGCGCCCCCCTCGACGGGCGGCTGCTCTGCGCCGGACAGGCCCTCGACCGGCACCGCGACGCCTCCGAGGCGGCGGCCGCCGCGGCCCATGCGGCCCGCACGCCCCGCATCGCCCCGGCGACGGCGTACGCGCTCGGTGTGCTGCACGCGGACCAGCGGCACGAGGTGGAGGCGGCCCGGTACGCCTTCCAGCGCTCGTGGCAGAAACAGCCCATCGGCACGGGCGCGTCCTAGCCCGGCCCCCGGGAACTCGTACCCGACCCGGAACGGGGACCAGTCCGAACCAGGAGGCGGTGACCCGGTGAGCTCCCCCCACGAGACTCCCGTCCAGGCGGCCGGCTGCGTCCTGTGGCGCCGCTCGCCGGTCGACGGTGAGCTGGAGATCTGTCTGGTGCACCGGCCCAAGTACGACGACTGGTCGCACCCCAAGGGCAAGCTGAAGCGCGGCGAG
The DNA here is from genome assembly GCF_043080745.1 of Streptomyces sp. NPDC014995. Lineage (NCBI taxonomy): Bacteria > Bacillati > Actinomycetota > Actinomycetes > Kitasatosporales > Streptomycetaceae > Streptomyces > Streptomyces sp. NPDC014995. Next base: position 309,775 of record NZ_JBIBVX010000012.1, read on the forward strand.
GACCATCTGGCCGGCGCGGTGCGCGAGGTGGCCGAGGAGACGGGTTACACCGCGCGTCCCGGCGCCCCGCTCCCCACGGTCCGCTACTCCGCCCAGGGCCGCCCCAAGGAGGTCCGCTACTGGGCGGCCGAGTCCGTCTCCGGCGGCTTCACCCCGAACGACGAGGTGGACCGCGTCCTGTGGCTGTCGCCCACGGCCGCCCGCGCCCGCCTCACCCAGCCGAGGGACCGCACCCTCGTGGACGCTCTGCTGCACACCCTGCACCCCGCGTGATCCGGAACCACGCCGTGTCCTCGGCGTGAGCGTTCCGTGACCTAACCGCACCGTCCACAGGGGTTCACCTCGCGTTCATGTGTGCCCGTAGGCGGCTTCACCTGATCTGCCTAGTTTCGGCCTTACGCGGTGCGGCGCGCGGCCTGAAGGGCGCGCTCGCGCCACCCAGACCTCGCACGCCGCCGGATTCAGGACGGCGGCTCCTGGAAGGATCTCCCTCAAGTGAAGCTTCAGCGCATGAACCGGCGGGCCCTCACCCTCGGTGCTCTCGCCGTCTCCGGCGCCCTGGCCCTCACGGCGTGCGGCTCCGACGAGACCGGTGGCAGCGGTGACAGCACCTCCTCCGCCACCGCCGCGGCCGGGTCCGTCAAGTGTGACGACGCCAAGGGCCAGCTGCTCGCCGACGGCTCCTCCGCGCAGAAGAACGCGATCGACGCCTGGGTCAAGAACTTCACGCAGGCCTGCAACGGCGTACAGGTCAACTACAAGGGCTCCGGCTCGGGCGCCGGTGTCACCGCGTTCACGCAGGGCCAGGTCGCCTTCGCCGGTTCCGACTCCGCGCTGAAGCCGGAAGAGGTCACCGCCTCCCAGAAGATCTGCTCCGGCGGCCAGGGCATCGACCTGCCGATGGTCGGCGGCCCGATCGCCGTCGCCTACAACGTCTCGGGCGTGGACAACCTCGTCCTGGACGCCCCGACGATCGCCAAGATCTTCAACGGCAAGATCACCAACTGGAACGACGCGGCGATCAAGAAGCTCAACCCCGACGCGAAGCTGCCCGACCTGAAGATCCAGCCGTACCACCGCTCGGACGAGTCGGGCACCACGGACAACTTCACCAAGTACCTGATCGCCACCGCCAAGAGCGACTGGCCCTACTCCGGCGGCAAGGCCTGGCAGGCCAAGGGCGGCCAGTCCGCGTCCGGCTCCTCCGGTGTCGCCCAGGGCGTCAAGCAGACCAACGGCGCCATCGGCTACATGGAGCTGTCGTACGCCAAGGACGGCCTCGGCACGGTCGCCATCGACACCGGCGCCTCCGCCCCGGTCAAGGCCTCCTCCGACGGCGCGACCAAGGCCATCGCGGACGCCCAGATCGTCGGCACGGGCAACGACCTCGCGCTGAAGATCAACTACGCCACCAAGGCCGACGGCGCCTACCCGATCACCCTGGTGACGTACGAGATCGTCTGCGACAAGGGCAACAAGGCCGACAGCCTGCCCGCCACCAAGGCGTTCCTGCGCTACATCGCCAGCGAGGAGGGCCAGGGCATCCTCTCCGGCATCGACTACGCGCCGATCCCCGACTCCATCATCACCAAGGTCCGCACCACCATCGAGGGCCTGAGCTGATCTGAAGGTGCGGTCCGACGCCGGCGGAACCCGGCGCGGACCGCACCATCCGGTGCACCGCCGCCAGGGGCCGCCCGCACACCCGGCCCCGCCCGAGCCGCCCACCGACGAGCGGCTCCGCAGACCGGAGAACCCATGGACATAACGACGCGCAAGCCAACAGACGACGTACCCCCTCCCCTCGCGCCGCCGAGCCCTGCCGAGCAGAAGCGGGCCGCCCGCGGCGCCACCCGGCCCGGTGACCGGATCTTCCTCGCGCTCTCCCGCGGGTCGGGCATCCTGCTGCTGGCGATCATGGCCGCGATCGCGGTCTTCCTCACCTACCGGGCGACGCTCGCCATCAGCAAGGACGAGGCGAACTTCCTCACCGCCTTCGAGTGGAACACCAACCTGGTTCCGCCGAAGTTCGGCATCGCCGTCCTCGCCTTCGGCACCGTGGTCTCCTCGATCATCGCCATGGTCATCGCGGTCCCGATCGCGGTCGCCATCGCCCTGTTCCTCACCCACTACGCCCCGCGCCGGCTGCGCGGCCCCATCGCGTACGTGATCGACCTGCTCGCCGCCGTCCCGTCCATCGTGTACGGCCTGTGGGGCGCCCTGATCCTCGTGCCGCACCTCGACGGCCTGTTCGGCTGGCTGAACGACTATCTCGGCTGGACCGGGATCTTCTCCTGGGACGAGGGTGCCCCGCGCTCGATGCTCACGGTCGGCATCCTCCTCGCCATCATGATCCTGCCGATCATCACCAACGTCAGCCGCGAGGTCTTCCGCCAGGTCCCGCAGACCCACGAGGAGGCGGCCCTGGCGCTGGGCGCGACCCGCTGGGAAGTGGTCCGCATGGCGGTCCTGCCCTTCGGCCGCTCCGGCGTGATCTCGGCGTCGATGCTCGGCCTCGGCCGCGCGCTCGGCGAGACGATGGCGGTGGCCACGGTGCTCTCCCCCGACTTCGACATCCACGCCAGCCTGCTCAACCCGGGCGGCGGCACCTTCGCCCAGAACATCGCCAGCAAGTTCAACGAGGCGACGGAGTTCGGCCGGGACGCGCTCATCGCCTCCGGTCTGGTCCTGTTCGTCATCACCCTGCTGGTCAACGGCGCGGCCCGCGCGATCATCGCCCGCCGCAAGGAGTACTCGGGGGCCAACGCATGAGCAACGCCGTCGTCACCGCCAAGCGCCCCAGCACCCTGCGCGGCGCCAGCCTGCCGAAGTGGAGCCCCTGGGCCATCGCGGCCGCCTCCGTCGCCGTCGCGGTCGCCATCGGCCTCGCCGCCGGCCTGCACAGCCGCATCCAGTGGGGACTGATCGCCGGTCTCCTGTTCGTCCTCGGCACCTACGGCATCGCCGCCCGCGTCGAGGGCCGCCGCCAGGCCAAGGACCGTATCGCCACCGCCCTGGTCTGGGTCGCCTTCCTCATCGCGGTCGTACCGCTGGCTTCGCTGATCTGGGCCACGGTCCAGCGCGGCGTGAAGGTCCTGGACGTCTACTTCCTGACCCACTCCATGGGCGTGGTCGCCGACTCGGAGCCGGGAGGTGGCATCTACCACGCCATCCTCGGCAGCGTGGAACAGGTCGGCCTCGCCACCCTGATCGGCGCCCCGATCGGCATCCTCACCGCGATCTACCTGGTGGAGTACGGCCGGGGCAACCTGGCCCGCGCGGTCACCTTCTTCGTGGACGTCATGACGGGCATCCCGTCCATCGTGGCCGGCCTCTTCATCCTCAGCCTCATGCTGATGTTCGACATGCAGCCCTTCGGCTTCGCCGGTTCGATGGCCCTGGCGATCCTGATGATGCCGGTGGTCGTCCGCTCGACGGAGGAGATGCTCAAGCTCGTCCCGAACGAGCTGCGCGAGGCCTCTCTCGCCCTCGGCGTCCCGAAGTGGCGCACGATCCTGAAGGTGGTCGTCCCGACCTCCGTCGGCGGCATCATCACGGGCGTCATGCTGGCGGTGGCCCGTATCGCCGGCGAGACGGCCCCCGTCCTGCTCCTCGTCTTCGGCAACCCGTTCATCAACGCGAACCCCTTCGAGGGCGCGCAGGCGTCCCTGCCCCTGTACATCTACCAGCAGTACGCGCAGAGCGCGGGTTCACAGGCGGCGTACGACCGCGCCTGGGCGGCGTCGCTGACGCTGATCGCCTTCGTGATGATCCTCAACCTGCTGGCCCGCGGGATCGCCCGCTGGAAGGCCCCGAAGTCCGGTCGCTGACGCGGCCAATCAGCGACCGACCGATCTGGAAGTGAAGTAGAGACATGGCCAAGCGAATCGACGTGAGCGGACTGACCGCGTACTACGGCTCCCACAAGGCGATCGAGGACATCTCGATGACCGTCGAGCCGCGCTCGGTGACGGCGTTCATCGGCCCGTCCGGCTGCGGCAAGTCGACGTTCCTGCGCACCCTGAACCGCATGCACGAGGTCACGGCCGGCGGACGGGTCGAGGGCAAGGTCCTGCTGGACGACGAGGACCTGTACGGCCAGGGCATCGACCCTGTGTCGGTCCGCCGCGAGGTCGGCATGGTCTTCCAGCGCCCGAACCCCTTCCCCACGATGTCGATCTTCGACAACGTGGCCGCGGGCCTGCGCCTGAACGGCAACTACAAGAAGAGCGAACTGCAGGACATCGTCGAGAAGTCCCTCAAGGGCGCGAACCTCTGGAACGAGGTGAAGGACCGCCTGAACAAGCCCGGCTCGGGCCTCTCGGGCGGCCAGCAGCAGCGGCTGTGCATCGCGCGTGCGATAGCCGTGGAACCGAACGTCCTCCTGATGGACGAGCCGTGCTCGGCCCTCGACCCGATCTCGACCCTCGCCATCGAGGACCTGATCGGCGAGCTGAAGGAACGCTTCACGATCGTCATCGTCACGCACAACATGCAGCAGGCCGCCCGCGTCTCCGACCGCACCGCGTTCTTCAACCTCGCGGCGGTCGGCCAGCCCGGCAAGCTGATCGAGATCGACGACACGGAGCGCATCTTCTCCAACCCGTCGGTCCAGGCCACGGAGGACTACATCTCCGGCCGCTTCGGCTGAGCCGACGCCCCACCCGACCCCTCGCGGTGCTGCATGGCGGTGCCACCGCGAGGCCGAAGGACCCGCCCCCTGACTTCCAGGGGGCGGGTCCGTGGTTTTTGCGAGGGGGTGGAGGGATCCGTGGATTGGCGCGGCCGGGACCAACGAGTGGCTACGACGACATCCTCACGTCGGCATCCTCACGTCGGCATCCTCACGACGGACGCCCCCAGCCCGCGACATGGCGCTGCCCTGCTCGTCCGTCTCCGCGACCACGTCCGCGCGCCCGTTGCCCGCCACGAGCGCGGCGGCTTCCGCAGGGCCTGAGTTCCACAGCCGCAGGTCGTCGCGATGCACCTGTGGAGTGCGTCTGGACGGTGTCCGGCAGTGGGTGGGGTTCCTTCGCTCGGGCACGCGGGCAGGCAACCGACGCCCAGACACCGCACGCGCCGAAAACCCCCGCCCCCTACAGAAACGCCAGGTTCACGATCCAGAACGCGCACGCCGCCACCGTCGCCGCCGCAGGCATCGTGATGAACCACCCCAGCACGATGTTCTTGGCGACACCCCACCGCACGGCGTTGATCCGCTTCGTCGCACCCACACCCATGATCGCCGACGTGATGACATGTGTCGTGGAGATCGGCGCCTTGAAGAGGAACGCCGTGGTGAACATGATCGACGCACCCGTCGTCTCCGCCGCGAACCCCTGCGGCGGATCGAGCTCGATGATCTTCCGCCCGAGCGTACGCATGATGCGCCACCCACCCGCGTACGTCCCCAGCGACAGCATCACCGCGCACACGATCTTGACCCACACCGGGATCGGATCGCCGTAGTCCTCGACGTCGGCGATGACCAGCGCCATCACCACGATGCCCATCGTCTTCTGCGCGTCCTGGAGCCCGTGCCCGAGCGCCATCCCGGCCGCGGACACCGTCTGCGCGATCCGGAATCCCCGCTTGGCCTTGTGCGGATTGGCCCGCCGGAATATCCACATGATCGCGGTCATCACCAGGTAGCCGACCCCCAGACCGACCAACGGCGAGACGAACATCGGGATGACGATCTTCTCCAGCACCCCGTGCCAGTAGACCGTCGTCCCACCGGCGAGCGCCGCCCCCACCATGCCGCCGAACAGCGCGTGCGAGGACGACGAGGGCAGCCCGAAGTACCAGGTGACCAGGTTCCAGGTGATCGCACCGACCAGCGCCGCGAAGAGGATCCCCATCCCCTTCGAGCCCTCGGGTGTCTGGATCAGCCCCTCGCTGACGGTCTTGGCGACCCCGGACCCCAGGAAGGCACCGCCGAGGTTCATCACCGCCGCCATCAGCAGCGCCGCCCGAGGCGTCAGCGCCCGCGTCGACACGGACGTCGCGATCGCGTTCGCCGAGTCGTGGAAGCCGTTCGTGTACGTGAAGAAGAGCGCGACGCCGATGGTCGCGACCAGAGCGAAGGTGTCCATGAAGGGGTCAGGACTCCTTGACCGCGATGGTCTCCACCGTGTTCGCCACGTGCTCGAACGCGTCCGCCGCCTCCTCCAGCACGTCCACGATCTGCTTGAGCTTGAGCACCTCGATCGCGTCGTACTTGCCACTGAAGAGGTGGGCGAGCAGCTTGCGGTGGATCTGGTCCGCCTGGTTCTCCAGCCGGTTGACCTCGATCCAGTACTCGGTGAGGTTCTCCATGGTCCGCAGGTTCGGCATGGCCTCGGCCGTCAGCTCCGCCGCCCGCGCCAGCACCTCGATCTGCTGGTCGACGCCCTTGGGCAGTTCCTCGACGTTGTAGAGGACGACCAGGTCGACGGCCTCCTCCATGAAGTCCATGATGTCGTCGAGGGACGAGGCGAGGGAGTAGATGTCCTCGCGGTCGAACGGCGTGATGAACGAGGAGTTCAGCTGGTGGAAGATCGCATGCGTGGCGTCGTCACCGGCGTGTTCCGCGGCCCGCATACGCTCTGCGATCTCGGCCCGGCCGGCGGTGTCCGCCCCGAGCAGTTCCATGAGGAGTTTCGAGCCGGTGACGATGTTGTCCGCGGACGCGGCGAACATGTCGTAGAAGCTCGTCTCCCTGGGGGTCAGACGAAAGCGCACTTGGGGTCCTCAGGATGCATCGGTTTCGGTCAGGCTGATGCTAGGCGCATCATCCGGCCACGGCTAATGGGCCGTCCCCCAGTGTCGCCCATCGGGTGGGGCGACCGGCAACGGGGCCGCCGGCTGGTCCAGTCCACAGGCCGCCAAAGCGACGGCCTCAGGCCCTCATACCCGCCAAAGTTCGGTACGATATACCCAGTAGGGGTATATATCTGGAGGACGCGATGACCACCACCGAGGCCGGCGCGGGAGCGCCCTCCGCCGCACCCGAGGCAGCCCCCGGGACAACCGCACCGGCAGCACCCGAGGCCGCACCGGCCACGCCCGAGGCCGCACCGGCCCACCCGGCCGTGCACGGTTACCACAAGCAGAAGGACGAACACCTCAAGCGCCTGCGCCGTATCGAGGGCCAGATCCGCGGCCTGCAACGGATGGTCGACGAGGACACCTACTGCATCGACATACTCACCCAGGTGTCCGCCTCCACCAAGGCCCTGCAGTCCTTCGCGCTGCAACTGCTGGAGGAGCACCTGCGCCACTGCGTCGCCGACGCGGCCGTCAAGGGCGGCGCCGAGATCGACGCGAAGGTGGAGGAGGCGACGAAGGCGATCGGCCGCCTGCTGCGGACGTGACCCGGGTGACAGACGTACGCCTCCACGAGGCAGGCGTACGTCCCCCCTGGCCCCGCACCCACGGACCGCTCCCCTGGACCCGCAACCCATGAACTCGCGCACCTGAACCAAGGCCGATGGACTCAGGCAGGCGGACTCACGTGGGCCGGGCACTCAGCCGCCGGAGGCGTCCCGCTCCTCCGCCACTCTCAGCACCTCGTCGATGCTCGCCAGACTGAGCCGCTCCTCCGCCGCCGAAGCAGCGATGATCAGCTCTCCGCACAGCTCGATCTCGGCGAGGGCCACGTGGTCCTGAACCGCCGTACCGCCGACCAGAGCCACGCGCATCACCTCGTCTCTGCCGTCACCGACTTCCTAGAGTAGGGAGCGGCGTACATACCGCGCATGGCACGGACGGGCTAGTCCTTGTGCCCGCCCTTGGCCGGATCCGTTCGTCGCCCGGCGGTCGGAGCCCGCTCACTCCTCGGCGATCCGCCCCGCGTAGATGTCCCGCGCGGCCGGAAGCCGTACGTCGACGGGGGCACCGAAGTCGTACAGCAGCGTCGTCGAGGCGACCGCGACGGCCTCCGCCTGGCGGCCGTTGACGAAGCTGAAGCGGTGCCGGACCTTGCGGATGCGGCCCTCGTCGTCGAGGTAGACGTCGAACGGCACCGCGGCCGTGGCGAACCCTTTCGCCGCCGCGCCCAGGGAACCCCGGCCGCCCTCGGAGGCCTCCTCGGCGGCCGCGGCCAGGTCGGCGGTCCCCCGGTAGTGCCGCACCTCGGTCCCGGCCAGCTCCGTCCTGCCGACGTACGTCGCCGTGCGCGTCCCCCGCAGGACCTCGGCGGCCGCGTACGGGTCGGTGGCGCCGCCGGTGACCAGGTTGCCGTCGGACAGCGTCGCCGTCTCCACCCGCACCCACTTGTCGGCGGGGACTCCGGCGCCCCGGTTCTTCATGAACAGCGCGCCCGGCGCGAGGAGTTCGGTGATGGGCCGGTGCCGGCTGGTCCCGGCCGGGTCCTGCGGCAGCACGACCCGCAACCGCCCGAGCTGCTTGCGGTAGTCGTAGACGCCCTCGCCCCGGATGGTCACGCGGGTCCCGCCTGTGGCCATCTCCATCGACGTCCGCGCCTTCGAACTGCCCGCCCGGACCAGTGTGTCGGCGGCCCGGCGCAGCGCCTCGACCGGGTCGCCCGCGGGCGCGTCGTCGGCGGCGGCCCCGCTGCCGGAGCACCCGGCGGCCCCGGCACAGATCCCGGCCACGAGCCCCGCGACGACCACCGTTCCCCACCGCCGCTGCTGCTGCTCCGCCATCGCCTGTCTACCCCCAGCCGGTACGTCCGTCACGGGCCCCCTGTCGTTGCGGTTAACGACGGTCGGGCGGACCCCGTCACGCGTGAGCCAAGGCTTGCGGTCGCCATGTGAGGCCCTTACCGGCACTGGGTAACGTGTCCATGTGACCCAGCAGGACCGCTCGGCCCCCTCCCCCACCGACGGGGAACTCCACCGCACCACGACCGTCGAACACGGCGCCTTCTGTCTCGCCCGGTGCACCTGCGGCTGGCGCGGCCCGGCGCGCAGAGCGAGAAGCCTCGCCAGAGCGGACGCGAAGGGCCACACACACGACTGAGTCCCCCGGCCGCCCCCCGCTGACCTGCACCGCCCTTCCGCCCACCTGTCGCTGCCCCTCCGCCGGCCTCCGCCGGCCTCCGCCGGCCTTTCGCTGCGGCCTCCACCGAACTTCTCCACCGAACCCCTCCACCGATTCCCGCGACCGATTTCCCCCTCCCCGGGGAACCCGCCGCCCTCCGCCCCCGTCTGGCTCCATGAAGCCGACGGAAGGCACGGAACATGGAACGGCGTACGTTCATCGCAGGCGGCACGGCCGCGGTCGCGGCGGTCGCGACGGCCGCGTGCAGGGCGGCGGACGGCGGCGGGAGCGCGTCGGCCAGTGAGACCTCGCTCCGGACCACGAGCACCGTGGCCGCCGCGAACTGGGCGGCCCTCGCCCGTGACCTGGACGGCCCCCTGATCCGCCCCGGCGACGCCTCCTGGACGGCGGCCCGGCAGCTGTACAACACGCGCTTCGACGCGCTCAAGCCGGCCGCGGTCGCCTACGTCGCCCACGCCGACGACATCCGCACCGTCCTGGCGTACGCCCGCGCCCACGGCAAGAAGGTCGCCATCCGCAACGGCGGCCACTCCTACGGCGGCTGGTCCTCCGGCAACGAACGGCTGATTCTCGACGTCTCCGCACTGAGCCGGGTGCGCGCGAGCGGCGGCTCGGCCGTGGTCGGCGCCGGCGCCAAGCTGATCGACGTCTACCGCGCGCTGACCGCGAAGGGCGTGACGATCCCGGCGGGCTCCTGTCCGACGGTCGGCGTCTCCGGCCTGGTCCTCGGCGGCGGCCACGGCGTGGTCTCCCGGGCATACGGCCTGACCTGCGACAGCCTCACGCAGGCGACGATCGTCACGGCGGACGGGAAGCAGCTCACCGCCGACGCCATCCGGAACAAGGACCTGTTCTGGGCCCTGCGCGGCGCCGGCAACGCCAACTTCGGCGTGGTCACGGAGCTGCACTTCCGGACCCACCCGGCCCCGCAGGCCGTGACCTGCTCCCTCTCCTGGCCCTGGTCGAAGGCGGCCGCGGTGGTGAAGGCCTGGCAGGAGTGGGGCCCGGCCCAGCCGGACGAGATCTGGTCCTCCCTCCACCTGTCGAACACGCCCGGCGGCACGCCCAGGATCTCCGTCGCCGCCTTCTCCATCGGCACCTACGGCCAGCTCCAGAACGCCGTGGACCGCCTGGCCGACCGGGTGGGCTCCCCCGCGACCGGCGTCTCCCTGCGCCGCCGCTCCTACGAGGAGGCCATGGAGGTCTACGCCGGCTGCTCCTCCTTCGCCACGGACGCCCAGTGCCACCTGCCGGGCTCGATCCCGGGCCGCTCCCCGCAGGGCAAGCTGGTCCGGGAGACCTACGCGGCCCGCTCCGACTTCTTCGACCGCTCACTGTCGGCGGCCGGCATCCAGACGCTGCTCCGGCAGACGGCGGCCGTCCGCGGCGGCTCGGGCAGCATCGCCCTCACGGCACTGGGCGGCGCGGTGAACCGTGTCTCCCCCACGGCCACGGCCTTCGTCCACCGCCGCTCCCGGATGCTGGCCCAGTACATCGCCTCCTGGCGCGCCGGCACGACCGGCACCACGGCCCAGTCCTGGCTGACCTCGGCCCACGGCGCCATGCGGCCGTACGCCTCGGGCGCCGCGTACCAGAACTACGCGGACCCGAACCTGACGAACTGGAAGAAGGCCTACTACGGCGACGCGCTCCCCCGCCTGACCCAACTGAAGAAGCAGTACGACCCGAGGGGCCTCTTCGCCTATCCCCAGGGCCTCTAGGCCGGCGGGCCGCCGGCAACCGTGCCGCCGGGGGCGGCACGGGTGGACCCAGGTGGACGCCGGTCACCTCGACCGAGGTTACGCGGCGAGGTCCCGCTCCTCGGCCGAGGCCTCCATGCGGGCTCCCGGGACCACCGCGTCCCTTCCCGCCGCCGCCCGAGCGGAACGGCTCCGCACGACCCACCCCACCCGGGGCGACCGCTCCACCGCCTTCAAGACGGGGGTGAGCAACAGGGAGGCCACCGGGGACAGCAGCAACGCCACAGCCGTACCGAGCGCGAACCCGCCGACCACGTCGGTCGGGTAGTGCACGCCCATGTACACCCGGCAGAACCCCTCCAGCAGCCCGAGCCCGAGCCCCACCAGTCCGAACTTCCGGTGGGCGACGAACAGCGCGACCGCCATGGCCATGGTGATGGTGGCGTGGTCGCTCACGAAGGAGTAGTCGGTCTTGCCGGAGACGAGAACCTCGAGCCCCTGGTGGTCGTAGAACGGCCGGGGCCGCTCCACGAACCCGCGTATCGGCACGTTCACCAGCACCGCGACCCCGGCGGCCAGCGGCGCCCACACCAGCGCGGCCACGGACGAGGCGGCCTCCTCGGCCGACCCGGGACGGCGCCGCACGGTCCACCAGCACCAGACCACCAGCAGCACCATGGCCAGCAGCAGCCCGTACTCGCCGACGAACTCGACGACCCGGTCCAGCCAGTGCGGGGCGGCCTTGGCCAGGCCGTTGATGTCATAGAGCAGGTCGACGTCGGGGTTCGACCCGGATGCGGCGAGTCCAGCCATGGTGCTGCGGCCCCTTCGTCGTGTTCTGCCCGGCGCGCCTCACGCACGCCCGCTCGTGCCCACCCCCGTGGGTCGTAGATCCGCTTCCGCCGGTCCAGTCGGTCACAGGCATTGCTCGGCTACGTCAACAGGAACGCACGGCCCCGGTTGATACGTTCCACTCTCCACTGAATGATCACTCAGACGTTACCGAAGAGAGATACATCCCCGCAGCTCAGCGGGGTGGTTATGGACCGGTTCAGACAGTCGTCGGCAGCGCTTTCGCGCCATCTTCGGTCACTCGGGTGGCACCGAAGTACTTGGGGGTGTCGATCGGGTCGAACCGGATGACGGCCCCCGTGCGGGGCGCGTCGATCATGTATCCGCCGCCGACGTAGATCCCCACGTGATCGATGGCCCGGGAGTTGTTCGGGTCGGTCGAGAAGAACACCAGGTCCCCCGGCAGCAATTCGTCCCGCGAGGGGTGCGGCCCCGCGTTGTACTGATCGTTCGCCACCCGGGGCAGGGTGATCCCCACACTCTCGTACGCCGCCTTGGTCAACCCGGAACAGTCGAACCGTCCGCCCTGCTCAGGCGTACCGTTCCCACCCCACAGATACGGCGTACCAAGCTTCGTCTGGGCGTAGTGGATGGCCCCCGCGGCCTGCTCGGAGGGGTCCACTCGGGTGACGGGGGCGGCGAAGGACTCCGCGAGCGTCGTGATCGTCTTCACGTAGTTCTGGGTCTCCTTGTACGGCGGCACTCCCCCGTACTTGATGACCGCGTACGCCCCGGCGTTGTAGGACGCGAGCATGTTGTGGGTGGGATCCCCGGGAACGTCCTTCACGTACGACGCGAGTTCGCAGTCGTACGACGCGGCCGATGGAATCGCGTCATTCGGGTCCCAGACGTCTCGGTCCCCGTCGCCGTCGCCGTCGATTCCGTGCGTGGCCCAGGTCCCGGGGATGAATTGCGCTATCCCCTGGGCCTTCGCCGGACTCTTGGCATTCGGGTTGAATCCGCTCTCCTGGTACAGCTGGGCGGCGAGCAGTGCGGGGTTGATCGCGGCGCAGAGGGTGCCCCACTTCTGCACGAGCGCCTGGTACGCGGCCGGAACCGCTCCCTTGGCCAGCCCCACGCTCTTGCCGCCCACGCCGTTGACGATGTTCCCGGCGACGACGTACACGCCGACGACGAGCAGCATCACGAAGCTGAGTCCCGCCGCACCGACGGCACCCGCCACGACCCACGCCTTACGCACCGTCAACCGCCCATCACCCAAGGGGAGTACGCCCGCGTCAGTTTACGAGCTTCCCACCCGAAAGCCGGCGCAACCGATGCTCTCGTCATCGCTGGGTCCGCCCTTGACGTGGTGGATCACCGCGGTCCAGCCCCCGGGGTCGTTCGCCACGGGGAACGCCCGGTCGACCTGGCCCTTCGGCCAGTGGCTCGGGAAGTCGTCCGGGTGCGTCAGTTCGAAGTAGCCGCGTCCTCCCAGTACTTGTCCGATGCCCCCCCCACCCCGCCCCGCCCCGCCCCGCCCCGCCCCGCCACGTCAACGGCAGTCATCGCGTACGTCAAGCACTCCCCATGATTCGACCCCGGCTTCCCCATCCACGGCCATGATTCGGCAACCCGTGCGCCAAGGTCCGGACTCGGGCATACGTTCCCCCCGTGAATTCCGAAGACACTCCCCTCAGATCCATCCGCCGCGCCTTCGCCCGCCGCTCCCTGCTGCGCGGCGGCTTCGCCGGGGCGGTGGCCCTGGGCGGCGCGGGGCTCGCGGCGGCCCCCGCCTCCGCCGCCCCCTCTCCGGCCTCCGCCCCGCGCGGCACCGCCGCCCGCCCCACCACCGCCGCGGAGGCCCTGAAGGAACTCGCCGCGGGAAACCGCCGCTGGCGCACCTTCCGCGAACGGCACCCGGACGAGACCCCCGCCGTCCGCCAGAGCCTGACGAAGGGTCAGCACCCCTTCGCGGTCGTCCTCGGCTGCATCGACTCCCGCGTGCCCCCCGAGCTGGTCTTCGACCAGGGCCTCGGCGACCTGATGACCGTCCGCACGGCGGGCGAGGTCCTGGACGAGGCCGTACTGGGCAGCATCGCCTACGGGGTCCTCGAACTCGGCATACCGCTGGTCGTGGTGCTCGGTCACCAGTCGTGCGGTGCCGTGAAGGCGGCCGTCCAGGCGGATCTGTCCGGCGAGCCGCTGCCCGCCCACATCCAGTACCTGGCCGACCAGATAGCCCCGACGATCGACCGCACGCAGGACGGCGACGCCCGCATCGACGCGACCATCGACGCCAACATCCGGGCCGTCCGTTCCCGCCTCGCCGGCGAGCCCGACCTCGCCGAGCGGATCGCCACCGGGAAACTGGCCGTCGTGGGCGCCCGCTACGAGCTGACCAACCAACTCGTCCACCGCATCGTCTAGCGCCTGTTGTGACCGTGCTGGTCACAGCCGCTCTCTGGGGGCTGTGACCAGCACGGTCACGTCATGTGTGTGAGCGTGTCGGCCCTCACCGCGAGGCGGTCGACCCGGGCGGGCCGCGGGGGAAGGCGCGCCGGTAGTCGCTCGGCGACACCCCGATGTGTTTGAGGAAGTGGTGGCGAAGGTTGTTGGCGGTGCCGAGGCCGCTCAGCTCCCCGACCTTCTCGATCGGCAGGTCCGTCGATTCCAGCAGGGTCCGGGCCCGCCCCAGACGCTGGTCGAGGAGCCACTGGAGCGGAGTTGTGCCGGTGGCCGCGTGGAGCCGCCGGTAGAACGTCCGGGGACTCATCGCGGCCCGTCGCGCGAGGTCCGCGACCGTCAGCGGCCGGTCCAGGTGTGTCCTGGCCCAGTCGAGTACGGGCGCCAGTCCCTCGTCGTCCCTCGACGGCACGGACACCTCGATGAACTGGGCCTGCCCGCCGGGCCGGTGGGCGGGTACCACCATGCGGCGGGCCAGCTGGTTGGCGACGTGCGCACCGAGGTCGCGGCGCACGAGATGCAGGCACAGGTCGAGCCCCGCGGTCAGGCCGGCGCTGGTGAGCACATCTCCGTCGTCCACGTACAGCACGGACGCGTCGACCTGCACCTTCGGGTACCGCTCGGCCAGTTGGGCGGTGTGCATCCAGTGGGCGGTGGCACGACGTCCGTCGAGCAGCCCCGCCTCGGCGAGTGCGAAGGCGCCGGTGCACAGGGAGACCATGCGGGCGCCCGCGTCGTGGGCGCGACGCAGGGCCGTGATCAGCTCCGGCGGCAGGGGTCTGCCCTCGTCGACGCAGGGATCGGGCACCGAGGGCACGACGACCGTGTCGGCACCGACGAGATCGTCGAGGCCGTAGGGGGTCCGCAGCGTCAGTCCGGCGCCGGCCGCCGTGCCGCCCCGCGCTGTCGTCCCGGTCCCGCACAGCCGCAAGTCGTACCAGGGGTCGGCGAGGTCTGGTTGCGGCGTCCCGAAGACGGTGCACGGGATGCTCAGTTCGTACAGGTCCCATGAGGGGACCGTCATCTCCTCGGTGACGACAACGGCGACAGAACCGGCGCTCATGCCCCGAAGGCTATGGCAGGAATTTGGTGAGTCCCGGCACCAGTGTCACTTCTCCTCTCCGCCGCGCACTGCGAGCGTGGCGTGCACAAGATCACTCGTCGACGTGATCACCCGTCACATCGGCACTCGCGAGGAGCTGACGCATGAACACCGACCGCCAAGCCGTCACCGTCGTCGGACTGGGCTCCATGGGCTCGGCGCTGGCCGCCGCGTTACTGGACCGGGGCCATCCGACCACTGTGTGGAACCGGTCCCCGGATAAGGCCCGGCCGCTGGCCGACCGGGGCGCCCGCCCGGCAGCGACGCCCGGGGAGGCGATCGCGGCGAGCCCGCTCACCATCGTCTGCGTTCTGGATTACGAGGCGCTGCACACGGTCCTCGACCCCGTCGTCGGCACTCTGCCGGGCAGGACCCTGGTCAACCTCACGTCCGGCTCCCCGGAGCAGGCCCATGAGGCCGCCGCGTGGGCCCGGTCCCACGGCGCCGACTACCTCGACGGCGCGATCATGACCACCCCGCCCGGCGTGGGCAGCCCCGAGATGATGTTCCTGTACAGCGGTTCGCGTGCCGTCCTCGACGCCCACCTGCCGACCCTGGGGGCCCTGGGCGACCCTGTGTACCTGGGCGCCGATCCCGGACTGGCCTCTCTCTACGACGCCGCGCTTCTCGGCCTGATGTGGTCCACCATGACCGGCTGGCTGCACGGCACCGCGCTGGTCGGCGCGGAGAAGACGCCGGCCACGGCCTTCACCCCCGTCGCGATCCGCTGGCTGACAGCCGTGGCGGGGTTCCTGAACACCTACGCGCCCCAGGTGGACGCCGGCCGCTACCCGGGCGACGACGCCACCGTCGACGTACAGATCGCCGCCATCGATCACCTGATCCACGCCGCGGCGGCCCGAGGCGTCGACAACGCCCTGCCCGAGCTGCTGAAGGCCGCGATGGAGCGGGCCAGGGCCGCGGGGCACGGCTCCGACAGCTTCGCCAGCGTGATCGAGGTGCTGAAGACCGGCCGGCCCCGGGGGTGATCCCTCACGGGTCGGCGGCCGCGTCCCGGTACAGCTCCGCGGCCTCCGGCCCGAGCACCACGCTGTACGAGATGTCCGCCGTGGCCCCGCCCTGCTGGTGCCCGCCGAGGATCCCCACGACCTCCCCGTCCCCGTCGACCCAGGGGCTGCCGCTGGTTCCGCCGGTGAAGTCGGGACAGTCGATCCGCTGTTGGGTGGAGCTGTGGGCGGCGGGCCGGTTGGTGCAGGTGATCGGCGTGTCACCGGAGTTGGGATAGCCGGTGACGGTCACGACGGTGGCCCCGGTGGCGGCCCGCGTGACGAACCGATTGCCACCCACGACGTCCTCGACCCCCTTCCCGCCCCGGTCGTGGAGCACCGCGAACGCCACGTCGCTGTCCTCGTCCTGCCCCTTGGCCCACCCGTCCGGCAGGAAGGCCCGCTCCACCTTCCACACCCCGTAGGGGGCCCTCCCGTCCCGGTATCCGGGCACGAAGACGAGACCCCCCACCCCGCTCTGCCCGCCGAGACAGTGCGCGGCGGTGACGATGAGATCGCGGTGCGGGCTGTGGACGACCGACGCGGTGCAGAAGTGGCCGCCGGTGAGGTCGTCGGAGGCGAACAGTGCCCCGACCCGCGCGGACCGCGCCGTCGCCGCCGCCACGACAGTCACCCCCAGGGCGCCGGGCCCGTCATCGGCCGCCACCTCGGAGGCGGCGGTGACGGCCAGCAGCACGACGGCGACGAGAAGGAGGCGGGGGCTGCGCTTCATCGCCCCCACTGTGGCCCCCGAAGGTGAGAGTCCGGTCAAACGCGGCGCTCTACCGGCACTCGGCCCACAGCAACTTCCCGGCGGCCAGCTCAGCCGCACCCCATCTCTCCGCACAGGCCCGCACGAGACGCAGCCCGCGCCCGTTCTCGGCGTCCTCGTCCGGCGGTACGACGACGGAGTCACCGTCGGCCGGCACGAACCCCGGCGGCACGCGGGGGTCGCTGTCCCACACCCCGACCCGCAGCCCACCCGCGTCCACCGAGCGCAACCGCAGGCCGTAGTCACCGGTGGTGTGGAGGTGCGCGTTGGCGAGCAGCTCGGCGGCCAGCAGCTCGGCGGTGGGGGTGAGCTCGGCGAGCGAGTGAGCGGCGAGCACGGCACGGAGGGTGACGCGGGCGATCCCCGGCGCGCGTGGATCGTGCGGGAGTTGGAGGGTGTAGGACCAGGGCGGGGTTACGGTGGGCATGGAAGTCTCCGATCACTGTGGGGAGTTGGGACATTGCGTACGGTGCCCAGTGACGCCGCCGCCCCGTCGGGCGGTGTACTTCTGGGCGGAGCGGGCGCCCGCAGTTAAAGTAGCGGCGAGTTGTAAGTTCTTAGACCGAAATCCTCGAAGCTCTTCAGTGTTCACGCGTGTGGGTGACAAGGAGTCGAACGTTGGCCATGAGAAGCACCCCCACCGGCCGTCAAGTCCGGCTGGGCGCCGAGCTGCGCAAGCTGCGCGAACGGGCGGGCCTGACCTCGACACAGGCGGCACAACTGCTGGGCATCAAGCAGAACCAGGTCAGCAACATGGAAGCCGGCCGCCACGGCGTGAGCCCCGACCGGCTGCGCGGCATCGCCTGCGCCTACGACTGCTCCGACAAAGCCCTGATCGAGGCGCTCGCCGCGATGACCCCCGACCGCAGGCGCGGCTGGTGGGAGGAGTACCGCGAGATCCTGCCCGCCGCCCTGCTGGACATGGCCGAGGTCGAGCACCACGCCACAGGGTTCCGAACCGCCGTGACCGTCCACATCCCCGGGCTCTTCCAGACCACGGACTACGCCCGCGAGATCTTCCGCCAGGACGTACCGGAGATGTCACCGCCGGACATCGAGCACCGGGTGTCGTTCCGCGTCAAACGCCAAGCCGTGCTCTACCAGGACTCGCCGACCCCTCACCAGGCGATCATCCATGAGGCGGCCCTGCGCATGAAGTTCGGCGGCACCGCCGTGACCCGCTCACAGCTCCAGCACCTCCTGGGCATGAGCGAACGGGAGCACATCACCGTTCTGGTGATCCCCTTCGACGCCGGAACCTTCCCCGGCTCAGGGCAGTCGATCTACTACTGCACAGGTCCCGTACCGCAGCTCGACACCGTGAACCTCGACCAGTCGCACGGTCCGGTGTTCCTCGATTCCGAGGCCCAGCTCGACAAGTACCGGATCCTGTTGAACCGTATGGAGGCCTGCGCGCTCTCTCCCTCGGAGTCGCGGGATCTCATCCACAAAGTCGTCCAGGACCTGTGAGGAAAGCCGAATGCCCACCCTCTCCTGGCAGAAGTCGTCCTACTGCGCGCAGGGCAACTCCTGCGTCCACATCGCCACCACCCCCCACCGCATCCACCTCACCGAAAGCGGCGACCCCTCCGCCGCGATAGTCACGGCGGCCCCCGCCGCCTTCCACGCCCTCCTCCAGGTACTCAAGAAGGACACCCCCCGTGGCTGACATCCCCGCCGACCTCACCTGGATCCGCGCCGCCCCGCCGGAGGCGACCGGCCCCGGCCCCTGGATCGAGATCGCCTTCGGCGAGGGCGACGACGGCGAGGCCCCCGTCTACCTCCGCGAAACCAGCGACCCGGAGAACGTCGTCACGACGAACCGCCGCAAGTGGGACGCGTTCGTACTGGGGGTACAGGCGGGGGAGTTCGACCACTTCGTGGAAGGCGTCGAGACCGGCACCTGACGGCGTGCGGCAGACCCTGCTGGTCGCAGTCCTCAACCAATGGCCGCGACCAGCACTTTCCCCACCGGCCTGGAAGCCACTGCCGTTCCCACTGCCGCCGCCGCACCCGCGCGTGAGCGGTCAGCCGTCGATCACCTCGGTGTTCTGGCAGGCGACCATGAGCCACCGCCCGTCCTCCTTCGCCATCACGTACAGCGGACTGCCCGGGTTGCCGACCTGTTCGCGGCCGTCCTTCGTCCAGTACCGCGCGCGGGCCTTCACGGCGGCGACGTCCGGCCGGATGAACAGCACGTGCTCCACCTCGTACGTGACCGTCCCGTCCCCCATCGCTCCGGGCAGCACGCGGTGCGTGAACTCGGAGATCTCGGCACGGTCGTACAGGCGTCTGCCGTGGGCCGTCGTCCACAGGGCGTCCTCGCGGAAGAGGGAGACGAACTCGTCGGGAAGCTCGTTGCGCTGACTGTGCTCGACGGTGGCCACCACGGCCCGGATCGCTTCGAGGTCGGCCGTCCGAGCGGCCGTGACATCAGTGCTCTGCATGCCACCGATGCTCGTAGCTCAACCAAGCTTGAGGTCAAGCCCGTGAAACTCCACGACTCTTTTGTCCTCTGACCCTCCGTCACCGTGCGCACGGAGCAGCCACCGTGGGCCGTGAGGGCCACTCGGGGCAACGGCGAACGGGCCGCACCCCCAGCCACGGTCCGTTCGCCGTGGGTCATCGGTCGGCATGAGAACATCGAGAAGGCCTCTCACCCGACCGGCCGTCAGAAACGGCACAGGGCTGTGAAGTGGGTCAACGACGGAACCACACGACAGGTTCCGCACCGACCTCATTGCCCGGGGTGACCTGCCGTGATACACAGAGTGACCGTACGAGCTATTCGTACGAATCCCGACCGGTAATGACGCCAAGTCGACATACGACGGCGACTTTGTCGGCGACAATGAGGCCTGACCTCTGCACACCGCAGGGGACCGACTGCGGAACTACCCACCAGGGGCGGTGACTTACATGCTCTTTGCGGCCGACAAGGGAGACATCAACACCATCATCGGCGGGATCGCTCCGGACTGGGGGCCCTTCGGCAGCCTGGGCAACGAGGCGAAGGTGATGATCGAGGTCGTGATGGCGGTCGCCATCCTGATCTGCCTCGGCATCGCCATCTGGGGTGCGGCCAAGCAACGCATCGGCGCCACGGCCCTGCGGGACACCTTCAGCGCGGAACAGGGCAAGGGCCTCATCATCGCCGGACTGACAGGCGTCTTCATCATCGGCTCACTCGGCACACTGTTCACGATCGTGTACGGCATGGCCGTCTAGCCGCCCCCGCCCGCCCCAGTCCCGTCCGGGCACGCCCGGCCCCTCCACCCCACCCATCCGTCGTGCCCACCGGCTGAGGTTGCGTTTCCCTGATGTCGAGTCACCACACCGCGCCCGCGCGGGAACCAGCACGGCTACCGTCGTACTTCTACGCGTTCCGGTACGGCAGTGAGGGGGCGTACGCGGCATGAGTCCCGGCGACGAGCACGACTACGGCGAACCCACGGGCACGCGCATGCGCCTGCCCGACAGCGACCCCTACGGCGGCGCCCGCCGCCCCGGCCGCTCCTCCTCACGGAGCCTGGTCACGGTGGTCGGCGTGGTCGTCCTCCTCATCGCCGCGATCGCCTTCGCGAACCGTGGAGGAGACGATTCCGAATCCCCCACGGCAGCGGGCGAGGCCAACAAGCCGGAGACGGCGGCAACGGCAGCGAGCGGGACGAAGCCGGTGGGGACGAAGCGCGGGGGCATCCCGTCGGGTTTCGCCCGCACCGAGCAGGGCGCCCAGTCGGCGGCCACCAACTACGCCGTGGCTCTCGGCTCGACCGGCATGTTCCAGAAGGACACCCGGCACGGCATCGTCGACACCGTCTACACCGCCGACGCCGCGGCCAAGCTCCAGGCGCCCATGGACCGGGCCTACTCGGCCGACTTCCTCGCCAAGCTGGGCCTCGACGCGAACGGCGACGCGCCCGAGGGCAACACGTTCGTCTCCCGCGTCGTCCCGGTGGGAGCCACCGTCCAGGCGTACAGCGACACCACCGCCAAGGTCGCCGTCTGGTACCTCGGCCTGATCGGCATGTCCGGCGAGAACTCCACCGACCCCGTCACCTCGTCGTGGCAGACCTGGACCTTCGACCTGCGGTGGGCCGACGGCGACTGGAAGATCGTCAGCGACACGCAGACGGACGGCCCCGCGCCGGTCCCCGGCGACGACAAGGTCGCCTCCTCCGACGAGATCAGCAAGGCCATCCAGGAGTACGGAGGGTTCACGTATGCCCGGTAACCCGCACCGCGTGCTCCGGCTCGCCGGAGTCGTCACGGCCGTCCAGACCTCGGCCGTACTGCTGGCCACCCGCGCCTTCGCGGCGCCCACGCCCGACCCCACGCCGTCCGGGTCGCCCTCCGCGTCGCCGTCCCCCTCCAGCAGCCTGGACTGCAGCCTCATCCCCGGAGAGGCCAAGAAGTACTGCGAGCGGGGCAACACCACCTCCGACGGCACCACCTCCACCCCCGGCGTCTCCGACACCCTCGACCCCCTCTCCTCCCTCGCCAAGGGCTGTGCCGACGCCGCCGCATGGACCGTCGACAAGCTCAGCGAGGCCGTGAAGGACACGGCGAACGTCGACTTCACCAACCCCAGGTTCCTCCAGCAGTACGCCGTCGTCTTCGCGGCCTCCACCGTCCTGACCCTCCTGCTGTGGCTGCTGGCCGTGGCCAAGCGGGCGGTCCGCGGCGTCCCCCTGACCACCGCCATCGGCGAAGCCGTCGGCTTCCTCTGGCTCACCGTCCTGGCCTCCGCCTTCACCCCGCTGATCCTCTACACGGTCGTATCGGCGACGGACGGCATCACCGAGGTCCTCGCCAAGGCCACCGGCGACCAGACCGACACCTTCTTCGGCACCTTCTCCGCCGCCCTGGAGAAGGGCGAGGACATCGGCGGCGGCCCGATCATGCTGATCGTGGTCTCCCTGGTCTCCATCCTCGCCGCCGGCGTGCTCTGGCTGGAGCTGGTCATCAGGGCCGCCCTGCTCTACGTCGGCGCCCTGCTCGGCACGGTCGTCTACGCCGGCCTCGTCGACAAGAACCTGTGGGGCCACGTCCGCCGCTGGGCCGGCATCATGATCGCCGTCATCCTGATCAAGCCGGTCATCGTGATCGTGCTGGGACTGGCCGGCGCCCTGTCCGCCGACGACGGCCCGGACGCCTTCTCCGCCGTCGTCTCCGGCCTCGCCATCATCCTGCTCGCCATCTTCGCCAGCGCGATGATCTACCGCTTCGTCCCCGGCTTCGGCGACGAGATCGCGGGCTCCCGCAACAACCGCATCATGCAGAGCGCCGAGGGCAAGGCCGCCGCCGTCATCAGCTCCCCGGCGACCCTCGTCGCCCAGGGCATCAAGACGCACAGCACCCGCGCCGACAGCAACGGCGGCGGCGGGTCCGCCTCCAGCGGCCCCCGCCCCGCCAACCAGGCCGCCGGCGGCGTCGCAGCGCACAGCACGCGCACCTCGAACGGCGGCGGCGGATCCGTCCCCTCCGCCGCACCCGCGCCCCGCTCCAGCAGCGCCGTGAACAGCCCGCACGCCAGCAACACCCGCAACAGCAGTACCAACCGCACGGGAGGTGAAGGGCGTTGACGACCGAGTCCCACGTGTCCCACGCGGTCACGCCCCGCCGTACATATCTGATCGGCCGCGCCCGGCCGAACGCGATCGTCGGCCGCAACCGCGAGACCGGAGAGATCGCGCTCATCGTCATCGGCGCGTTCCTCGGCATGATGTGCGGGCTCCTCGTCCCCCTCCTCACCCTGCGCATCGTGCTGCTCGCCGGCTTCCCGATGATCGCGCTGGCCGCGGTCTACGTGCCGTACAAGCACCGCACGTTCTACAAGTGGTTCGAGATCAACCGCAGCTACAAGCGCACCCTGCGCCAGGGCACGACGTACCGCTCCGCCGCCATGGAGGCCGGAACCCGCCTCGACGGCCAGGAGATCGAGATCGGCCCGCCGCCCGGCATCGGCCGCATCACCTGGCTCGCCGCCCCCTTCGGCCCCGACGAGATCGCCGTACTCCTGCACGCCGACCGCCGTACGGTGACGGCCGCGATCGAGATCGAGGGCCCCGGCGTCGGCCTGCGCGACAGCGAGGACCAGGAGGCCCTCGTCGACCGCTTCGGCACGCTGCTCAAGCACGTGGCCAACGGCGACGGCTTCGTCACCCGCCTCCAGATGCTCGCCCGCACCCTCCCCGCCGACCCCGACGCCCACGCCAAGGACGTCGCCCAGCGCGGCGACGACAAGGCGCTGCCGTGGTTGCAGCAGTCGTACGACCAGCTCCAGTCCATGGTGTCCACGAGCAGCGAGCAGCACCGCGCCTACCTCGTCGCCTGCATGCACTACACCCGCGAACTGGCCGCCGAGGCCCACGCCATGGCCCGCGCCGCCCGCCCGCAGAACGGCCGCAAGCTGGACCGCGACGCCGGCCTCGCCGTCGTCATGGCCCGCGAGCTGACCGACATCTGCTCCCGCCTCCAGGAGGCGGACATCCGTGTCCGCCAGCCCCTCGGCCAGGGCCGCCTCGCCTCGCTCATCCACTCCATGTACGACCCGGACCACCCGATCGATCACATCCAGGCGATGACCCGGCGCAACGCCTGGCCGGCCGAGCTGGACGCCATGGAGCCCACCTACCTCCAGGCCAAGACCCGCGAGTCCTCCACCCGCGCCCCCTGGTGCCACGCCACCGCCTGGATCAAGGAATGGCCGATGACCCCGGTCGGCGTGAACTTCCTCGCCCCGCTCCTCGTCCACACCCCGGACGTCATCCGGACGGTCGCCGTGACGATGGACCTCGAACCCACCGAGGTGGCCATCGAACGCATGCTGACGGAGAAGACCAACGACGAGGCGGAGGCGAGCCGCGCCGCCAAGATGAACCGCACCGTGGACCCCCGTGACGTCGCCGCCCACTCCCGCCTCGACCAGCGCGGCGAGGACCTGGCCAGCGGCGCGGCGGGCGTGAACCTGGTCGGCTACATCACCGTCTCCTCCCGCACCCCCGAGGCCCTCGCCCGCGACAAGCGGACGATAAGGGCGTCGGCCGGCAAGTCGTACCTCAAGCTGGAGTGGTGCGACCGAGAGCACCACCGCGCCTTCGTGAACACACTCCCGTTCGCCACCGGCATTCGAAGGTAGGGCTTCACATGCGGGACCCGCTGACCGTCCTCACCGACGCCTTCACGTCCTTCCTCTTCGGCAAGGTCGAGACGACCCGACTGCCGGTCCGCACCTCCACCGGCCAGGCCCAGGCGGTCTACCTCCCGACCGCCGCTCCCGGCCTGGGCGACTCGGGCGTGATCATCGGGCGCGAGGTCTACTCCGGCAAGGGCTACATCTACGACCCCTTCCAGCTGTACGGCCAGCAGCTCCCGGCCCCGCACTGGCTGGTCCTCGGCGAGTCCGGCAACGGCAAGTCGGCGCTCGAGAAGACGTACGTCCTGCGCCAGCTCCGCTTCCGCGACCGCCAGGTCGTCGTCCTGGACGCCCAGGGCGAGGACGGCGTCGGCGAATGGAACCTCATCGCGCAGGCGCTGGGCATAACCCCCATCCGCCTGGACCCGATGGCCGCACTGGACCACGGCATCCGCCTGAATCCACTGGACCCGTCGATCACGACCACCGGGCAGCTCGCGCTGCTGCGGACCATCATCGAGGTCGCGATGGGCCACGGCCTGGACGAACGCGCGGGCTTCGCCCTCAAGGTCGCCCACGCCTACGTCAACGAGACGATCGTCGAACGCCAGCCGGTCCTCTCCGACATCGTCGAGCAGCTACGGCACCCCGAACCGGAGTCGGCGGAGGCGATGAACGTCGCCCTGGACGACGTACGGGCCTGGGGCCTGGACGTGGCGCTGGTCCTGGACCGTCTGGTCGACGGTGACCTCCGCGGCATGTTCGACGGCCCGACGACGGTCGGCATCGACCTGGACGCCCCGCTGATCGTCTTCGACCTCTCCCACATCGACCGCAACTCCATCGCGATGCCGATCCTCATGGCGATCGTCGGCGTCTGGCTGGAGCACACCTGGATCCGCCCCGACCGGAAGAAGCGCATCTTCCTCGTCGAGGAGGCCTGGCACATCATCAACAGCCCCTTCGTGGCCCAGCTGTTCCAACGGCTGCTGAAGTTCGGCCGCCGCCTCGGCCTGTCCTTCGTGGCCGTCGTCCACCACCTGTCGGACGTCGTCGACGGAGCGGCGGCGAAGGAGGCGGCCGCGATCCTGAAGATGGCGTCGACCAGGACGATCTACGCCCAGAAGGCGGACGAGGCGAGGGCGACCGGCCGCGTCCTCGGCCTGCCACGCTGGGCGGTGGAGATCATCCCGACGCTCACGCCGGGCATCGCGGTCTGGGACGTCAACGGCAACGTCCAGGTCGTCAAACACCTGGTCACCGAGACGGAACGCCCCCTCGTCTTCACCGACCGCGCGATGACCGAGTCGTCCGTCGACCTGGCCGAAGGCGACGCACTGCGCGCCGCCGAACTGGAACAGGAACAACGGGCGGCGGCCTTCATGGAACAGCATCTGGCCGACTTGGACGGCTCGTCCGAGTCGACGGTGGCGTAGGAGCGGGGGTGCCATGAGACCGGGTGACGACCGTCAGGGCCGCGCAGGCCAGGCGGGTGGCCAGGGTGGCATCCCCGACGGCCTCCTGATCGGCATACTCGCGTTCCTGCTCGGCATGACCCTGCTGGTGTGGACGGCCACCGGCCTGGCGGGCCTCTTCTCCCACGGCAGCTGGCCCGCCGGAGTCACCTTCGCCCGCACCCCGCTGGCCATGCGCCACCTCGTCGCCCAACCCCACGACATCGCGGGCGCCTGGCCGGCCGCGGAGGCCACCGCACTCTCCGGCTACGGCCTCTTCTGGGGCCTGTTCATCGGCCAGCTGATGCTGCTGCTCGTCCTCACCGTGTTCGTGCTGGGGACGGTGGCCAGGTGGCGTGCCGTACGCGCGAGGAGAAGGACGGCGGTTCCGGCACCAGGACCGGAACGGCACGAGGTACCCACACCGAGGACGCCCGAGCAACCGACGGAACAGCCCCCGCCGGCCGCACAGCCGATGGCACCGCCACAGTCCACGCCGCTCCCCCAGGAACCCGCCACCTCTGTGCTCGCCGGCGAACGGGCGGGCGGCTGGGAAACGAACCGCCCCGAGGGCGGGGTGCACTACGGGCCCCCGGAATCCCGCCACACCACCGCGGCCGCCGCCGTACGCGACGCGGAGGGCCCCGCCCTGGTCGTCACCTCCGCCCCCGCACTCTGGCAGACCACCAAGGACGCCCGAGCCAAACTCGGCCCCGTCCTCCTCTACGACCCCACCCACCTCTGCGACACCCCGGCCCGCCTCCACTGGTCCCCCACCACCGGCTGCGAGGACAGGACCACCGCGGCGGCGAGGGCCACCGCCCTCCTGACGCCCGTACGCCCCACCGCCCGCCTGGACCAGGCCGTCACCGACACCGCCGAGACCCTCCTCCGCAGCTACCTCCACGCGGCCGCCATCGACGGCCGCACCGTCCGCCACGTGCACCGCTGGTCCCAGGGCACCGGCATCCAGGAAGCGGTCCGCACCCTCCGTACGAACCCCAAGGCGGCCCCCGGCGCGGCCGGTGAACTGGAAGCCGCCCTCACCTCCCACCCCGAACGCCGGGACATCGCCCAGGAGCTGACGACCCGCGCCCTGTCCGCCCTCTCCACGGTGAACATCCGCGAGGCCTGCACTCCCAACCGAACCGATGCCCTCGCCTTGGATTCCTTCGTGAACGAAGGGGGAACGCTTTACGTGGTAGGTGAATCCATCGAGGACCCGAGGACCCATCCCGGCGCGATGCCCCTCCTCACGGCCCTCGTCTCCAGCGTGGTCGAGCGCGGCCGGCGCATGGCCGAACGGTCATCCTCCGGTCGCCTCGACCCACCATTCACCCTGGTCCTGGACGACATCGCGGCGGTGGCGCCGCTCCCCGAGCTGCCGGACCTCCTGGCCACCGGCGTCGACCGCGGCCTGCCCACCCTGGCCCTCCTCCGCTCCCGCGAACAGGCCCGCACCCGCTGGCCGAACGCGGAACTGCCGGTGTAGCAGCGCCCCCTAAGGACGCTCGAGGACGAACTCCAGCTCACGAGCGTCCGGGTCGGAATTCGCCGCCAGCGGCACGACCACCCCGCTCGGTACGAACCCGACCCTGCGGTAGAAGGTCTGCGCCCGCCCGTTGTCCTCGTGCACGATGAGCCGTACCCGCTCCGCCCCACGGGCCCAGGCCCATTCCAGCCCGGCGTCGAACAGCACCTCCGTCAGCCCTATCCCGCGGAACTCGGGCCGTACGAACACACCGACGACATGCCCCTGCCGCCGTTCGACCGGGAACCCGGCCCAGTCCTTCGTCCCGGCCTCCTCGACCAGCACGGTCAGCGTCCCCACCCACTCCCCGTCCGGCCCCTCGGCAATGACCTGCTGTGCCCCGTCAGCCCCTTCGGCGGCCTTCGCCGTCCGTTCCTGCCAGTAGGACGCCGGCTTCGCCAGTGCCTCCTCGTACGTCTCCAGAAAAGCGAGGTGCGCGACGGGATCCCGCAACGCCAGAAGCCGCAGCTCCCGCGCAGCGGCCCATTCATCGGCCCGCACGGACCGGATCACGTAGTTCATGCAGGTCACCGTAGAACGCAGAAAACCCCCGCACCATACGGTGCGGGGGTTTCCCCAATATTTGTTCGGCGGCGTCCTACTCTCCCACAGGGTCCCCCCTGCAGTACCATCGGCGCTGTAAGGCTTAGCTTCCGGGTTCGGAATG
>NZ_JBIBVX010000013.1:0-301839 GCF_043080745.1 Streptomyces sp. NPDC014995
AAACGCCCGGTTACATTCCGAACCCGGAAGCTAAGCCTTACAGCGCCGATGGTACTGCAGGGGGGACCCTGTGGGAGAGTAGGACGCCGCCGAACTCCTTTTAGAGCTCTGGCTCTTGGGCACGTAACCCAGGGGCCAGAGCTTTTTTGCGTTGAGGTAAGGTCAGGGAGCATCGTTGGCTCGTTTCCTACTGGAGGCCCCCGGGTGGAGGTTCAGGAGACCCGCGTTCAGACGGACCGGGTGCTCACCATCCCGAACATCCTCAGCATGGCGCGTCTCGTCGGCGTACCTCTGTTCCTGTGGCTGATTCTCAGGCCTGAGTTCGGAGGCCCGCGGAGTGACGGCTGGGCTCTCCTGGTGCTGGCCCTGAGCGGGATCAGCGACTACCTGGACGGCAAGCTGGCCCGGCGCTGGAACCAGATCAGCAGCCTCGGCCGGCTGCTCGACCCGGCTGCGGACCGGCTCTACATTCTGTCGACGCTGGTCGGTCTTACCTGGCGGGAGATTCTGCCTGTCTGGTTGACCGCTGTACTTCTCGCCCGAGAACTGCTTCTGCTGGTGATGGTGGGCATCCTCAGGCGGCACGGCTATCCGCCACCTCAGGTGAACTTCCTCGGGAAGGCGGCCACCTTCAACCTGATGTACGCGTTCCCACTTCTGCTGCTCAGTGACGGAACTGGGTGGCTGGCGTCACTCGCTGCTATTTTCGGATGGGCGTTCGCAGGATGGGGTACAACGCTCTACTGGTGGGCAGGAGTCCTCTACGTGGTACAAGTCCGCCGCCTGGTCCGTGCGGACGCCATGGCCGACTGAGCTCTCCGATTGGCAGAAAGAGTGGCTCGATGGCCCGCTGCGGAAAAGTGCGGGACAATCTGGACGGGTGAAGTCGGCTAGACCGTCGTCTCTTCAAGGAGGACGCTTCCGACATGAAGGCCGTCGTGATGGCCGGAGGCGAAGGCACACGCCTTCGCCCTATGACCTCGAGCATGCCCAAGCCGCTCCTGCCGGTGGCCAACCGGCCGATCATGGAGCACGTTCTGCGGCTGCTCAAAAGGCATGGGCTCACCGAGACCGTCGTCACTGTCCAGTTCCTGGCATCACTGGTCAAGAACTACTTCGGTGACGGTGAAGAGCTCGGAATGGAGCTCAGCTATGCCAATGAGGAGAAGCCACTCGGTACCGCGGGAAGCGTCAAGAACGCGGAGGAGGCGTTGAAGGACGACGCCTTCCTCGTCATCTCCGGCGATGCCCTGACCGACTTCGACCTCACCGAGCTGATCAACTTCCACAAGGAAAAGGGCGCGCTGGTCACCGTCTGCCTGACGCGGGTGCCCAACCCGCTGGAATTCGGCATCACGATCGTCGACGAAGAGGGCAAGGTCGAGCGGTTCCTCGAGAAGCCGACCTGGGGGCAGGTCTTCTCGGACACCGTGAACACCGGTATCTACGTGATGGAGCCCGAGGTCTTCGACTACGTCGAGGCCGATGTGCCCGTCGACTGGTCCGGCGATGTCTTCCCGCAGCTGATGAAGGAAGGCAAGCCGATCTACGGCTATGTCGCCGAGGGCTACTGGGAGGACGTCGGCACGCACGAGAGCTACGTGAAGGCCCAGGCCGACATCCTCGAGGGCAAGGTCGACGTCGAGCTCGACGGGTTCGAGATCTCCCCGGGCGTGTGGGTCGCCGAGGGTGCCGAAGTACACCCCGACGCCGTTCTGCGCGGGCCCCTCTATATCGGGGACTACGCCAAGGTCGAGGCCGGCGCCGAAATCCGCGAACACTCCGTCATCGGATCCAACGTCGTCGTGAAGAGCGGGGCCTTCCTGCACAAGGCCGTCGTGCACGACAACGTGTACGTCGGGCAGCACAGCAATCTGCGCGGGTGCGTCGTAGGGAAGAACACCGACATCATGCGGGCGGCCCGGATCGAGGACGGGGCCGTCATCGGTGACGAATGCCTGATCGGTGAAGAATCGATCGTGCAGGGCAATGTGCGGGTCTACCCGTTCAAGACCATCGAAGCCGGCGCGTTCGTCAACACGTCGGTGATCTGGGAATCGCGCGGTCAGGCGCATCTGTTCGGCGCCCGCGGGGTCTCCGGGATCCTCAACGTCGAGATCACGCCCGAGCTGGCCGTGCGTCTCGCCGGCGCCTACGCCACGACGCTGAAGAAGGGCTCCACCGTCACCACGGCCCGCGACCACTCCCGTGGTGCCCGGGCACTGAAGCGGGCGGTCATCTCCGCGTTGCAGGCCAGCGCCATCGACGTACGGGACCTGGAGAACGTACCGCTGCCCGTGGCGCGGCAGCAGACCGCGCGGGGGAGTGCCGGCGGGATCATGATCCGGACCTCGCCCGGGGTGCCGGATTCCGTGGACATCATGTTCTTCGACGGTCAGGGTGCCGATCTGTCGCAGGGCAGTCAGCGGAAGCTGGACCGGGTGTTCGCGCGCCAGGAGTACCGGCGTGCGTTCCCGGGAGAGATCGGCGACCTGCATTTCCCGGCCAGCGTCTTCGACTCGTACACCGGGTCGCTGCTGCGGAACGTGGACACGACCGGGATCTCCGAGTCGGGTCTGAAGGTCGTGGTCGACGCCTCGAACGGCAGTGCCGGGCTTGTGCTGCCGAGCCTCCTCGGGAAGCTCGGGGTGGACTCGCTGACGATCAACCCGGGTCTGGACGAGTCCAGGCCGACGGAGACCGCCGACATGCGGCGCCGCGGGCTCGTGCGGCTCGGAGAGATAGTGGCGTCATCGAGGGCCGCGTTCGGTGTGCGGTTCGACCCTGTGGGTGAGCGGCTGTCCCTGGTGGACGAGAAGGGCCGGATCATCGAGGACGACCGGGCGCTGCTGGTGATGCTCGACCTGGTGGCCGCCGAGCGGCGCAGCGGGCGGGTGGCCCTGCCGGTGACCACGACCCGGATCGCCGAGCAGGTGGCGGCGTATCACGGCACGCAGGTCGAGTGGACGACGACCTCGCCCGACGACCTGACCCGGGTCGGGCACGACGAGTCGACCATCTTCGGCGGGGACGGCAAGGGCGGGTTCATCGTCCCGGAGTTCAGCAGCGTCTTCGACGGTACGGCGGCCTTCGTGCGGTTGATCGGGCTCGTGGCCCGGACGCAGCTCACGCTGAGCCAGATCGACGCGAGGATTCCGCGGGCGCACGTCCTGAAGCGGGATCTGGCGACCCCGTGGGCCGTGAAGGGGCTCGTCATGCGGCGGGTCGTCGAAGCGGCCGGAGACCGCTTCGTGGACACCACCGACGGTGTGCGGGTGGTGGAGACGGACGGGCGCTGGGTCATGGTCCTCCCCGACCCGGCCGAGGCCGTCACGCACCTGTGGGCCGAAGGCCCGGACGACGCCTCGGCGCAGGCCCTGCTGGACGAGTGGGCGTCGGTCGTGGACAGCGCCGGGCGCTGACAGCACGCACCACGCGGGCGTGCCGGACAAGTGTCCCCAAGGGGGCCTGTCCGGCACGCCGGTGGGGCCGTTCCGAGGCACTGGCCGCGACATGCGACGATGTGCGGCATGCCGCAGCAGCCCCCCGTTCGGAGCACCCCCGCGCGCCCGTCGCGCCCGGACGCGTCCATGTCGCTGCTCACCAACGTCATGGACCACAGCCTCGACGACGGGTACGCCGAGGCCACCGCCCGGAAGCAGGCCGAGGGCGCCGGCGGCATGCCCAGAACGCTGCGGGCCAAGCTCGGCCTCGCCGCCGGGCTGGTGCTCGCGGCCCTCGTGGTGACCGTGGGCGCGGCACAGGCGCGCATCGCCGCTCCGGTCGTCGCCAAGGAGCGCGAGGAACTGATCGACCGCATCGACCGCGAGACGGAGGCGGCGGACAAGCTCGAGGGCACCGTCGACAAGCTGCGTGACGACGTGAGCGCGCGACAGCGCGAGGCGCTCCGGGACAGCGGTGGCGGCGACCAGGCGGAACTGGTGGGCGTGCTGGCGGGCGCGGTCGAGGTGCACGGCCCCGGGGTCAGACTGGTCGTGGACGACGCGAAGGAAGCCTCCACGGGCGGTGACGGCGATCCCCGGGAGACCACCGGGTTCTCCGACACGGGGCGGGTGCGCGACCGCGACATGCAGCGCGTGGTGAACGGGCTGTGGGCTTCCGGTGCCGAGGCCGTCTCGATCAACGGGCAGCGGCTGACGGCGCTGTCGGCGATCAGGGCCGCGGGCGACGCGATACTGGTCGACAACAAGCCTCTGGTGCCGCCGTACACGGTGCTCGCGGTGGGGGACGGCAAGAACCTCAGCACCCGGTTCCAGGACGGCGCCGACGGGCTGTATCTGCACGCCCTGCAGGAGAACTTCGGCATCCGGACCGCCCTCTCCGTGGAGGAGGACGTCCGGCTGCCCGCCGCACCGAGTGTGATCGTACGTACAGCACAGCCGAGAACTGAGAAGGGCACATCGTGATCGCCGTACTGGGCCTCGTCGTGGGAGTCGTGGCCGGCCTGTTGGTCCGGCCTGAGGTTCCGGCGGTCGTCGAGCCTTATCTGCCGATCGCCGTCGTGGCGGCGCTGGACGCCGTGTTCGGCGGACTGCGGGCCATGCTCGACGGCATCTTCGACGACAAGGTCTTCGTCGTCTCGTTCCTGTCGAACGTGGTCGTGGCGGCCCTGATCGTGTTCCTGGGTGACAAGTTGGGCGTGGGCGCGCAGCTGTCCACCGGTGTCGTGGTCGTCCTCGGCATCCGGATCTTCTCCAATGCCGCGGCGATCCGCCGGCACGTGTTCCGGGCGTGAGGCCGATGAGCAACAAGGACGAGACGAACCGGGGCGGGACGCCCCGGAATGAAACCCGTCAGAACGGGACGCAGTGGGACGAGACGCCGACGACCAGGCTGCGCAAGGAGTTGCCGGCGGAGGTACCTGGGGTGGCTCCGCGGGACGAAGCGGCCGGGGAGGCCTCCGAGCCCGGGCTGACCGGTCGGCAGCGGCTGGTGAAGGGGCTGTGGCCGCCGCGCGTGACACGCGCCCAACTCATCGTCGCCGTGCTGTTGTTCGGCCTGGGCTTCGGCCTGGCCGTCCAGGTCGCCTCCAACAGTGACAGTGGTAACGCCCTGCGCGGCGCGCGGCAGGAGGATCTTGTCCGCATCCTCGATGAACTCGATGACCGAAGTCAGCGTCTTGAGGACGAGAAGCAAGGGCTCGAAAAGCAGCGGCAGGAGCTGGAGAACAGCTCCGACCAGGCCGAGGAGGCCCGCAAGCAGACGGTCGAGAGGGAGAAGCAACTCGGCATTCTGGCGGGCACGGTGGCGGCTCAGGGGCCCGGCATCACGATGACCATCGAGGACACGAAGGGGACGGTCGAGGCGGACATGCTGCTCGACGCGATCCAGGAGCTGCGCGCGGCAGGGGCGGAGGCGATACAGATCAACGGTGTGCGGGTCGTCGCCGGCACGTATCTGACGGAATCCGGCAAGAGCGTGAGCGTCGACGGGAACAAGATCAACGCGCCCTATCGTTTCAAGGTCATCGGCAAGCCGCAGGACCTCGAACCGGCGCTCAACATCCCTGGAGGCGTGGTGCAGACTCTTGAGAAGGAGCAGGCCACCGTGACCGTCGAGCGATCGACCAAGATCGTCGTGGACGCCTTGCGAGCGGCGGAGCAGCCTGACTACGCTCGGTCGTCCTCCCAGTGAACCGGGGGTGCATGGGGGCCGTCCGGCAGGGGCATGACGTTGCGGGGGGTCGACGCACCGATCGGGTGGTGCGTGGTGGAAACTGTCTGGTGGATACGGACGTTGTGAAGGTGTCCGGGTCGGCCGGTTTATTCAGTCAGGGTTCGTCCTGCCCCACGGGCGGGTCTGTTTCGGTCAAGGGGAATCGCCCGTGAAGTTGTTTGCGAAGTTGTTCGGCAAGAGCGCGCGAGAGGGCAGCGACAACGCCACTGCCCGCCATCGCGCACAGCCCGACGCGGAGGGCCAGCGGCCGCTGTTCCGGGACCAGGTGGCTGGTCCGGGTGGTGACATTTCCGGAGGCCAGGGCGGGGCGTCGGTTGACCCTGCGCAGTCCGGCGGCATAGGTTTCGGACAACCGTCAACCTCAAGTACGGGTGGAGGGTTTTCCCCTATGTCGGCCCTGGTGTGTACGAGGTGCGGTAACCGCAATGCGGAGAACAGCCGCTTCTGTTCCAACTGCGGCGCGCCGTTGAGGCCGGGCCTGACGCCCGAGCGTGCGTCGGAGACGACCTCCACCATCTCCATCTCCGGCCTCGAGGCCTACGACTCCGAGACCACCGGCCAGACCCAGTTGCCGGCGCTCTCTCCCGAGGCGCAGGCCGCGGTGGACGCGTTGCCGCTCGGCTCCGCGCTGCTGGTCGTGCGCCGGGGGCCCAACTCGGGCAGCCGCTTCCTGCTGGACGGTGACCTGACCACGGCGGGGCGTCACCCGCAGAGCGACATCTTCCTGGACGACGTGACGGTCTCGCGCCGCCATGTGGAGTTCCGGCGCCGCCCGGACGGTTCGTTCACGGTGGCCGACGTCGGCAGCCTGAACGGCACGTACGTCAACCGGGAGCGCATCGACGAGGTCGCTCTGTCCAATGGTGACGAGGTGCAGATCGGCAAGTACCGGCTGGTCTTCTACGCGAGCCAGCGAGGTTACTGACCTCTCCCGGACTCGTCCGGGGGGACCCCCAGGGAAGGTCCATGCTGCGAACACCGAGGGGCGGTGCCGGACACGGCACCGCCGCCGCGGACGGTGATCTGATGAGCATCGGCACGGTGCTGAACGTGCTGCGCGACGAGTTCCCCGAAGTCACGATCTCCAAGATCCGCTTTCTGGAGTCGGAGGGGCTGGTCGAGCCGCAGCGGACCCCTTCGGGGTATCGCAAGTTCAGCGCCGAGGACGTCGAGCGTCTCGGTCACGTCCTGAGGATGCAGCGGGACCACTATCTGCCGCTGAAGGTGATCCGGGAGCACCTGGACGCCATGGAGCGCGGCGAGGCCGTGCCGCTGCCGACGGTGGGCCGGCAGCGGGACGGGGAAGCCGTCGCCGAGCCGTCCGACGCGCCCACGGTCGCCCGCATCGGGCGGGCCGAGCTGCTGGCGGCCGCGGGGATCGAGGAGCGGGAACTCGAGGAGTGGGAGTCGTACGGGCTCGTCGCACCGGTGGAGGACGGGGTCTACGACGCCGAGGCGGCCACGGTCGCCTCACTCATCGCCGAGCTGGGGCGCTTCGGTATCGAGCCCCGGCATCTGCGGGTGATGAAGGCCGCCGCCGACCGCGAGGCGGGGCTCGTGGACCAGGTGGTCGCCCCGCTCAAGCGGCACCGCAATCCGCAGACCAGGGCCCATGCGCAGGCCCGCACGAAGGAGCTCGCCGACCTCACGGTCCGGCTGCACGCGGCGCTCGTGCAGACCGCGCTCGGGGTGCGGCTGCCGTGAGGCGGGAGGCCGGATCGGTCACCCGTTCCCGGCCCGACTACCCAAACGTCCCGAGCACGGCCTAGGGTTGCTGTGTGAACGAGCTCGATGTCGTAGGTGTCCGGGTCGAGATGCCCTCCAACCAACCGATCGTGCTGCTGCGTGAAGTGGGAGGCGACCGCTACCTCCCCATCTGGATCGGGCCGGGGGAGGCGACGGCCATCGCCTTCGCCCAGCAGGGTATGGCCCCCGCGCGGCCGCTGACCCACGACCTGTTCAAGGACGTGCTGGAGGCCGTCGGCCAGGAGCTCACGGAAGTGCGCATCACGGACCTGCGTGAGGGCGTCTTCTACGCCGAGCTGGTCTTCGCCAGCGGTGTCGAGGTGAGCGCCCGCCCGTCCGACGCCATAGCGCTGGCGCTGCGCACCGGGACGCCGATCTACGGCAGCGACACGGTTCTCGACGACGCGGGCATCGCCATCCCGGACGAGCAGGAGGACGAGGTGGAGAAGTTCCGCGAGTTCCTCGACCAGATCTCGCCGGAGGATTTCGGCACCAGCAACCAGTAGCCGGGCGAGGGCGGGAGGCGAGGGCCGTAGGGAAGGAGGCGCCCCGTTCCCGGCGATTGCCGGCGGCCCGTGAGAGCGTCCTACGGCTTCCGCTCAGGGCATTCGGCTAGCCTTTCCCCGCGGTGGGGTGCGGGAAACCACTCTTAGGGTGATTATCACCCGGCGTGCCGAGTGTGGCGATCGTTGACGCACCCCTGGTGACTGCCTACCGTCGAGAAGGCAGGTCAAGGACGGAGGTCGGCGTGAGAAGCAGCGGCGACGGTACGGCTGGGGGTGCCCCCGGACTCGGTGTCGGGGGAAGCGGTCCGTACCCGCTTTACAGCAGCGCGGCCGATCACGCTCCGCAGCGACCGGCGGCCGTGCCGAGCAGCGGAGGGGCGACGTCCATGGCGTCCGAGCAGATCGGCTACCGCGGTCCGACGGCCTGTGCGGCCGCCGGCATCACCTACCGGCAACTGGACTACTGGGCGCGCACCGGGCTCGTCGAGCCGAGCGTGCGGCCCGCGTACGGCTCCGGCACCCAGCGTCTGTACAGCTTCCGGGACGTCGTCGTCCTGAAGATCGTCAAGCGGTTCCTCGACACCGGCGTGTCGCTGCAGAACATCCGTACTGCCGTCCAGCATCTGCGGGAGCGCGGCTTTCGCGACTTGGAGCGCATGACGCTGATGAGCGACGGTGCCACGGTCTACGAGTGCACCTCGCCGGACGAGGTCCATGCGCTGCTCCAGGGTGGCCAGGGCATCTTCGGGATCGCCGTGGGCGTGGTGTGGCGGGACGTCGAGAACGCGCTGTCGCAGCTGCACGGGGAACGGGTCGACACCGGTGAGACGCTCATCGGGCACAACCCGACGGACGAACTCGCGCGGCGGCGGAACCGGGCGGTCTAGGCCGATTCTCCAGGGTCTTTCGGATCATCCCGGGGGCCGCGGGGCACCGGCGTCAGCCAGGTACCGCAGTCCCGAGTCGGGCCGATCCGAAAGGCACGGCCCGACTCCTTCCACCAGGTGGTGGCCGGGCGACGCCATTGTCAGTGGCGTGGTGCAGCATCGGAGATGTGAGAAACGCGCCCACGATCCTGCATCTCGACATGGATGCCTTCTTCGCGCAGGCGGAGCAGGCGTCCAAGCCGAGTCTGCGCGGGAAGGCGGTCGTCGTGGGGGGTCTGGGGCCGCGCGGGGTGGTGGCGACGGCCTCGTACGAGGCACGGGCCTTCGGGGTGCACTCGGCGATGCCCATGGCCCAGGCGCGTCGGCTGGCGCCGAACGCCGCGTTCCTCGTGCCGCGTGGCGGTTTCTACCGGTCGATCAGCGATCAGGTCATGGAGCTGCTGCGGGCGCTGTCCCCGCTGGTGGAGCCGCTGAGTCTGGACGAGGCGTTCGTGGACCTGGAGGCCGGGGGAGCGGCCTGGGACGGTGAGTCGGCGCGGCTGGCCGGGGAGCGGCTGCGGGCGGACATCCGGGCCGTCACGGGGCTCACGGGGTCGGTGGGGCTGGCCGCCTCCAAGATGCTCGCGAAGATCGCCTCGGAGCAGGCCAAGCCCGACGGCCTGGTGCTGATCGAGCCGGGCACCGAGCGGGCCCTGCTCGGGCCGCTGTCGGTGCGGACGCTGCCGGGAGTCGGACCGGCGACCGGTGACCATCTGAGGCGGGCGGGGATCACCACGGTCGACGAGATCGTCGAGGCGGGTGAGGACGAGCTGGTCCGGCTGCTGGGCAAGGCCCACGGGCACGGGTTGTACGCCATGGCGCTCGCGCGCGACGAGCGGCCGGTGGTGGCGGAACGGGAGGCCAAATCGGTGTCGGTCGAGGACACGTACGACGTGGACATCCACGACCGGGTGCGGGTGGAGCTGGAGGTGCAGCGGTTGGCGGACCGGTGTGTGCGCAGGTTGCGGGGGGCCGGTCTGTCGGGGCGGACCATCGTGCTGAAGGTGCGGCGGTACGACTTCTCCACTCTCACCCGGTCGGAGACCCTGCGGGGGCCCACGGACGATCCGGCGGTGGTGCGGGAGGCGGCCGTGCGGCTGCTGGACGCGGTGGACACGACGGGCGGGGTGCGGCTGCTCGGCGTCGGCGTCAGCGGTCTGGCCGACTTCACGCAGGAGGACCTGTTCGCGCAGGCCGCCGAGGAGCGGGCGGAGGGACCCGAGGAGGAGGTTCCCGACGAGCCCGCCCAGGAGGAGGCGGCGGTGCCGACGGAGCACCAGTGGCGTCCCGGGCAGGATGTACGGCATGCCCAGCTGGGGCACGGCTGGGTCCAGGGCAGCGGCCTGGGGCGGGTCACCGTGCGGTTCGAGACGCCCGATTCGGAGGTGGGGCGGGTGCGGACGTTCCGGATCGACGACCCCGAGCTGGAGCCGGCGGATCCGCTGCCGCTGGTCCGGCGAAGACCGGAGGGGACCCTGACGGCGGACGCGGCGGACGAGGCGGATCCGGCGATCCCGGAGGGGTCGGCCGATGTGACGGTGGGGCGACCGGGGAGCGTCCGATGACGGGGGCGAGCACTGCCGGGGTGTCCGCGGAGCGCCGTGACGAGATGAGGGAGGTCGAGGACCGGGTCACCCGGTGGGCCGCGGGCCGGAGGGACGTCGTCGGAGTGCTGCTCGTCGGCTCCTGGGCTCGTGGTACCGCGCGGGCGGACTCGGACGTCGATCTCGTCGTGCTCACCACGGAGGCGTCGAGGTACGCCGCCGACGACGCCTGGCTCCGTGAGCCGGCGCTGGGTGAGGTGATCCGCGTCCAGGCGTGGGGGCCCATCACCGAGTGGCGGCACGTCACGGCGTCCGGGCTGGAGGTCGAGCTGAACATCGGCTCCCCGGACTGGGCGCGCACCGA
The DNA here is from genome assembly GCF_043080745.1 of Streptomyces sp. NPDC014995. NCBI lineage: Bacteria > Bacillati > Actinomycetota > Actinomycetes > Kitasatosporales > Streptomycetaceae > Streptomyces > Streptomyces sp. NPDC014995. Next base: position 10,784 of record NZ_JBIBVX010000013.1, read on the forward strand.
GCCCGTCGACGCCGGTACACGGCGCGTCGTCAGTGACGGCGCCCGGATCCTGCACGACCCCGCCGGCGTCCTCGCGGAGCTGGTGCGGGCCTGCGCCTGACCGGGGTCAGGTCTCCTCCACGGCGTCGGTGCCGGCCAGTCTGCCGAAGTCGTGGTCCGGCAGCGGGGACGGGGCGCCCACGTCGAGGCCGTAGTGGTGGTAGAGCTGGAGTTCCTGCTCCGGGGAGAGGTGGCGGCCCACGCCGAAGTCAGGGGCGTCCTTGATGAGGGCGCGGTCGAAGGGGACGCGCAGGGCGCCGTCGACGAGTTCGCTGGGCTCCAGGGGGACGAAGGCGTCCCGGGAGAACAGGCCGGTCCGTATGGCCGCCCATTCCGGTACGCCGGTCGCGTCGTCGAGGTAGACCTCGTCGATCGTCCCTATCTTGATGCCGTTGCGGTCGAACGCCTTGCGGCCGATCAGGTTGCGCGGATCGATGTCGGTCTGCACGGGCCCTCCAACTGGTCGCAACACATTCGTAAGCACTACAAAAGAGCACAATGGGGAAGGCGGCCACTCGACAGGAGGTGCCGTTGACCTCGCTGGTAGTCTGGCAACGGCTGCTGACCCCGTGCGGGAGAGTCCTCCGGAGACCACCGGAGGCGCCGAAGGAGCAAATCCTCCCCGGAATCTCTCAGGCTCACGTACCGCATGGACGAGGTCACTCTGGAAAGCAGGGCGGGTGTCGACGGCTTCCGCTCTCACCGACGGTGAAAGCCGGGCGCCCGCGGGCGGCCGGTGAAGCTCTCAGGTTGAGATGACAGAGGGGGAGGCCGTTCGGGTACCCGTGCCGTGGTGCCCCTCGAAGGTCGCGTCAGACCAGGAGGCCTCCGCAATGACCGCCCATCGCATTCCGCTCTCCGATCTCGAACAGGGAATCCCCTTCGAGCAGCGCCACATCGGGCCCGACCAGGAGGCGCGGGCCAAGATGCTCGCGCAGGTCGGGTACGGCTCGCTGGACGAGCTCACCGCCGCCGCGGTCCCGGATGTGATCAAGAACGCCGACGCGCTGGACCTGCCGGGTGCGCGGTCCGAGGCCGAGGTGCTGGCCGAGCTGCGTGCGCTCGCCGATCGCAACGAGGTCCTCGACTCCATGATCGGGCTCGGCTACTACGGGACCTTCACGCCGCCCGTCATCCTGCGCAACGTCATGGAGAACCCGGCCTGGTACACGGCCTACACGCCGTACCAGCCGGAGATCTCGCAGGGGCGGCTCGAGGCGCTGCTGAACTTCCAGACCATGGTCGCCGACCTCACCGGTCTGCCGACCTCGGGTGCCTCGCTGCTCGACGAGGGCACGGCCGCCGCCGAGGCGATGTCGCTGTCGCGGCGCATGGGCAAGAACAAGAAGGGTCTGTTCCTGGTCGACGCGGACGCGTTGCCGCAGACCATCGCCGTGATCGAGACCCGGGCCGAGCCGACCGGCGTCGAGGTGGTCGTCGCCGACCTCAGTGAGGGCATTCCGGCCGGGATCGCCGCGCGGGAGATCAACGGCGTACTGATCCAGTACCCGGGCGCCTCCGGGGCCGTACGCGACATCAAGCCGGTCATCGAGCAGGCCCATGAGCTGGGCGCGCTCGTCACCGTCGCCGCCGATCTGCTCGCGCTGACGCTGCTGACGTCGCCCGGTGAGCTGGGGGCGGACATCGCGGTCGGGACGACACAGCGGTTCGGTGTGCCGATGGGCTTCGGCGGGCCGCACGCCGGCTACATGGCCGTCCACGAGAAGTTCGCGCGCAGCCTTCCCGGGCGGCTCGTCGGCGTGTCCGTCGACGCGGACGGGAACAAGGCCTACCGGCTCGCGCTGCAGACGCGTGAGCAGCACATCCGGCGGGAGAAGGCGACCAGCAACATCTGTACCGCGCAGGTGCTGCTCGCCGTCATGGCCGGGATGTACGCCGTCTACCACGGCCCCGAGGGCCTCAAGGGGATCGCTCGGCGCATCCACCGGTACGCGACCGTCCTCGCCGCGGGGCTCCGGGCCGGCGGCGTCGAGGTCGTGCACGGCGCGTACTTCGACACGCTGACCGTGCGCGTGCCCGCGAAGGCCGCCGCGGTCGTCGCCGCGGCGCGGCGCAACGGCGTCAACCTGCACCTCGTCGACGCCGACCAGGTGTCGATCGCCTGCGACGAGACCACCGGGCGGGCCCAGGTGGCCGCCGTCTGGAGCGCGTTCGGGGTCGACGCGGACATCGAGGCGCTCGACGCGGTCACCGAGGACACCCTGCCGGCCGGGCTGCTGCGCACCGACACGATCCTGACCCACCCCGTCTTCCACCAGCACCGCTCCGAGACCGCGATGCTGCGCTACCTGCGCCGGCTCGCCGACCGGGACTACGCGCTCGACCGGGGCATGATCCCGCTGGGCTCCTGCACCATGAAGCTCAACGCGACCACCGAGATGGAGCCGGTGACCTGGCCCGAGTTCGGGCAGCTGCATCCGTTCGCGCCCGCCGAGCAGGCGCAGGGCTACCTCACGCTCATCCGTGAGCTGGAGGAACGTCTCGCCGAGGTCACCGGGTACGACAAGGTGTCCCTCCAGCCCAACGCCGGGTCGCAGGGCGAGCTGGCCGGGCTGCTCGCCGTACGCGGGTACCACCGGGCCAACGGGGACGAGCAGCGGACCGTGTGCCTCATCCCGTCGTCCGCGCACGGCACGAACGCCGCCAGCGCCGTGATGGCCGGCATGAAGGTCGTCGTCGTCGACACCGCCGAGGACGGCGAGATCGACGTCGAGGACCTGCGGGCGAAGATCGAGAAGCACCGCGACGAGCTGGCGGTGCTGATGATCACCTATCCGTCGACGCACGGTGTGTTCGAGGAGCACGTCGCCGACATCTGCGCCCAGGTGCACGAGGCCGGCGGGCAGGTGTACGTGGACGGCGCCAACCTCAACGCGCTGGTCGGGCTCGCCAAGCCGGGCCACTTCGGCGGTGACGTCTCGCACCTGAACCTGCACAAGACGTTCTGCATCCCGCACGGCGGTGGCGGTCCGGGCGTCGGGCCGGTGGCCGTACGGTCGCACCTGGCGCCGTATCTGCCGAACCACCCCTTGCAGCCGGCGGCCGGGCCCGAGACGGGTGTGGGGCCGATCTCGGCCGCCCCGTGGGGGTCCGCGGGGATCCTGCCCATCTCGTGGGCGTACGTGCGGCTCATGGGCGGCGAGGGGCTGAAGCGGGCGACGCAGGTGGCGGTGCTCTCCGCCAACTACATCGCCAAGCGGCTCGAGCCGCACTACCCGGTGCTGTACACCGGCCCCGGCGGGCTGGTCGCGCACGAGTGCATCATCGATCTGCGGCCGCTGACCAAGGCGACCGGGGTGAGCGTCGACGACGTGGCCAAGCGGCTCATCGACTACGGCTTCCACGCGCCGACGATGTCGTTCCCGGTCGCCGGGACGCTGATGATCGAGCCGACGGAGTCGGAGGACCTGGCCGAGCTGGACCGGTTCTGCGAGGCGATGATCGCGATTCGCGCGGAGATCGAGAAGGTCGGTTCCGGCGCGTGGCCCGCCGACGACAACCCGCTGCGCCAGGCCCCGCACACCGCGGCCGCGCTCGGTGGGGACTGGGAGCACGTGTACACCCGCGAGGAGGCCGTCTTCCCGGCCGGGGTGTCCGCCGCCGACAAGTACTGGCCGCCGGTGCGCCGCATCGACCAGGCCTTCGGGGACCGGAACCTGGTCTGCTCGTGCCCGCCGCTGGACGCGTACCAGGACTGATCCACCGGGGCCGGGGGCTCCCGTCCGTTCGGGGCGGGAGCCTCTTCGGTGTGTCAGGCCGTCATGAGCGAGACCTCGGTCGACTTGATCAGGGCGACCACCGGGGTGCCGGCCGCCAGGCCGAGGTCGGTGGCCGCCTCCTGGGTGATCACCGAGGTCAGGTCACCGCCTTCGACGGAGATCCTCACGGACGCCAGGGCGCCGCCGGCCGTGACCTCGGTGACCGTTCCGGGGAGCTGGTTGCGGATCGAGAGGCCCTCGATCCGGGACGTGGCGAGGGAGACATCCGTCGACTTCACCAGGGCGCGGACCGCGGAGCCCGGGGCGAGACCGAGCTCGGCCACGGCTTCCCGGGTGATCGCCGCGGTGAGGGCCTGGCCGCCGGTGAGGCGGATCCCGACGGTGGCCATCACCTCGCCGGGGACGAGGGCGGTGACGGTGCCGTGGAGCTGGTTGCGGATGCTCAGGGTCATGAACGACAACCGTAGGGCCCCATGACCGCTATGCCGGGTATGCGTGGGTCTGTGCCGCCTTGACGGTCGCCCAGACCGGTGTGCCCGGATGCAGGCCGAGTTCGGCCGCGGCGACCGTGGTGAGGTCGGCGGCGAGGGAGAGTTCGCCGGTGAGGTCGGCGCGGATCTGGTCGCCGTGGGTCTCCAGGCCGGCCACCTCGCAGCGCCAGAGGTTGCGGGCGCTGGAGCCGGTGGGGCGGTCGCGGTGGAGGGTGACCGCGCTCGGCGGGAACGCCACGAAGACGGGCCCGGAGAGGTCTTCCGTGGTGGTGAGGTCGGGGCCCGCGTCGAGGTGGACCGTGTGGCCGTCCGCCCGGCCCCGGTAGAGGTTCAGGCCGACCAGCTGCGCGATGTAGTCGGTGCGCGGGTGGCGGGCGATGCCGGACGGGGTGCCTTCCTGGACGACCTGGCCGTGCTCGACGACGACCAGGCGGTCGGCGAGGACCATGGCGTCGAGCGGATCGTGTGTGACGAGGACCGCGACGGCCTCGAACTCGGCCAGGTGGCGGCGGAGCTGGGCGCGCACCTCCAGACGGGTGCGGGCGTCCAGCGCCGCCAGGGGCTCGTCGAGCAGGAGCAGCCGGGGGTGGGTGGCGAGGGCGCGGGCCAGGGCGACGCGCTGGGCCTGACCGCCGGACAGGCGGCGGGGCTTGGCGCCGGCGTGTTCGGCGAGGCCCATGCGCTGAAGCCACTCGGCGGCCTGGGCGCGGGCCTGCGCCTTGGTCGCGCCGTGGCAGCGGGGGCCGAACGCCACGTTGTCCAGGGCGCTCAGATGCGGGAAGAGCAGGTAGTCCTGGAAGACCACGCCGACGGGGCGGGATTCGGGCGGCGTACGCTCCAACGCCGTACCGTCCAGCCGGAGATGGCCGCCGGTGAGGGGGACGAGGCCGGCGAGGGCGCGCAGGGCGGTCGTCTTGCCGGCGCCGTTGGGGCCGAGGAGGGCGACGACGTCGCCGGGGGCGGCGGTCAGGGTGACGTCGAGACGGAAGGGGCCGCGGTCCACGACGAGGTGGGCGTCGAGGCCTTCGCCGTGCGGGGCGGCGGCTGCCGTGGCGTGGGAAGTGGTGGAGTTCACGAGGTCGTCATCCAACGGTCCCGCAGGCCTGCCAGGACCGCGATCGACACGGCCAGCAGGACCAGGCTGAGGGCGATCGCGGCCTCCGGGTCGTTCTGGAGGGCGAGGTAGACGGAGAGCGGCATCGTCTGGGTGCGGCCGGGGAAGTTGCCCGCGAAGGTGATCGTCGCGCCGAACTCGCCCAGGGCGCGGGCCCAGGCCAGCACGGCGCCCGCCGCGATGCCCGGCGCGATCAGGGGGAGGGTGACCCGGCGGAACGCGGTGAAGCGGGAGGCTCCCAGGGTGGTGGCGGCCTCCTCGTAACGGGGGTCGGCGGCGCGCAGGGTGCCCTCGACGCTGATGACCAGGAACGGCATCGCCACGAAGGTCTCCGCCACGACGACGCCGGCCGTGGTGAAGGGAAGCGTGATGCCGAACCAGGAGTCCAGCCACTGCCCGACCACGCCGTTGCGGCCGAGGGCGAGCAGCAGGGCCACGCCGCCCACGACCGGGGGCAGGACCAGTGGGAGGGTGACGAGGGCCCGGACGAGGCCCCGGCCGGGGAAGTCCGTGCGGGCCAGGAGCCAGGCCAGCGGAACCCCGATCACCAGGCTCACCGCGGTGGCCGCCGTGGCGCAGACCAGGGACAGCCGGAGTGCCTGCCACACCCCGGGGCTGGTCAGTTGCTCGGGCAGGCTGTGCCACGGGGCCCGCACGACGAGGGCGACCAGGGGCAGCAGGAGGAAGGCCAGGCCGAGCAGGGCCGGGAGGAGCAGGGCGAGGGGCACGCCCGTACGGATGCGGGCGCGCCGTGGGCCGCCGCGGAGGGTGTCGGCGGTGGCCGCCCTGCCCGGGGACGGCGTGACGTGGGGAACCCGGCCTCGGTCGGTCACGGCGCGAGGAACCCGGCCTCGGACAGTACCCGTCGGCCCTCGGTCGAGCGCACCAGGGCGATGAAGGCCTTGGCCGCCTCGGCGTTCGGCGCGTCCTTCAGGAGGGTGATCGGGTAGTCGTTGACGGCGTCGGCCGACTCGGGGAAGTCCACGCCCTCCACCTTGTCACCCGCCGTGTGCACATCGGTCCTGTACACCACCGCGGCGTCGGCCTCCTTCAGCTCGACCTTCGTCAGGGCGCCCTTGACGTCCTGCTCGTAGGAGACCGGGGTCAGCTCGATGCCGCTCGCGTCGAGGGCCTTCTGGGCGGCGGCGCCGCAGGGGACCGTCCTGTCGCACAGGACGACCTTCAGGCCGGGCCTGGTGAGGTCCTGGAGTGAGGCGATCGTGTCGGGGTTGCCCGGCAGGGTGGCGATCTCCAGCTGGTTGCGGGCGAAGGTGACCGGGGTGGTCGCGTTGTCCTGCCCGTCGGTCACGATCGCCATGGTCGTGGTGCTGGCCGCGGCGAAGACGTCGGCCGGGGCGCCGGCGGTGATGTTGGCGGCGAGGGTGTCGCTGCCACCGAAGTTGAAGGTGACCTCGGTGCCCGGGTGGGCCTTCTCGAACTTCCGGCCCAGCGTAGTGAAACTCTCCTGGAGGGAGGCGGCGGCGAAGACGGTGACGGTTCCGGAGAGCCGCGCCGAGGCGTCGGGGGCGGAGCCCGAGCCCGAGCCCGGGGACGAGCACGCGCTCAGGGCCAGCAGCGCGGCGGTCGCGGTCCCCGTCACGTGCAGGGTCCGGCGGGTCCGACGCGCGGGACGGGTCATCGCGGGCACTCCCTCTGTCCTCGACGGGGAAGGCCGGCGGCTCCCTCCCGCTACGCCGATCATACTGGCGCATGTGCGAGCCGTAAGTCTCCTGTGGCATCGCATGAGCGGGGTGAGGTGCGGTCATGGCCGCGCATGTGCGTTCGTACCATGAGGCTCAGGAGCGGTCGATGTGTACGTTTGTCGACTTCACGCGGGCCGTGGCCTCCATGCCGACCTCCAGGCCCAGTTCCTCGACGGCCTCCCGGGTCAGCAGGGAGACGAGGCGGTGCGGGCCGGCCTGGATGTCGACCTGGGCGGCGACGTCGCCGAGTTTGATCGCGGTCACGATGCCGGGAAACGCGTTGCGGGCCGAGGTGTGGGAGGTGCCCTCCTCGGTGCTGCCGGAGCCCGCGAGTTCGACGGAGAACGCGGCGAGGTCCCTGCCGTCGATGAGGCGTCGTCCGGTCTCGTCGCGGTGGGTCGCCACCCGGCCCGCGTCCGCCCAGCGGCGGGCCGTGTCGGGACTCACGCCGAGCAGCCGCGCCGCCTGGCCGATCGTGTAGGACTGCATGCGGGCCACGATAGGGCTGGTGGAGGGGAGCGGTGGACGTGGGGTTGGCCGGTGGGCGTGACGCGGTGTGGCGTCACGACCGGGACCGTGGGGGACCGGGACCGGGACCGTGACTTGGCCCGGGGTCGGGACCGTGACCTGGACCGGGGAGATCGGGACCGGGTCGTGGACGTGCCGCGCCCGCCGCGGTGGATGGCCGGCCGGGCGTCGAGGAGCTGGACGAGCGGGCGCTCACGACACCCTGCGCAGCGACCTCGGACGGGCGGGCGGCGCGTTGCGGCTGGTGACGCGGCCGGGTGCCGTGAGGGACGCCGACGCCCGGTGACGCACCCCGGCTCTGAGGGGGCCGTCCGCCCGGCCCGACGGCCCCGGCCCGGTCAGCCCGTGTGGACGCGTGGACGGCGGACGCGGTCGGGCTCCGCCTCGCGCAGCACCTCACGGGTGACCGGGGCGACCTCGCCCTGGCCGAAGAGGAAGAAGCGCAGGAAGTTGGCGAAGGGGTTGCCCTCGGTCCACTCGAAGTAGATGTGGGGGGTGCAGCCGGTCGTGTCGCGGACGTGCAGGAGCAGGGCCGCCAGGGCGTTGGGGATGGAGGAGGACTCCAGGGTCAGGACGCGGTAGCGGTTGTGCAGGATCTCGCCGCGTACGGTCAGGCCCGCCTCGAACTCCGAGGGATCGCCGACCGTGACCTCGACGAAGACGAAGTCCTCGCCGGGGACGTCGTTGTCCTCCCGGATCTGCTCGATCTTGTCGCGGTACTCGGCCTGGTCGCGCTGGTCGGGCTCGTTGGCGATGAACCGTATCTTCCGGCTGGCCACGTCCCGGACGAACCGTTCCGCCATGTCGTCCAGCGTCACGCTCGTCACACGGAGCTCGAAGGCGCGGGCCAGGCGGGAGAGGAACGAGACGAGGATGATGCCGGCGATGAAGCAGGCGCCGATCTTGACGCCGTCGGGGCGCTCGATGACGTTGGCGACCGTCGTGTAGAGGAACACCGCCGAGATCACCGCGAAGGCGATCGTCCAGTTCCGCTGACCGGCCTTGTGACTGGCGATGGTCACCGCGATGGCGGCGGAGCTGATCAGGACGAGGACACCGGTCGCGTAGGCGCCGCCCTGGGCGTCGACGTCGGCGTCGAAGATCCAGGTGACCAGGAAGGCGATCAGGGTGAAGACGATCACCATCGGGCGCACCGCGCGGGCCCAGTGCGGGGCCATGCCGTACCGGGGCAGGTAGCGCGGCATCAGGTTGAGCAGGCCGGCCATGGCGGAGGCGCCCGCGAACCACAGGATGGCGATCGTCGAGACGTCGTAGACCGTGCCGAAGACGTTGCCGAGGTAGTCGTGCGCCAGGTAGGCCAGCGCGCGGCCGTTGGCGTCGCCGCCGTCCTCGAACTCCTTCTCCGGGATGAGGAGGGTGGTGACGAAGCTGGTGGTGATCAGGAAGCCGCTCATGATCAGGGCGGCGGTGGTGAGCAGCTTCTTGGTGCCCCGGATGCGGCCGGCCGGCCGCTCCTCGGTGTCGCCCGGGTCGCCCTTGACGTGCGGCATGACGGCGACGCCGGTCTCGAAGCCGGAGAGACCGAGCGCGAGCTTCGGGAAGACGATCAGGGCCACGCCGATCATCACGAAGACGTTGCCGTGCTCGGCGGTCAGGGCGCTGGACCAGTCGGTGATCACATGCCCCTCGGTGACGACGTGCCACATGCCGACGACCACGACGACGACGTTCAGCGCCAGGTAGACGCCCACCAGGGCGACCGCCACGCCGATCGCCTCCAGGAAGCCCTTGAGGAAGACCGCGCCGAGCAGGGCCACCAGGATGAGGGTGATGAGCATCTGCTGGTCGTGCAGGAGGCCGGTCAGGTGCGGGTTCTCGACGAGGTGGGTCGAGGCGTCCGCCGCGGACAGGGTGATGGTGATCAGGAAGTCGGTGGCCGCGAAGCCGAGCAGGGTCAGGACGAACAACTTGCCCTGCCAGAAGGACAGCAGTCGCTCCAGCATGGCGATCGAGCCCTCGCCGTGGGGGCTCTCCTCGGCCACGCGCCGGTAGACCGGCAGGGCGCCCGCCAGGGTGACGATCACCAGGACGATGGTCGCGATCGGCGACAGCAGGCCGGCCGCGAGGGCGGCGATGCCGGGCTGGTAGCCGAGGGTCGAGAAGTAGTCGACACCGGTCAGGCACATCACCCGGTACCAGGGCCGGCCCTGGTGGACCTGCTCCGGTTCCGCGGCGTGCGGGCCGTGGTGGCCGCCGTCCTTGCCCATGTCGGACAGGCCTTCCAGCATCCATGCGCGCAGGCGACTGGGCGGTGGGTGCTCGGTGGTGGCCATCCATGTGCTCCTGCGGTGCGGCTCGACGTGCGGTTTCGGCCATCACGGGTACGGCCGGACCAGCGTAAGCGGAGAGTGACGCAGTGGCCCACGGATGAGGGGGCTCCGTGCGTCAAGCTTCCGTTAAGACTGGGTATGCGGGCGTGGGGTGGGGTCAAGAGCGGAGTTCGCGGGGGGTACCGGAGTCGACGGGGCCGCATGGGCGACAGGTGTGGCGGGGGCCGCTGGGTGGCCACCCAGCGTCATGGGCGGCCGGGTTGGTCGGCCGCGTGGGGTGGGCGGACGGGGTGTGGCCAGGCCGTGTCGCCTCGGTCCGGAAGGGGTGCGGCTCGGCCACGTCGCGTCCGTCGGGACGGTGTTCGGGCCGGCCGTGTCGGGTCGGCCGGGGCGGGCGGGGAGGTGTCCAGCGCGGCGTGTGACGCTCGGCCTCGGACGGACCGAGCGCCTCGGACGGCCGACAGGCCCCGACAGCCTCGAAGACGGACCGACGACCGACGGGGATGGGACCGACGTCCTCCGCGCGCCGCGCGGCTGGTCCCGCGCGCCGACGACCACGGCACCGAGCCGCTCGGCGACGGCCACCGCTTCGCACGATGAAGGCCCCGCACCACACCCACCCCGCCGCCCGGGAACGCGCACGCGGCCTTGTCTCTCCCCGGGCGGCGCCCTACAGTCCGCTCCGTAATGTTCGTCGATGAGACCGAATGTTTCGACCGCTTCGGTCTCCCGGAGGGGCTCACGCATGCGGACGAACGAAGAGACGACGGGCAGGACCTACGCCAACCCCGTCATCGCCGGATTCCACCCCGACCCCAGCGTCTGCCGGGTCGGCGACGACTACTACCTGGTCTGTTCCAGCTTCGAGTACTTCCCCGGGGTCCCGCTCTTCCACAGCCGTGACCTCGTGCACTGGCGGCAGATCGGCAACGTCCTCGACCGGCCCGCGCAGCTGCCGCTGCCGGACGACCTGCCCGCCTCGGCCGGCGTGTACGCGCCGACGATCCGCCACCACGACGGCCGCTTCCACATGATCACCACGAACGTCGCGGGCGGCGGGAACTTCCTCGTCACCAGCGAACGGCCGGAGGGCCCGTGGTCCGACCCGGTGTGGATCGACCTGCCGGGCATCGACCCCGACCTCGCCTGGGACGAGGACGGCGGCTGCTGGTGCGCGGTCGCCGGGGTGCGGGTGGCCCGCATCGACCCGCTGACCGGCAAGGTGCTCGAAGGACCGGTTCCGGTGTGGTCCGGCAGCGGGCTCCAGCACCCGGAGGCCCCGCACCTGTACCGCATCGGGGAGTGGTGGTATCTGTTGCTCGCCGAGGGTGGCACGGCCCTCGGTCACAGCGTGTCCATCGCCCGGGCGCGCTCACCCCTCGGCCCCTATGAACCCGCCCCCGCGAACCCCGTCCTCACCCACGCCGGCACCGGTCTGCCGATCCAGTGCACCGGCCACGCCGACCTGGTCGAGGCGGCCGACGGCAGCTGGTGGATGGTACTGCTCGGCACGCGTCCGCGCGGCTGGTTCCCCCACTTCCACGTGCTCGGCCGGGAGACCTTCCTGACCCCCGTCGAGTGGGCCGACGGCTGGCCCCGGGTGGGTCCGGTGCGGGAACGGCACCTCGCACCCGCGGGCGCCTGGCACCCCGTCCCGCCCGAGCCGGAGCGCGACGACTTCGACGCCCCGGTCCTCGCGCCGTACTGGATCTCCCCGCGCCGCAGGCCCGAGGGCTCCTGGTCGCTGGACGCCCGGCGCGGCCGGCTGACCCTCACCGCGACCGGCGACAGCCTTGACCGTCCGGGGCACACCTTCGTCGGCCGCCGCCAGCGCCATCCCGACTGCCGTACGGCCGCCCGCCTGGAGCCCGGATCGGGGCGCGCGGGACTCTCCGTGCGCCTCGACGAGGCCCACCACTACGACCTGGAGGTGGGCGGGGGAGAGATCGGCGTGGTCGCCCGGATCGGTCCCGTACGGCAGTGGGTGGTGCGGCAGCCGGTGCCGCCCGGGCCGCTCACCCTCGTCGCCGACATCCGGACGACGGACGTGGTGGCGCCGACCGTGACGTCCGCCGGTCAGGAAGCTCCCGGCGTCCGTCCGGCCGGCCCGGACACGATCGCCTTCTCGGTCGACGCCGCGGAGGGCACCGTGCCGCTCGCCGAACTCGACGGCCGGTACCTCTCCACCCAGGTGGCCGGTGGCTTCACCGGCCGGGTCATCGGGATGTACGTCACCGAGGGCGTCGCGGCCTTCGACTGGTGCGAGCACCGCCCGTCCCGCTGAGCGAGCCGCCGTCGCCGGATTCGCTGCGTTCAAGGGGTTGCCACCCGTTGGAGCCTGTCTCTAGGGTGCGGCAGCAGCGAAGCTTTCTGGATTTGGCTCGAAACTTTCGACATCCCGGTGGACGGACATGGGTGTGCCGTCCCCTACCCAAGGAGCGCATGATGGGCGACCCGGCACTGTCCCGCCGCGGCTTCCTGGCGGCCTCCGCCGCAGCCGGTCTGAGCATGACGGCACTGAGCGCCTGCGGCGGCGACTCGGACGGAGGGTCGTCGGGGACGACCACGATCGAGTGGTGGAACATCTCCACCACCCAGCCGACCAAGGACGTCTGGGCCGGCCTGGCCAGGCAGTTCGAGGCCCAGAACCCCAAGGTCAAGATCAAGATCGTCCAGCTGGAGAACGACGCCTACAAGTCGAAGATGACGGCCCTGACCGCCTCCGGGAAGCTGCCCGACATCTTCCACACCTGGGGCGGCGGCGTCCTGCGGCAGCAGATCGACGCCGGACTCGTCGAGGACCTCACCGACCGCACCAAGGACTGGGCGGACGGCCTGCTGCCGGTCGCCAGGGAGCCGTACCTGTTCGACGACAAGGCCTACGGCGTCCCGTTCGACATCGGCATGATCGGCTTCTGGTACAACGAGGCGCTCTTCCAGCAGGCCGGCATCAGCGCGCCCCCCACCACCTGGACCGGCTTCCTCGACGCCGTGCGGAAGCTGAAGGCGGCCGGCATCACCCCGCTCGCCCTGGCCGGCAAGGAGAAGTGGCCCGGCATGTACTACTGGGCCTACCTCGCGATGCGCACCGCCGGGATCGACGCCCTCCAGAAGGCCAGCGACGACCAGGACTTCACCGGCGAGGGCTTCGTCCAGGCGGGGCAGCACCTGAAGGACCTCGTCGACCTCCGGCCGTTCCAGAAGGGCTTCCTCGGCGCCGCCTACTCCAGCCCCACCGGCCAGGCCGCCACCGTCGGCAACGGCAAGGCCGCGATGGAACTCATGGGCCAGTGGGCCCCCGTGGTGGAGGCCGACGCGGGCAAGGGACTCGGCGCGAACCTCGGCTTCTTCCCGTTCCCCGAGGTCGAGGGCGGCAAGGGCGCGCTCACCGAGGTGTTCGGCGGAGGCGGCGGCCACGCCCTGCGCGCCGGCGCTCCGCAGGCGGCCGTCGACTTCCTGAGGTTCTTCGCCTCCGCCGCCACCGACACCGAACTGGTCAAGAAGACCGGCGTGCTGCCCGTGGTGCCGGCCGCCGAGAGCGCCCTTACCGACCCCAACCTCAAGGCAGTACAGACCCAGTTGAAGGCGGCCACCGGCTTCCAGCTCTACCTCGACCAGGCCTACGCGCCCGCCGTCGGCCAGGAGATCAACGACAGCGTCGCCGCCCTCATCGCCGGTTCCAAGTCACCCCGGCAGGTCACCGAGTCGATCACCAAGGTCGCGAAGGAAGAGCAGTAGTCCGCGATGACCTCGACCTACCTCCCGGACAAGCGGAGCGGCCCCGGCGCCGACCTCCCGCCCCCGGCCGCCGGCGCCGCCCGGGGACGGGCGCGGCGGCGCGCGCTGCACTGGCTCACCGCCGTCGGCTTCCAGGTGCCCGCCCTGGTGCTCTTCGGCGTGCTGGTGCTGCTGCCGATGCTCTTCGCGCTGTACGCCTCGTTCTTCCGCTGGGGCGGCTTCGGCATGCCCGAGGACTACATCGGCGGCGACAACTTCACGCGGCTCTTCGACGACCCGGTGTTCCTCGGCGACCTGTGGCGCTGCCTGGTCCTGGTCGTGCTCTCGCTCGCCCTCCAGCTGCCGTTCGCCCTCGCCCTGGCGGTCGCGCTCAACCAGCGGATCCGCGGCCGGGCCGTCTACCGGATGCTGTTCTTCGCGCCGTACATCCTCTCCGAGGCGATCACCGGCGTGCTGTTCGCCATGATCTTCGCGCCGGACGACGGCCTCGCCGACCACGTCCTCGGCGCGATCGGCCTGGACGGAGTGGGCGGGCAGTGGTTCGCCGACCCCTCCACCGTCATGGCCACCCTCTTCCTCGTCATGATGTGGAAGTACTTCGGCTTCCACATGATGCTCTACCTGGCCGGACTCCAGTCCATCCCGGCCGAGTTGACCGAGGCGGCCCTGCTCGACGGGGCCGGCCCCTGGCAGCGCTTCCGCCACGTCACCCTGCCGCTGCTCGCGCCGACCCTGCGGATCAGCGTCTTCCTGTCCGTCATCGGCTCCATCCAGCTGTTCGACCTGGTCTGGGTCACCACCGCGGGCGGCCCCGACCACCACTCCGAGACGATGGCCGTGACCATGTTCCAGTACGGCTTCAAGCGCTACCAGGTCGGCTACGCCAGCGCGATCAGCGTGGCCATGTTCGCCATCAGCCTCGTCTTCGCCCTCGCCTACCAGCGGTTCGTGCTCCGCCGCGACCTGGAGGGGGCCACCACGACCCTGCGAGGAGGCGGCTCGTGAGCGCCCGCAAGACCGGCCGAACCCTTCCGCTGCACGTCGTCCTCGTCGCCGTCGGCACCGTGATGGCGGTGCCCCTGGTCTACGCCGTCCTGTCCGGCTTCAAGTCCACCGACGAGCTCTCCCGCAACCCGATCGGCCTGCCCGACTCGTGGGTGACCTCCAACTACACCGACATCCTGGGCTCCGGCTCGTTCTGGCGGCTGGTCGGCAGCAGCACGCTGATCGCGATCGGGACGACGATCGTCGTGGTCGCGGTGTCCGCGCTGGCCGCGTTCTCCTTCGCCCGCTTCGCCTTCCGCGGGAGGGAGGCGCTGTTCACCCTGTTCACGATGGGGCTGATGTTCCCCTTCGCGGTGGCCGCCCTGCCCCTGTTCCTGCTGCTGCGCTCGCTGGACCTGCTGGACAACCCGCTCGGCGTCATCCTTCCGCAGGCCGCCTTCGGGCTGCCGATGACCATCGTCATCCTGCGCGGCTTCTTCCGCGAGATCCCCGCCGAGCTGGAGGAGGCGGCCACCCTCGACGGCTGCGGCCCCCTCGGCTTCTTCTGGCGCATCCTGCTGCCCATGGCCCGCCCGGCCCTCGGCACCGTCTCCGTCCTCGCCGTGGTCGGCAGCTGGAACAACTTCTTCCTGCCCCTGCTGGTCTTCACCGACTCCACCTGGTGGACCATCCCCATCGGCGTCCAGCAGTTCCAGGGCCAGTACTCCGCCGAGTACGCCCGCGTCTTCGCCTACCTGGTCCTCGCCATGGTCCCCGCCCTGGCCTTCTACTCCGTCGCCGAGCGCCAGCTCGTCGGCGGCCTCACCGCCGGCGCCACGAAGGGATGACGCGCGCCCGCGGACGTACACCACCGTCGTACGGCTCACCCACACCCACGCTCGTGAGGAGTCGCACCATGCCCAGCACCTTCCGCACCTCCCGCACCCGGCTGAGACTCGCCGGGGCCCTCGCCGCCCTGCTGGTCGCCGCCGGGGCCGCGAGCGGCCCGGCCGCCCAGGCGGGGGAGCAGCACCGCGAGAAGACCCTCGCCGACCTCGCCCAGCGCCACGGCCGCTACTTCGGCAGCGCCACCGACAACCCCGAACTCACCGACACCGCCTACACGAAGATCCTCGGCCACGAGTTCGACATGATCACACCCGGCAACGGCATGAAGTGGTACGCCACCGAACCCCAGCAGGGCGTCTTCGACTTCTCCGCGGGCGACGAGATCGTGAACCTCGCCCGCGCCAACCACCAGAAGGTCCGCGCCCACACCCTCGTCTGGCACAGCCAGCTGCCCGGCTGGCTCACCGACAGGGAGTGGACGGCCGACGAACTGCGGGCCGTCCTGAAGAAGCACATCCAGACCGAGGTGCGCCACTACCGGGGCAAGGTCTACGCCTGGGACGTCGTCAACGAGGCGTTCAACGAGGACGGCACCTACCGCGAGACGGTCTTCTACAAGACGCTCGGCCCCGGCTACATCGCCGACGCGCTGCGCTGGGCCCACCAGGCCGACCCGAAGGCCAAGCTCTACCTCAACGACTACAACGTCGAGGCCATCGGCCCCAAGAGCGACGCCTACTACGCACTGGCCAAGGAGCTGAAGGCCCAGGGCGTCCCGCTCCACGGCTTCGGCCTCCAGGCCCACCTCGCCCTCCAGTACGGCTATCCGACGACCCTGGAGGACAACCTCCGCCGCTTCGCCCGCCTCGGCCTGGACACCGCGCTCACCGAGGTCGACGTACGGATGCTGCTGCCCGCGACCGGGGAGAAGCTGGCCCAGCAGGCCGACTGGTACCGGGACATGACCGAGGCGTGCCTCGCGGTGCGCCGGTGTGTCGGGATCACCGTCTGGGACTACACCGACCGCTATTCGTGGATCCCGGCGTTCTTCCCCGGCGAGGGCGCGGCCCTGCCGTGGGACGAGCAGCTCGCGCCGAAGCCGGCGTACCACGCGATCCGGGAGGCGCTGAGCGCTCCGCGGTGACGCCGGCCGTCCGTGGCCCGTCGCGCCCGCGCGGCGGAGCCGCGGAGGGGCGGGGAGGCTGAAGCAGCCGTCATCCGGCGGGAGTCGGTGGTGCGGTGCTCGACCGCACCACCAGCTCCGTGCCCAGCTCCACGCGCGGGGAGTCCGGACGTTCGCCGCGGGCCAGGCTGAGGACCGTGCGGACGGCGAGCTTGCCCATGTCGGCGAGGGGCTGGCGGACGGTCGTCAACGGCGGGGCGGACCAGCGGACTTCCGGAAGGTCGTCGAAACCGACCACGCTCATGTCCTCCGGCACGCGCAGGCCGCGCCGGCGCAGCGCCTCGATCGCGCCGAGCGCCATCTGGTCGCTGGCGGCGAAGAGGGCGGTCGGCGGCTCCGCCAGGTCGAGCAGGGCGGTGCAGCCGGTGAAACCGGACTCGGGGTGGAAGTCGCCGGGGACGACGAGGGATTCGTCCACGGTGAGGCCGGCCGCCTCCAGGGCCGCCCGGTAGCCGTCGAAGCGGGCGCGGGAGCACAACAGGCGCGGCGGGCCGGCGATCAGGCCGATCCTGCGGTGGCCGAGGGAGAGCAGGTGCTCGGTGGCGGCCAGGCCGCCCGCCCAGTTGGCGGCGCCGATGGTGGGGGTGTCGAGGGCGGGGGAGCCCATCGGGTCGACGACCACCAGCGGGACGCCCAGGATGCGCAGCTGCTCGTGCAGCGTGGGTTCCAGGGCCGAGGTGACGAGGATGACGCCGTCGGAGGCGCGGGCCCGCAGGTTGCGCATCCACTCCCGGGCGTCGCCGGAGCGGCCGTGGATCGCCGACACGACCGTGCCGACGCCGGCCGCGTGGGCGACCTCTTCGACGCCCCGGATGATCTCCACCGCCCAGGGGCTGTCGAGGTCGTTGAAGACCAGGTCGAGCAGGGCGGCGCGGGCGGGGGCGGAGGAGGGGCGCTTGCGGTAGCCGTGCAGGCGCAGCAGGTCCTCCACCCGGGCCCGGGTCGAGGGCGAGACGTCGGAACGGCCGTTGACCACCCGGGACACGGTCGGCACGGAGACGCCTGCCTGCCGGGCGATCTCCGTGATGGTGACCCTGCCCCGGGACGCGGGTGCCCTCTCGTCCGTTGCCACTTCCCCCACCTCCGTCGCGTCGCCTCGGACGCTGCTGTCGAAACTTCCAGGAGTCTTCCGGAAAGTCGGTCGTCGTGGGAAGACGTGCAAGAGGCACGGCGGGAGGTTACGGCGAGTGAGCGGCTGCGGACACGCGTCGGGGCCGGTGCGCAGCGGCGGCTGCGGGCCGGCCCCTCGGATCCCCGGGCGGCGTCGGTCGGCGACGCCCGGGCGGTTCAGGCCGCCGTGACGACCTTGCCGGTGCCCAGAGTGCGGTGCGGGGCGATGATCCGGCCGTCCGGCAGGAGCTCACCGGTGTCCTCGAAGAGCAGGACGCCGTTGCACAGCAGGCTCCAGCCCTGCTCCGGGTGGTGCGCCACGAGACGGGCGGATTCCCGGTCGGCGGAGTCGGCTGTCGGACACGGTGGCTGATGCTGGCACATGGAGGGGATCTTTCGCTCTGTCGTGGTGTGTGGAAGGTGTGATGTGTCTGTCCCGCGGCGTGAAACGTCGTTCATGGCCGCCCCCCGTTGTGATAAGTCGGTCGGAACCCAGTGTTGCCCCACGGGCGTCGATCCGCAGGGATTTCGTTGCACCGCTCCTCACAGGTTGATGACGCACCACCCGCACGGGCGGTTCATCTCAACTGCACGGTCCCTTCGGGTGGTTCCGCCTGGTCGGATGGGGCTAGTCCGGTCGGACAACGGGCGTGCGACAGCACCGTACCCCGCCACCGGGGCCGCGGTGACGGGGTACGGAGGACGGGGGCTCGGGCCGGGTGCGTCAGGCCGGGGAGCCGAGGAGGGGGCCGGGGCCCGGGGGAACGCGGAGGGTCAGGACCGGCAGCAGTTCGGCGACCCGGTGCGGGCGGTGGGCGGCGATTCCGGGAGGCGCCGGGGCCAGCGGCACCAGCAGGTCGGTCGCGGCCGGATGGCCGGTGGTGCCGTCGGAGGAGCAGTCGCCGTGCAGCCACAGGGTGAGCATGTACAGGCCGGGGACGGACAGCAGGCGTGCCTGGTAGGGCTGGGTGGACGACTCCGCCTGGCGCAGCGCGCGCTCGGTGGAGGGGATGTAGGGGCCTTCGAAGAAGTGCGAGAAGGCCCAGCCGTCCGGCGTCAGCCGGGTCTCGGCCGCGGCCACCGCACGGTCGCCGCAGCGGATCAGGAAGCGCCAGCCGGCCAGCCGGGTCGCGGACACGCCCTCAGGGGTGATCCGGTCGAGGACGTGCACGGGCAGCGGGAGTTCAGGGGTGGCGGGCCCCTGGGCGGTGCGCAGGGACGGGGTCCGCGCTTCGCGGACCGCGGTGGGGGAACCGAGTGCCATGAGGACGGAGCGCAGGGCGGGCGCGGGAGCCGGAGGGACATGCAGCGGCATGGTGGGTCGCCTCTCATTCGACAGGCACGGTGGCGCGGAGG
Organism: Streptomyces sp. NPDC014995; assembly: GCF_043080745.1. Lineage (NCBI taxonomy): Bacteria > Bacillati > Actinomycetota > Actinomycetes > Kitasatosporales > Streptomycetaceae > Streptomyces > Streptomyces sp. NPDC014995. Next base: position 29,910 of record NZ_JBIBVX010000013.1, read on the forward strand.
GCGTGGGGCGGACGACGCTGTCAGCTCACTGGGAGGTCAGAGAGGCAGTGGCCGGGGTCTGGGAATCGGGGTGCGCCAGCGGCCTGCCGTCCGTCACCCGACGACGACAGGCTCCTTCGACCGTGGGCGCCCACCTTCTCTGCCTTGTTCGCGGAGTTTATACGACACGTGTTCAGACTATGTTTCGTCTAGCCGATTCCGGGACACTCGGCAAGGGTCCATTCGGTCGGCGATACGTGTGAATCATCCCGATTCAGAGCGGAGCTCGTCGCGCTGACCTCGGGATATGCGCGCGCAACGATCGGCCTATTCTCGTCGGCATTTTTCACGAGTCCCCGAGTTCGTGAAAGAACGCTTTGCGTCTTGCCCGGTGAATGTGCCTCCGGACATCTCCGGTCAGGGTAGCGGGTCACACTGCCGGCGGGGGACGTTATCGATCGACAGGGCTGGGCATCATCCCACCTGACCCCGGGACAGCCGGCGGCCGGATCGCCGGCCCGCCATGCGAGGAGGGACGCTTCGATGGGGGAGAAGGTCGTGGCAGGCGGGTTCGACCTGTCCGATCGTCAGCGCTACCGCGACAAGCTGCGACAGTGCCTGACGGGGCTGGAGCGGCTCCTGGCCCAGCAGCGCTTCGACCGCCCGAAGAACCTCATGGGGCTTGAGATCGAGTTGAATCTCGCGGGTGCCGACGGTCTGCCGAAAATGCTGAACAGTCAAGTGCTGGAGAGGATCGCCAGCCGAGATTTCCAAACAGAACTCGCCATGTTCAACCTGGAAGTCAACATAGCCCCACACCGATTGGGCGGCCGGGTATTCGACCGGCTCGCGGAGGAACTCCGCACGTCCCTGGCATATGCCCATCGAAAGGCCGGAGAGGTCGATGCGGGAATCGTGATGATCGGTATTCTGCCGACTCTGGACCGTGACGACCTCGTCACCTCCAACCTTTCCGACGTCGACCGCTACACCCTCCTCAACGATCAGATCGTGGCCGCCCGCGGCGAGGAGTTCACCCTTGAGATCGACGGTGTGGAGCACCTGGCCTGCACCTCGAAGTCGATCGTTCCCGAGGCCGCCTGCACCTCCGTGCAACTGCACCTCCAGGTCACCCCGGCCCGCTTCGCCGACGTGTGGAACGCGGCGCAGGCCGTCGCCGCCGCGCAGATCGCCGTCGGCGCCAACTCACCCTTCCTCTTCGGCCGCGAGCTGTGGCGCGAGTCCCGGCCCCCGCTGTTCCAGCAGGCCACCGACACCCGGCCGCCGGAGCTCCAGGCGCAGGGCGTGCGGCCGCGGACCTGGTTCGGCGAGCGGTGGATCACCTCGGCGTACGAGCTGTTCGAGGAGAACCTGCGCTACTTCCCCGCCCTGCTGCCCATCTGCGACGAGGAGGACCCGCTGGAGGTCCTGGCGGCGGGCGGCGTCCCCAAGCTCTCCGAGCTGGTCCTGCACAACGGCACCGTCTACCGCTGGAACCGCCCCGTCTACGGCATCGCCGACGGCATCCCCCACCTGCGCGTGGAGAACCGGGTCCTGCCCGCCGGCCCCACCGTCACCGACGTCGTCGCCAACGCGGCCTTCTACTACGGCGTCGTCCGCGCCCTGGCCGAGGAGTCACGGCCGGTGTGGACCCGGATGCCGTTCGAGACCGCCGCCGCCAACTTCGACGCCGCCTGCCGCTACGGCATCGACGCCCGCCTCCAGTGGCCACGGCGCGGCCGGCTGGGGGGCACGACCGAGGTCGACGCGGTGAGCCTCGTACGCGACGAGCTGCTGCCGCTGGCCGAGGCCGGACTGGACGCCTGGGGGGTGGAGCCGGCCGACCGGGATCTCTACCTGGGTGTCATCGAGGAGCGGTGCCGCCGGCGGACCAACGGCGCGAGCTGGCAGGTGGCCACCTTCCACCGCGCCCTGGAGGCGGGCCTGCCCCGCGACGCGGCCCTGGCGACCACCACCCGCCGCTACGCCGAGCTGATGCGCCAGGGCGAGCCGGCGCACACCTGGCCGGTGGGGCTGCCCGAGCCCGTCCCCACGGGGTGACGCCGGGTTCCGGTCGCTCTCCGGATGCCGGTGCGCGGGGAGCCGGCCGCGCGGTTCCCCGCGCCCCCGGGCCGGCGAGCGGCAGGCCGGATCGCCGGCGCGGTCCTTCCGCCTGAACACGGGGGCCGCCCGGCGAGGTCCTTTCACCTGAACACGGGGGCCGCCCGTGCCCGCCTCCGGTTCATCGGGCAAGCTGTGTCGTCCCATGACGGTGGTGCCCTCCCTGCCTGTCGGTCCGCGTGCCGGATGTCCGGCCGCCGGCATGCGAAGGGGGCCGGTTCGCTCAACTGGAGGCAGGTGTGCAGGCGGAGGAGGGGCCGGTGGCCGAATCCTTTCCGCAGGAGCGACTCTCGCGACGGATCCTCCGTGACGAGACACTGCTCGTACTCGGGCTCTCGCTCGGTGCGAGTGGGGTGTCCGCCCTGATCAGCTTTGTCGGATCGGTCACGAAACCGGGGGGCCTCAAGGACCAGGCCGCGACCCTCAACGCCTCGGCCGCGCCGGGCCGTCCCTGGCTCGATCTCGCCTGGCAGCTCTTCGGCATCACCACGGCCCTCGTCCCGGTCGCGCTCGTCGCGCACTTCCTGCTGCGCGAGGGGCAGGGCCTGCGCGTCCTCGGCTTCGACCGCACCCGCCCCTGGCCCGACCTCGGCCGCGGCGCCGCGATCGCGGCGGTCATCGGCAGCTCCGGCATCGCCTTCTACCTGGCCGCCCGCGGCCTCGGCTTCAACCTCACGGTAGTGCCGGAGGCGCTGCCCGAGGTGTGGTGGAAGTACCCGGTGCTGATCCTGTCCGCGCTGCAGAACGCGATCCTCGAAGAGGTCATCGTCGTGGGCTATCTGCTGCGCCGGCTGGACCGGCTGGGCTGGACACCGGTCGGCGCGCTGGCGGCCAGCTCCGTACTGCGCGGCTCCTACCACCTCTACCAGGGCATCGGCGGCTTCGTCGGCAACATGGTGATGGGCGTGGTGTTCGTGTACCTGTACCGGCGCTGGGGCCGGGTGGGTCCCCTGGTCGTGGCGCACTCGCTGCTCGACATCGGGGCGTTCGTGGGATACGCGCTGCTGGCGGGGAAGGTGGGGTGGCTGCCGACGGCGTGAGCCACCCCGGTCCGTCCCCGCTACGCGAGCAGGTCCCCCTCGATGACGGTGACCGCGCGGCCGCCCAGCAGGGTGCGCTCGCCCCGCAGGCCGGTGCGCACCCGGCCGGAGCGGGGGGAGGCCTGGAGGCCGGTGAGGTCGGGGCGGCCCAGGCGCTCCGACCAGTAGGGGGCCAGGGCGGTGTGGGCGCTGCCGGTGACCGGGTCCTCGTCGATGCCGAGGTTCGGGAAGTAGCAGCGGGAGACGTAGTCGTAGCCCAGTTCCGGGTTCTCGGCGCGGGCGGTGGCGATGATGCCGCGCGCGGAGTGGGCGCCGAGGGCCTTGTGGTCGGGCCGCAGGGCGTGCACGGTCTTCTCGTCGGCGAGTTCGACCAGCAGGTCACCGACGTGCGGGCCGGTGTCGAAGGCCGCGAGCGGCTCCGCGCCCAGGGCCTCGGCGACACCCTCCGGGATGTCCACGCGGGTGAGCGGGGCGGTCGGGAAGTCCAGGGTGAGGGAGCCGTCCCCGGCGGGCGTCGCGACGAGAACGCCACTGCGGGTGGCGAACCGTACCGGCCCCTCGTGGGCGCCGGTGCTGTGCAGGACGTGGGCGGTGGCGAGCGTGGCGTGACCGCACATCGCCACCTCGGCGACGGGCGTGAACCAGCGCAGCGCCCAGTCCGCCTCGCCACCCGCCGGGAGCGGGTGCGCGAACGCCGTCTCGGCGTGGTTGACCTCCATGGCCACGTTCTGGAGCCAGTCGTCGCCCGGGAAGGCGTCGAGCAGCAGGACCCCGGCCGGGTTCCCGGCGAAGGGGCGGTCGGTGAAGGCGTCGACGATTCGAATCCGCATGCCGCAGACGGTAGGGGGTGGGGAAGCCGGGGACCAAGGCCAATTCGGGGGCCATGGCCTGGTTCCGGGGCGGGGGCGGCGGACGCGCAGCGGCGGCGGGCGGAGGACGCCGGACCTCCGCCCGCCGAACAGTGCTCGATCGGACCGGGTGTCACCTCCGCCGTCCCGGCCGGACCGGCCACGGGCGGAACCGGCCGCGCCCGCCGGGACGTTGGGGGAGTGGCAGGCCGTGGACGGCAGGACGTCGAGTGGGAGGAAGCGGCACTGAACGGCACGACGGCGAGGGACGACGACGGCACGATCGTGCTGACGGGCGCGACCGGATTCATCGGATCGCACGCGCTCCGCGCGCTGCGGAGACGGGGACGACGGGTCCGCGCGTTGGTGCGCCGGATACCCGGGACCGAGGCCGCCGCCCCGGTCGAGTGGGTGCGCGCAGACCTGACCGACCCGGGCGCGCTGCGCGGCCTGTGCGAGGGCGCCGGGGCGGTCGTGCACCTGGCGTCGTACATCGGCGGGGACGAGCGGCTGTGCGAGGCGGTCAACGTGGAGGGCACACGTGCGCTGATGGCGGAGGCCACGCGCGCCGGCGTCCGTCGCGTGGTGCACCTGTCCACCGCCGCGGTCTACGGCGCCGGCCCGCACCGGGGCATCGCCGTCGACGAGGTCCCGGCCGCACCGACCTCCGCCGTGAGCCGGACCCGGCTGGCGGGCGAGGCGTACGCGCGCGAGGCGGGCGCCGTCGTCCTGCGGCCCGGGATCGTGCTCGGGGCCGGGGACCGCTGGGTGGTGCCCGGTCTGCGGGAACTCGTCGAGCGGGTGCCGGCGCAGTGGGACGGCGGCCGCGCCCTGCTGTCCGTGGTCGACGTCGGCGACCTCGCCCGCCTGATCAACGCCGCCGCCACGGGCCCCCGCCCGGTGCCGCCCGGCGTCTACCACGTCGGCCACCCCGAGCCCGTACGCATCGGCGACCTGCTGGCGGAGTTGTCGGCGCTCGGCGTCCTGCCGCCCCGTCCGGCCGAGGACTGGCCGTGGCCCGTCTGCCTGGAGCGCCTGCGGGCGACCTCCGGCCGCGCCTCGGAACGCCAGTTCGCGCTGGCCGCCCGCGACCACTGGTACCTCGCCGACGAGATCTGGAAGCTGACCGGCGAGCCCCCGGGCCCCGGCCCGCTGAGCCGCCTCGCGCGGGCGGCCGAGTGGTACCGCGACCACCCGCACCGGGCCGGCACCGCCTGACGTCACCCTCCGCGAGCGGCCCGGACCGCGTTGTGGCGGCCCTCGTACGCCCAGGCCAGTAGACGGGGTTACTCCCGCCGTGGGACGTCCCGTCCGCGCCCGCCCGGCACCGTGGTGCGGGTGAAACTCGACCGCCCCGCACGCCGGGCCTCCCTCGCCGTCCACGTGGCCGCCTCCGCATGCTGGCTCGGACTCACGCTGGGGCTGCTCGCCCTCGGGATCGCCGCGACCACCACCGGATCCCCGGCCACCGTGGAGGCCTCCGTCCGCGCCATGAAGCTCTTCGCCGACTGGCTCCTGCTCCCCGTAGCGTTCCTCACGCTCCTCAGCGGGCTGCTGCTGGCCCTGGGCACGCCGTGGGGACTGGCGAGACACCGCTGGGTCTGCACGAAGTTCTGGCTGACCCTGGCCACGATCACCGCCACGGCCTTCGCGCTGCGCCCCGGGGTCGACACGGCCGTCGCCGCCGTCGCCGCGGGCGGACCCCTGCCCGACGCCGGGGACGTCCTGTTCGGCCCGATCGTCTCCCTGTCGGCCTATGTCTTCATGACGGTGATCTCGGTCCTCAAGCCCTGGGGCCTGACCCGGCGCGGCCGGCGACTGCGCGCGGCGGCGGTTCTCCGGCAGCGCACCCCCACGGGAACGCTGGGATGCTGAGAGGAGGGCTCCCGCCGCGAGAGCCCTCGAGGCCAGGAAGGCGGTGGACCATGTGCCGTTGGCTCGCCTACTCGGGCACCCCCGTGCTGCTCGACACGATCATCTACCGGCCGACGCACTCGCTGATCGACCAGAGCCTGCACTCCCGGCTGGGGGTCGAGACGACCAACGGTGACGGCTTCGGCGTCGGCTGGTACGGGCCGCACGTGGACACGCCCGCGGTGATCCGGGAGATCGGCCCGGCCTGGAGCAACCGCAACCTGCGGGAGATCGCCGGCCACGTCCGCTCACCCCTGTTCTTCGCCCACATCCGGGCCTCGACCGGCTCCGCGGTGCAGCAGACCAACTGCCACCCGTTCCGCCACGGCCGCTGGATGTGGATGCACAACGGCGCGATCGCCGAGTTCCACCGGACCCGGCGCGACCTCGCCCTGGCCGTCGACCCGCGTCTCTTCCTCGACATCGAGGGATCGACGGACTCCGAGATGATGTTCTACCTGGCTCTCACCTTCGGCCTGGAGGAGGACCCGCCCGGCGCCGTCGCGCGGATGGCGGGCCTGGTGGAACGGACCGGCCACGAGCACGGCGTGGAGTTCCCGTTGCAGATGACGGTCGCCGTCACCGACGGGCAGCGGCTGTGGGGCTTCCGCTACTCCAGCCAGAGAGCCTCGCGCTCGCTCTTCTACAGCACGGAGGTGGAGACGCTCCGCGCCCTCCATCCCGACCTGGCGTTCCTGCGGGAGATCTCCGACGACACCCGCCTCATCGTGTCCGAGCCCCTGGGTGATCTGCCGGGCGTCTGGAACGAGGTCCCCGAGAGCATCTACGGCGTGGTGCAGCCGGAGGGGGACGAGATGCACTCCTTCGTGCCGCAGGCGGCGTAGAGCCCACCCGGACCGGGCCGCGGACCAGCACTAGGGCCAAGACCAGGACCGGCACCAGGCCCAAGGGCCAACCGGTACGAGGACCAGGGGCAGGACCAGGACCAGCACCAGGACCGCGGCCGGCGCCCGAGCTTCCCCGGAGCCACCAGTGACCGGAAGGCCGGCTCCACGCCGTGGGCGTCGAGCCGGCCTTCCCGGTGGTGGTGCCCGACGGGCGGGGCCGGTCAGTCCGTGCCGAACTCCATCGCGGCGCGGTCCAGCATCTCGTCGTCCTCCGAGACCTCACCGCGGGAGGCGATGGCCTCGGCGCCACCCTCCGGCATGCTCCCGATCAGCCCGGTCGCGGCCGCCTGGGCGGCACCGATGGCGGGGGTGGCGGTGCCGATCAGGCCGAGCCCGGCGTACTGCTCCAGCTTGGCGCGCGAGTCGGCGATGTCGAGGTTGCGCATGGTGAGCTGGCCGATGCGGTCCGCCGGACCGAACGCCGAGTCCTCGGTGCGCTCCATGGACAGCTTGTCCGGGTGGTAGCTGAACGCCGGGCCCGTGGTGTCGAGGATCGAGTAGTCCTCACCGCGCCGCAGCCGCAGCGTCACCTCGCCGGTGACGGCCGCGCCGACCCAGCGCTGCAACGACTCGCGCACCATCAGCGCCTGCGGGTCCAGCCAGCGGCCCTCGTACATCAGCCGGCCGAGGCGGCGTCCCTCGTTGTGGTACTGGGCGAGGGTGTCCTCGTTGTGGATCGCGTTGACCAGGCGCTCGTAGGCCGCGTGCAGCAGGGCCATGCCGGGCGCCTCGTAGATGCCGCGGCTCTTGGCCTCGATGATCCGGTTCTCGATCTGGTCCGACATGCCCAGGCCGTGCCGGCCGCCGATGGCGTTCGCCTCCATCACCAGATCGACGGGGGAGACGAACTCCTTGCCGTTGACCGTCACCGGGCGGCCCTGGTCGAAGCCGATCGTCACGTCCTCGGTGGCGATCTCGACCTCGGGGTCCCAGAACCGCACGCCCATGATGGGCTCCACGGTCTCCACGCCGGTGTCCAGGTGCTCCAGGGTCTTGGCCTCGTGGGTGGCGCCCCAGATGTTGGCGTCGGTGGAGTACGCCTTCTCCGTGCTGTCGCGGTAGGGCAGGTCGTGGGCGAGCAGCCACTCCGACATTTCCTTGCGGCCGCCGAGCTCGGTCACGAAGTCCGCGTCCAGCCAGGGCTTGTAGATCCGCAGGTGCGGGTTGGCGAGCAGGCCGTACCGGTAGAACCGCTCGATGTCGTTGCCCTTGAAGGTCGAGCCGTCGCCCCAGATCTGTACGTCGTCCTCGAGCATCGCCCGGACCAGGAGGGTGCCGGTGACGGCGCGGCCGAGCGGCGTGGTGTTGAAGTAGGCACGCCCGCCCGAGCGGATGTGGAACGCCCCGCAGGCCAGCGCGGCCAGGCCCTCCTCGACCAGCGCCGCACGGCAGTCGACCAGGCGCGCGATCTCGGCACCGTAGGTCTTCGCGCGGCCGGGCACGGAGGCGATGTCGGGCTCGTCGTACTGGCCGATGTCGGCGGTGTACGTGCACGGGATGGCGCCCTTGTCGCGCATCCACGCGACCGCGACCGAGGTGTCGAGACCGCCGGAGAAGGCGATGCCGACGCGCTCGCCGGCGGGAAGGGAGGTGAGGACCTTTGACATAGGAAGAGTATGCGCAATTACGCATGATCATGCAAAGCCGAGTTTCGGGTGTGGGGGTGACTCGGCCCGATGGGGTGGGGAGGGGCGGTCGGGGTCCTGCGGGCGAGGGCCTTGCCGAGCGAACTATTCCGATATATCGTTGACGCATCGCGACAGATCAACGATGGAATGAATGGAGTGATGGCGATGCGTTCCCACGGATTCGAGCGTGGACATCTGCAGGGTGGGCCCTCCCGGCGCGGCCGGGACGGCTTCGGCTTCGACGGACGGCGGGCCGCCTTCGGGCCCTTCGGCCCGGGTGGTCCGGGCGGACCGGGGTTCGGCCCCGGTGGCCCCGGCGGCGGCTTCGGGCCGGGCTTCGGCCCCGGGCCCTGGGGCGGACGAGGGCGCGGCGGGCCGAGGGGAAGGGCGCGGCGCGGTGACGTGCGGGCCTCGATCCTGGCCCTGCTCAAGGACCGGCCCATGCACGGCTACGAGATGATCCAGGAGATCGCCGAGCGCAGCGGTGGCGCGTGGAAGCCGAGCCCCGGCTCGGTGTACCCCACCCTCCAGCTGCTGGAGGACGAGGGCCTGATCAGCAGTGCGTCCGAGGGCGGCAAGAAGCTGTTCTCGCTCACCGACGAGGGCCGCACGGCGGCCGAGGAGGGCCCGGACGCCCCCTGGGAGGAAGCCTCCCGAGGGGTCGACTGGGAGGCCCTCGGCGAGATCCGCCAGGCCGGCTTCGGTCTGATGGAGGCCTTCGGTCAGGTCTGGAAGACCGGCAGCAAGGAGCAGCGGGAGAAGGCCCTGGCCGTCATCAACGACGCTCGCAAGAGGCTGTACCTGATCCTCGCCGACGAGGACTGACGGCCTCCGCGCCGTGAGAGGAGGCGCCCCGTGGAGCGATCCGCGGGGCGCCTTCGTGTGCGGGGCGGCCGTCAGGCCACCAGTCCGCCCAGCCTGCGCAGGGACTCGTTCAGGGCCGCGGTCGCCGAGTCCTTCAGCTTGCCCGCCATCAACGACACGGCCGCGCCCGTGAACTCACCGTCGATGCGGACGCCCGTCGCGTCGGCGTCGGGGGTGAGGGTGTAGCGCGTGGCGACGGTCACCGCCATCGGCCCCTTGCCTCGGATCGCCAGCACGCGGGCGGTCTCCAGTTCCTCCACGGTCCACTCGACCTCGGCCGGGAAGCCCATCAGCTTCATGTTCTCCTGGAAGGTCGCGCCCACCTCGAGGCTCTCCGGGCCGCCCCGGGGGAAGCTGGTGTGGGTCGTGTTCCACTCCCCGTACGCCGACCAGTCCGTGAGGGTGGCCCACACCTTCTCCGGTGGTGCCTGGATGCGTGCCTCCGCGCTGACTTCGGCCATGCGACCACCTCTTCGTGTCGGGCGACTCGGGCTGCGGCGTCGCGGAACGTAGCCGCAGGGCCGCCAACATTCAATACTGACGAACCGTCAGGAAGGTGGCGGGACAGGCGGCGTGCTGCTGTGCACGGAAAACAGCCGGATCTCCTCCGTAAGGAGGAGATCGCGTGCCCCGCCGTCCGCTCTGTGTGGGACGCGAAGATGCTCCCCTCCGTGGATGACGTGCCGGGGCGGGACTGATGGGGTGGGGATGTGCTACCCCGTATTCCCCGGCAGTCGGCCCGCGACGAGGCGGCCCACGCCATGGACGACGACGCCGGGCTCAGCGCCGAACTGGCGGCGGCGCTCGCCGGTGCGCGACGCCGGGCCGTCCGGGACGGGGACCGGCAGATCGACACCGCCCATCTGCTGCACTCCCTCCTGGAGTACGACCCCGAGGTGCGCGCCGCCTTCGACGGCGGCCCCCGACTCGCCCGGCTCCTCGGCTACCTCGTCCAGCGCAGCATCGGCTACGGCCTGCGCTGGCAGGGCTCCGTCGAGGACTCCGGCGCCCAGCCGGTCGTCACGGCAGTCGGGGGCTACTCGCCACTCGCCGCCGCCGCGATGGCGCACGCACGGGTCCGGGCCGCCGCTCGCCGCATCGGCGACGCCGAGAGCTTGCCGGACGGCGACCGCTCCCGTGGCGTCGATCGTGCCCGCGGCGTCGATCTGCTGGTCGCGATCGCCGCCGACCCCGAGGCGCGGGCCGTCGAGGTCCTGACCCGCGCCGGCGTCGACGCCGGCGAACTGCGCGCCCGGGTCGAAGACGCCCTGCGGGGCGGCCGGGCGGAGGGCGTCGGGGAGGGCGTCGAGGAGGGCGTCGAGGAGTGCGTCGGGGGCGGCGAGACCGCTCCCTGACCGGCCTCCCACCGTCCCCTCGCGCTCCCTTCCCCGCTCCCTCCGAGGCTCCCTTCCGCGCCGCCCTCTCCGAGGCTCCTTCCACCGTCCTCGCGCGCCCCTACCCCGCTTCTCCGAGGCCCCTTCCACCGTCCTCGCGCGCCCCTACCCCGCTTCTCCGAGGCCCCTTCCACCGTCCTCGCGCGCCCCTACCCCGCTTCTCCGAGGCCCCCTTCACAGTCCCCTCCGTCGCTTCCTCCCCGTCCAGGCGCTGAGACAGGTGTCAACAGGGGTGACGCTCATGTCGTCGCCTGTCATCATGTGCCGGTGCATACGTCTGTGAGCAGTCAGGGCAACCGCGGAAAGGGCCTCGGGCTCTCTCTGGCGATCGGGTCGGCCATCGCCTTCGGCGGATCGGGGGTGGCGGCCAAACCACTGATCGAGGCGGGGCTCGACCCGCTGCACGTGGTGTGGTTGCGGGTGACGGGCGCGGCCCTGGTGATGCTGCCGCTGGCCGTACGTCACCGTGCGCTGCTGCGCCACCGGCCCGCACTGCTCGCCGGTTTCGGCCTGCTCGGTGTGGCCGGCGTCCAGGCCTTCTACTTCGCCGCGATCTCCCGGATCCCCGTCGGGGTCGCCCTGCTCGTGGAGTACCTCGCGCCCGCCCTGGTGCTGGGCTGGGTGCGGTTCGTGCAGCGGCGGCCGGTGACGCGTGCCGCCGCGCTCGGGGTGGTCCTCGCGGTGGGCGGGCTGGCCTGTGTCGTCGAGGTCTGGTCGGGGCTCGGCTTCGACGCCCTCGGTCTGCTTCTCGCGCTCGCCGCCGCCTGCTGCCAGGTCGGCTACTTCGTCCTGTCCGACCAGGGCAGCGACTCCGGCGACGGCGCCCCCGACCCGCTCGGGGTCATCGCCTACGGACTCCTCACCGGCGCCGCCGTGCTGACCGTCGTCGCCCGCCCCTGGGGCATGGACTGGTCCCTGCTCGCGCACTCCGCCCGCATGGACGGTACCGAGGTCCCGGCGTGGCTGCTGCTCGGCTGGATCGTGCTGATCGCCACGGTCGTCGCCTACGTCACCGGTGTGGTCTCCGTGCGCCGCCTCTCCCCGCAGGTCGCGGGCGTCGTGGCGTGCCTGGAGGCGGTCATCGCGACCGTCCTGGCCTGGTTCCTGCTCGGCGAGCACCTCTCGGCCCCGCAGATCGTGGGCGGTGCCGTGGTCCTGCTGGGCGCCTTCATCGCCCAGTCCTCCACACCGTCCAGGGGCTCCGCGGAACCGGTGGCCGGCGGCAGCCCCGAAAGGGAGTTGTCCGCCCGCGGAACCGCCACCTAGGGTGCGGATCATGTATTCGGACGCACTCGTTCTTCCGCCTCCGGCCGCCTGAGGCGGGCCCTCCGGTGAAGCACGCCCGGCACCGGGTGCCGGGCGCAACGGTGCTGCCCGCAGAAGAAGTCCACGGCCCGCCGCACGACCGGCGGTCCTTCCTCGCACTTCTGGACCTCTGCGGAGAGAACGCGTGTCTGTCACTGCTTCCGTTTCCACGGCCTCCCGCCTGCCCGTAGGGCGGGGCCTGCTCTGTCTGATCGTCGCCGGCGCCGCCTGGGGCACGGCCGGCGCCGCCGCCTCCCTGGTCTACCGGACCAGCGATCTCGGTGCCGTCGCCCTGTCCTTCTGGCGCTGCGCGGCCGGGCTCGTGCTGCTGCTCGCCGCCCGCCACCTGCGCCCGGGCCGCGCCCGCTCCGCCAGTGCGGTCCGCGCCGCCACCGGGGGCGTGAGCGCGCAGGGGCACCTCCGCCGCACGGCCCTGCGCACCGCCATCACCGGCGTCGGTCTCGCGGTCTTCCAGACGGCCTACTTCGCGGCCGTCTCGGCCACCGGCCTGGCCGTCGCCACGGTCGTCACGCTCGGCGCCGGACCCGTCCTGATCGCGCTCGGTGCCCGGCTGACCCTGGGCGAGCGGCTCGGCCGGGGCGGGGCGCTCGCCGTCGCCGGAGCACTCGCCGGGCTCGGGGTGCTCCTCCTCGGCGACGAGGCGACGGCCGTACACCCGACGGGTGTGCTGCTCGCCCTGCTGTCCGCCGCCGGATACAGCGCGATGACCCTGCTCACCCGCCGCTGGGGCCGCGACGGCGGTACGGACGCCTCCTCCACCACGGTCGGCGCGTTCGCGGTCACCGCCGTGTGCCTGCTGCCGTTCGCCCTGGCCGAGGGGCTGGTGCCGCACAGTGCCGAACCGGCGCGTCTCCTGGCGCTGCTGGCCTACATCGCCGCGGTGCCCACGGCCCTCGCCTACGCCCTCTACTTCGCGGGCGCGGCCGTCGTACGGTCCGCCACCGTGTCCGTGATCATGCTGCTGGAGCCGGTGAGCGCAACGGTCCTGGCCGTGGCCCTCCTGGGCGAGCGCCTCACGGCGCCGGTCCTCGTCGGCACCCTGCTCATGCTGGGCTCGGTGACAGGCCTGGCGGTGGGGGAGGCGCGCAGCGGGGCACGAGCCGCCTGAGGGCCGGTCGGGGGCGGGCTGCGGTGGCGGCCCGCCCCGCGTCCCGGAGGCGGCCCGGGGTCACGGGACCGCCAGGTAGTCCGGGAGTTCGGTGCCCGGGGCCAGGTCGGCCTCCGGGAGCGGGGTGCCGTAGCCCTTGAGGAGGGGGACCACGCCCGCCCAGTGGGGGAGGGCGAGGTCCTCGGGCTCCTCGTTCACCCCGCCGGTGCGGGTCTTGGCCGAGACCTCGTCCAGGTCGAGGCGGATCACCGCGGTGGCGGCCAGTTCCTTCTTGTTGGCGGGGCGGGAGCCGGCGGCCCGGCCGGGGACGACGTGGTCGACCAGGGCGTCGAGCGCCGCCCGCTTCTCCTCGGGGTCCGTGACGTCGTGGGCGAGCCCGTGCACCACCACCGAGCGGTAGTTGATCGAGTGGTGGAAGGCGGAGCGGGCCAGGACCAGCCCGTCGACGTGCGTCACCGTCAGGCACACCGGCAGCCCAGGGTCGGCCTGCCCCGCCATCCGCAGTGGGCGCGAACCCGTCGAGCCGTGGACGTAGAGCGTCTCGCCGACCCGGCCGTACAGCGTCGGCAGTACGACGGGCGCGCCGTCGCGGACGAAGCCCAGGTGGCAGACGTACCCCTCGTCGAGTATCGCGTGCACCAGCTCCCTGTCGTAGGAGGCCTTCTGCGCGGACCGGGTGGGGACCGTGCGGTCGGTCGGGGTGTAGGCGGCGGGCGTCGTGGGCTGCGTGGTCCCCTGCATGGCGCTCTCCATTGCACTAGTGCATAATCGGCTTTGTGCTAGGAGAGTATCCGATCAAGGGTCGACGTGCAGCGGACATTTCCGCGAGCATCGAGCGCGCGGTGAGCGCCGGTGAGCTGGAGCCGGGGCAACTGCTGCCGCCGATGCGAGAGTTGGCGGAGCGGCTCGGGGTGAACCCGAACACCGTCGCGGCCGCGTACCGCACGCTGCGCGAGCGCGGGGTGATCGAGACCGACGGACGCCGCGGCAGCCGGGTGCGCTCCAAGCCGGCCACGACCGGTCGCGAGTTCATCCGGGTGGAGGTTCCGGAGGGTGTGCGGGACGCGGCCGCCGGCAATCCCGACACGGCGCTGCTGCCGCCCCTCGCGCCGGCGTTCGCGTGGGCCGCCGCGCGGGGCGACCGCGAGCCGGTCCTGTACGGACACGAGCCCGTGGATCCCGAACTGAGGCGGGTGGCCCGGGAGGAGCTCGACGCGGACGCGGTCCCGGCCGGGCCCGTGGCCGTCACCTCCGGTTCGCTGGACGCCATCGAGCGCGTCCTCGCCGCGCATCTCAAACCCGGAGACACCGTGGCCGTCGAGGATCCCGGCTGGGGCTCGCTGCTCGACCTCGTACCGGCGCTCGGGTTGCGCCCGGCGCCGGTCGGCGTGGACGACGACGGGCCGCTTCCCGAGGACGTGGCCCGTGCCCTGGCGGCGGGGGCACGCGCGCTGATCGTCACGGACCGGGCGCAGAACCCGACCGGCGCCGCGGTGAGCGCCACGCGCGCGCGTGCCCTGCGGGACGTGCTGCGCGAGCATCCGCGGACCCTGCTCATCGAGGACGACCACGGCCACCGGATCGTCGACCTGCCCCTGCACCCCCTCGCGGGCGTCACCCGGCACTGGGCGTTCGTGCGCTCGGCCGCCAAGGCGTACGGCCCCGACCTGCGGATCGCCGTCCTCACCGGGGACGACCTCACCCTCGACCGGGTCCGCGGGCGGCAGCGGCTCGGGCCCGGCTGGGTCAGCCGGATCACCCAGCGGGCCCTGGTCCGCCTGTGGGCCGACGGCGCGGTGGACACGCGGGCGGTCGCGGCGGCGTACGGCGGCCGCCGTGACGCGTTGATCGCGGCGCTGGCGGAGCGGGGGGTGAGCGCCCACGGGCGGAGTGGGATGAACGTGTGGGTTCCCGTGCCGGACGAGACCGGGGCCGTCGCGCGGTTGTTGCAGGCGGGCTGGGCCGTCGCGCCGGGCGCGCGGTTCAGGATCGGCTCCCCGCCCGGGATTCGGATCACCGTGTCGACGCTGACCGAGGGAGAGGCCGGGCGGTTGGCGGACGCGGTCGCCGCCGCGGTGCGGCCGGCGCCGGGGCGCGGCTATGTCTAGGCCGTGTCCTGCGGATCAGCCCGGCTCGGGGCCGCGGCGCCGGGATGATCCGGAAGGCACGGTCCAGGGGCGGGTGTGCGCGAAGCGCCGTCGCGCCCGACGACGCGCCCGGCACCCCCGCGTCGCCGTCTACCGCTTCCCGCGCACCTGCGTCAGCGCCGCCCCCGCCAGCACGATCACCGCGCCGACCGGTGTCGACCAGCTCAGGGACTCGCCGAGGAGCAGCACGCCCGCTGCCGTGGCGATGACCGGGATGAAGTACGTGACCATCTGGGCGGTCGTCGGGCCGACCTCGGTGACCAGGCCGTACTGGATCAGCAGGGCGAAACCGGTGCCGAGGGCGCCCAGCGCGGCGATCGCGAGCAGCGGCACGAGCGGGAAGCTGCTCGGGAAGCTGGTGAACAGCGGGGTGACGACGGCGAGTTGGACGGTCGCCAGGAGGAGTTGCGCGCCGGTCGTCGACAGGGCCGAGGAACCGGTGCCGGCCAGGGTGCGGCGGACGTAGATCCAGCCGATCGGGTAGCTCAGGGAGGCGAGCAGGGCCAGTGCCGTGCCCCGGCCGTCGAGGCCGTCGAAGCCCTGCCAGGCGCCCAGGACCGTCAGGACGCCGAGGAAGCCGAGGCCCAGGCCCGCGACCCGGACCCGGGTCGGGCGGTCCTCGGAGAGGGCGACCAGGGACAGGGCCATGCCCCACAGCGGCGAGGTCGCGTTGCAGATGCCCGCGAGCGTGGACGGGATCGTCAGCTCCGCGTAGGCGAACAGCGAGAACGGCAGGGCGTTCAGGAGGAGGGCGGCGACCGTCAGATGGCCCCAGGTGCGCGCCCCGCGCGGCAGCCGCTCCCGCTTCACCGCCATCGCGACCGCCAGCACCGCCGTGCCGAACGCCAGCCTGCCGAGGGTCACCTGGAAGGGCGCGTAGCCCTCCGTGCCCACCTTGATGAGCAGGAAGCTGAAGCCCCAGATCAGTGACAGCACGACGAAGCGCAGGCGCCAGTCGGGGGTGCGGCGGGGGCGCGTCCGCGTCGCCGAGGCCGGCGTGACGGAGGCGGAGATCGAGGTGGCGGAGGTGGTGGTGGCGGAGGCGGCGGAGGCGGGGGTCGAGGCGGCGGTGGTCATGGTCATTACGGTGGTGGACAGAGTCCTCGTAGCACAATCGAGATTTCGCGCGTGGTATCTCGTAGCATCACTTACATGTTGAACCTGGAGCGCCTGCGCACTCTCGACGCACTGGCCCGGCACGGCTCGGTCAGCGGTGCCGCCGCGGGGCTGCACATCACGACGTCGGCCGTCTCGCAGCAGATGGCCAAGCTGGAGCGGGAGGTCGGGCAGCGGCTCCTCGCCAGGCACGGGCGGGGCGTGCGGCTGACGGACGCGGGCCGGCTGCTCGCCGAGCACGCGGCCCGCATCCTGTCGCAGGTGGAGCTCGCCCAGTCCGACCTGGAGGCGCAACGGGGCCAGGTGGTGGGGGAGTTGAGGCTGTCGGCCTTTCCGACCGCGGCGCGCGGACTGTTTCCCACCGCGCTCGCCGACCTCCGCAAGGAGCACCCCAGTCTGCGGGTGCGCTCCTGCGAGCTGGAGCCGGAGGGCGGCGTCGCCGGGGTGGTGCGCGGCGACCTCGACCTCGCCGTCGTCCTCGACTGGTACAACAAGCCGATGCCGGTCCCGGACGGCCTGGTCAAGGCGCCCATCCTCGACGACCCCGCCGACGTGGCGATGCCGGCCGGCCATCCCCTGGCCGGGCGGGACGAGGTGGACCTCGGGGAGTTCGCCGAGGACGAGTGGATCACCTGGGGCGAGGGCGAGTTCTGCCACGAGTGGCTGATGTTCACACTGCGCTCCCGCGGCATCGAGCCGATCCTCGTCCATCGGGCAGCCGAGACGCACACCCAACTGGGGCTGGTGGCCGCCGGGTTGGGGGTGTGCATCGCACCGCTGCTCGGCCGGCACCCGGTGCCCGAGGGGGTCGTCATGGTCCCGCTCAAGCAGCGGGTGCGCCGGCACGTGTACGCCGTGTGGCGCGCGGATGCCGACCGCCGCCCGTCGATCAGGGCGGCGGTCGGGGCGCTGAAGTCGGCGGCGGAGGAGGTCGGCTGATCCCCTCCGCCGGTCACCTCCGCTGGTGACCCCCCAGCCGGCCGACCCCTCCGCCGGCTGACCCTTCCGACCGGTAGACCACTCCGCCCGGACCCCCCTCCGAGCGGGTTGATCCCTCCGCCGGCTGGCTCCTCCGGCGGCCGGCCTGCCGGTGGGCCTATCCGGCGGCCAGCTTGCGGAAGTCCCAGGAGACGATCTTCTCCGGCCGCAGCCGCAGCCACGCGTGCCTCCCGTCGTGCGGCATCGACTCCAGCCCGAAGTTCTTGCGCGCGAACAGCGTCTCCACGGCGTCGAGTTCGGCGCACAGCTCCCCGGTGCGCGGGATCTCGCCCACGAACTCGACGGTGCCGGACAGCTCGACGCCCCGCAGCGACTCGTACTCCTCGCCCGTGTCGATCACGATCGCGACCCGCGGATCGCGGCGCAGATCCGCCCACCGCTTGCTGCGCACCACCGAGTACAGCCACAGGGCCGAGCCGTCCCACAGGAACCACAGGGCGCTGACGTGCGGGGCGCCGTCGGTGGAGACGGTGGCGACCCGGCAGGTGCGCTGGGTGGTGAGGAACGCGTCCAGCTCGCCCGGCGTCATCATGATCTTCCGGCCCCGGCGCTGAGTGACGGTCATCCGGCCCTCTTTCCTGTTCTCTTCTCTCACGTCGTGCCAGAGATCCTCTGACAACACGTCAAAAAAGGACGGTCAGAAAAGGATGGGTCTTCTTCCGGGCTCACGCAACGGTGGCTATCCTCGCCCGACCTCACCGGACGGACGCCCTGGAGGAACCATGCCGTCCCACGAACAGCTCGGTGCACTCCTCGACCCCACGAGCACCGTCCTGCTGACCGTGGAGTGCCAGCGGGGCGTCGTCGGACCGGACGCCGCGCTGCCCGAACTCGCCCGCGAGGCACGGGAGTCGGGCGCCCTCGCCAACGTCGCCCGCCTGGTGGCCGGCGCGCACGTCAGCGGCGTCCAGGTCATCCACGCCGTCGCCGAACGCCGCCCCGACGGCCGGGGCGCGAGCCGCAACGCCCGCCTGTTCCGCGCCGCCGCACGCCTTCCCGTCCAGCAGCTCTCCGGCACCGCCGCCGTCCGCGTGGCACCCCCGATCGAGGTGACCGGGGAGGACCTCGTCGTACGACGGCTGCACGGCCTGTCGCCGATCCAGGGCACCGACGTCGACGCCCTGCTGCGCAACCTCGGATGCCGCACCCTGGTCGTCACCGGTGTCTCCGCCAACGTGGCGGTGCCCAACGCCGTCTTCGACGCGGTCAACCGCGGCTACACGGTCGTCGTGCCGGCCGACGCCGTCGCGGGGGTGCCTTCGGAGTACACCCCCGCGATGGTCCGTCACACCCTCGCGTTGGTCGCCACGGTCGCGACCACGGACGAGGTGCTGGCGTGCTTCGAACGGCCGGGTGCGAGCGTCAGGCGAGGCTGATCGAGTCCCCGCTGACCGTGATCTGCACCTCGGGCAGCGGCTTCGTCGCCGGACCGCTCTTCACGCTGCCGTCCGTGACGGAGAAGTTGCTCTGGTGGCAGGGGCAGTTGATCACGCCGTCGGCGACGCTCTTCACCGCGCAGCCCGCGTGCGTGCACACGGCCGAGAACGCCTTGTACTCGCCCGCCGTCGGCTGCACGACGACCACCTTCTCGGCGTCGAAGACCTTCCCGCCGCCCTCGGGGATCTCGGCGGTCGTCGTGAGCGCGCTGCCGGCCGCCGCGCCGCCGGTGCTCGCGGACTCGGAGCCGCCGGTGGAACCGGTCGAGCCGGTGCTGCCGCCGGACGAGGCCGACGAGCTCGACGCGTCGTCGTCGGAGCCCCCGCACGCGGTCAGCGCGACGGTGAGGCCCGCGGCTCCGGCGGCCGCCACGACGGTACGGCGGGCGGGACCCGGGACGGGTTTGACGGATGCGCTCGTCATGCTGAGGTTCCCTTCAGGGGGTTCGATGATCTGCTGAGATGTACGGGCCGTCGGCGCCGCTTGTTCAGCGCCACCGCCAGGTCCGGACACTGCCGAGATGCTGACCCGTTCGAGGTCGGGCGGGCGTAAGCCACAGCTGTCGCGGAGCTGTCGGCCGCGCACGGCGGACCGCGCGCACCCCAGTAGCCTGGGGCGATGCTCAAGGAAGTCGTCGCGACCCGTTTCATCACCCCCTTGCGTGAGGGCGGCTCGCTGCCGGGGCTCGTCGAGGCCGACGACCTCGGGACCTACGTCCTGAAGTTCACCGGCGCCGGACAGGGCCGCAAGACGCTCGTCGCGGAGGTGGTCTGCGGGGAACTCGCCCGCCGGCTCGGCCTCAGGGTGCCCCGCCTGGTGACCGTAGCCCTCGATCCGGTGCTGGGGCTGGGCGAGCCCGACGAGCAGGTGCAGGAGCTGCTGCGCTCCAGCGGCGGCACCAACCTCGGCATGGACTTCCTCTCCGGAGCCCTCGGCTTCGACCCGCTCGCCTTCCCGGTGAGCCCCGAGGAGGCCGGCCGGATCGTCTGGTTCGACGCGCTGGTGAACAACGTCGACCGCTCCTGGCGCAACCCCAACCTGCTCGTGCGCCGCGGGGACCTGTGGCTCATCGACCACGGCGCCACCATGATCTGGCACCACAACTGGCCCTCGGCCGCGACCTCCGCCGCCCGCCCCTACGACGCCACCGACCACGCCCTGGCCCGCTTCCGGCCGGACACCGCCGCCGCGGCCGCCGAGCTGGCCCCGCTGGTCACCGCCGACCTCCTCGCCGAGGTCACCGCCGAGATCCCCGACGCCTGGCTGACCGACGAGCCCGGTTTCGACACTCCGGACGCGCTGCGCCGTGCCTACGCGGCACCCCTGCTCACGCGCGCCGCCGTCATCCACGAACGCATCAAGGGGGCCGAGTGAACGACCGCCACATCATCAGGGCGAGCGAGGCGAACGACCGGGACGTCTACGAGTACGCCCTGCTGCGCGTCGTCCCCCGCGTCGAGCGCGGCGAGTGCGTCAACGCCGGTGTGCTCGTCTACTGCCGCGCGCAGGCCTACGTCGGCGCCCGCACCCACCTGGACGAGGCCCGGCTGCTGGCCCTCGACCCGGACGCGGACGTGGCCGGGGTGCGCGCCGCGCTGCGCGCCGTCGAGGGCGTGTGCGGCGGCGGGGAGGCGGCCGGTCAGGCGGCCGGCGACGACGCCGGGCGGCGCTTCCGCTGGCTGATCGCGCCCCGCTCCACGATCGTCCAGCCGGGGCCGGTGCACACCGGACTCACCACCGATCCGGCCGCCGAGGCGGACCGACTGCTCGAGCTGCTGGTGAGGTAATGGATCACACGCGCGCGGTGGGCCGTTGACACCGGGTGCCAGGGCTTCTAGCGTCACGTCTGCTGAAGGTACTAAGCGGTCGCTCACCGATGAGCCGGTCGCAGGAGCCGCATCCCAAGGGCGAGGAGAAGCAGCAATGTCCACCACAGAGCAGCGAGTCGCAGTAGTCACCGGCGCGGCACGCGGCATCGGCGCCGCCACCGCCGTACGGCTGGCCGCCGAGGGCCGAGCGGTCGCGGTGATCGACCTCGACGAGGCCGCCTGCAAGGACACCGTCGAGAAGATCACCGCGGCGGGTGGCCGGGCGATCGCGGTCGGCGCCGACGTCTCCGACGAGGCCCAGGTCGAGGCGGCGATCGCGCGCGTCGTCGAGGAGCTCGGCGCGCCGACGATCCTCGTCAACAACGCGGGCGTGCTCCGCGACAACCTGCTGTTCAAGATGAGCGTCTCCGACTGGGACACGGTCCTGGGCGTGCACCTGCGCGGCTCGTTCCTGATGACGAAGGCCGTCCAGAAGCACATGGTCGACGCCGGCTTCGGCCGTATCGTCAACCTCTCGTCGTCCTCCGCGCTCGGCAACCGGGGCCAGGCCAACTACTCCGCCGCCAAGGCCGGTCTCCAGGGCTTCACCAAGACCCTGGCCATCGAGCTGGGCAAGTTCGGCATCACCGCCAACGCCGTCGCCCCCGGCTTCATCGCCACCGACATGACGGCGGCGACCGCCGACCGGGTCGGCATGGGCTTCGAGGAGTTCAAGGCCGCCGCGGCCACCCAGATCCCGGTGCAGCGCGTCGGCGAGCCCGACGACATCGCCAACGCGATCGCCTTCTTCACGAACGAGGCCGCCGGCTTCGTCTCCGGCCAGGTGCTGTACGTGGCCGGCGGACCGCTCGACTAGGGATCACGGGGAACACCGACATGACTGAACTGCCCGCACTCTCCGGCAAGGTCGCCCTCGTCACGGGCGCCAGCCGCGGCATCGGCTACGGCGTCGCCGAGGCGCTCGTCGCCCGCGGCGACCGGGTCTGCATCACCGGCCGCGGCGAGGACGCCCTGAAGGAGGCCGTCGAGAAGCTCGGCGCCGACCGGGTCATCGGCGTCGCCGGCAAGGCCCACGACGTGGAGCACCAGGCCGCCGCCGTCGAGCGCACGATGGAGGCCTTCGGCCGCGTCGACTACCTGGTCAACAACGCCGGTACGAACCCGGTGTTCGGGCCGATCGCCGACCTCGACCTGGACGTGGCGCGCAAGGTCTTCGAGACCAACGTGGTCTCCGCGCTCGGCTTCGCCCAGCGCACCTGGCACGCCTGGCAGAAGGACAACGGCGGCGCCATCGTGAACATCGCCTCCGTCGCCGGCCTGTCGGCCTCGCCCTTCATCGGCGCCTACGGCGTCAGCAAGGCCGCGATGATCAACCTGACCCAGCAGCTGGCGCACGAGTTCGCGCCGAAGGTGCGGGTCAACGCGATCGCCCCCGCCGTGGTGAAGACCAAGTTCGCGCAGGCCCTGTACGAGGGCCGGGAGGCGGAGGCGGCCGCCTCCTACCCGCTCGGCCGGCTCGGCGTGCCCTCCGACATCGGCGGCGCCGCCGCGTTCCTGACCTCCGAGCAGTCGGACTGGGTCACCGGCCAGACGCTCGTCGTGGACGGCGGCATCTTCCTCAACGCCGGCGTGGGCTGACCTCGCGCACCGCACGAGACACGGGCGTCGCCTCCTCGTCGGGGGCGGCGCCCGTGGCGTCGTACGGCCACCACGGGGCGTGATGACAACGTCGTCACCGTCCGACGTGATCAAGAACGCTCCCCCGTCGCTGCATCACCCGGCGTGGCGCTGCGGTATGGTCTGCCGACCCTTGGTATGGCAGATCGAGGAGCGTGCGCGTGTTCAACCGGAAGCGATCCCTGCAGCAAGTGGCTGCGATCGTGTCCATATCGCTGGTGGCGGGATGCGGACTCCTCGGGGAGGAGAGCTCCGACGACGCCGGGCCGATCGTCGTGGGCACCACGAGCGCCCCCAGCACGCTGGACCCCGCGGCCTCCTGGGACGGCTCCTGGGAGCTGTTCCGCAACGTGTACCAGACGCTCCTCGCCTACCCGAACGGCGCGATCACGCCCCAGCCGGACGCCGCGAAGAGCTGCGAGTTCACCGACGCCTCCAACCGCGCCTACCGCTGCGAACTGCGCGAGGGCCTCACCTTCTCCAACGGCGACAAGCTGGACGCCGCGGCGGTGAAGTACTCGATCGACCGCATCAGGCAGATCGACGCGCCCAGCGGCCCCGCCGGACTGCTGGGCAGCCTCGACCGGGTCGAGGCGGTCGACGACCACGAGGTCGTCTTCCGGCTCAACAAGGCCGACACCACCTTCCCGTTCGTGCTCGCCACCCCGGCCATGTCCCTCGTCGCCCCCGAGGACTACCCCGCGAGGTCGCTGCGCGAGGGCGAGGGCATCGTCGGCTCCGGGCCGTACCGGCTGGAGACGTACGAGGAGGGCAAGCAGGCCGTACTCGTGCGCAACGACAGCTACAAGGGCTTCGCCGACCGCCGCAACAACGCGGTCACGATCCGCTACTTCCAGGACTCCGGCGAGATGGTCAAGGCGCTGCGGAGCAAGCAGATCGACATCACCTACCAGGGCCTCGCCGCCGACGACATCGTCGCCCTGGAGAGCAAGGGCGCCGACAACGAGGGCCTGGAGCTCGTCGAGGGCACCTCCAGCAACATCAACTACCTGGTGTTCAACCCCAAGGACCCGATGGCGAACGAGCTCGCCGTCCGCCGGGCCGTCGCCCAGGTCATCGACCGGGCCGCGATCGCCCACAAGGTCTACAAGGACACCGTCGACCCGCTGTACTCCATGGTCCCCAAGGGCCTGACCGGCCACACCACGAAATTCTTCGACGACTTCGGCGAACCGGACCCGGCCAAGGCCCGCGAGCTCCTCTCCGAGGCCGGCATCGACACGCCCGTCCCGCTCACCCTCTGGTACACCACCGACCGCTACGGCTCGGACACCGCCCTGGAGTTCAAGGAGATCAAGGCGCAGCTGGAGGACTCGAAGCTGTTCGAGGTCACCCTGAAGAGCCGCCCCTGGAAGACCTACGTGGTCGGCTACCAGAAGGGCGAGTACCCGGTCTTCGGCCGCGGCTGGGCGCCGGACTTCCCGGACGCCGACAACTTCATCGCCCCCTTCGTCGGCGAGCAGAACGCGCTCGGCACGCCCTATCCGGAGAAGCAGATCACCGACGTGCTGCTGCCCCGCTCCCGTCAGGAGAGCGACCGTGCCAACGTGGTGAAGGAGTTCCAGCAGGCCCAGCAGATCCTCGTGGACGACGCCCGGCTGCTGCCGCTGTGGCAGGGCAAGCAGTACGTCGCCTCGAACGAGGACATCTCGGGCGGGGAGCGGGCGCTGGACCCGTCGACGATCATGATGATGTGGGAGCTGTCCCGCAAGACCAGCTGGTAGCGGCCGGCGAGGCGGACCGGGGAGCCCGTTGTCAGTGGTCACCTGTAGGTTCTGTGGCCTGGAAGTGACCGCACAACGAAGGACGTTGACGTGACCGACACCGCCATGCTGCCCGAGTCCTGGCGCGGGGTCCTGGGTGACGAGCTGCAGCAGCCCTACTTCAAGGAGCTGACGGAGTTCGTCGAGGAGGAGCGAGCGAAGGGTCCCGTCTACCCTCCGCGCGAGGAGGTCTTCGCCGCGCTCGACGCGACGCCGTACGAGCGGGTGAAGGTCCTGATCCTCGGCCAGGACCCGTACCACGGCGAGGGCCAGGGGCACGGCCTGTGCTTCTCGGTGCGGCCCGGCGTGAAGATCCCGCCGTCACTGCGCAACATCTACAAGGAGATGCACGAGGAGCTGGGCACCCCCGTCCCGGACAACGGCTACCTCATGCCGTGGGCCCGGCAGGGCGTGCTGCTGCTCAACGCGGTCCTCACCGTCCGCTCCGGCGAGGCGAACTCGCACAAGGGCAAGGGCTGGGAGAAGTTCACGGACGCGGTGATCCGCGCGGTGGCCGACCGGCCCGACCCGGCGGTCTTCGTCCTGTGGGGCAACTACGCGCAGAAGAAGCTGCCGCTGATCGACGAGACGCGGCACGCGGTGGTCAAGGGCGCGCACCCCTCCCCGCTGTCCGCGAAGAAGTTCTTCGGCTCCCGTCCGTTCACGCAGATCAACGAAGCGGTGGCCCAGCAGGGCCACGAGCCGATCGACTGGACGATCCCGAACCTGGCCTGATTCCGCCGGTCCCGACCCCGCCGGGCCGGTCCCTCCCGGGACCGGCCCGGTGCCGCCTGACCGGGATTGTCACCGCTTGCGGTTAGCGTCGTGACATCGACGCAAGGAGGGCGCGGTGGCGGAGCATCGACAGGGGCAGGCGGCGCCGGACGCCGTGCTGACGCGCATCGGGCAGGTCGTGATGCTGCACCACGGAGGAGACCGTGAGGAGGCCCGGCGCCGGCTGCTCGACCTCTGGACCGAGATCGGCGAGGACGGCGACGCCCTGCACCGCTGCACTGTGGCCCACTATCTGGCCGACACCCAGGACGACCCCTTCGACGAACTCGCCTGGGACCTGCGCGCCCTCACGGCGGCGGAGGAGCACGAGAGCTCACTGGAGGTGCGGGCGCTGTACCCCTCGCTGCACCTCAACCTGGCCGCGGACTACGTGAAGCTGGGCCGCTCCGAGGCCGCCCGCACCCATGTGCGCAGGGCACGGCGAGCGGCCGGCGCGCTGGGCGACGACAGCTACGGGGACGGGGTACGGGCGGCGATCAGCAGAATGGAGCTGCGGTTGGGGGAGGGCGGTTTGGGCGGCCCCCGCCGCGACTGACGCTCTACCGTCCGTACGTCTGCTCGCAGATCACCGCCTCCGGGCTGTCTGTGCGCCAGCCCCCGTGCTGCCTGCCGAGCGCGCACACATCGGTGTTCCCGCGCGCTTCCTTTCGCCCGTCGTCGCGTACGTCGGGGACCTGGACGTGCGGCTGCGCGGGACGCCGGGGTTCCGGGTGCGCCGACCGGGGACGCGGGTGCGGTTTCTTCGCCTGCGAGCGGGACGGGGGTGGCTGTTCGGCCGGTGCCGTCGGGGTGGGAGGGGGTGCGCTCGACACCGGCCCACGGTCCTTCCCGACCATCTCCAGCGCCTCCAGGGCCGGTGACTGCACGACCTGCCGCCCGGTCTCCCGGTCGGTCTCCCGCTCCGGCCGGGGCAGGGACGGCCGGGGAGGTGTCGCGGTCCGGCCGGCCGCGGGCTTGCCGGGCGCGGACGGGTACTGGATGGTCACGCATCCGGCGAGGGCCGAGACGGCCACGGTCAGGAGGAGCGTTGCGGTAGTCGTCGTCGTTCGATGCACCCGCGCCACTCTGGTGGGTCCGGTCCGCGCAAGGGCGGCAGACCGGCGCGGAATGGCCCACACGGGTGATCCACCGCCCCTTACGGGTGGCGGTGACCCTCCCGGGGTGACGTGACGTCAGCCACCGGTGACGCCGTCGACGCGCTCGCGCGCGAGGTCGGGGTGGCCGTTGCGGCGGGCGTACTCCTCGATCACGCGGGTTCCGGTGGTCGCGTTCCGGTCAGAAGGAACCCGTCGTCGCGGCACGCGGCAGGGTCACCCGCGCTCGGTGCGGGCCACGCGTGGTGAGACGCCCGGCATCCCGGCGAGCAGTTCCCGCAGTCCTGCCCGCACCTCGTCGAGGCTCGGCACCTCCGCGTGGAACGACCCGGCCACGCAGCTGAACATCAGCCCGTCCGCCCAGGCCACCAGCGACAGGACGTGCCGGGCCGGGTCCGTCGAGCCCATCGCCGTGACCAGGGCGGTGAGCCGGTCCCGGAAGCGGGCTCCGGCCGCGTCGAAGTGGGTCCGCAGCTCGGGGCGACGGGTGGCCTCCAGGGCCAGTTCGTAGCGGGCCAGCGTCAGTTCACGGTTGAGGGTCAGCGCCCGGTGCGTGGCCAGGGCGAGCGCGTCCGTCAGGGCGGGGAGACCGGCCCGTGGATCCGGCATCTCGTCCAGGGCCAGCACCCGGGCCTCACGGTCGGCGAGGCGGCGCACCGCCAGCTCCAGCAGCGCCTGGCGGGTGCGGGCGAGGTTGGAGGTGGAGCCCTGGGGGAGTCCGGCGGCCTCGTCGACGGCGCGGTGGGTGAGACCCCGCATCCCGCGCTCCGCGAGCAGGGCGAGGGCGGTGTCGGCGACGAGGTCGGCGCGCGAGGCGCTCGGGGCGGTGCGTGCGGACATGTGATCAACCTACCCCTCTCACTACGTCTGTAGTATCGTCGGTGCAGCGGCGCACTACACTTGTAGTACGCGGGGTCACGGGACGGGACGAGCCATGGCACAGTCGACGCGAGCGGTCGTCATCGGCGGCGGCATAGGGGGTCTGACCGCCGCGGTGGCCCTGCACCAGCGGGGTTGGCAGGTCACCGTGCTGGAGCGGGCCCGTTCCCTGGAACCGGTCGGCGCGGGCATCTCCCTGGCGCCCAACTCCCTGCGCGCCCTGGACGTCATCGGGCTCGGCGACGAGATCCGCGGCCTGGCCGCCTGGCACGGCGACGGGGGCCTGCGCACCCCCGGCGGACGCTGGCTCTCCCGCACCAGCGCCGATGCGGCGGCCCGGCGCTTCGGAGGCCCGCTGGTCCTGCTGCACCGGGCCACCCTCGTCGACAGGCTGGCCGTACGGCTGCCCCCGGGCGCCGTCCGCACGGCCGCCGCCGCGACCCTCGCCGACCCCGGCGACGCCGACAGACCGGCCCGGGTGAGCACCGCCGACGGCGAACTGGAGGCCGACCTGGTGGTCGCCGCCGACGGCATCCGCTCCGCCGTACGCCGGACCCTCTTCCCCGAGCACCCCGGCCCGGTCTACTCCGGCTTCACCACCTGGCGGGTCGTCCTCACGCTGCCCGGCGTGGAGTTCGCCTCGCACGAGACGTGGGGCCGGGGCCGCCTCTGGGGCTCGCACCCGCTCAAGGGCGGCCGCGTGTACGCCTACGCCGCCGCCACCGCCCCGGCCGGGGAGCGCGCCCAGGACGAGCGCGCCGAACTGCTGCGCCGCTACGGCGACTGGCACCACCCCATCCCCGAGATCCTCGCCGCCGCCCGCCCCGAGGACGTCCTGCGCCACGACGTCCACCACCTCGCCGAGCCCCTGCCCGCCTTCCACCACGGCCGCGTCGCCCTCCTCGGCGACGCCGCGCACGCGATGCCGCCGAGCCTCGGCCAGGGCGGCAACCAGGCCGTAGAGGACGCGATCGTCCTCGCCCACCACTGCACCGACCTCCCCGCCTACACGGCAGCCCGCCTCCCCCGGACGACGGCCATCACCCGGCAGGCGGTGCGGGCGGCGCGCCTCAGCACGGCCGCGAACCCCGTCGCCGTCGCCGTACGCGACACCGCCATCGCCGCGCTGTCGGTGGCCGGGCCCGCGCTGTTCCTGCGCGGCTTCGACGCGATCGCCGACTGGCGGCCGCCGGTGGCGGGCCCTCCCGCCTGAGCGAAGTCGGCCCAGCGGGTACGCCGTATGCTGCGGTGCAGGCAGGCGCGGACAAGCAGTGAGGGAGCCCCCCGTGAAGGTCGGCTGCATCGGACTCGGCGACATCGCGCGGAAGGCCTACCTGCCGGTGCTCGGCGCGCTGCCCGGACTCGAACTCCACCTCCAGACCCGTACGCCGGCCACCCTCGACCAGGTCGCCGACACCCTGCGCGTGCCCGTCGGACGGCGTCACCGGGACCTCGACGCGCTCCTCGCCCAGGGCCTGGACGCCGCGTTCGTCCACGCGCCCACCGCCGCCCACCCCGAGATCGTCGCCCGGCTGCTGGAGGCGGGCGTCCCCACGTACGTCGACAAGCCGCTGGCGTACGAACTCGCCGACTCCGAGCGGCTCGTGGCGCTCGCGGAGACGCACGGGACGAGCCTCGCCGTCGGCTTCAATCGGCGGTACGCCCCCGGCTACGCGCAGTGCGCCGACCATCCGCGTGAGCTGATCCTGATGCAGAAGAACCGGATCGGGCTGCCCGAGGAACCGCGCACGATGATCCTCGACGACTTCATCCACGTCGTCGACACCCTGCGGTTCCTCGCGCCCGGGCCGGTGGACGACGTGACCGTGCGGGCCCGGACGGTGGACGGGCTGCTGCACCACGTCGTCCTCCAGCTCGCCGGGGACGGCTTCACCGCGCTCGGGGTGATGAACCGGCTCAGCGGCTCCAACGAGGAGATCCTGGAGGTGTCCGGGCAGGACACCAAGCGGCAGGTCGTCAACCTCGCCGAGATCATCGACCACAAGGGCCAGCCGACCGTGCGGCGGCGCGGCGACTGGGTGCCGGTGGCCCGCCAGCGCGGCATCGAGCAGGCGGTCCTGGCCTTCCTCGACGCCGTGCGCGCGGGCAAGGTGCTCAGCGCCCGGGACGCGCTGGCGACTCACGAACTGTGCGAGCGGGTGGTGCGAGCGGTGCGGGAGCGTTCCGGCGCGGCCTGACCGCCCGCGCCCCCTCCGTGAGGAACACGGCCGCGAGAACCACCAGGGCCGCGTGGGCCGGCCAGTCGCCGAAGCGGACGTACGGGGTGACGCCCTCGGTGAGCGGCACCTCGTAGACGGCCGTGGTGCTCGCGTCCGTCCCCAGCCACGAGCCCAGACGCCGGCCGCTCGCGTCGTAGACGGCGGAGACGCCCGTCAGCGTCGCGTGGACGAACGGGCGGCCGGTCTCCGCGGCGCGCAGGGCCCCCAGGGAGGCGTGTTGCTCGGGGGCCCAGCTCTCCTGGAAGGTCGACGTCGACGACTGGGCGACCAGCACGTCGGTGCCGTCCGCGGTCAGACGGCGGCTCATGTCGGGGAACGCGGTCTCGAAGCACACCATCGGGCCGATGCGCAGCCCGGCCCCGGCGTCCATCACGACCTGCTCGGTGCCGCGCTGACGGTCCTCGCCGGCCGCCTTTCCGACGGAGGTCGCCCAGCCGAGCAGCGAGCGGGCCGGGACGTACTCGCCGAAGGGCACCAGCCGCATCTTGTCGTACCGGTCGCCGGTCGGTCCGTCCGGTCCGATCAGGATCGAGCTCTTGTAGATGCCGGGCCGGTCGGAGCGGCGCGCGTCGACGTTGACCAGGATGTCGGCGCCGGTCGCGCGGGACAGCTCCGCCAGGCGCCGGGCCAGGTCGGGCCGGTCGTCCAGGTCGTAGCCGACGCTGCTCTCGCCCCAGACGATCAGGTCGACGTCCTGCCCGACGAGCCCGCGGGTCAACTGCTCCTCCCGGTCGAAGCGGCGGTCGGGGCCGACGACGACACCCGGCTGCACGACGGCTACCCGGGCCTGCCCGTCCACGTCCGGGCGGGGCGACCACACCCAGGCGGCGGAGGTCGCGGCGGCGGTGGCCAGGAGTCCCGCGACGGCGGGCACCCGGTGCGCCGGGACGGCGGCGAGCACGGCGACCGCGACGTTCACGGCCACCACCAGGAAGCTGAGCAGCCACACCCCGCCGACCGACGCCAGCCGCAACGCCGGCTCCACCTGCCACTGACTGGCCCCGAGCATGCCCCACGGCCCGCCCAGCCCCTGCCATGAGCGGACGAGTTCGACGGCCAGCCAGCCCGAGGGCAGCACGACCAGCGCGGCGCCCACCCGCCCCCACGAGGGCACCCCGGCGAGGAACCGGCGCACCAGCCAGCCCCACGGCGCCCACAGCGCGCCCAGCAGCGCGGCGAGCACGAGGGTGAAGACGTGCAGGTTCGGCAGCAGCCACAGGTGCATGACCAGCATGAACCCGAACCCGCCGCTCCAGCCGTCGTACACCGCCCGCCTGCCCGTCGGCGCCGAGCGGGCGAGCAGGATCCAGGGAACCAGCGCGAGGAACGCCCACCACCACAGGGCGGGCGCCGGAAACGCCGGCACGGGCAGCGCGCCCGCCAGCGCCGCGAGGGCCGAGCGCCGCCACGGGGAGGTGAGCCAGGGACCGAACGTCTTCATATGGCACCTCCCTACCCGCTGGTGGCTCCAGTGTGCGCGCCCGGAGTGATCTCCGGCCAGATGGCTCGGGATTGGCCGGTGACGTGCGGTCGACCGGCGATCCCGACGCAGCGGGCCACCAGGGATCGGGCGCAGGGATCGGGCGCAGGGATCCGGCGCAGGGATCCGGCGCAGGGGCGCAGCGCCGAGGCCGGTCGGCGGGTGTGTTCTGGGGCGGGGGTCGGTCGGCGGGTGGTGTTCCGGTGCGGGGGTCGGTCGGCCGGTGGTGCCCTGGCGCAGGCCCCGGATGGCCTGGTCGGTGCCCTGGTGCAGGCGCTGGTCAGCCGGTGGTGCCCCGGCCGGGCAGCCGTCGCCACTTCTCCTGGACGACCACCTCACGCACCCGCCAGCCGTCGTCCGTCCGCAGCAGCCCGAAGGCGTACCGGCCGCCGCAGACGAAGTCGGGCGCGGCCGAGGACCCCTCGTCGGCCAGCCGCATCGGATTGAGGTAATCGGCCTGGACCAGGGCGGTGTCGCCCCGGTCCCGCTCCAGCACGCCGAAGCGGAGGCGACGGTTCACGATGAGGTGCTGCCGCATCGAGAACATCCGCATGCTCTCCGCGAGCCACGCGGCGACCTTGTCCGCGTCCCCCTCGATTCCGCCGGCGGATCGGTAGTCCGCCCGCCCGTCCGGCGTGAACAAGTCCCGGTACGCCGCCCAGTCGCCGTCGTCGACCGCCACCGCGTAGTCGGTGATCAGCCCGTCCACGGCCAGCCGGTCCATCAGAGTGGCGAGCTCCACACGCTGCGTCATGGCCCGAGTGTTGGGCATGGGCCCCGCTGAGCCAAGAGGCGCGCGGGGTCCGGCGCGGATACGCCGATATTCGGTGGCCGTACGGGCGGCGACGCTGCGAGTCCGGCAGCCCGTCTTCGCCCCCTGCGTCCCCGTCGGCGGGCTCCTCGGAATCGGCTTCGCGTCGCATCCTGACAGCGGAAGCAGGGTGCGCATCGCCGGGCTCTTCGGGGGGGACTTCAGGCCACCACTGGGGACAGCCAGGTTCTGGAAGTCGTCGCCCCGGCCTGGCCCAACGAGCGTGTCCTGCTCTCCCGCGACGGCGGACTGTCCCACTCCGGTCCGTACGGAGACCGGAGAAGGCGCTCATCCATGTAGCCTCGGCCCGGCCGTCGCCACGGACATGCTGGATGCGCGCGGCGATGTCCAGCGGATCCCTCAGCCCACTTCCTGGCCGACTTCGATCACGAGTTGCCGGTGCGTGCGGGCCAGGTCGGTCAGATCGTCGCGCAGCTCGGTCAGCCAATCCGGTTCCACCCGGGCGGGTGCGTCCAGCGCGCGGGTGATGCGCACCAGGGAAACCGCGGCATGCAGTCCGGCGAACAGCGGCAGGTGCCCCAAGTCCTCGTCGTCGAACGGGCGCACGCCGCGGTACCCGGCGAGAAAGGCGTCGAACTGCGCCCGGTGCTCGGTCGTGGGCCGGCCGGTGTGGTCGGTCAGGTCGCGCACGGCAAAGGCGACGTCGGCGGCGTACCAGGAGAGCGCGGCCTCGTCGAAGTCGTAGGCGATCGGCCGGCCGTCTTCCCAGGCCATGTTGTCCAGCTCGAAGTCGCCGTGCACCACACCCCAGCGGTCCCGCCCACGGGGTAGGTCCCGCATCACGTCGGTGAGCCTCGCCGTCGCCTCGACCAACGCGGTGTCGTCGGCGAACAGTTCGCCGATGCCCGGCAGCTCGCCGAAGGATTCGGGCAGTCCGGTATCGAGCCCGGCGGCATCGCGGTGCAGGTGCGCCAGTGCCTGCCCCCAGTGCCACGCCTGCGATTCCGTGAGTCCGGTGACGTCGACTTCCTCCCCGGGCGCCGGTTCGACCACCATGGCGTGCATGGCACCGAGCCCGGTGGCCACGGTCACGGTCAGGGCCCCTGACTCGGCGGCGACCGGCCGTACCACCGCCGACCCGCCGTCGCTGAGCCGCGCCATCAGCTCAGCCACCACGGCCACGGGCTTCGGGCCGCGATACGACCCCGGCACGAACCGCAGATACCGCCGCCGACCGCTGTCGGGGAGCACGAACACGTGGGAGGCGCTGGAGCGCCACCACCTGGCGGTGCCGGCCGGGTAACCCCACCGCGCGGCCACCTGGTCGGCGACCGGGCTGTCCCACGCTTCGGACACGGTCTGCTTCAGTCGATCGATCTCAGTCAAGGGCATCATGGCCGGCCAGCCTCGAACACCCAGCCGCCGGCCACAAGCCGATTTCCCCACCGGCCTGTCCAGTTCGCCTTCGGCGACCCGGCCACCCACATCCTGATCGTTTCGCCCGCGGGTAAGAGATCTGAGGCGAGCCCCTTCGCCCGGGATCAGCGACCGGTACTTCTGTACCCGCCGGTACGGCCGGTCCACGATGCTGCCGTGGCCGATGAAGAACGGAACGGGGCAGAAGCGCGCACATTCCTGAGGTGCGCGGCGGAGGTGGCACGACTGCTCGGCATCAAGGATGTGTCCACGGCGACGGAGGGCCAACGCGTCCGGTGTCTCGCCCATGCGGTGCGCAGGCCGCTACTGGGACGCGCGCATCTGCCCGAGGAGTTCTTCGCGCGCGCAGGCCTGGTGGGAGGCATCGATGCGGGTGTTCGCCCAGACCAGTGACCCGCGGATGCACCAGCGCGTCTTGCTGAGTCTGCCCACCTCGCGCGCGGCGTACCCGCCACGCCTCCACAACCTGCTTGAGCTCACGCTCGCGTCCGCCCGTACTCACCCCGACGAGCCCATTCGCAACTGGGCCGCCGCGGTCGGCCACGGCGCAGCCTGACCGGCTGTCACTCATGCCTCAGTCACGGGACGGCTCTTGGCTCCCCAAATGGTTCGTGAGAGCGGCTTGACCTGGGTCGACCTCGAACCTCGTTCACAGCCCCCGACGGTGCTGCCGCCAGCATCTGGGCGCGGGCCGACCTACTCCACCTCGATGCCGTAATCCTGAACGAGTTCCTCCAAGCCGCCCGTGTAGCCCTTGCCCCCGAGGACGAAGTCCCAGTCCCCGTTGGCCCTTCGACGGAAGGAGCCGAGCACCAAGGCGGTTTCCAGCGGCCGACCGTCGGAGACCTCAAGCCGTCCCAGCTCGGACATCCCCGGATCGAGCAGCCGGATGCTGGCATCTGTGAAGCCGGACAGATCGGCGTGCGGGTTCACCTCCGGGTCGATGGCCGCGACCAGTACGAACCGATCGGCCTCCGCCGGCAAACCGTCGAAGCAGACGCAGATCGCAGCCTTGTCAGGCGCCGCCGCGGGAAGTGCACGCACGGAGCCGTCCGGAGTCTGTGGGTTGTTGAAGAAGACGAAGTGATCATCACTGAGGATGCGGTTGCCACGGCAGACAAGAGCACACACGTCCAAGGCGACACTGCCGTTCCACGACATGCCCAAGACGTTGTAGTCGTCGGGCAGCCGAGTGTCCGGCCCCGACGGTGTCGGCTGCGCTGTGGCCTGGCGACCACCCCCGCCCAGTCGACCACGCAGCCCATGGCGATGCAGCAAGTCGACGAGCTCAGTGCCCGAGACGAGTTCCAACGGCTTGCCGTTGGCGAATGTGTGCGAGCCAGGGCCGAAACCTGATGTCGTCACCAGGACACCCTTGTTGGCGCCGGCGTCCTGCACAGTCCCGTACAGGTCCCGTACGGCGGTGGGAGGCACCGTGTTGCGGTAGCGCTTCACCTGGACGACGATCTTGCCGCCTCGAATCGGCGTCGGGTCCAGCGCGTCGACGTCCACACCGCCGTCATTCGAACGTTGGGTCGTCACCGCCTGCATCCCCATGGCCCGGAAGAGATCGGCAACGAGATTCTCGAATGCGACCGGATCCATGTCGTACAGGTCCGGCTCCTCATCGCTGCCGTGCGCGACAACGCGGTTTCCGACGTCTTGGGGCCGCCGACTCGGCCGTATCGGTGTGAGTTGGTCCGGTCGGGCCGAGAGCTGTCCTCGCAGTGCGTCAGCCAGGCAGCTACCCGCGTCCACCTGTGCCAGATGCAGGTCACGGAACGAAGAGCGGGAAGCCATGACAGTTGCGAGGAAGATATGGCCGGGGCGCCCCGTCGTAGGGTCGTGTCCATCGACGAACCCGTTCAAGGCCACCGACTCGAGTGCCCCCAGTTCGTCCGCGGCGAAGAGCTCGTGCAGGACAAGCAGCATGCACTGCGCGAGCACCTCCCTGTACAGAGCTCGACGCTGGCCCACCGGACGGGGGGTCTCCTTGTCCTGGTTGACCCCGGACATGTAGCGAACGGACTTGATCTCCGGGACGACGCTGTAGGCGGGCAACTCCCAGTCCAGCACCAGCTCCCGGGCTGCCGGGTCGTAGGCTGCCGCGACCTGACGCGGGAAGCCCTCCGGCCATGCCGTCGAGGCGTAGAGAGCGGCGGAAAAGTACTCGATCACGGAATCGGGATCCCGGCGCCTCACGCCTTCGGTTACCGCGGCGACGCCGGCGTTGTGCGCACGTACCTCGGCCAGCTGAGCGTCGGCCCACTGTTGATACTGGCGCTGGTACGACGCCAGCTGCTGTTGCCGGTGAGCCTCCGCGGCCTGGGCGGCCTGCGAGTCCCGCTCGAAGCGCGCCCGTGCTTCGGCCTGCGCTTGAGCCCGCCGACTCGCGGTCCAGCCACTCTGCGTCTGGTACTGATGGAAATCCGGCATGGGTACGGGCTGCGCCAACGGCCCCGGGGCGAAGGGCTGAACCTCCTCAGGTCGCATGAGCGAGAAAGCCCTGAAGGCCGGGGCCCGACACCCCGCGGCGAGAAGACCTTGCAGCGACGCCACCTGCGCGTCCAGTTCCTCCGTGCGACGCAGCGCCTCCGCCTGCCTGTACTCACGCTGACTTTGGGCAGCTCGCCGCTGGTAGGCCCGCGCTCGCTGAGCTTCTTGTCTGCGCTGTCTGGCTTCGGCTTCCATCTGGCGTTGCTGCTGCCGCTGCACTTCAGCCCACACGCCGACAAAGCCAGTAGAGCGACGACTCATGTGCTGCAGGCCCTCCCAAGGACGTTGGCAGCCGAAAGGCACTTTGGTTGTCCCCACAACCAGTTGTAACGAGACGACTCTATCCAGCAATCGCCGTCCCGCATATCCACTCGTCAAAGGCAACCGCTCCGGTCATTGCCGCAGGTCAGGTGACCGGAGAGTAGCTAAGGCCGTATCAGGCGGCAGTGCCCGGGCGGTCACCTTTCCACGTCGATCCAGCGCGGGTGTGCCGGTCGCAAAAAGGACCGGCGTCGCACGGTGACGATGACGCCTGGGAGCGGCGGGCGAGGCGACGGTCCGCTGCGCCGATGAGTGGGTCGTCGGCAGCGGGGTACGTCAGACCTCTGGCCAAGGACATCCACCCACACGTACGCGTCGGTGAACTCGACCGAGTCGCCGCGCCGTTGCCGTCGGAGCTGTCCTTTCCGGTGGTGGAGGGTGTGCTGGACCCTCTGCGGTGACAGGGTGCGGGCCGCGCTCCGGAGGTGGCCGAAGGGCACATAGGGTGACCCCATGCCTGCCACGTTGAGTTCCACGAGAACCCGCGCCGCGCTCCGCACGTCGGCGCGCGTCTCCGTCGATGTGCTGCTCGTCCTCGTGATGCTGAGCGTTGCTCTGTGGCTCATGGGCCGCATGTGGTCGGTGGTCTGGCCGCTCGTCGTCGGCCTGCTCCTCACCACGCTGACCTGGCCGCTGGCGCGCTTTCTCCGCGGTCGGGGATGGCCTCCCGCCCTGGCGGCGTCGGCGGTGACGGTGCTGTTCCTGCTGGTCGCCCTGGGCGTCGTGGCGCTGATCGCCGTACCGGTGGCGTCCCAGTCGGGTGAGCTGACCGACGGTGTGGTCGAAGGCATCCAGAAACTGCGCGAGTGGGCCTCCGGGCCGCCGTTGAACATCGGCGACGACCAGATGACCAAGGCCTTCGACTCCGCCGTCGCCCGCGCCCAGGACGGACTCGGCAGCATGGTCACCGCTGTCGTCACCGGAGTGAGCACCGTGGTCAACGGTGTGGTCACCGCCGTCCTGGCCCTCTTCCTGATGTTCTTCTTCCTCAAGGACGGCCCGAAGTTCCTGCCGTGGCTCGCCCGTCAGCTGCCCGGCCGGCTCGCCACCGACGTCCCGGCCGTCGCCGCACGCAGCTGGAACACCCTGGGCGCGTTCGTGCGCTCCCAGGCGTTCGTCGGCCTGCTCGACGCCGTACTGATCGGCCTCGGGCTGTGGATCCTGGGGGTACCGCTGGTGCTCCCGCTGGCGGTGCTGACCTTCGTCTCCGCGTTCGTGCCGATCGTGGGCGCCCTGTTCGCCGGTTTCGTCGCGGTGCTCATCGCACTGGTCTCGAACGGCTTGACGGACGCGCTGATCGTGCTGGCCGTCATCATCGTGGTGCAGCAGCTCGAGGGCAACGTGTTCCAGCCCATGATCCAGAGTCGTGGGCTCGGCCTCCACGCGGCGGTGGTCCTCCTGGCGGTGACGTTGGGCGGCAGCCTGGCCGGCATCGTGGGCAGTCTGCTCGCCGTACCGGTCGCCGCGGTGATCGCGGTCATCTGGAACTACGTGCGCGATCAACTCAGCGACCCACTCCAGGAGTCCGAGGCCGATGAGCCGCACGCCGGTGCCGCCGTCGCGTCGTAGCGGTTCGCGCGCGGTGCCCGGCCGGGTGGGGTCGGCGTGCGGTTGATGGAGTGTCAGGTGGTCGGGAGGCCGTCGTGAAGCGACGAGTCAGTGTCGTCACCGGTGGTGGCCGTGGGATCGGTGCCGCGGTCTGCCGGCGGCTCGCGGACGACGGGCACGACGTGGCGGTGGGCTACCTCCGGGACGCCGGAGCCGCTGCGGCGGTGGCCGACGCGGTGCGCGACGCCGGCGGCCGTGCCGTCGCGGTGCGAGTGGACACGTCCGTCGAGGCGGACGTGGAGCGGCTCTTCACGGTGGCGGAGGACCGGCTCGGACCGGTGACGGGCCTGGTGAACAACGCCGGTGTGACGGGGCCCCTCGGGCGGCTCGCCGACACCGACACCGCCCACCTGCGCCGGGTCGTGGACGTCAATCTGCTGGGCGCGCTGCTGTGCGCGCGGCGGGCGGCGCAGCTGATGACCCCCCGGGGCAGCGGGGTGATCGTGAACATCTCGTCGGCGGCCGCGACCCTCGGCAGCTCCGGCGACTACGTCCACTACGCGGCGACCAAGGCCGCCCTCGACGCCCTGACCGTGGGCCTGTCGAAGGAACTCGGCCCCGACGGCATCCGGGTAAACGCGGTCGCGCCCGGCATGATCGACACGGAGATGCACGCTGCGATGGGCGACCCGGACCGGGCCCGGCGGGCCGCCGCGTCGATCCCGCTACGGCGTCCGGGTGACGCCGGGGAGATCGCGGCGGCGGTGGCGTGGCTGATGTCGCCCGAGGCGTCGTATGCGACGGGGGCGGTGCTGCGGGTCGCCGGGGGACGGTGACGGCGGGCCGTGACGGTGGTTGTGGACGGAACGTGACGGCGGCCGTGAGGGTGGTGGACGGGAACGGTGACGGCGGGCCGTGAGCGGTTGTGGTGGATGGTGACGGGGCCGGGGGCGGTGAGCGGTGCCGGGGAACGGTGACCGCGGAGGTCAGGCGGCCTCGACGACGTCACCGCGGATCGCCGCCGCCCACTTCACCACCAGCAGCTCGTACTCGGCCCGCTCCTCGGCCGACAGGGACCCGCCCGCGCGCAGCCACAGTGCCCGGATCTGCTCGTTCAGTTCTGCGGCGGACCGCACGGAACCAGGGGCTAATGAACTGGGGGACATGCGCAACAGCGTAGGGCCAAGCACTGACACTGCGCTACCGGACGGATACGCGGACGGTATGGGCTTGGTCACGGCCGACGCCGCCCCGCGGCCGGTCGCGCGGACGTCCCGCGCGGACGGCGCCCAGGGGGTGGCGGTGCCAAGGCGCAACGGTGCCAAGGGGTGACGGTGCCGAGGGGCCGACCGCGTCGAAGGCCGCACCCGGCGGCGGGACAGGTGGTACGCCCGGGAGACGAGACGAGACGAGACGCGGCGGGCGACCTACCAGGTGAGCGTCACGACCCGTCCGCCGCGCCGGGGGCCCGCTCGGCCCCCGTCCGCCGCGCCGCGGGCCTTCCGAGCCCCCGTCCGCCGGGTTGCTCAGCCCGCCGACTCCGCCGCGTGCGGGCTGAGGACACCCGCCATGACCAGCCCGATCAGCACGATGCCGAGCACCACGCGGTAGTAGACGAACGGCATGAAGGACTTGGTGCTGATGAACTTCATGAACCACGCGATGACCGCGTATCCGGACACGAAGGCGATCACCGTCGCGAACGCCGTCGGCCCCCACTCCACGTGGCCGCCCTCCATCGCGTCCTTCAGCTCGAAGACGCCGGAGGCCAGCACCGCGGGGATGGCGAGCAGGAACGAGTAACGGGCCGCGGCCTCGCGCTTGTAGCCCATGAACAGGCCGCCGCTGATGGTGGCGCCGGAGCGGGAGACGCCGGGGATGAGGGCGCAGGCCTGGCACAGGCCGAAGATCAGGCCGTCCTTCACGCCCAGGTTGTTCAGTTCCTTGCGCTGCTTGGGCGCGCGGTGGCGTCCGCCGTTCTCGTCGCGTGCCGCCAGCCGGTCGGCGATGCCGATGATGATGCCGACCACCACGAGCATGGTGGCGGTGACCCGCAGATCGCGGAACGGTCCCTCGATCTG
Source organism: Streptomyces sp. NPDC014995 (assembly GCF_043080745.1). Taxonomy (NCBI): domain Bacteria; kingdom Bacillati; phylum Actinomycetota; class Actinomycetes; order Kitasatosporales; family Streptomycetaceae; genus Streptomyces; species Streptomyces sp. NPDC014995. The sequence continues at coordinate 69,172 of NZ_JBIBVX010000013.1, forward strand.
GTCCTTGAGCGTGACGCCGAGCACACCGATCGGAATCGAGCCCACGATCACCAGCCAGCCCATCTGGGCGTCGTGGTCCTTGCGCATCGTCTTGTCGAACAGCGACCGGGACCAGGCCGAGATGATCCGCCCGATGTCCTTGCGGAAGTAGATCAGCACCGCGGTTTCCGTGCCGATCTGGGTGATCGCCGTGAAGGCGGCGCCGGGGTCCTCCCAGCCCGAGAAGGCCGCGGTGAGCCGCAGGTGGGCGCTGGAGGAGACGGGGAGGAACTCGGTCAGCCCCTGGACGAGTCCGAGGATGAGGGATTCAAACCAAGACATGAGGTTACGGAGTCCAAGTGCCGATCGGAGAGGGCGACGGACACGGCGGGCCGCCGCGCGCGCGGTGACCACTTGATCACCGCGCGCGCGGTGATCAAGTGGTGTGTCGAAGGCAGCGTAGCGTCCCTCGGCGACAGGGCGGGCACAGGGGGTTTCGAAGGAGGCCGCGGAGGGGAGGCGCGCGCGGCGGCCGAGCTGGGCTCATGTGTTGACCGGCCGCCTGGCCGCCGCTTACGTTTCTGCCCGGGGAGAAAGCGCTTGCTGTGTCACTGGCCGGGCGTTTGCCGCCCGGCAGACGAACCGCTCGGTCGCGCGCCGGCCCTGTCGCTCTGCCCGGTTGTACGGTCGTTCGTCGCAGGAGTGCTGATCACGCCCATGACCCCACCCGCATCCGGTCCGCTCGCCGGCCGCCGCATCCGTGCCGCCGTCATCGGCACCGGTGCCATCGCCCGCGGCTCGCACCTGCCGGCGCTCAAGCAGCTCGCGGCCGAGGGGGAGACCGAGGTCGTCGCGGCCGTCGACATCGACGCGGCCGCGGTCGAGGCCTTCTGCACGGACGGCGGGGTTCCGCACGCCTACACCGATCTGGAGCGGATGCTGGCCGAGCAGCGTCCCGACCTGGTGACCGTCTGCACGCCGCCGACCCTGCACCGCGAGCAGAGCGTGGCCGCGCTGCGGGCCGGCGCCTGGGTGTGGTGCGAGAAGCCGCCGGTGCCGACCCTCGCCGACTACGACGCCGTGGAGTCGGAGGAGGGGGCCGAGGGCGGTCCGTACGCCTCGATCGTCTTCCAGCACCGTTTCGGCTCCGGTTCCCGGCACGTACGGCGGCTGCTCGCCGAGCGGGTCCTCGGACGCCCGCTGGTGGCGCACTGCCAGACGACCTGGTACCGCGACACCGCCTACTACGCCGCGCCCTGGCGCGGCCGCTGGCAGACCGAGGGCGGCGGCCCCGCCATGGGCCACGGCATCCACCAGATGGACCTGCTGCTGGACCTGCTCGGCCCGTGGAGCGAGGTGCGCGCCATGGCCGGCCGGCTCGTGCACGACGTGGAGACCGAGGACGTGTCCACCGCCCTGGTCCGCTTCGAGAGCGGCGCCATGGCCACGATCGTGAACAGCGTGCTCAGCCCCGACGAGGTCAGCCGCATCCGCATCGACTGCGAGCACGCCACCGTCGAACTCACCCACCTCTACGGCCACTCCAACGCCGACTGGCGGATCACCCCCGCCCCGGACGTCCCCGGCGACCTGGCGGCCGCCTGGCGGGACTTCGGCGCGGACGTGCCCAGCTCGCACCTGGCCCAGCTGCGCGAGCTGGTCGCGAGCATGCGCGCCGGGGAGCGGCCGCGCAGCAGCGGTGCCGACGGGCGCACCAGCCTGGAACTGGTCACCGCGCTGTACAAGTCGGCGTTCACGGACGCGACGGTCAAGCGCGGGGAGATCGGCCCCGGCGACCCGTACTACACGGCCCTGCACGGGGGTGCCCCCGGCTGGGCGCCGGCCGCCCTGCCGGTGACCTCCGAGGTGTCCGCGTGACCGGTCTGCGCCTCGTCCACGCGCACGGCGAGCGCATCACCGTGACCGACCCGGCCACCGGTGTGGAACTGCTCGCCTACGTCTACCGGCCGGAGGCCGCCTGGGAGGCGCCGAGGCCGTACATCCACCCCCTGCGCACCCTCGCCGGCGACGTCGTCACCGACTACCGGCCCAACGACCACCGCTGGCACAGGGACTGTCGCTGACCGCCTCGCACCTCTCGGGCGCCAACCTGTGGGGTGGCAACAGTTATGTCCGCGGACAGGGGTACCTCGAACTCCCGGAGCGGGTCGGCTCGATGGCGCACGTCGCCTTCGACGAGGTCGAGGCCGAGGGCGACCGGGCCGTCATCGTCGAGCGTCTGACCTGGCATCCGTACGGCGGTGAGCTGTGGGCCGAGGAGGCGCGCCGGATCGGGGTGCACGACGTCGACCGGGCCTTCGGCCCCTGGGCGCTGACCTGGACGAGCGCGATCACCAACCGCCGCGACGAGCCGCTGCGGTTCGGCAGCCCGTCCACCGCCGGGCGGGAGATGGCCGGCTACACGGGCCTGTTCTGGCGCGCCCCGCGTGCCTTCCGGGACGGCCGCGTCATCGGGCCCGAGGGCGAGGGCCCCGAGCTGATGGGCACCCAGGGCCCCTGGCTCGCCCTCTCCGGCGAGCACGACGGCGCCGACGGCCACGCCACCGTCGTCTTCGCCCACGCCCCCGAGAACGACCACTCCGGTGCCGGGGGCGCCCACCCCGCCCACTGGTTCGTCCGCACCGAGCCCTTCGCGGGCATCGCCCCGTCGTGGGCCTTCTTCGACGAGCTGGAGCTCGCCCCCGGCGACACCCTCACCCGCCGTTACCGCGTCGTCGTCGCCGACGGGGCCTGGGAGCGGGAGGAGATCGCCAAGTACCTCCGAGCGCACCCGTGGTGAGTGCCTCCGGCGCCTGGACGTGCTGTTCGCAGGGGCGCGCGGTCGTGCCCCTGCCCGGCACGTCGCCCACGGCCTCCGGGCCGGTGGGTGTCAGGCCGCCGTCGGCCCCGCCACCGTCCACCCCGGTGCCTGCGGGTGGGCCGTGAGGTCCTCGTGGCGGACCTGGTCGCCGCAGGCCGCGCAGGTGACGACCGGGACCATTTCCCGGCCGCAGACGTGCTCGATCACCATGGGGCGGTCGTCGTCCCCGCGGAGATGGCGGTCGCCCCACGCCATGAGCGTCATCAGGACCGGCTCCAGTTCGAGCCCCGCCTGCGTGGGCCGGTACTCGAAGCGCTGCGGGCGCTCGCTGTAGGGGCGCTTGGTGAGGATCCCCGCGTCCACGAGGCGGCGCAGCCGGGTGGCCAGGACGTCGCGCGGGGCGCCGATGTTGCGCACCAGCTGGTCGAAGCGGCCGTTGCCGAGGCAGACCTCCCGCAGCACGAGCAGGGAGTACTTCTCACCCACGAGCGCCAGGGTGTCGGCGATGGAGCAGGGGCGCGGGTCTTTGGTGGAGGCGGCCATGCCGTTCAGTCTAGGGGAGGGTTTGATTTTCCAACCCGCCGCGCTATGGTGAGTTCGGATTTCCTACTCACCGGTAATCGACCTGTCCGGCGGACCGGCAACCGCCCGGCGGCCAAGGAGGCCCGCACATGCGTGACGCAGTCATCGTCGAAGCCGTACGCACCCCGATCGGCAAGGGCAAGCCGAACGGCTCGCTCGCCCACGTGCACCCCGTCGAGCTCCTCGCCCACACCCTGCGCACCCTCGTCGAGCGCTCCGGCGTCGACCCCGCGTTGATCGACGACGTCATCGGCGGCACCGTCGACCAGGTCGGCGAGCAGGCCATGAACACCACCCGCTACGCCGCCCTGTCGGCGGGCTTCCCCGAGACGGTCCCCGCGACCACGGTCGACCGGCAGTGCGGCTCCTCCCAGCAGGCCGTGCACTTCGCCGCGCAGGGCGTCATCGCGGGCGCCTACGACCTCGTCGTCGCCTGCGGGGTCGAGTCGATGAGCCGGGTGCCGATGTGGTCGAACGTGCCGCCCGGCGCGGACCCCTTCGGACCCGGCATCGCCGAGCGCTACCCCGAGGGCCTCGTCCCGCAGGGCATCAGCGCCGAACTCATCGCCGCCAAGTGGTCGATCACCCGCGAGGAGATGGACGCCTTCGCCCTCTCCTCCCACCACAAGGCGGCCGAGGCCTGGGAGAAGGGCCTCTTCGACGCGGAGACCGCGCCCCTGGACGGCGTCTCGCGCGACGAGTGCGTACGCCCGGGCAGCACGGCGGAGATCCTCGCCGGCCTCAAGCCCGCCTACCACGACCCGGCCTTCGCCGAGCGGTTCCCGCAGATCGAGTGGAACGTCACGGCGGGCAACGCCAGCCCGATCAACGACGGTGCCTCGGCCGTGCTGATCACCTCCGGCGAGACCGCCGCCCGCCTCGGCCTGCGCCCGCTCGCCCGCCTGCACAGCTTCGCCGTGACCGGCTCCGACCCGCTGCTGATGCTGACCGGCGTGATCCCGGCGACCGAGAAGGTGCTGCGCAGGGCGCACCTCTCCCTCGACGACATCGACCTCTTCGAGGTCAACGAGGCGTTCTCCAGCGTCGTCCTGGCCTGGCGGCAGGAGACCGGCGCCGATCTCGCCAGGGTCAACGTGCACGGCGGCGCCATCGCGCTCGGGCATCCGCTCGGCGCGAGCGGGACCCGCCTGACGACGACCCTCGTGCACGCGATGCGCGAACGCGGCGCCCGCTACGCCCTGCAGACGATGTGCGAGGCGGGCGGACTGGCCAACGCGATGGTGCTGGAGTCCGTGTGAGCCGCGCGGTCGGCGCAGCCGGTGGGGTGTGCCTGATCCGGGTTGGGGTGTGTCTGCTCCGGTGCGGGCCGGGGTGATCCGTGGGCCCGGGTCACCGGGCCCGCAGGTGGTGGCGTTTGCGCCACGCCACCACCGCGCCCCCCAGCGCCGGCAGGGCGATGCCGGCCATCGCGATCAGGAAGACCGGCGAGGTCGGGGACGAGGCGCTGGCCCCGGCCACGACGTACGCGGTCGTGTTCGGGATCGAGCCGAGCGCGGTCGCGACCAGGAACGGCAGCCAGCCCATCCGGGAGACGGCGGCGCAGTAGTTCGCGGCCCAGAACGGCACCCCCGGGAACAGCCGGGCCGCCAGCATCGAGCGCAGCCCGTGCCGGCTCAACTGGCCGTCCGCGGCCTTCAGCAGCCGGCCCCGCAGCAGCGGCCGCAGCGCGTCCTGGCCGAGGATCCGGCCGAGCCCGAAGGCGAGTCCCGCGCCCAGCACCGTGCCTCCCAGCGCCGCGCCGAGTCCGAGCTGCGAACCGAACAGCGCGCCCGCGAGAGGGTTCAGCAGCGGCCGCGGCACGAACGCCACCGTGCACAGCCCGTAGACGACCGCGAACACGAGTGCCGCCGTGGCGCCGCCCAGTTGGGGCGGCCAGCCGTCCGCGAGCAGCTTCTGCGGTTCGAAGAGCAGCACGCTCGACGCGGCCGCCGCGAGCAGCGCGACGAGCAGCGAGAAACGGGACCACGGGGAGAGCAGCACTCTGGTGCAGCGCGCGGCGAGACCGGCGGGCGCGGACGCGGACGCCGGCGGGGCGAGGGCGGGCACGGAGACGGGGACGACGAGGTCCGTGGCGGCGGCCCGGGGAGAGGCCGTGGCGGTGCCCCCAGAGCGGGTGGTGGCATCGAGCATCCGGCGACCCTAACCGACGGATGTGTGTGATCGCCGTATGGTGCGTCTCATGCCCGTCACAAGTACGGGGACGATCGGTGCGCCGCCTGGCGCGGAAAACCATTCGACACCGGTCGAACCGTCGGCGAGGATCAACCCCATGTTCCGGTACGCCTTCCTCCTCGCAGCATCCGCCGTCGCGGATGCCCCGAAGGCTGCCGTTCCCGTTCTCGTGGCCGCTGTCGACGGCGCCCGAAGCTGACCCTCTCCGGATCGACCGGCGGACCCCGCAGGGGGAGGGTCGGCGAACTCCTCGGGGTCCCCGTCCCGGCCGGCGTTCCCGCCGCAGCCGGGGCCCTCACTCGGCACCCTTCCTGAGAGGCTTCGAGGTATCGCCATGCCCAAGACGGCATACGTGCGCACCAAACCGCACCTGAACATCGGCACGATGGGTCACGTCGACCACGGCAAGACCACCCTGACCGCCGCCATCACCAAGGTCCTCGCCGAGCGCGGCGCCGGCGGCACCACCCGATACGTTGCCTTCGACCGCATCGACCGCGCCCCCGAGGAGGCGGCGCGCGGCATCACCATCAACATCGCGCACGTCGAGTACGAGACCGACACCCGGCACTACGCGCACGTCGACATGCCGGGCCACGCCGACTACGTCAAGAACATGGTCACCGGGGCCGCGCAGCTCGACGGGGCGATCCTCGTCGTCTCCGCGCTCGACGGGATCATGCCGCAGACCGCCGAACACGTCCTGCTCGCCCGGCAGGTGGGCGTCGACCACATCGTCGTCGCCCTCAACAAGGCCGACGCCGTCGACGACGGCGAGGACGCCGTGCTCACCGACCTCGTCGAGCTGGAGGTCCGCGACCTGCTCACCGCGCACGGCTACGGCGGTGACGCCGCGCCCGTCGTGCGGGTCTCCGGGCTGAGGGCCCTGGAGGGCGACCCGCGGTGGACGGCGTCCATCGACGCGCTGCTCGACGCGGTCGACACGTACGTGCCGATGCCCGAGCGGTACGTGGACGCGCCGTTCCTGCTGCCCGTGGAGAACGTGCTCACCATCACCGGCCGGGGGACCGTCGTCACCGGCGCGGTCGAGCGGGGCACCGTACGGATCGGTGACCGGGTCGAGGTGCTCGGCGCCGGACTGGACACCGTGGTGACCGGTCTGGAGACCTTCGGCAAGCCGATGGACGAGGCCCAGGCCGGGGACAACGTGGCGCTGCTGCTGCGGGGGGTGCCCAGGGACGCCGTCCGGCGGGGGCACGTGGTGGCCGCGCCGGGCAGCGTGGCGCCGCGGCGGCGGTTCACGGCGCGGGTGTACGTCCTGTCGGCGGGGGAGGGCGGGCGTTCGACGCCCGTCGTCACCGGGTACCGGCCGCAGTTCTACATCCGTACGGCGGACGTGGTCGGGGCCGTGGACCTGGGGGAGACCGCCGTCGCGCGGCCCGGGGACACGGTGGAAATGAGCGTGGAGCTGGGGCGTGAGATGCCCTTGGAGCCCGGGCTCGGGTTCGCCATCCGCGAGGGCGGGCGGACCGTCGGAGCGGGGACCGTGACCGCCGTCGAGTGAGGGTGGTGACGGGCGCGGGGACCGCGGGCCGGATCTGGCCGGTCGTGCGGTTCCCCGCGCCGCGTCGCTCCGCGTCGGGGCGCGTCCCCGGGGGCGTGGCGAACGCCTCACTCCCGGCACAATGGGACGGTGAACGACGAGCCCATACCCGTCACCCGAGCCGTCGACCACGGCACCGCCAGGCTGATGCCGGACATCGACCGGGAGCGGGCGTGGCTGCTGACGGTCGACGGGGCGCCGCAGTCGTACGTCGACCTGGACGAGCCGACGCACCTGGAGTTCGAGTACGCGCGTCGCCTCGGGCACGTCCTGGACACCGTCGCCGAGGCGGGGCGGCCCCTGGACGTGCTGCACCTCGGCGGCGGGGCGCTCACCCTGCCCCGGTACCTGGCGGCGACCCGGCCCGGCTCCCGGCAGGACGTCGTCGAGGCCGACCGCGGACTGCTGGAGCTGGTGGCCGAACACCTGCCGGTCCCGTCCGGCACCGGCATCACCCTGCACGCGGCCGACGCGCGGGCCTGGCTGGAGGCGGCCCCGGCCGACTCCGCCGACGTCCTCGTCGCCGACGTCTACGGCGGCTCCCGCGTCCCCGCCCACCTGACGTCCCTCGCCTACGCCCGCGAGGCCGGACGCGTCCTGCGCGCCGACGGCGTCTACCTGGCGAACCTCGCCGACGCGGCGCCGTTCGCCTTCCTGCGGTCCCAGCTCGCCACCTTCGCCGCCGTGTTCGAGGAACTCGCCCTCATCGCCGAGCCGGCGGTGCTGCGCGGCCGCCGCTTCGGCAACGCGGTCCTCGTCGCCGCCCACCACCCCCTCGACATCCCCCCGCTGGCCCGCCGCACCGCCTCCGACGCCTTCCCGGCCCGCGTCGAACACGGGCCCGCCCTGCGGGACTTCGTCGGCGACGCCAGACCGGTACGGGACGAGGAGGCGGTTCCGTCCCCCGTGCCACCCGAGGGGGCGTTCGGGATCGGCTGAGCGGGGGCGGTGCTGGCACGGGTCGGATCCGACTGCCGGGGGCGCGCGGTCCCAGCGGACCGCACCACCCCGTTTCCTATCCGAGGGCCCCGTGCCCAGCCTCCGCGTCGGCACCGGACGGGCCGCCGCGCCCCGCGTCCACCTCCCCGCCGGCCTCCGCCGAGCCGTCACCGGCCGCCGTGCCGGTCGGCGTACGCCCGGCCACCGGCTTCGTACGACGCGTCAGGTTCCGTACGTCCGGGACGCACAGGACCGCCGCCGTCACCAGGACGACCAGGACGGCGCAGCCCCACAGGGAGGCCGTGCGGCCGAAGACGGACTCGGACGGGCCCGCCAGAGCCGTCGCCAGGGGGACCAGGGCGACCGAGCCGAACCAGTCGTAGGCCGAGACGCGGGAGAGTTTGTCCTCGGGGATCTCCTGGTGGAGAGCGGTCATCCAGGAGACGCCGAAGACCTCGAGGGTGACGCCGGTCAGGAACATCACCGCGCACAGGACACCGACGGGTGCGGGGACGGCGAGGGCGGCCGACGGCAGGGCCAGCGGGAAGACGCACAGGGTCCCGACGAAGAGCAGGCGGCGGGGTTTCCAGCGGGTCATCACCACGGCGCCGGCCACCGTGCCCGCGCCGAAGAAGCCGAGGGCGAGGCCCCAGGGGCCCGCCCCGCCCAGGTGGTCCCGCGCGACGAGGGGTCCGTAGACCGCGTCGGCGGCCCCGACGACGGCGTTGGCGATCGAGAACTGGAGCACGATCCCCCACAGCCACGGGCGGCCGCTGAACTCCCGCCAGCCCTCCCGGAGATCGGCGAGCATGCCGCCGCCCTGCCCGCGCGCCGGGATGTGGCTCACGTCGAGGAACGCGCGCAGCGCCCCGGCGCCCGCGAACGCGGCGGCGTCCGCGGCGAGTACCCAGCCCGGTCCGACGACGGCGACCATCGCGCCGCCCAGCGCGGCGCCGCCGACGGCCGCGCCCTGCATCGCCATCCGGAACACCGCGAACGCCCGGCCGGCCTGCTCGCCCTTGACGGAGGACATCAGCATGCCCTCGGCGGCGGGGCTGAAGAACGCCTGGCCGGTGCCGCCGAGCGCGGTCAGCAGCATCATCTGCCACAGCTGCGGCTCGCCCGCGAGCACGAGCAGGGCGAACGCGGCCTGGGAGAGGCAGTTCAGGGCGTTGGCCGCGACCATCACCCGGTGCCGCGGCAGCCGGTCGGCGACCGCTCCGCCGATCAGCAGGAACAGCACCAGCGGCAGCGTGCGGGCCGCGGCCACCAGACCGACGTCGCCGCCGTCGCCCCCCGCCTCGAGGACGGCGAACGCGGCGGCGATGAGGGCGCCGTGACTGCCGAGGCTCGTGATGAACGCGGCGGCGGTCAGCAGGCTGTAGTTGCGGCCGGCCCAAACGGGTCTGCGCAGGCGGTGGCGGGTGTCGGCGGCTGAGGTCACCGGCCGACTATCGCCGCCCGGACACCGATCTGCCAAACCGATTACCCGCCGTCCGGCACCCGGACGTCAGCCCTCCGTCACCCCTCCGTCGGCTCTCCGTGCAGCCGTACGGTGCTGAGGATCCGCATGATCGTCGCGTTCGGCAGCTCGTCCTTCACGCCCTTGGCCGTGTACAGGTTCCAGGACACGTAGTCGCCCTTGGAGTTCTTGAAGCCGAACGTGATCGCCTTGCCGTCGCTGTCGCACTTGCCGTTCTGGGGCGTGTTCGTCGACTGGGCCCACGCGTAACTGCCCTTGATGCCCGAGGCGGTGGTGTACGCAGTGGCCTTCTCGTCGAAGGAGAGGCTCTTCTTGTCCGGCTGCGTATAACCGCCGAACACCCACCAGGCGGGCGTGTTGATGGCGATCTCGTCGGTGTTCTTGGCACCTTCGGCGCCCTTGGTGCCGACGATGGCGAGCGCGGTGTCGTCGGTCTTGCCGTCCTTGTCGTCGTCCTCCGTGCACCACTTGGACTTGTACTCGGCGGTGCCCGACTGGATGATCGAGTCGTAGCCGTCGGGCTGTTCCTTGTCCTCCCACTCGAAGCCCTGGCTGAGGGTCGGCGACTGGATCTCCCAGTCCGCCGGCACGTCGAAGGCGACGCCCCGCTTGGGGTTCACGACGACCTTCCAGCCCGCGACGGTCGGCTGAAGCGTCTCGTCGGCGCGCGGGTTGTCGTCGGTGCCGGTCGACGACGAGGCCGAGTCGCTCGGTTCGGCGGACACGGTGGGGCTCTTGCTGCCCTTGCCGGTGACCTCGACCGGGTCCTCGTCGTCGCCGCCGAGCACCAGGAACCCGGTGACGCCGGCGGCCACGACGACGGCCGCGGCCGCCACGATCGCGATCAGCTTCGTCCGGTTGCCACCGCCTCCCCCGCCGGTCTGCGGCGGGCCCGCGGGCGCCGGGGTGCCCCACTGCGGTGTCTGCGCGTAGGGGTTGGGCTGCTGGGGGAAGCCGGGCTGCTGATAGGGATTCGGCTGCTGGTATCCCGGCTGCTGGTACGGATTGTTCTGCGCCTGCGGGTTCTGCTCTCCCCCGGGCGGCTGCTGTCCTGGCCACATGGCCCAAAACCCTAGTGCCGTCCGGGACACGGTGAGGTCACCGCCCCTTGTCAGGTACGTACCGAATCAGGACTCGGTCGGCGTGAACACCCGCACGGTGGCCATGATCCGGCGGATCGTGGCGTCCGCGACCTCCTCGCCGACCCCCTTCGCACCGTAGAACGACCACGACGCCAGGTCGCCGTCCGGGGTCTTGAAGGCGAACGTGGTGGCCTTGCCGTCGGAGTCGCATGCGCCCTTCTTCGCGACCCCGGTGGACCGTGAGGTGGCGACGCTGCCGGTGAGGCCGGAGGCGGTGGTGAACGAGGTCACCGGACCGGTCGTCACCTTGTCGTGGTCGGGCTGGGCGTAGGCGCCGTAGACCCACGCGGCCGAGTCGGCCCGGGCGATCTCCTCGGTGCTCCTCGCGCCGTTGTTGCCCCGGGTGCCGGCGCCGGCGAGCGGTGTCTCGTCGGTCTCACCGTCCCGGTCGTCGTCGGAGGAGCACCACCGGGCCTTCAGCACGGCCGGGGCCTTCATGGCGACGAGCGGCTTCTCGGTGGGGTCGTCGTCCTCCGCGACGTACGTCACCCAGTCACGGGACTGCGGGGCCCAGTCTGCCGGTACGTCGAAGGCGACGCCGAGGCCCGGGTTCACGACGGCCTTCCAGCCGGCGACGGTCGGCTTCTCGGTCGCGTTCCCCCGCGGGTTCGCGGTCGCGGAGGCCGACGCGGTGGAGGTGGCCGGGTCGGGAGCGGCCTCGTCGTCCCCGCCGCCCACCAGCACGGCGCCCGTCACGGCGGCGGCCACCACGACGACGGCGGCCGCGACGATCGCCACCACCCGTGTCCGACGGCCACCGCCGTCACCGGGGGGCGGCGCCGCCGTCACGGTCGGGGCGTTCCAGGGACCGGTCGGCGCGTTCGCGTACGGGGCGGGCTGCGGGAAGCCGGGCTGCTGGTACGGGTTCGGTCGCGGGTTCTGGCCGCCGGCCGGCGGTTGCTCTCCTGGCCACATGGGCGGCAAGCATACGGCGATCATCACACCGCTCTGGCGGGCACTGGCTACTCACGGGTAACCTCGCCGTCATGAGCGCAGACCAGATGTCCATCGGCGAGATGCTCGCCGCCACGGTGCCCATGGCCCGGACCCTGAACCTCGAGTTCCTCGAGACCAGCCGGGAGAAGGCCGTGGTGGCCCTGCCGGACCAGAGCGAGTACCACAACCACGTGGGCGGGCCGCACGCCGGTGCGATGTTCACGCTCGGCGAGTCCGCCAGCGGCGCGATCGTCCTCGCCGCCTTCGGTGACCAGCTCTCGCGGGCCGTGCCGCTCGCCGTCAGCGCCGAGATCTCCTACCGGAAGCTCGCGATGGGCCCGGTCACCGCCACCGCGACCCTCGGCCGCCCGGCCACCGAGGTCGTCGCCCAGCTCGACGCGGGCGAGCGCCCCGAGTTCCCGGTGACGATCGAGATCCGCCGGGGCGACGGGGCGGTCACCGGCGAGATGACCGTCGTCTGGACCCTGCGCCCCAACGGCTGAGCCCGATCCGGGCGTCCGGGCCGACGGGCGGACCGCGTTCGAGGGCTGTCAGGGCGGGGGCGGTCTTGGTACGCCGCGGTCCTTGGTACGCCGCGACGGAGGGGCGGGCCGCGGGGTACGCGGTCCCTGGTACGGCACGGGGGAGCGTGGGCCGCCGGGTAAGCGGTCCTTGTGTGCCACGGCGCAGAGCGGGCCGCGGCCGCGATACCACCGCTGCGTGACGGCCGAGCGGCGGGGCAGTCGTGTGCTGGTGCTGGTGCTGGTGCTGGTGCTGGTGCTGGTGCCGGTGCCGGTGCCGGCACCGGTGCCGAGGCGTGGCGGCCGCGAGGCGTCGAGGCGGGCCCGGCGGACCGGACCCGGACCTGAGCGTGACGCCCGAGCGACGGCCGACCGCCCTGCCGAGCGAGCACTGCGTGCCGGGGCCTGTCCGTGCCAGGGGCTGTCCGGCCGGGGGCCTGTCCACACCAGGGCCCCGTCCACACCAGGGCCCCGTCCGCGCCAGGCCCCCGTCTTACCAGGACCCGGCCGCACCCGGCATCCATCCGCTCCCGGCCCCCGGCCCCCGGCCACGGCGCCCGTCCCCTGGCGGCACCTTCGTCGTCATGCCGCCAGTTCTTCGCGCCCCGCTCGTGTCTCCTTCCTCTCCTCCCTCTCCGCCCCCTCCTCCAGGCCGGCCACGAACTCCTTGAGCCAGGCCGCGAACTCCGGGCCCAGGTCGGGGCGGTCGCAGGCCAGGCGGACCACCGTGCGCAGGTAGTCGGCCTTGTCGCCGGTGTCGTAGCGGCGGCCGGAGAAGACGACGCCGTGCACCGTGCCGTCGGCGGCCAACTCCTGGATGGCGTCGGTGAGTTGGATTTCGCCGCCGCGACCGGGCGCGGTGCGCTCCAGGACGTCGAAGACGGCCGGGTCGAGGACGTAGCGCCCGATGACGGCGTACCGGCTCGGCGCGTCCTCGCGGGCGGGCTTCTCGACGAGGCCGGTGACGCGTACGACGCCGTCCTCGCCGGCGGGTTCCACGGCCGCGCAGCCGTAGAGGTGGACCTGTTCCGGCGGGACCTCCATCAGCGCGACCACGCTGCCGGCGTACCGGTCGCGGACCTCCAGCATCCGGCTGAGCAGCGTCTCGCGCGGGTCGATGAGGTCGTCGCCCAGGAGGACGGCGAACGGCTGGTCGCCGACGTGGTGGCGGGCGCACAGCACCGCGTGGCCGAGGCCGAGCGGGTCGCCCTGCCGGATGTGGTGGATGTCGGCCAGGCGTGCCGGGTCGCGCACCGCGTCCAGTCGCACGGTGTCGCCCTTGGCCGCGAGGGCCTGTTCCAGTTCGAAGGCGTGGTCGAAGTGGTCCTCGATGGCCCGCTTGTGGCGGCCGGTGACCATCAGGACGTCGTCCAGACCGGCCGCGGCGGCCTCCTCGACGACGTACTGGATGGCCGGCTTGTCGACGACCGGGAGCATTTCCTTCGGGGTCGCCTTCGTCGCGGGCAGGAAGCGGGTGCCGAGGCCGGCCGCCGGGACGACCGCCTTGCGGACGGCGCGAGCGGACGGGGCGTCGGGGGAGGAGTGGGGGGCGTTCATGACGGTCAGGGTGGACCACGGGGATGGGAGAACCCCGAGAGTCACCTCGGAGATGGCTGTGGGACGGGACTCGAAGGGGGAGATTCCGTGTGTCAGGCGCCTTTTCCCGTACACAAGTTGACGGCGTCACTCCGGTGAGATCTTCGAATATGGGTGCGGATACCGCCGGTAACTTATCTGAATAGCCCGCGCTTTGAACTGAAGTCACTCGACCTTCTTGTTTCCTGTGAGGCGTGTGTGCGAAGGTGAGCCTCCCCGCGGGCCGGTCGGATCGGACATCGCAGCTGGTCGACCAAAAGTACGCACCAATCAACGCACCCAATCAGGCACCTGCTTTCCGGCGAAGGCGTATGACGCGTTCCGTTCGTCGGCGGAAGGAAATGGTTCCGTGCAGTCCCCGAACCCCCCACGCCCGCCCTACCCGCCCCGCCCCGGATGGATCCCCGGCGATTCCGACCGTGATCTCGCCGCCCGGCTCGGCACGGACGGCAACGCCGGTGCCGTCGCCCTGCTGCTGGCCCGGCACTGGCGGGCGGCGCACGACTACGCCACCGTCTGCCTCGCCGGACCCGAGGACTCGGGGCGGCTCGTGGCCGCCGCCGCGTTCCACGAGGTGTTCGGGCGGCTGGCGGACGGCCGCGCCGGCGGCGCCCTGCGCCCCCAACTCCTCGTCGCCGTACGGGACATGGTCCGCGCATGGGCCGGCACCGACGGCGTGGTCGCCGTCCTGCCGGAGCTGCGCAAAACCGTCGGCGGTCGCGGACTGCGCGCCGCACGGCCCGCGACACCCGAAAGGCGACAACTCGCCGAGCGCGCTTTCCAGTCCCTGCCGGCCGCTTCCCAATGCCTCTTGTGGCATACGGAGGTTGAAGCCGAACCCATAACCATACCAGCCGGTCTGCTGGGCGTGGACGGCATCACCGCAGAAGCCGGTCTGGAACGGGCCCGCGAGCAATTCCGGGCCGGCTGCGTACGCGCCCACCGGGAACTCGCGCCGACGACCGAATGCCGCTTCTACAACCGTCTTCTCGACGTTCCCCTGCGTCGTGGCGGAACCCTCCTGCCCGATGTCCGGCGGCATCTCGCCGAGTGCCGCCACTGCCGTCACGCCGCCGAACAACTCAGCCATTTCGACGGCGGCCTGGACGTGCTGCTCGCCGAGACCGTCCTCGGCTGGGGCGCCCGCCGTTACCTCGACTCCCGCCCCGGACGCGCGACCGCCGGTGCCACACCCGCCCGGCCCTCGGCGGTTCGCCCGGCCGGCGGGGGCGGTCGCCACCGCACCACCTCCGCCGGTCTGCTCGACCTGCCCGGTCGGCGCTCCAAGGCCGTCCTGGTCGGCGTCGGCCTGACCTCCCTCGCCCTGCTCGCGACCGTCCTCGTGGCCCGCGGCTGGTCCGAGGACAACGGTGTCCCCGGCCCCCGGGCCACCTGGGGCGCACCCGCCGGTGCCGGCACCGGCCCGAGCACCCCGGAAGCCCCCGGCTTAACCGGCTCCACCGGTTCCTCCTCGGCCGCCTCCGCCGCCCGCCCCGCCGACATCGCCCACGGCAGACTGCGCAGCACGGCCGAGGGGCTGTGCCTCGACACGGCCGGCGGGCGGACCGAGGCCGGTGCCCCGGCGGTCCTGGCCGCCTGCTCGTCGGCCGCCTCGCAGCAGTGGTCGTACCAGGACGACGGACGGCTGCGCAGCACCGCCGCCCCGGCCCTCTGCCTGGCGGCCGACCCGGAGCGCGCGACAGCCGTCCTGGACGGATGTGTCGTGCACGCGGGCGAGGTCTTCTTCGACCTGACCGTCCGCGGGGAGCTCCTGTTGCGGCGCGGCGACGGGGGCCGGGTGCTCGTGCCCGGCACGGGCCGGTCGCGGACGGCCGTCGTCGTCGCGGACCGGGACGGGTCCGAGGCGCAGCGGTGGGCGTTCGACGGGGCCGTCGACGTGCAGGGGGCGCCGGCTCCGGACGCGCAGGAGCCGGTGCGACCCGAACGCCCGGCGCCGGCCCCGGAGCGACCGCACCCGCCCAGCGTCCCGGCACAGCCCCGCGGCCCCGTGCCGTCCCCGCCCGCGCCGCCCGCCGCCCCGGAGTACGAGAAGCGGTTCGCCCAGGTGGACTGCTGCGACGCGGCCGGTCCGGCGGGACCCCCCGGTTCCCCCTCCGGGCCGGCCGGCCCACCGGACGACGTACTGGACGACGTACTGGGCGAGGCCGTCACGGGAGTGGCCACGACGCTCGGCCGCTGAACCGAGGGCCCGCACCCCGGATCGGGCCGGGTACCACCGGCCGACCCGGTAGGCTTCCCGCCGTGCGCCCGCTCGTGGCGCGCGCTGGTCATACCGGGGAGAACCGGGAACAGCGAAGCCAATCGGGAGGAACCGGCGGTGCACGTCCAGGAATGGCTCGAGGCCGTACCCGCGGTCAGCATCTACGCGCTGGTGGGCCTGGTCATCGGTCTGGAGAGCCTGGGCATCCCGCTGCCGGGCGAGATCATCCTCGTCTCCTCGGCGCTGCTCGCCTCGCAGCACGGCGATATCGACCCGCTCATCCTCGGCACCTGCGCCACCGCCGGCGCGGTGATCGGTGACTCCATCGGCTACGCCATCGGCCGCAGGGGCGGACGCCCGCTGCTGGCCTGGCTGGGCGGGAAGTTCCCCCGGCACTTCGGCGAGGCGCACATCGCCACGGCGGAGCGGTCCTTCGAGAAGTGGGGCATGTGGGCCGTCTTCTTCGGCCGCTTCATCGCCCTGCTGCGCATCTTCGCGGGCCCGCTCGCCGGGGTGCTGCGCATGCCGTACTGGAAGTTCTTCATCGCCAACGTCCTCGGCGGGATCCTGTGGGCGGGCGGCACGACGGCCGTCATCTACTACGTGGGCGTCGTCGCGGAGTCCTGGCTGAAGAGGTTCTCCTGGCTGGGGCTGGTGGCGGCCGTCCTCATCGGCCTCACCTCGATGCTGGTGCTCAAGCGCAAGGCCGGGAAGATGCAGGGTGCCGAGCCGGAGCCCGCGCTGGAAGCGGAGAAGGTGCCCGCCGCCGAGTAGCCGGTGCGGGCGCCCGTCCTACGCGTGGACTTCCCGGTGCGCCTTGGCCAGGTCCGCGTACAGCGTCCCGTTGAGCGTGACCCCCTGCCGTTCCTCCTCGGTCAGCTCCCGCTTGACCTTGGCGGGCACGCCCGCCACCAGGGACCCCGGCGGCACCTGCATCCCCTGCGGCACCAACGCCTGTGCGGCGACCAGTGAACCCGCCCCGATCACCGCACCGTTCAGCACGGTCGCTCCCATCCCGACCAGGCAGTCGTCGCCCACGGTCGCCCCGTGGACGACGGCGTTGTGGCCGACGGAGACCCGCTCGCCGATCGTGACGGGGAAACCGGGGTCGGCGTGCAGCGTGCAGTTGTCCTGGATGTTGCTCTGGGCGCCGACGGAGATCCGCTCGACGTCGCCGCGGACCACCGCGCCGTACCACACGCTCGCGCCCGCCTCCAGGGTCACGTCCCCGATCACCGAGGACGTGGGCGCCACGAAGGCCTCCTCGTGGATCTCCGGTTCCCTGCCGCCGATGCCCGTGATCAGCGCCTTGTGCGTCATCACCGTCTCCTGTTCGTCCGCGGTACACCCGCACCGTACGCCACCCGGTGGGGTGAAGATCACAGGGCTACGGCGTCCTGGGGCCGGTGACCGCTGAGTACCGTGAGCGGGTGCCGAAGCGCAAGAACACGTTCTCATCATGGCGGCGCCGCCTCGCGCAGCGCGCGGTCCACGCGGGCTGGGCCTGGGTGCAGCGCACCGGCTCCGTCACCGCCGAGCACCCCGGCCGCTTCCGATTCGGCTCGATGGGCACCGGCACCCGGCTCGCCTTCCCGCTCGGCACGGTCTTCGGCGAACCCTGGATCCACCTCGGCGCGCACTGCATCGTCGGCGAGCAGGTCACGCTGACGGCCGGTCTGATGCCCGACCTCGACCTCGGTCCCGACCCGATCCTGCGCCTCGGCGACGGGGTGGTCCTGGGCCGCGGCAGCCACGTCATCGCCGACACCACGGTCACCATCGGCAGCGACTGCTACTTCGGGCCGTACGTCTACGTCACCTCCACCAACCACTCCTACGACGACCCGCACGAGCCCATCGGGAAGCAGTGGCCGCGGATGGAGTCCGTGGAGATCGGGCCGGGGTGCTGGATCGGCACGGGGGCCGTGATCCTGCCGGGGGCGCGGATCGGGCGGAACGTCGTCGTGGCGGCCGGGGCCGTGGTGCGCGGGACCGTGCCCGACCACGCCGTGGTGGCGGGCGCGCCCGCCCGGGTCGTACGGCGCTGGACGCCGGCCGAGGGCTGGCAGCCGCCGCTGCGCACCCCGGCGCCGGTGCCGATCCCGGACGGGGTCACCTCGGACCAGCTGGTCGCGCTGTCGGGGCTGGACGAGGAGTCGGCGGCGCGGCTGGCCCGGCTGGAGCCCGAGGGCTGACTCAGCCCGCCGCCAGCAGCACCGTGCCGACCAGGGCCAGGCCCGCGCCCGCGGCCTGGATCGCGCGCAGCCGCTCGCGCAGGAAGCCGCGGGCGGCCAGGGCGGTCACCACCGGGTAGAGCGAGGCGAGCACGGCGGCCACCGTGACCGGGCCGTGCTGGGCGGCGATCGCGTAGGTGCCGTTCGCGGCGACGTCGGCCAGCCCGACGAAGGCGTACGCCGGCAGCGAGGTCCGGGGCAGGCCCCCCTCGGGAAGCGCGGGCGCCCCGCGTCGTACGGCGACGTAGAGGGCCGCGCCGCCCGTGACGACGTTGGTCACGCGCTGGACGAAGAGGGCGAGGAAGAGGCCGGTGACGGTGGTCGAGGCCTCGGTGATCAGCACGAAGACGGTGCCGAAGCCGAGGGCCGCGACGAGGGTGAGGAGGACGGCCCGGCGCTGCACCGGGGCCCCCTTGAGCTGCGGGCCGCCCGCCAGGACGACACCGAGGACCGCGACCGCGATGCCCGCTACCTGGATCAGCCCCGGGCGCTCGCCGAGGAACAGGCCGACGGAGACGGGGACGGCCACGCCGAGGGTGGCCAGTGGGGAGATCACCCCCATGGGGCCGAGCGCCAGCGCCTTGTAGAAGGAGAGCAGGGCGACCGGGCCCACCGCGCCGGCCGCGACCGCGAACCAGAGGCGGGGTCCGGCCTCGCTCCAGCCGCCGGTGGCGAGCACGACCGCGCCGAGGACCGCCGCCGCGATCGTCTGCGAGACGACGACCACCGTCAGGGCCGGGGCGCGTCGCGCCAGCAGCCCGCCGCCGAAGTCGGCCAGCCCCCACAGGAGGCTCGTGGCCAGGGCGAAGAGTGCTGTCACGGAGCCCTCGCAGTACAGTTCGGTGGACGATCGGGTGCACCACACCGTAGTGCAGGGAAGTGAACCCTGTCATCCAGAATATTGGACTCCTGAAGTGGACGGAATGTGTCGGACCTCGACCTGCTGACCCAGTCGCTGGCGCGCAACGTCAAACGCTGGCGCACCGAGCGCGGCTTCACCCTGGACACGCTCGCCGCCCGCGCGGGGGTCAGTCGCGGCATGCTGATCCAGATCGAGCAGGCCCGCACCAACCCCAGCCTCGGCACGGTCGTCAAGATCGGCGACGCGCTCGGCGTCAGCATCACCACCCTGCTCGACTACGAGCGGGGCCCCAGGGTCCGTATCGTCTCCGCCGACCAGGCGGTCCGGCTGTGGCACACCGACGCCGGCAGCTACAGCCGGCTCCTCGCGGGCACGGAGGCGCCCGGCCCGCTGGAGATGTGGGACTGGCGGCTGATGCCGGGCGACAGCAGCGACTCCGACCCGCACCCGTCCGGCACGGTCGAGATCGCCCACGTCACGGCCGGGGAACTGACCCTCACCGTCGAGGGCGCGCAGTACCGCGTCCCGGCCGGCGCGAGCGTCACCTTCGAGGCGAACGTGGCCCACACGTACGGCAATCGGGGCGAGGTGCCGACGGAAATGGTGCTGACCGTGTCGGTGCCGCTCGTGCACTGAGACGGGCCGCCGACGGCCGCCGACGTGCTGTTAGCGTGCGCCCATGGACGCACCCATCGGACGCTTCGACAACCCCAGGCCCGCCCCCGACTGCCTCGACGAGCTGACCCGCCCGGTCGCCGACGCCGTACGCCACTGGAGCGGCAGCGTCCCCGCCGACCAGATCGTCTACGTCGAGACCGATCCGCGGTGGGCCGACACGGCCGTCTTCGTGGAGCACTACGGGCAGGAACTGCTGGAGCAGTCGGCGAACTGCGTCGTCGTCGCGGGCAAGCGCGGCGGCGAGACCACCCTCGCCGCGTGCGTCGTGCTCTCCACCACCCGGGTCGACGTCAACGGCGTGGTGCGTCGCCGGCTCGGCGCCCGCAAGGTGTCGTTCGCGCCCATGGACACGGCCGTGGGCGAGACGGGAATGGAGTACGGCGGCATCACGCCCCTCGGACTGCCCGACGCCTGGCCGGTGCTGGTGGACTCGGCCGTCGTCGACCTGCCCTACGTCCTGGTGGGCAGCGGGCGCCGGCGCGGGAAGCTGCTGGTGCCGGGGAAGGCGTTCGCCGAACTGCCGGGCGCCGTGGTGCTGGAGGGGCTCGGGGTCTGACGGGCGTCACGCCCTCGCGTGGTGGGCCAGCGTGAGGTGGGGGTCCGCCTCGCCGGGTACCGGCGCCGGGTCGGCGTGGACCAGGGCGGCCGTCAGGCGCGGTACGGCGTGCAGCAGGGCGTGTTCGGCGTCCACGGCGATCGCGTGCGCCCGCCGTACCGTCACCTCGCCGTCCACGACGACCGCGACCTCGGCGCGCAGCCGGTGCCCGATCCAGCGCAGCCGCAACTCACCCACCTCGCGCACCCCGTCGACCTCCCGCAGCGCCCGCTCGGCCCGGTCCACCAGTGCCGGGTCGACGGCGTCCATCACCCGCCGGAACACCTCCCGCGCCGCGTCCCGCAGCACCAGCACGATCGCCGCCGTGATCGCCAGCCCCACGACCGGGTCCGCCAGGTGCCACCCCAGCGCCGCCCCGCCGGCGCCCAGCAGCACGGCCAGGGAGGTGAAGCCGTCGGTGCGGGCGTGCAGCCCGTCCGCGACCAGCGCGGCCGAGCCGATCGCGCGGCCGACGCGGATGCGGTAGCGGGCGACCCACTCGTTGCCCGCGAAGCCGACGAGCGCGGCCACCGCGACGGCGGGCAGGTGCTCCACGGGCCGCGGGTTCAGCAGCCGGTCGACGGCCGTCCACCCGGCGAAGGCCGCCGACGCGGCGATGGTCAGCACGATCACCAGGCCCGCCAGGTCCTCCGCCCGCCCGTAGCCGTAGGTGAAGCGGCGGGTGGCCGCCCGCCGGCCCAGCACGAACGCGATCCCCAGCGGGACGGCGGTCAGCGCGTCCGCCGCGTTGTGCACCGTGTCGCCGAGCAGCGCCACCGAGCCGGAGGCCACGACGACGACCGCCTGCGCCACCGCCGTCACGCCCAGGACCGCCAGCGACACC
This sequence comes from Streptomyces sp. NPDC014995, assembly GCF_043080745.1. NCBI lineage: Bacteria > Bacillati > Actinomycetota > Actinomycetes > Kitasatosporales > Streptomycetaceae > Streptomyces > Streptomyces sp. NPDC014995. The sequence goes on from NZ_JBIBVX010000013.1 coordinate 90,362, forward strand.
CACAGCGCGCGCATGCCGCGGGCCGAGGACTCCAGGGCCCGGTCCAGCTTGTCGGCGGTCTCGTGGGAGTGCGGGGTGAGGAGGTGGGAGAGGCGGTGACGAAGACCGGGGGCGGGGTGGGGGTGCGGGCGGCCGGGTCCGTGCTCATGGTGATGCCGGTGATGCCCGTGATGCCCGTGATGCCCGTGCTGCTCACGGTGGTGCCCGTGGCCGTGGTGGTCGTGCCGCTCGCTCACGTCGCTCTCCTTCCGGTGCGCCGGGGTGGACGGGTGTCCGCCCACCCCGCCATTATGTGCGTATGAGCGCACGCATGCACCTGTCACCTGCGCATCATGCGCACCCGCGCAGCCCGGGCGAGGAGCAGTTCACCCTCGCGGCCGAGCTGCTCGCCCTGCTCGGCGACCGCACCCGCCTCACGCTGCTGCACGCCCTGTCGTCGGGCGAGGCCGACGTGACGACACTGACGGAGGTGTGCGGGGCGGCCCGGCCGGCGGTCAGCCAGCACCTGGCGCGGCTGCGGCTGGCCGGGCTGGTGACCACCCGCAAGGAGGGGCGGCGGGTGGTCTACTCGCTGCGCGACGGCCATCTGCGCCGTCTGGTCGACGAGGCGCTGAACGTGGCCGACCACCGGCTCGGCGACCAGCCGGTGCACGACTGAGTCAGTACCGCTCCGCCGTCCCGAGGTACTGCTCCGCGAACGCGGCAGCGGCGGCGGGCGAGGTGAACAGGCGGCGCAGCCGGGCGAGCGTGGTGCCCGTGCGGAACGGGTCGCCCGCGGCGGTGCCGTGGTACACCTCGGAGAGCCACTGCGAGAACTCCTGGTAGTCCCACACCCGGCGCAGACACGCATCCGAGTAGCCGTCCAGGCCGCCGCCGTCGCCCTTCGTCAGACACGCGACCAGGGCGTCGCCGAGCAGGAAGGCGTCGTGCAGCGCGAGGTTCATGCCCTTCGCGGCGATCGGCGCGACCAGGTGGGCCGCGTCCCCGGCCAGGAACAGCCGCCCGTGGGCCATCGGCTCGACCACGTAGTCGTGCATGTCCAGCACGCGCTTCTCGATCAGCCGCCCCTCGGTGAGCGGCGGGACGCCGGCGGCCCCGAGGCGTTCGTGGAGTTCGGCCCAGACGCGCTCGTGGGGCCAGTTCTCCGGGTCGTCGCCGGGCGGGCACTGGAGGTAGTAGCGGGTGACCTCGGGGCTGCGGGGCATGTGCCCGGCGAACCCGCGCGGATGGATGCCGAACAGCACGCAGTCGCAGGACGGCGGCGCCTCGGCGAGCAGCGCCAGCCAGCCCGTGCCGTAGTCGTGCCGCGCGATCCGCGCCCGCGCCGGCACCAGCGCGGCCCGGCTGACCCCGCGCGCCCCGTCCGCGCCGACGACGAAGTCACAGCGCAGCAGCCGTCGTTCACCCGACTCGGGGCAGGTGTACGACACCGAGGGGCGGTCCGTGTCGAGGTCGTGCAGTGCGACGTCGAGCACGGCGAAGCGGGCGTCGCCGCCGCGCACGTCGACGTACTCGTGGACGAGGTCCGTCACCAGCAAGGGCTGCGGGTAGACGAAGTGATGGCGATCCGTCAGCTCGGCGTAGGGGAAGCGGTACCGCTCGCCGCCGAAGCGGAACTCGCAGGCGGTGTGCAGCTGGGCGCGCTCCAACAGGTTCCCGGCCAGGCCGCGTCGCTGGAGCCCGCGCACGGCCCACTCCTCGATGACCCCGGCGCGGGGCCGGCGTTCGATGGACGCGCGGGTCTCCGTCTCCAGCACCACGCAGTCGACGTGCGCGGCCCGCAGGATGTTGCCGACCGTCAGACCGGCGGGCCCGGCCCCCACGACGACGACCGGAACCCGGTACGGCGAGGGGGAGTCGGGGTGGGGCGAGGTGGTGGCCACCCGCACATTATGGGTGCCCGCCGCCGGGGTGTCAGGGGCGTCGATTCCCCGGCTGTCAGGCCGCAGGATTCGCCGGGGGGAGGGCGACGGATTCCCCGGGGGCAGGGCGCCGGATCCGCCGGGTGTCACCGTGCCGGATCCGCCGGGTGTCAGTGTGCCGGAGCGTCCACGACCGCGACCTCCTCGATGCTCCGCTCGATGTCCTCGGAGCGGGACGCGGACGCCTTCGCCCAGTAGTAGATCGCCAGCGAGAACAGGGCGACGACCAGCATGTCCCACCACAGACCCAGATGTCCCTGGCCGCCGAAGCCGCCCTGCCAGGAGATCAGTCCGAGACCCAGCAGGTACACGGGCAGCCACCGCGCGGCCTTCCAGTCCAGCCGCGGCGCGTCGGGGAGTCCGGCGCTGACGGCGTACCAGGCGTACACGCCCAGCAGCACGTACCCGATGACGATGGCCACCCCCAGCCGCCACAGCGTGTCCCAGCCGGACCAGTAGATGATCAGGTTGGCCACCACGAAGGACAGCGGGGCGACCACGTTGCCGCCGGGGAGCCGGTACGGGCGCTCGCGGTGCGGCAGCCGGTCGGCGAACACCCCGTACGCCAGCGGGGCACCGGCGTACATCAGCACACTCGCCGAGGTGATGAAGCCGACCAGCTCCTGCCAGCTCGGGAACGGCAGGAAGCACACCACACCGGTCACGAACGAGACGATCAGCCCGAACCACGGCACGCCCCGCCGGTCGGTGCGCGCGAACACCTTCGGGGCGTAGCCGTTGCGGGCGAGGCCGAAGGAGACGCGGGAGGTCGCGGTCGTGTAGATCAGGCCGGTGCCGCCCGGGGAGACCACGGCGTCGACGTACAGCACCACGCTGAGCCAGCCCAGGCCCACCAGGGTCGCCAGGCCCGCCCAGGGGCCGCTGATGCCCTCGAAGTGCAGTTTGGCCCAGCCGCCGGCGAAGGCGGAGTGCGGGAGGGCGGCGATGAACACCACCTGGAGCAGGACGTAGACGACCGCGCCGATCGCGACCGAGCCGAGGGTCGCCCGGGGCAGGTCCCGCTTGGGGTCGCGGCTCTCGCCCGCGAGCTGGATCGCCTGCTCGAAACCGAGCAGCGCGAAGATGATGCCGCTCGAACTGATCGCGCTCAGCACGCCCTTGGCGCCGAACGGGGCGAACCCTTCCGAGGTGAAATTGGCCGGGTGGAAGTTGCCGGCCGCGATGACGAGGATCGCGAGCAGGGGTACCGCGATCTTCCACCAGGTGGCCGCGCTGTTGGTGTGCGCGAGCGCCCGGACACCGAGGAAATTGACGGCCACGAAGACCGCCATGAGCAGGACGGCCACCGCGAATCCGGAGGCGGTGAGCGTGCCGTCGGTGTGCTGGAATCCGTGCGCCCAGCTCCAGTGGCCGGCGTAGCCGATCATCGCCTCGACCTCGATCGGCGCGACGGTCGCCGCCTGGAGCCAGGAGAACCAGCCGAAGGACATGCCGGCCAGCCCGCCGAACGCGTAGTGCGGATAGCGGGCCGTGCCGCCCGCGACCGGGAACATCCCGCCCAGTTCCGCGTGGACCAGCGCGAGCAGCACGATCGCCACGGCACCGACGACCCACGACACCACGGCGGCGGGACCGGCCACCGTGACCGCCTTCTCGGCGCCGTACAGCCAGCCGGAGCCGATGATGGATCCGACCGACGCCCACATCAGCCCGATCAGTCCGACATCCCGTCGCAGACCGCCGGGGTTCTCCGTGGCCTGTGGAATTCGGTCGACGCTTACCATTTCTCAAGGCGCCTCTCATGAAATTAACGCGACAGTCGAGTGCCGTGTTGGAGAGGCCTCACCCTAGGAATCGACAAGCGTCGTACTGAAGGGCGCAGGGAGAGTTTTGACCTGTGTGCGGGTGTTTCCTGGGCAACTTTTCAGAGGCCGGTGGGGAATTGAGGTGCCGGGAATTCCCAATGGCGGAATCAGCGCAGGCGGGGAATCTCGATCGCCGGGCAACGGTCCATCACCATCTCCAGACCCGCGGCACGCGTGCGGTCGTAGGCGGCCTCGTCGACGACACCCAGCTGGAACCACACCGCCTTGGCGCCCTTGGCGACCGCCTCGTCCGCGACGGCTCCCGCGAGGTCGCCGTTCACGAACACGTCGACGACGTCCACCTCGAAGGGGATGTCCGCGAGCGAGGCGTAGCCCTGCTCCCCGTGCACCGTCTCCGCCTTGGGGTGCACGGGCACGACGCGCTTGCCGAAGCGCTGGAGCACCTCGGCGACGCCGTACGCCGCGCGCCGTTTGTTCGTCGACAGGCCCACCACCGCCCAGGTGTCGCCGACTCCGGTGAGGATCTTGCGGATCGTTGCCTCGTCGCCGTACACCGGCGGCCTCCTCCGACTGACGGAACCGTTGCTCATGTGCTGACCTGCTCAACAGCGTACGAGCGGTCCTGATTCCGTGCCGTCGGACTGCGGACGGCCCTCCGTCCGCCTACGCTCGCCCCGTGCTGCGCATCATCGACGCCCGAACCGGCGAGCCCGTCGCCGCCGCCCCCGCCCGCCGTTGCCTGACCCGCGTCGAGGCCCACGCCTCGGGGTACGGCACCGGCGCGCTCCGTGTCCTCCTCGTCGCCGACCTGCTCGTGCGCGCCCTGGAACTCGGCGGTACGCCCGTCATGGCCCTGCTCACCGGTGAGCGGGAACGGGCGGAACTGCGCACGGCCGGGGCGGCCCTCGGTATCCGGCCCTTCGAAGAGGGGCGGGAGCTCGCGGCCGGGATGGGCGCGGCCCGGACCCTGCACGTGGCGGGGGAGGACGGCGAGGCACCCGAAGGGGTCCTGGTCGCGGTGGCCCCCGTGCTCCCCGCGGCCGCCGCCCAGCCGGACGCCGACCCCACCGCCCTGCGCCTCGCCCTGCTCTCCCACCACCACCGCGACGCCGTCCCGCTCGACGCGGACGCACTGGGCCAGTCCCACGCCACCCTCGTGCGCTGGCGCCGCGCCGTCGCCGACTGGGCACGGCAGCCCTCACGGCCGGTCCCCGACGAGGTGCGCGGACGGCTCCACACCGCCTGGGAGGACGACTTGGACCTACCGGAAGTGCTGCGCGTGCTGCGCTCGGTGGAGGAGGCCGGGCCGGAGCTCCCGGCCGGCGCCCGCTTCGAGACGTACGCCTACGCCGACCGGCTCCTCGGTCTGGAGCTCACCCGTGACGTGGGCGGCGCGGCGTGAACGCCGGCGCCGGGAGCGGACCGTCGCGGCGGTTCGCGGCGTCGCGGTGTGCGACGTCTAGTGATGATCATCATGAGCGGCCGTTGGCGTCGTGGGACGGCCGGGGCGCGTCGGCCGTTGGCGGGGCGTCGGCCGAGGTGGGCCGGTGGTCGGGTGGGGTCCTGGGCTTCCCCGCCGTTCGTCCCGCCGGCCTCGGCTGCCGTCTCCGTCTGGGAGGCGTGGCATGAGCGCCCGTACGGGGGCGGGGCCGCGGCGGCTGGTGGTGTTGCGGCACGCGAAGTCGGCCTGGCCGGAAGGGGTCGATGATCACGAGCGGCCGTTGGCGTCGCGGGGGCGCCGGGACGCGCCTGCCGCCGGCCGGGCGCTCGCCGAGGCCCGCTGCCTGCCCGACCTCGCCCTGTGCTCCACCGCCGTCCGCGCCCGCCAGACCTGGGAACTGGCCTCCGCCCAGTGGGACGGCCCGCCGCCGGTCCGGTACGAGCCGCGGCTGTACGCGGCCGACGTGTCCGAGCTGCTGGAGGTCGTTGGGGAGACGCCCGTCGAGGTCGGGACGCTGTTGCTGGTCGGACACAACCCCGGCCTCCGGGAACTGGTCCTCGGCCTGGCCGGGGACGGGCTCGACGACGCCCTGGAGCGGGCGCGCGGGAAGTTCCCGACGTCCGCGATCGCCGTTCTGGCCTGGGACGGGCCCATTTGGCGGGACCTCGCGCCGGGCACGGCCCTGCTGACGGAGATGACCGTGCCCCGAGGAACGCGCTGAGTCACGCCCACGCGCGTGTGGGGGCGAAGGGGGGCTGGTGGGCCGGTCCTTGAGCACCTCGGGCCCACGCGTGTGTGCGCCGCACCCCGGATCCGGTTCCGGGCGACGCAGCACTACCGAGGGTGACCGGACGCGGGTGTGCGGGACGCGAGTGTGCGGGACCCGGCGGGTGCGGTCGCGCGGCAGCGGCCGGGTCCCGGCGCCGTCGGGGAGATTGCGTGGGTCGTGGCGGCGGCCCGGCAGCCCAGCGGCGGGCGGTGGCGGTGCCTCCCTTGCCCGTCTTCCTGCCCCGCCCGGTGGTTGTCGCCGGTGCGGTCGCGCGGTGCCGGTGGCACCCGGGCGTCCTCGGGGGAGACCGTATCGAGCGCCCCGGCCGGCACCGGCGTGCTCGTTCACCCGGGTGCCGGTCCTGGCGTGCGCCGCCCGCGACTGGCCCGGGGCCGCGGCGGGCGCCGCCGGTCACCTCGCACACCGGCGACCGCACCTCCGGCGACGGCGGCCGCGGCACCACCGCATAGGCTGGCCGGATGCAGGACGAGTACCGCACGGTCGCCCACGCGGGCGTGCACGAGACCGAGGTCAACCGCTCCCGCTTCCTGTGCGCCCTCGCCCCGGCGGCCACCGAGCGGGAGGCCCAGGACTTCATCGCGGCCGTCCGCAAGGAGCACGCCGACGCCACCCACAACTGCTGGGCCTACGTCATCGGCGCCGACGCAGCCGTCCAGAAGGCCAGCGACGACGGCGAACCGGGCGGCACCGCGGGCGTGCCCATGCTCCAGATGCTGCTGCGCCGCGACATGCGCTACGTCGTCGCCGTCGTCACCCGCTACTACGGCGGCGTCAAGCTCGGCGCCGGCGGCCTCATCCGCGCCTACGGAGGCGCGGTCGGCGAGGCCCTCGACGCCCTCGGCACCCTCACGCGCCGCAGGTTCCGGCTGGCAACGGTGACGGTCGACCACCAGCGGGCCGGCAAGGTGCAGAACGACCTGCGCGCCACCGGCCGCGAGGTGCGGGACGTGCGCTACGGGGAGGCGGTCACGATCGAGATCGGGCTGCCCGACGCCGACGTGGACGCCTTCCGAGCGTGGCTCGCCGACGCGACGGCGGGCACCGCGGAGTTCGAGGTGGGCGGGGAGGCCTACGGGGACGCGTGACGGAGGGCTTCCGTCGGACGGGGATGACTTTCCGGCGAAATGTCCGTAAGACTCCTATAGGTCACCGGGCATGACGGTGCGATACAGGAGTAACCGCCCGTGCTGTCGGACCCGGCCGTTAGTCTCGGGGATCATGAGGCTCCTGCACACTTCCGACTGGCATCTCGGCCGGGCGTTCCACCGGGTGAACATGCTCGGTGCCCAGGCCGAGTTCATCGGCCACCTCGTCAGCACCGTGCGCGAGCGCGAGGTGGACGCGGTGGTCGTGTCGGGTGATGTGTACGACCGGGCGGTGCCCCCGCTTGCGGCGGTCGAGCTGTTCGACGACGCCCTGCACCGGCTCGCCGCGCTGGGCGTGCCGACGGTGATGATCTCCGGGAACCACGACTCCGCGCGGCGCCTCGGCGTGGGCGCCGGGCTGATCGGGCGCGCGGGCATCCACCTGCGGACCGACCCTTCGGCGGCCGGGACACCGGTGGTGCTCGCCGACGCACATGGCGACGTCGCCTTCTACGGCCTGCCCTATCTCGAACCCGCCCTGGTCAAGGACGAGTTCGGCGTGGCGAAGGCGGGCCACGAGGCGGTGCTGGCCGCCGCCATGGAGCGGGTCCGCGCCGACCTCGCCGCCCGCCCGCGCGGGACGCGCTCCGTCGTCCTCGCCCACGCCTTCGTCACCGGCGGCGAACCCAGCGACAGTGAGCGGGACATCACCGTCGGAGGAGTCGCGTCCGTTCCCGCCGGCGTCTTCGACGGCGTGGACTACGTGGCGCTCGGGCATCTGCACGGCTGCCAGACCATCACCGAGCGCGTGCGCTACTCCGGCTCCCCGCTGCCGTACTCCTTCTCCGAGGCCCAGCACCGCAAGACCATGTGGCTGGTCGACCTCGGGGCGGACGGCTCGCTCGACGCCGAGCGTCTCGACTGCCCGGTGCCGCGCGCGCTGGCCCGTATCCGGGGCACGCTGGAGGACCTGCTCGCCGACCCCGGGCTCACGCGGTACGAGGACGCGTGGGTCGAGGCGACGCTCACCGACGCGGTGCGCCCGGCCGAGCCCATGGCCCGGCTCACCGAACGCTTCCCGCACACCCTCAGCCTCGTCTTCGCCCCCGAGCGCGCACCGGACGACCCCGACGTGTCGTACGCCCGGCGCCTCGCGGGCCGCAGCGACCAGGAGATCGCCGAGGACTTCGTGGCCCACGTACGGGGAGCGGGCCCCGACCCGCGTGAGCGGGGTGTGCTGCGGGACGCGCTCGACGCCGTGCGCGCGGACGACGTCGTCCGGGAGGTGGCCCGATGAGGCTGCACCGGCTCGACCTCACCGCCTTCGGCCCCTTCGGCGGGTCCCAGAGCGTCGACTTCGACGACCTGTCCGCCGCCGGTCTCTTCCTCCTGCACGGACCGACGGGAGCGGGCAAGACGTCCATCCTGGACGCCGTGTGCTACGCGCTGTACGGCTCCGTCCCGGGCGCCCGGCAGAGCGCCCAGGGCCTCACCCTGCGCAGCGACCACGCCGCGCCCGGCACCCGCACCGAGGTCACCCTCGACCTCACCGTCGCCGGACGCCGCCTGGAGGTCACCCGGCAGCCGCCCTGGGAGCGCCCCAAGAAGCGCGGCACCGGGACGACGGTCGAGAAGGCGCAGAGCGCGCTGCGCGAGTACGACGCCGTCACCGGGACGTGGAAGGACCTCAGCCGCTCCCACCAGGAGATAGGCGAGGAGATCACCCAGCTGCTCGGTATGAGCCGCGAGCAGTTCTGCCAGGTCGTGCTGTTGCCCCAGGGCGACTTCGCCCGTTTCCTGCGCGCCGACGCCGAGGCGCGCGGTCGGCTGCTCGGCCGTCTCTTCGACACCCGGCGGTTCGCCGAGGTCGAGAAGCGGCTCGCGGAGCGACGGCGTACGGCCGAGGCACGCGTGCGTGAGGGTGACGCGGCGCTGCTGGCGGACGCGCACCGCATGCAGCAGGCCGCCGGTGACGCCATGGAGCTGCCCGAGCTGGCACCGGGCGAGCCGGGCCTGGCCGAGGCCGTGCTGACCGCCGCCGCCGTCGCCCGCAGCACCGCGCGGGAGCAGCTGACGATCGCCGAGTGCGGCCGCCTCGCCGCCGAGTCCGCCCAGGCCGCCGCCGAGCGCGCCCTGGCCGACGTCCGGGAGCTGGCCCGGTCGCAGGAGCGGTTCGCTCAGGCGCGGGAGCGGGCCCGGCTGCTGGAGGAGCGGGCCGGGGAGCATCGGCAGGCGCAGGCGCGGATGGAGCGGGCGCGCAAGGCGGAGGCGGTGGCGCCGGCGCTGGAACTGCGCGAGTCCGCCGACGCCGAGCACCGCAGGGCGGCCGCCGCCGAGACGCGCGCGCGTGCCCTGCTGCCGGAGCGGTTCGCGGAGGCCGGTTCCGCCGGGCTCGCCGCCGCCGCACGCCGGGCCGCCGAGGAGCTGGGCGGGCTGGAGTCGGCCCGCCGCGGTGAGCGACGGCTGGCCGGCCTGGTCGCCGAGCGCGCCGACCTGGACCGGCAGGAGCGCGCCGACGAGGACGTGCTCGCGGAGACCGAGGGCTGGCTCGCGGACTGGGAGGCGACCCGGACATCGCTCCAGGCCCGCGTCGAGTCCGCCCAGGAGGCCGCCACCCGCGCCGAACAGCTCGCCGTCCAGCGGGAACCCGCACAGCGGCGCCTCAAGGCCGCCCGGCTGCGGGACCAACTGGCCCGAGACACCGACGAGGCCCAGAAGAAGGCCCTCGCCTCGGGCGACAGGGCGCTGGAGGCCCGTACGCACTGGCTCGACCTGAAGGAGCAGCGCCTCAACGGCATCGCCGCAGAACTCGCCGCCACCCTGCGGGACGGCGAACCCTGCGCCGTCTGCGGCGCCACCGACCACCCCGCACCCGCGCGCAAGGTCGCCGGGCACGTCGACCGCGCGGCGGAGGAACAGGCCCTCGCCGCCTACCAGCGTGCGGAGCGGGCACGGGCGGACGCCGAGCGCGATCTCGGTCTCGTCCGGGAGGCCCTCGCCGCCGCCACCGCGGAGGCGGGCGACACCCCCACCGACCGGCTCGCCGCCGATGCCGACGAACTGGAACGCGGCTACTTGCAGGCCCGCCGGGACGCCTCCGCGCTGCATCCCGCGCGCGAGGAGCTGCGCGGAGCCGAGCAGGAGTACGAGCGGCGCACGGCCGCCCAGCGGGAGGCCGCCGTGCGGGCCGCGTCCCGCGTGGGCCACCGGGAGCGGCTGGAGCGTGAACGGGCCGCGCTGGAGGAGGAGCTGGCGCGGGCGCGGGGTGCCGCGGAGAGCGTGGCGGCGCGGGCCGCGCAGCTGGAACGGCGGGCCGCCCTGCTCGCCGACGCCGCCGACGCCGCCCGGGCCGCCGAGGACAGCGCCGAACGCCTCAAGGCCGCCGACGGGCGCCTCGACGAGGCCGCCTTCCGGGCCGGCTTCGACACCCCGCAGGCCGCTGCCGACGCCCTCCTCGACGACACCGCCCACCGGGAGCTGCAACGGCGCCTGGACGCCTGGCAGTCCGAGGAGGCCGCCGTACGGGCCGTGCTCGCCGAGCCGGAGACCGTGGCCGCCGCCCAGCGGCCGCCCGCCGACCTCGCCACGGCCGAACAGGCCGCCGCGGAGGCCGCGGAACGGCTGCGCCGGGCCGCCTCCGCCCAGGACGCGGCAGCCCGCCGCTGCGCCGAACTCGACCGCCTCTCCGCGCGCGCGGCCGACGGCGTACGGCGGCTCGCCCCGCTGCGCGAGGAGTACGACCGGGTGGCCCGTCTCGCCGGCCTCACCGCCGGTACCTCGGCGGACAACGAGCGCAGGATGCGCCTGGAGTCCTACGTCCTGGCCGCCCGCCTGGAACAGGTGGCCGCCGCCGCGACGGTACGGCTGCACCGCATGTCCTCCGGGCGGTACACCCTCGTGCACTCCGACGACCGGACCGGGCGCGGGCGCAGCGGGCTCGGGCTGCACGTCGTCGACGCCTGGACCGGACGTGCGCGGGACACGTCCACCCTGTCGGGCGGCGAGACCTTCTTCGCCTCGCTCGCGCTCGCCCTGGGCCTCGCCGACGTGGTCACCGACGAGGCGGGCGGCGTCCGGCTGGACACGCTCTTCATCGACGAGGGGTTCGGCAGCCTCGACGACCAGACCCTGGACGAGGTCCTCGACGTCCTGGACTCCCTGCGCGAGCGCGACCGCAGCGTCGGCATCGTCAGCCACGTGGCCGACCTGCGGCGGAGGATCCACGCGCAGCTGGAGGTCGTGAAGGGAAGGGCGGGCTCGGTGGTGCGCCTGCGCGGAGGCGCGTGACGTCAGTGACCGAGCGGGCGCCGGGGGAGCGGTGAGGAGTAGACGACGCTGGTCGTCACCGACCCCAGCGTGCCGATCCTGCCCGACACCTCCTCCAGGTGCCGCATCGAGCGGGCGGCGACCTTGATGACGAAGCAGTCGTCGCCGGTGACGTGGTGCGCCTCCAGGATTTCCGGCGTGACGGCCACCAGGTCGTGGAACGGTCTGTAGTTGCCGTTGGGGTAGCGCAGCCGGACGAACGCGAGGATCGGCAGTCCCAGCCGCTCGGGGTCCACGACGGCCGCGTACCCCTGGATGACGCCCGCCTCCTCCAGCCGCCGCACCCGCTCGGTGACGGCGCTCGCCGACATCGACACGGCACGCGCCAGGTCGGCGAAGCTGGCCCGCCCGTCGCGCTGGAGGACCTCGAGGATGCGCCAGTCGGTGGCGTCCGGGGAATACACGGTCATGGCCGAGAAATAGCAGGGGAATCCCCGGCCGGGCAAGAGCAGGGCCGGGGAATGCCCCTTCAGGGAGAGGAACAACGGCCGTAGATTTCCGGTCATCGGGAACCAGTCGGAACCGTCACGGAAAGGCCCCGCGATGACCGCCACCACCGCTGTCACCACCCTCGCCCCCGCCATCACCCCCACCCCCGCCATCACCGCCGTCAACCCCGTCCTGCGCGTCGCCCCCGCCGCCCCGGCCGAGGCCGCCGCCCACTTCCGGGCCTGCCTCGTCTTCCACGCCGACGTCTCCGACGTGGCCGCCGCGCTCGCGGCCGGCGGCGACCCCGGCTTCGCCGTCCTGGACTCCCGCTCCACCGAGTCCTGGGACCAGGGCCACATCCCCGGCGCGGTCCACCTGCCGACCTCGCTCATCCCCGAGCAGGCCGAACAGCTCCTCGACAAGGATGTGCCGGTCGTGACGTACTGCTGGGGCCCCGGCTGCAACGGCGCCACCCGCGCCGCCCTCGCGCTCGCCGAACTCGGCTACCGCGTCAAGGAGATGCTCGGCGGCTTCGAGTACTGGGTGCGCGAGGGCTTCGCCTTCGACACCGGGGAGGGCCCGGAGCGGCGCGCCGTCGACCCGCTGACCGCGCCGGTCGCCGCGGCGCACTGCGGCTGCTGACGCTGACGCACGCCATGGTCAGCAGCCGCAGGTCCGGGGGTCAGAGCCGCGCCAGCTCGTCCACCAGGTCGTCCAGCCCCAGCGAGCCCTGCGAAAGGGCCGCCATGTGCCAGGACTTGAGGTCGAAGGCGTCGCCGTGCCGCTCGCGGGCCTTCTCGCGGCCCAGCAGCCAGGCCCGCTCGCCGAGCTTGTACCCGATGGCCTGGCCCGGGATGGTCAGATAACGGGTCAGCTCGCTCTCGACGAAGTCCGCCGGACGGCTGCTGTGCGCGCCGAAGAACTCCTGGGCCAGCTCCGGAGTCCAGCGCTCACCCGGGTGGAACGGGGAGTCCGCCGGGATCTCCAGCTCCAGGTGCATGCCGATGTCGACGATGACCCGCACCGCGCGCATCATCTGCGCGTCCAGGTAGCCGAGCCGCTGCTCGGCGTCCGTGAGGAAGCCCAGCTCGTCCATCAGACGCTCCGCGTACAGCGCCCATCCCTCGGCGTTGGCGCTGACGATGCCGACGGTGGCCTGGTAGCGGGAGAGGTCCTGGGCGACGTGCGTCCACTGCGCGAGCTGGAGGTGATGGCCGGGGACGCCCTCGTGGTACCAGGTGGAGACCAGGTCGTACACAGGGAAACGGGTCAGCCCCATCGTCGGCAGCCAGGTGCGGCCAGGACGCGAGAAGTCCTCCGACGGGGACGTGTAGTACGGCGCCGCCGCGCCGCCGGGCGGGGCGATGCGCGACTCCACCCTCCGTACCCGCTCGGCGAGTTCGAAGTGTGTGCCGTCCAGCGCGTCGATCGCCTGGTCCATCAGGCCCTGGAGCCAGTCGCGGACCTCGTCGACGCCCTCGATGTGCTTTCCGTGCTCGTCCAGGTGCGCGAGCGCCGCCCACGGCGTCTCGGCGCCCGGCAGGATCTTCTCCGCCTCCTGCTTCATCTCGGCGAGCAGCCGGTGGTACTCGGTCCAGCCGTACGCGTACGCCTCGTCCAGGTCGAGGTCGGTGCCGTTGAAGTAGCGCGACCAGCGGGCGTAGCGCTCCCGGCCGACGGTGTTCGGCGCGCCCTCGACGGCCGGCGCGTACACGTCCCGCGTCCAGTCCCGCAGCTCGACGACCGCCGCGGTCGCCGCCCGGGCCGCCTCGTCCAGCTCCGCGCGCAGCGCCTCGGGCCCCTCGGCGGCGAAGTCCTCGAACCAGCCGCGGCCCGAGCCGTCCGTGTCCGCCCACTCGGTGAGCTGGTCCACGAACGTCGCGGTCGGCCGCGGGGCCGCGTACAGCTTGCGCTCCAGACCGGCCGACAGCGACTCCCGGTAGCCGGCCAGCGCCGCCGGCACCGCGCGCAGCCGCTCGGCGATCGCCGCCCAGTCCTCGACGGTCTCCGCGGGCGTCACGGTGAACACGTCCCGCACGTGATGCGCCGGTGTGGACATGTTGCCGACCGCGCGCAGACCCTCCTCGGCGTCGTGCACGGCGAGTTCCGCGGTGAGCCGCTCGCGCAGCAGGCGCGCGCACCGGCGCTCGATGTCACGGTCCGCGCCGGGCCGCCGCTCCGCCTCGTCGAGCCTGGCCAGCGTGGACCGCGCGAGCCGCGCGAGCGCCTCCTGTCCCGCCGGTGAGAAGTCCGGCAGGCGGCTCGAACTCTCCTTCACGCCGAGGTAGGTACCGGTGACCGGGTCGAGGGCGATGAGCTCGTCGACGTAGGCGTCGGCGACCTCGCGGGGCAGCGGGTTGTTGGTCTGTGGCATGCGCACCATCCTCGTACGGGGCGGCGCCGCACGTCATGGCATTTGCGCCGAAGCGGCGGGCGGCAGCAGCGGTCCGCAGTCCCACTGCTGGAAGATCAGCCGCGTCTCCACCCGGGCCACCTCCCGCCGGGCCGTGAACTCGTCCAGGACCAGCCGCTGGAGATCGGCCATGTCCGCGACGGCGACATGCACGAGGTAGTCGTCGGGCCCGGTGAGGTGGAAGACGGTCAGCGCCTCCGGCAGCGCCCGGATCCGCTCCACGAACGGCCCCACCAGCTCCCGCCGATGCGGCCTGACCTGCACCGACAGCAGGGCCTGAAGCCCTCGGCCCAACTTGGCCGGATCGAGCTGCAGCCGATGCCCCAGGATCACACCGGACCGGCGCAGCCGCGTCACCCGGTCCAGGCAGGTCGACGGTGCGAGCCCCACCTGCGCCGCGAGGTCGCGGTAGGTCGTCCGGGCGTCGTTCTGCAACAGCCGCAGGAGCTGGAGATCGACCGGATCGAGTACGACGGATTCGGTCATGGTCCGAACGTAGCACGGAGACCGGCCCCGGATGCCCGTCCGGTGTTCACCCTGCCGTCCATGGACTCAGCCACAGCGAGCACGCACGCGTACGACGACGTACGCCCGTCTGGAGCGCCCCGCGCACTGGCCACCGAGGCCGTGCACGCCGGGCGGGACGACCTGGCCCGGCAGGGCCTGCACGCCCCGCCGATCGATCTGTCCACCACGTACCCCTCGTACGACAGCCGGGCCGAGGCCGCCCGGATCGACGCGTTCGCCGCGACCGGCGCCGAGCCCGACGGCCCGCCCGTCTACGGGCGGCTGGGCAACCCGACGGTCGCCCGCTTCGAGACCGCGCTGGCCCGGCTGGAGGGCACCGAGAGCGCGGTCGCGTTCGCCAGCGGCATGGCCGCGCTGAGCGCCGTCCTGCTGGCGCGCTCCTCGACGGGGCTGCGGCACGTCGTGGCCGTCCGTCCCCTGTACGGCTGCAGCGACCACCTGCTGACCGCCGGGCTGCTCGGCTCGGAGGTCACCTGGACCGACCCGGCGGGGATCTCGGACGCGCTGCGCCCCGACACCGGCCTGGTGCTGGTCGAGTCGCCGGCCAATCCGACCCTCGCCGAGGTCGACCTGCGGGCGGTCGCCCATGCCTGCGGGTCCGTCCCGCTGCTCGTCGACAACACCTTCGCCACGCCCGTCCTCCAGCGCCCGGCGGAGCAGGGCGCGCGGCTGGTCCTGCACAGCGCCACCAAGTACCTCGGCGGGCACGGGGACGTTCTGGCGGGTGTCGTCGCCTGCGACGAGGAGTTCGCCGGACGGCTCCGACAGATACGTTTCGCCACCGGCGGGGTGCTGCACCCGCTGGCCGGCTACCTGCTGCTGCGGGGCCTGTCGACGCTCCCGGTGCGGGTGCGGGCCGCCTCCGCGACCGCCGCCGAACTGGCCCGACGGCTGGCCGCCGACCCGCGCGTCGCCCGTGTCCACTACCCGCGCATCGGCGGCGCGATGGTCGCCTTCGAGGTCCACGGCGACCCGCACGAGGTGATCGCGGGCGTCCGCCTCATCACCCCGGCCGTGAGCCTCGGCAGCGTCGACACCCTCATCCAGCACCCGGCGTCCATCAGCCACCGCATCGTGGACGCGGACGAACGGCGGGACGCCGGCGTGAGCGACCGGCTGCTGCGGCTGTCGGTGGGGCTGGAGGACACCGAGGACCTGTGGGCGGATCTGGACGGGGCACTGAACGGTGCGCTGCCGGCGTCGGCTGAGCCGTCCAGGCGGGCTGCCGGGGTCGGGTGAGCCGCAGGTGTGCCCCCTGGGTCCGTTGAGCCGCCCAGGCACGCCGTCGGCGTCGGCTGGGCGTTCAGGAGGAGCCGTCCCTCCCCGTGCGGAGGACGTCGGACGGCCCGGCGGCGGGGAGCCGCCGGGCCGTCCCCGGTGCCGACGCACCGAGGGTCAGTCGCGGACGGCCCGCTTCCCGGACCGCTCCAACGACAGCTCCGGACCGCCCCCGGCCACCGTGTCGAGGCGGGCGGTGATGACGAGGGTGCCCTCCTCGATCTGGTAGTCGAGGGGCAGGCCGAGGCCGCGCATGGCGGCGACCATGCCGGTGTTGGAGGACTGCGTCACCGCGTAGACGCTCGCGCAGCCCGCCTCGACGGCCATCGCCACCAGCCGGCCGAGCAGTTCGCCGCCGATGCCGCGCCGCTGCCACTGGTCCTCGACGAGCAGCGCCACCTCGGTCTCGTCGCCGTCCCACAGCAGGTGGCCGAGGCCGACGATGCGCCCGGACGGGGTCTGCACGGCCAGGGTGCGGCCGAAGCGCGGGCTGAGCAGGTGGTTGAGGTAGCGGTCGGCGTCGCCGACCGGCCCGTGGTAGCGCATGCCGAGCGTGCGCGCCGAGCACCGCTCGTGCATGGCCTTCGCCGCCTCCACGTCACCGGTGTCCGCCCGGCGCACGGTGATGGCGTTGCCCTCGGGGAGCGTCAGCACGTCCTGCCCGCGCGGGACCCGCGGGCCCAGCCGGGCGTCCAGTTCCACCAGCGCCCGCGCCCGCGCGAACTCGGTCGGTGTGAACGGCAGGTACGGCCGCTCCACCGTGACGACTCCGCCTTCCGGCGCCCGCAGACGCATCACGGTGTCCTCCAGCACCCCTTCCACGGGCACGGCCTCCGGCCCCCGTCCGCCGCCCGGCGTGGTGGCGGGCAGCGAGCGGATCGTGCACCGGCCCAGCAACTGCCGTAGCGCCAGGGGGAGTTCGGCGGCGTCCAGGGCCGTACGGGTGGCCAGCCCCAGGACCCGGGTCGGGGCGTCCACCAGATCGTGGGCGTCGGCCCGCTCGATCCAGGTGCCCGCGCCGCCCGCCCGCGCCACGGCCCCGGTGATGTCGGCCGCCGCGAGTGCGCCGGGGGCGCGCAGCAGGAACTCGTCCACCGTGTCCTCGCCCAGCGGGTGCGTCTGCAGGCTGAGGATGTCGACGCGGTGCTCGGCCAGCGCCGCGCACAGCGCGGCCAGCGACCCCGGCGCGTCCTTCACCGTCGTCCGCATCCGCCACAGGGCGCTCTCGCCGGCGACGCCGCCGGGGAGATCGGACGGCCCGGCCTGCTCCTCGGCGGAGGGCGGCCGGGCATCGGTATCACCCGTGGGCGGCGCGTGGCCGTGGCGCCGTGACCACCAGACGTGGAACCCCGCGGTGGCGATCAGGGCGGCCGCGGAGACGGCCAGCAGGCCGGGGCCGTCGGGTCCGTGCCCCACGAGGTTCGCGACCACGTCGGCCACCGCGACCGCCGTGAAGAGGGCGGCGAGCTCCACCGCGTCCCGCCGCCAGTGGTGCACCGGGCGCCCGTGTTTGTGGCGCGTCACATCAGACATGTCTCGACTCATGCAGCCACTGTGAAGGAACGGTGTTGCGTGATCACGAACGCTTTGTGACTGATGGGTAAAGGATATTTATGTCCTTTTTGTTAATTCTTCTACGGTCGCGGGCCCGCCGGTCGCCCGGGACGGCGCCGCGCACCGGGGGATGACACCGATGCGCGGAGCACCCCTCCAGCGTACGGGAGTTACTGGCCGACCCGGCCCGGCTGAAGCACCTTGGTGAACAGCACGGTGCCGTCCTGCTCGCGCAGACGGACCGTCAGCTCCCCGCTGTCCCCGTCGATGTCGACCTCGCCGAAGAACTGGTAGCCGTCGGCAGGGGAGACGTTGGCCGTGGCGGGTGCCTTGACGAAGACGCGGTCCGGACCGAACGTGCCGTCCAGCGCGTTCGCCGGGAAGGCGCCCGCGTTGAGCGGTCCGGAGACGAACTCCCAGAACGGCGCGAAGTCCTTGAACGCGGCGCGCGACGGGTCGTAGTGCTGCGCCGAGGTGTGGTGGACGTCGGCCGTCAGCCACACGGTGCCGGTGATCCGCCGGTGCTTGACGAACCGCAGCAACTCGGCGATCTGCAACTCACGGCCGAGCGGTGCGCCGGGGTCGCCCTGCGCGACCGCCTCGAAGTTCGGCCTGCCGTCCGTCCCGTCCGGCACGACCAGGCCGAGCGGCATGTCGGCGGCGAGCACCTTCCACACCGCCCGCGAGCGGGCCAGTTCGCGCTTGAGCCACTCCAGTTGTTCACGGCCGAGGATGCCCTGCGGGTCGGTGGTCTGGTCGTCCGGCGAGTTCGCGTTGCGGTACGTGCGCATGTCCAGGACGAAGACGTCCAGCAGCGGGCCGTGGTGCTGCACCCGGTGGATCCGGCCGCCCGGGCGGCGCAGGGTCGAGACGGGGAAGTACTCCGAGAACGCCCGCCGGGCGCGCGCGGCGAGCACGTCGATGTTCTTCTCGGTGTAACGGGCGTCGGCGAAGATCTCGCCCGGGAACCAGTTGTTGGTGACCTCGTGGTCGTCCCACTGGATGATGGAGGGGACCCGGGCGTTGAAGGCGCGCAGGTTCTCGTCCAGGAGGTTGTAGCGGAAGTTGCCGCGGAACTCCGCCAGGGTCTCGGCGACCTTCGCCTTCTCCTCGGTGGTGATGTTCCGCCAGGTCCGCCCGCCGGGCAGGGCCACGGTCTCGGTCAGCGGTCCGTCGGCGTAGATGGTGTCCCCGCTGCACAGGAAGAAGTCAGGGTCGAGGGCGGCCATCGCGTCGTAGATCCGGTAGCCGCCGAGCCCCGGGTTGATGCCCCAGCCCTGTCCGGCCAGGTCGCCGGACCAGACGAACCGCACGCCGTCGCGCCGTCGGGCCGACACGGTCCGGAAGGTGCCGGTCACCGGCTCGCCCGTGCGGCGCGGGTCGTCGGGGTCGGCGAGCAGCACGCGGTAGTGGACCTGCTCGCCGGCCGGCAGCCCGTGCAGCCGGGTGGTGCCGGTGAAGTCGGTGCCCGAGCCGAGCAGCGGACCGTGGAAGCGGCGCGCGCCCCGGAACGACTCCGTGGCCGCCGTCTCGACCACCATCCGCGCCGGACGGTCGGAGCGCACCCACACCAGCCCGGAGTGCGAGGTCACGTCCCCGGTCTGCACACCCCACCCCGCCGTGGGCCGCCCCGACAGGGCGAGGGCCGGCGCCGCGCCGCCGGCGGCGGGCAGGGTCAGTGCCGCGGACGCGGCCAACGAGCCGCGCAGAACGCCGCGGCGCCCGGGGAAGGGACTGTGTGACATGGAAGGGCCTCCTGGGACGGGAACCGGCCGGTGTGCACCGTCACACCTACTGGTGCGTCACAGCGCCCACGGAAACCACAGGTGAACAACTGGGCGCGGGAGGAGGCGTGGAGGCGCGCCGGGCGACGGATCCGGCGCGGGCAGGCCGGCAGGACGTCGAGGGAAAGGCGCGCCCGCCGACCGCGGGACTCGTGTGGCGAGAGGAGGCGAGAGGAGGCGGAGAGGAGGCGAGGCGCGCGTTCGGAGAGCGAGTGTCCCTGGCCTGCGCTGCGATCCCGGCCTGCGCGGGTGAACCGTCCCGGGTGGCCTGCGCCCGGCACCGTCCGGTCCGGGGACGGTCGGTCCGCGCCGGCTGGTGCACGACGCGCGGCCGGGGCCACCGTCGCGGCGGGCCCCGGCCGCGACGGTGGCCCGGTGGCCCGGTGGCCCGGTGGCCCGGTGGCCCGGTGGCCCGGTGGCCCGGCGGTCCGTCGAACCCCGGTCGCGGTCGGCCGTCGTGGCCGCCGGAAGCGCCCCGGCGCCGCACGCGGGGCACGAGAGGTGAGCGCGTCCGTCCCGGTCCTTCAGCGGCTGCCGTCCAGCAGTACGCGGGCGACGAGGGCCGGGTCGTCGTTCATCGGGCAGTGGCCGCAGCCGGGGAGGCGTACCAGGCGGGCCCTCGGGATGATCTGCTTGGCGCGGACGCCCTGGCGGCGCACGAGCAGCCAGTCCCGGGTGCCCCAGGCCACGGTGACCGGGATGCCGGGAATGTTGTCGGTGAACTGGACGGTCGTACCGGACCGCAGGGTCTGGTCGAACCCGGTGGCCCGGGCCAGCGCGAGCGTCTCGGCGACCACCGCCTCGGGTGAACGGCGGCCCGGGCGGGCGTAGATGGTGCTGGTGAGGGCCGTGCGGCCGGCCGCCGTACGCGACAGGCGCTCGACCAGGGGCAGCGGCAGCCGCTGGGAGATCCGTCGCATGGTCAGCAGCACGCCGAAGGCGTACCGCCGCTCGGCCTCCGACCAGAACCCGGCCGGGGACAGGGCGGTGACGGACCGTACGCGCTTCTCGCGGCCCAGTTCCAGGGCCAGCAGGCCGCCCAGCGAGTTGCCCGCGACGTGGGGGCGTTCGAGTTCCAGGGCCTCGCAGAAGGCGCCGAACACCGAGGTCGTGGTGGGCAGGTCGTAGGCGAGCCCGTCGGGCAGGGCCGGGGACGCGCCGAACCCGGGCAGGTCCACCGCGATCACGTCCCGCTCGGTGGCGAGGATGTCCACCACGGGGTCCCAGGCCTGCCGGTGGTGCCCGATGCCGTGCAGCAGGAGCAGCGGCTCGCCGCGCCCCACGCGCGCGTAGGAGACGGTGACGGGCTGCGGGCCGCGGGGAGAGGGGACCGTGAAGGAGACGGTGGCGGACATGGGAGCTCCTCGTCGCAACGGGCTGACGGACTGGCTTACTGACGGACTGGGTTACTGACGGGCTGACGGGATGGCCGGCCGGCGGACCGACGGCCGGCCGGCGGCTGACGGGACGCGGGGTCCGGGCGGGCCGGCGGATCCGCGTAGACAGCTTGTCAGCAATTACTACCCACGGGTAGCCCCCGGTTCCGCGCCGTCTGGACACCGGCAGACGCGTCGGATGGGATGGGCGCCGTGACCGCAGACACCGTGACCGACGTCTTCGAAGAGCACCGCCCCCTCCTCCTGGGCGTCGCCTATCGCATGCTCGGGCGCGTCGCCGACGCGGAGGACGTGGTCCAGGACGCCTGGCTGCGCTGGTCGGCCGCCGACCGCACCGACGTGCGTGAACCCCGCGCCTACCTGGTCCGCGTCACCACCCGCCTCGCCCTGGACCGCCTCGGCCGCATCAAGGCCCGCAACGAGGCGTACATCGGCCCCTGGCTGCCCGAGCCGTACGTCACCGACTTCGGCGACACCGTCCAGGACACCGCCGAACGGGCCGTCCTCGCCGACTCCGTCTCCCTCGCCGTCCTCGTCGTCCTGGAGTCGCTGTCCCCGCTGGAGCGCGCGGTGTTCGTCCTGCGGGAGGCCTTCGGCTACCCGTACGCCGAGATCGGCGCCGTCCTCGACCGGACCGAGTCCGCGGTGCGCCAACTGGCCGGCCGCGCCCGCCGGCACGTGGCGGAACGGCGGCCCCGCTACGAGGTCGACCCCGTGCAGCGCCGCGAGCTCACCGAGCGGTTCCTCGCCGCCGCCGCGGACGGAGACCTGGAGGGCCTGATGGCGCTGCTCGCGCCGGACGCGCGTCTCGTCGGCGACAGCGGCGGCAAGGCGAAGGCGCCGCTGCGGGTGGTGGAGAGCGCCGACCGCGTCGGCCGGTTCCTCATCGGCGCGGCCCGCAAGGGCATCCCGGACCTGTCCTTCCGCTTCCTGGAGATCAACGGCGGCCTCGCCGCGCTGGCCCTGTCCGGGGACAAGCCGGACACCGTCTTCCAGCTCGACGTCGCCGAGGGCCGCATCCAGGCCGTGTACGTCATCCGCAACCCCGACAAGCTGCGCGCACTGGCCGCCTGACGGCGCGTCCGGCCGCCCCGGCCCCCGTCCCCACGACGGGGGCTTTGCCCTGGCGGATTGGTCTTGACCAAGGATGGGGGCCGCCCTATGGTCGGCAGACAAGTGCAACAACCTTTAATAAACAAGGGCGCGAAAACGCCGCAGTACCACGGCGATTGCGGAGGACAGGGTGGGGACCACGCAACTGGAATCGGTACCGGAACCGAAGTACTGGCATCTCAAGACCGTGCTCAGCGAGGCACTCGACTCGGAGTTCACGGTCGGCGAGATCCTGCCGAACGAGCGCGAGCTCGCCGCCCGCTTCGGCGTCGCGCGCGCCACGCTCCGGCAGGCGCTGGAGCAGCTCGAGCTGGAGGGCCGACTCCAGCGCCGCCGCGGCGTCGGCACCACCGTCGCGCCGCCCCGCGTGGGCGTCGACGTGGGCAGCGAACGACAGACCTGGCCCGGCGCGGCCGGTGACACGTGGCAACCCGTCGACTGCACGGTCGCGGCCCCGCCGGCGGGAGTCGCCGACACCCTGGGCGCCGACCGCGACCGACCCGTGCACATCGTGCGCCGCTCGCGGGTGTCCCACGGCCGGCCCGTCGCCGCGGAACTCCTCTACGTGCCGCAGTCGTCGGTGCCCGATCTCACCGCGATCGACGCCCCGTCCGGGCCGGCACGGGCGCGTGCGGTGCTGCGCGAACTCCAGCGCCTGACGCTGGAGGGTCAGGACCGTGCCGTGGAGCTCGGCTCGGCCCGCGCGGACGACGCGAAGGAACTCGACCGGCTGCCCGGCGCCCCGGTCCTCGTCGTCACCACCCGCTTCTTCGCCGGGCGACGCACCGTGGCGCTCTCCGTCGCCACCTACCGCGCGGACACCTGCCGGCTGACGTTCGGCGCGTCCGGCGGCGTGGAGATCCACCACGGCCCGGAACGGCAGGCGTCCTGAGGCGGACACAGCAGGCGTCCTGACGCCGGAACAACGGGCGTCCTGACGGCCGACACCCTCGTCCGGCCCGTACGGCAGACTCCCTGAACGGTCTGCACCGGGCCACCGAGCGCACCGCCCGTCGCGCCCCGGAACTCCTCCGGGGCGCGACGCGTCTCACGGACGACCCGCCGCGGCGCGGCCCGTCACCGTCCCCTCCACGGCGAAGAGCTGCTCCTCGACATGGTCGAGGGCGAGCCGCAGGGCCCCCGTCGCCACAGCCGCCTCCCCGAGCAGCGACAGAACCACCCTCGGCGGCCGCAGACAGTACCGCGCCAACTCCCGCCGCAGCGGCTCCAGTACGCCGTCCAGTCCGGCCGCCCAGCCACCGACGACAACCAGCTCGGGGTCGAGGGCGAGGACCAGCGCAGCCACATCGTGGACGAGCCGCTGGAGGAAGCGGTCCACGGCCGCCCGGGCCCGCTGGTCGCCCTCGCGGGCCTGCGCGAAGACCTCGGCGACCGCCTGCTCGTCCAGCGGGTGCAGCGGCTCGTCCGTCGTGGACAGCAGCGTCTCCGGGGTCACCTCCCGCCCCAGCAGATGCAGCGCGCCGATCTCACCGGCCGCCCCGCCGTACCCCCGGTGCAGCCGCCCCCCGATCAGCGAACCGGCGCCCGGGCTCAGTCCCGCCAGCACGAACACCACATCGTCGGACTCGATGGCGGAGCCCTTCCAGTGCTCGGCCACGGCCGCCGCGTTGGCGTCGTTCTCCACCAGCACCGGGCACCTGAAGGAGCGGCTCAGCCGCTCGCCCAGCCGCAGCCCCGTCCACTGGGGCAGCGCGGTGCCCAGCCGTACCGTCCCGTCGGCCTCGACGATCCCGGGCGTGCCGACGCCCACGGCCCGCAGGGAACCGCGCGGGACGCCCGCCCGGCGCAGCAACTCGGCGACCGCGGTGCGCAGTCGCTCCAGCCGCTCGTCGGCGGGTGCCTTCTCGTCGACCTCCCTGGCCTGCGCGCCCAGCACCCGCCCGTCCAGGTCGGACAGGAGCGCGGCCACCCGGTGCGCCCCGATCTCCAGCCCCAGCAGATGGCCGGCCTCCGCGCGGAACCGGAACCGCCGCGCCGGCCGCCCCTGCCGCCGCGCGGCGCCCTCCTCGGCCGCCTTCTCGACGACGAGACCGGCGCCGATGAGATCCTCGACGACCCCCTCGACGGTCGGCCGGGACAGACCGGTCACCCGGGTGATCTCCGTCAGCGTCGCGCAGTCGGCGGCACGCAGCGCGTGCAGCACCACCGCGGAGTTGATCCTTCGCAGCAGCGAGGGATCCCCGCCGGTCAGCCGCCCCAACGTCCGTCCTCCCAGCTCGTGCGCGTGTTGGGCGGATCGTACTCGGCGCGGCGGACCCCGGCGAGTGCGGAATCCCCACTGGGGCGCGCCGGCTCAGTCCGTCCCCGCGAACCCCGACTCGTACGCCGTGATCACCGCCTGTGTGCGGTCCCGGGCCCCGAGCTTCGACAGCACCGCGCTCACATGCGACTTGACCGTCTCCGCCCCGACGACCAGCCGCGCGGCGATCTCCGCGTTGGACAGTCCCCGGGCCATCAGCCGCAGCACCTCGGACTCCCGCTCGGTCAGCCGGGCCCGCTCCAGCACGTCCCTGGCCGCCAGGTTGCCGCGCCCGTCGCCGTACTCGGCGGCGAGCCGCCGCACCGACGCCGGGAACAGCAGCGACTCGCCCTCGGCGACCAGCCGCACCGCGTGCACGATCTCGGCCGGCCGGGCCCGCTTCAGCAGAAACCCGTCCGCCCCGGCCCGCAGCGCCTCGTACACGTACTCGTCGTTCTCGAAGGTCGTCACCACGAGGATCTTCGGCGGCTCCGGCACCGTCCGCAGCACCGCCCGCGTGGCCTCGATGCCGTCCATGAGCGGCATGCGTACGTCCATGGCCACCACGTCGGGCCGCAACCGCCGCACCAGCGGGATCACCGCCGCGCCGTCGGCCGCCTCCCCGACCACCTCGATGTCGGGCTGCGCCTCCAGCACGGCCCGCAGACCCGCGCGGACCAGGGATTCGTCGTCGACGAGGAGTACGGTCACCGGCATCAGGCCAGCGTAGATCAGCGCAGCGGCAGCTCCGCCCGCACCTGCCAGTCGCCCTCGTGCGGACCGGTGTGCGCGTGACCGCCGAGGAGGGCCGCGCGCTCGCGTATCCCGCGCAGGCCGCTTCCGCGGCCGGGCCCGCGTATGCCGGCGGTGAGCGGATTGCGGACCTCGAGGGCGAGGGTGTCGCCGGCGACCTCGATGCGGACCCGGACCGGAACGGCCCCCGCGTGCCGCAGCACGTTGGTCAGCGACTCCTGGAGGATGCGGTAGCCCTCGCGGGAGACCGGGCCGGGCACGGTGGCCACGGGCCCGGTGAGCTCGGCCTCGACCTTCGCCCCGGAGGCGCGGGCGGACTCCAGCAGCCGGTCGGCGTTCGTGAGCGTCGGCCGACTGCCGACCGGACGCTCCGACTCGCGCAGGATGCCGAGGACGCGCTCCAGGTCCTCCAGGGCCGCCCTGCCCGTCTCCTCGATCGCGTCCAGGGCCCGATCGGTGAACGCGGGATCGCCCGCGGCCCGTGCGGCGCCCGCCTGGACGACGGCGACCGTCAGCGCGTGACCGATCGAGTCGTGCAGCTCCCGCGCGATGCGGTTGCGCTCCAAAAGCTGCTCGGTGCGCTCCTCCAGGGCGGCGAGCCGCTCCGTGGCGGACGGGCCCAGCAGCCGCCGGGCGACGGCCGTGACCAGCTCGCCCAGGCCGACGACGAGTCCGTACAGCGCGAGCAGCGGCAGCGGCACCAGGAGAGCCGACCACCCAGGCTGTGCCACCTCGGCGAGGCCGGGAATGTCGTCGGTCACGCGCCCGCACGCGATCTCGGCCAGTTCGAACGCGAGGATCGGCAGCCAGACGGAGCCGACCGCGGCCACCGCCCCCAGAGCCATGCGCACTTCCAGCCACAGCACCACGCGCAGCCGGTCCCGCCAGGCCGTCGCCGGAGCCACGGAGAACCCCGGATCCCGCTCGTCGGGCGTCAGCAGCAGCTGCGCCTGCACCCCCTCGCCCCTGCGCACCGCCGGAATCAGCCCGACCGGGATCATCATGAGCAGGGGCACCCACGGGCGCGTCGGGGCGATGAACATCCACACGCTCACGACCAGCACCGGCACCCACAGGTGCAGCAGTCGTGTGTACGTCGTCCCCCGCAGCAGCGGGCGCAGCAAGCGGCCCATGCGGACATCGTGGCAGGCGCCACTGACAACCGGCCTCCCCCGGGCGGGGGAGACGAACTCCTCCGGCGGGGGAGGACCGGATCCCGGCCGGCCGCCAGAGTGGTCGCCATGACCAGCATCGACATCCACCACCTCACCAAGGAGTACGGCACCCGGCGGGCCGTGGACCGGCTCACCTTCCGCGTCCTGCCCGGCCGCGTCACCGGCTTCCTCGGCCCGAACGGCGCCGGCAAGTCCACCACCCTGCGCCTCGTCCTCGGCCTCGACCGGCCGACCTCGGGAACCGCCACGATCGGCGGCCGTCCCTACGCCACGCTGCCCGACCCCCTGCGCCACGTCGGCGCCCTGCTCGACGCCCAGGCCCCGCACGGCTCCCGCACCGGCCGCGACCACCTGCGCGTCCTCGCCGCGAGCAACCGCGTCCCCGTCCGCCGGGTCGACGAGGTGCTGGAGGAGACCGGGCTCGCCCCTGCCGCGCGCCGCCGGGTGACGACGTACTCCCTGGGCATGCGCCAGCGGCTGGGCATCGCGGCGGCGCTGCTCGGCGACCCCGAGGTGGTGCTGCTCGACGAGCCGTCCAACGGCCTGGACCCCGAAGGCATCGTCTGGATCCGCGCGTTGCTGCGCCGGCTCGCCGCGCAGGGACGCACCGTGCTGGTCTCCAGCCACCTCATGAACGAGACCGCCTCCTTCGCCGACCACCTCGTCGTCCTCGGCCGGGGCCGCCTGCTGGCCGACACCCCGATGCGGGAGTTCATCGACGCGCGCGTACGGCCCCGCGTACGGATCCGCACCAGCGACCCCACCGCGCTCGGAACCGCCCTCGCCCGCCACGGCCACGACGCCGTCGCCCACGCCGACGGGCACTGGAGCGTGGACCACGCGCGCGTGGACGACATCGGCCGCCTCGCGTCCGAGGCCGGTGTCCCGCTGCTCGAACTGACCGCCGAGGAAGGCACGCTGGAGCAGGCCTACCTCGATCTGACCGCCACCGAGGCCGAGTTCACGGCTCAGCCGCAGGAGGCCTGACCATGGCGTTCCAGCCCGCTCTCCACGCCGAGTGGCTCAAGATCCGTACGCTGCGGTCGCAGGTCGGCGGCCTGGCGGCGGTCCTGCTCGCCACCGTCGCCTTCTCCGCGCCGGTCGCCGCCGGCACGGGTGGCGACGACTCCGACCCGCTCTTCTCCGTCTTCTTCGGCGTCACCTTCGGCCAGATCGCGGCGATCGCGTTCGGGACGACGGCCGTGGCGGCCGAGTTCCAGGGCGGCGCGCTGCGGGTGTCACTGGCCGCGGTGCCGCGCCGCGGCCTCTGGTTCGCCGCCAAGCTGACGGCGATCGCGCTGCCCGTCCTCGCCGTCGGTCTGGCCACGGGCTTCGTGACCCTGGCGGTGGGCGGTGCGGTGCTGGGCGACAGGGCCGACGGGTTCACCACGGCCGAGGGCGTACGGGCCGCCGTCGGCTGCGGCATCCACCTCACGCTGATGGCCCTGCTCGCCGCCGGTCTGACGGCCGTCCTGCGCAGCGGAGTGGCCGCGCTCGGCCTGCTCATCCCGTTCCTGCTGATCGTGTCCTTCGTGGTCGGCGACCTGTCCGGCAGCCTCGCCGACTTCCTGCCCGACCGGGCCGGCCAAGTGGTGCTCCACGGACGGTGGGAGGGCGCCCTGGGACCGTGGACCGGCCTCGCGGTGACCGCCGTGTGGACGGCGGCGGCGCTCACGGCGGGGACGTGGCGGGTGCGGCGCGGGGACGCCTGAGCCCGCCGGTGCGCTGACGCCCCGCCACTTGCCCGTGGCCGTGGCCTCACTGATTGTCAGTGGCGGCCGCTTTACTGGATCGCATGGACATCGCGCGCTGTCTCGCCACCATCGACCTGCTGTGCGCCCGGGACTTCCCCGCAGAGCACGGCAGGACCGACGTGGGCACGGGAGGACCCGGCTATCTCGTCGCCGAGTTACAGACCAGCGGCGACTTCTGGGAGGACGACGGGACGGAGCGGGAGAGGACGGAGGAGCAGTACGAGGCCGACCGGGACGGACTGACGGAGCGGCTGACCGACCGCTGGGGCCCACCGCACCACATCAGCCTGGCGAGCGCGCTGGAGCGCTCCATGGACGGCGAGGACATACCCGAGCCCTGGGCCTCCCTCAGCGCGCACGTGCCCGACGTCCACCTGTGGCAGTCACCGGACAGCGCACGCTGGATAGCCCTCGGAGTCTCCCAGTGGGGCGCGGAGCTGCCGTTCCAGCTCCTCGCCGTCGTCACCGAGACGGATCCGCCGTAGCGGGCGGCGGCATCTCCGCCGCGACCCGCAGCCGCGCGTACTCCTCCGCCATGGTCGCCGCCGTCCAATGGGCGTTCAGCCCACTGGGATTGGGCAGCACCCACACGCGCGTGTCCCCGATGACCCGCTCCTGCGGACCCACCCGCGCGGTGCGGTCGTCGAAGGCGGCCCGGTAGGCGGTGACGCCCACCACCGCCAGCCAGCGCGGCTTCAGCCGGACCACCTTCTCGGCCAGCAGGCGCCCGCCCTCGCGGTACTCCCGCGCCGTCAGTTCGTCGGCCCGGGCGGTCGCCCGCGCGACCACGTTCGTGATGCCGAGCCCGTACGCCAGCAGCTCCCGCTGCTCCGCCGGCTTCATCAGCCTCGGTGTGAAACCGGACAGGTGCAGGACCGGCCAGAAGCGGTTGCCCGGGCGGGCGAAGTGGTGGCCGGTCGCCGCCGTCATCAACCCCGGGTTGATGCCGCAGAACAGCACACGCAGACCGCCCGCGACCACGTCCGGGACGAGACGGTCGCGGGCGGCCTCCAGTTGCGCCTGGGTGAAGCGGGTCAGAGGATCGCTCCCGGGGTGTAGCCCGCGGCCTCCGGGCGCTGCTTCACGATCTCCTCGATCCGGCCGACGACGATGGCCACCTGGTCGGCGGCGGCGCCGGTGAAGGACAGCTTGTCGGCCATCAGCGCGTCGAGCCGCGCCCGGTCCAGGGGGATGCGCTCGTCGGCGGCGAGCTTGTCCAGCAGCTCGTTGCGCTCGGCGCCCTGCTCGCGCATCGCCAGCGCTGAGGCGACGGCGTTCTCCTTGATCGCCTCGTGCGCGACCTCGCGGCCGACGCCCGCGCGCACCGCGCCCATCAGCACCTTGGTGGTGGCGAGGAACGGCAGGTAGCGGTCCAGCTCACGCGAGACGACCGCGGGGAAGGCGCCGAACTCGTCGAGCACCGTCAGGAACGTCTCCAGCAGGCCGTCCAGGGCGAAGAACGCGTCGGGGAGGGCGACCCGGCGCACCACCGAGCAGGACACGTCGCCCTCGTTCCACTGGTCGCCCGCCAGCTCGCCGGTCATCGACGCGTAGCCGCGCAGGACGACCATCAGACCGTTGACGCGCTCGCAGGAGCGGGTGTTCATCTTGTGCGGCATCGCCGAGGAGCCGACCTGACCCGGCTTGAACCCCTCGGTGACCAGCTCGTGCCCGGCCATCAGCCGGATCGTCTTCGCCAGCGACGACGGCGCCGCCGCCACCTGCACCAGCGCGGTGACGACCTCGTAGTCCAGCGAGCGCGGGTAGACCTGGCCGACCGAGGTGAACGCCTGGGAGAAGCCGAGGTGGTCGGCGATCCGCTGCTCCAGGTCGGCCAGCTTCGCGGCGTCCCCGCCGAGCAGGTCGAGCATGTCCTGCGCGGTGCCGACCGGGCCCTTGATGCCCCGCAGCGGGTAGCGGTCGAGCAGCTCCTCGACCCGGCCGTACGCCACGAGCAGCTCGTCGGCCGCGGTCGCGAAACGCTTGCCGAGGGTGGTGGCCTGGGCGGCCACGTTGTGCGAACGGCCGGCCATGACCAGCTCGGCGTACTCGGCGGCCAGCTTGCCCAGCCGGGCCAGGACGGCCACCGTGCGGTCGCGCATCAGCTCCAGGGAGAGGCGGATCTGGAGCTGCTCGACGTTCTCCGTGAGGTCGCGGGAGGTCATGCCCTTGTGCACGTGCTCGTGCCCGGCGAGGTCGTTGAACTCCTCGATCCGGGCCTTCACGTCGTGCCGCGTGACCTTTTCGCGCTCGGCGATCGAGGCCAGGTCGACCTGGTCGAGGACACGCTCGTAGTCGGCGATCGCCGCGTCCGGCACCTCGATCCCGAGGTCCTTCTGCGCCCGCAGCACGGCGAGCCAGAGCTGACGCTCCAGCTTCACCTTCTGCTCGGGCGACCAGAGCGTGGCGAGCTCGGCGGAGGCGTAGCGTCCGGCGAGGACGTTCGGGATGCGGGGCTTGGCGGGAGCGGAAGTCACGTGTACGGATTCTACTGGCGGTTCGTGCAGGCCAGCGCCATGACCCCGTTCGGCGGAACGTACGAGACCTGCGTCACGGCCCGGCTTCGGCGAGCTCGGCCAGGACGTCCGCGTGGCACAGCTCGGGCGCGCACCAGCAGGCCAGGGTCTTCCCCCGCAGCCCGGGCACCAGCTCCAGCAGTTCCGGCCGCTCCAGCAGACGGGCCCGGTACCTCGCCATCACCTCGGCGCGGGTGCCGTCCCGCTTCTTCGCCGGGGTGTCGGGGGCGAAGGGGTTGGAGAGCGGGTGCCCCGGGAGGTCCCAGCCTCCCAGGGTCCACCGGCGGCCGACGTACACGACGTCCTCGGGGGCGTCCCGCAGCCGGGGACCGAACTCGTGGATCCGGCCCCGGAGGCTGATCACCCGCGTGGTCATCGCGCACCCGCTCCGTAACACCTGCGTAGAGCGCCTGCTCGAGAGCGCCTACTCCAGGTTCTCGTACCGCAGCAGCTCGGGCCGCTTGGGGGGCAGGCCGTCGCCGGACGAGCGGCCGGTCAGCCGTCGTGCGATCCACGGCAGCAGGTGCTGCCGGGCGAACCGGGCGTCCGCCACGCGCCGGGTGAGCCAGCCGGGCGGCGGCGTCGCCGGCATCGGTGTGTGCCACTCGGTGTCCTCGGGGTCGTAGCCGAGGCCCTGCCAGACCGCCTCGGCGACCCGGCGGTGGCCCTCGGCCGTCAGGTGCAGCCGGTCCACGTCCCACAGCCGCGGGTCGCCCAGGGACGGGGCGCCGTACAGGTCGACGACCAGGGCGCCGTGCCGGGCGGCGAGGTCGTCGACGCAGGCGAACAGCTCCTCCATGCGCGGCCGGAACCGCTCCAGGACCGGGCCCCGGCGGCCGGGACTGCGCATCAGCACCAGCTGCTTGCAGGACGGGGCGAGCCGCTCCACGGCCTCGGTCAGCAGGCCCCGCACGCGCCCCATGTCGCACTTGGGGCGCAGCGTGTCGTTGAGTCCGCCGACCAGGGTGATCACATCGGCGCCCATCGCGGCCGCCACGTCCACCTGTTCCTCGACGATCTGCGCGATCAGCTTGCCCCGCACCGCGAGGTTGGCGTACCGGAAGCCGGGCGTGTGGGCGGCCATCCGGCCCGCCAGGAGGTCCGCCCAGCCCCGGTAGGTGCCGTCGGGCATCAGGTCCGACATGCCCTCGGTGAAGGAGTCGCCGACCGCGACCAGGCTGGAGTACGGGGGTGTGGTGTTCGTCTGCATGGCGTCAGCGATGGTAACCCGTTCACATACCCGCCGGTCGGTCGACCTCCCTGCCCCCGCCTCGGGTCAGGCCCGCTGCCCGAACAGCTCCCGCAGCACGTCCTCCATGGTCACCAGCCCCGCCAGCCGCCCGTCGGCCCCGAGCACGGCCGCCAGGTGCGTACGGCTGCCGCGCATGGCCGTGAGGACGTCGTCCAGGGGCGTCGTCTCCCGCACGCGCGCGATGGGCCGCAGGTCCCGCAGCCGGAACGGCACGTCCCGCGGGGAGGCGTCCAGCGCGTCCTTCACATGCAGGTAGCCCACGATCCGGCGTCCCTCGTCGACCACGGGGAACCGGGAGAACCCGGACTCGCCCGCGAGCCGCTCCAACTCGTCGGGCGTGACGCCCACGCGCGCGTAGACGACACGTTCCAGCGGCAGGACGACGTCCCGCACCGGGCGGCGGCCCAGCTCCAACGCGTCGTGCAGCCGCTCCTGGGCACGGTCGTCGAG
This sequence comes from Streptomyces sp. NPDC014995, assembly GCF_043080745.1. Classification (NCBI taxonomy): domain Bacteria; kingdom Bacillati; phylum Actinomycetota; class Actinomycetes; order Kitasatosporales; family Streptomycetaceae; genus Streptomyces; species Streptomyces sp. NPDC014995. The sequence goes on from NZ_JBIBVX010000013.1 coordinate 122,369, forward strand.
GAGGCCCGCCTCACCGGCGTCCTTGACGATCTGCGCCAGCTCCGAGTCCGAGAAGGTGGCCGTGACCTCGTTCTTGGTCGGGATCCGCAGCAGCCTCAGCAGACCGTTCGCGAAGGCGTTGATCGCGAAGATCACCGGGCGCAGCGCCCGGGAGAGCGCCACCAGCGGCGGTCCGAGCAGCAGGGCGCTGCGCACCGGCTCCGCGAGCGCGATGTTCTTCGGCACCATCTCGCCCAGCAGCATGTGCAGATACGTCGCCAGGGTCAGCGCGATCACGAACGACACCGCGTGGCCCGCGCCCTCGGGCACGCCGATCGTGTGGAACGCCGGCTCCAGCAGGTGCGCGATCGCCGGTTCCGCGACCACACCGAGGATCAGGGTGCACAGCGTGATGCCGAGCTGCGCGGCCGCCATCAGCGCCGACACGTGCTCCAGACCCCACAGCACACTCCTGGCCCGCCGGTCGCCCCGCTCGGCGTACGGCTCGATCTGGGAGCGGCGTACCGAGATCAGCGCGAACTCCGCGCCGACGAAGAAGGCGTTGACGACCAGGGTCGCGAAGCCGATCAGCAACTGGACGGCGGTCACGTGCCGACCTCCTGTTCCAACGGGGCCGGCGGGGCGTGCAGCAGCACGCGCGCGGCCCTGCGGCCGGACGCGTCGACCACGCGCATGCGCCAGCCGGCGACCTCGATGGTGTCACCGACGGCAGGGATGCGGCCCAGCTCGGTGGCGATCAGGCCGGCGAGCGTCTCGTACGGGCCGTCGGGCGAGTGCAGGCCCACGCGTGCGAGCTGGTCGGTACGGGCGGCGCCGTCGGCCGAGTACAGGACGCGGCCGTCGTCGTCCGTGCCCGCGGGGGCGAGGTCGGGTGTCTCGTGCGGGTCGTGCTCGTCGCGGACCTCGCCGACGACCTCCTCGACGATGTCCTCGAGGGTCGCCACGCCCGCCGTGCCGCCGTACTCGTCGATGACCACGGCCATCGTCCGCTTCCCGGACAGCCGGTCCAGGAGGCGGTCCACGGTCAGGGACTCGGGCACCAGCAGCGGTTCGCGCATGATCTCGGCGACGGACACGCGCGTGCGGCGGTGTGCGGGGACCGCCAGGACGTCCTTGATGTGGGCGGTGCCGACCACCGTGTCCAGGTTGCCCCGGTAGACGGGGAAGCGGGACAGGCCGGTCGCCCGGGTCGCGTTCGCCACGTCCTCGCAGGTCGCCTGGGCTTCCAGGGCGACGACCTGGACGCGCGGGGTCATCACGTTCTCCGCGGTCAGGTCGGCCAGGTTCAGCGTGCGCACGAACAGCTCGGCGGTGTCCGCCTCGAGGGCGCCCTGCTTGGCGGAGTGCCGGGCCAGCGCCGCCAGTTCCTGGGGGCTGCGGGCGGAGGCCAGCTCCTCGGCGGGCTCCAGGCCGAGCCGGCGCACGACACGGTTCGCGGTGTTGTTCAGGTGGGTGATGAAGGGGCGGAAGGCGGCGCTGAACCAGCGCTGCGCGTTGCCCACCCGCTTCGCCACGGCCAGGGGGGCGGAGATCGCCCAGTTCTTCGGCACCAGCTCGCCGACCACCATCAGGAACACGGTCGACAGGGCCGTGCCGAGCACCAGCGCGACCGAACTCGCCGCGGTGCGCGACAGGCCGATCGACTCCAGCGGACCGGAGATCAGCTTGGCGATCGAGGGCTCGGCGAGCATGCCCACCACCAGGTTGGTGACGGTGATGCCGAGCTGGGCGCCGGAGAGCTGGAAGGTGAGGTTGCGGACGGCCTTGAGGGCGCCGGCCGCGCCGGTCTCGCCGCGCTCCGCGGCCCGCTCCAGTTCACCGCGCTCCACGGTCGTCAGCGAGAACTCGGCCGCGACGAAGGCGCCGCACGCGAGTGACAGCAGGATCGCCACCAGCAGCAGGAGGACTTCCGTCATCGTGTCACCTCCGTCCCATGGTCGGACAGGGCAGGGAGGATCGCGCGATGTCGCGTACTGGGAGGCTCGCCCATGGGCGGACTCTCACACCTTTCATGGACCGGTAGGAGGACCGTACTGTCGGTACGGTCCTCCTAGGGTAAAGGGTCAGCAAAGCGGGTGGTGCGGTCGGCGGGGCTCAGCCGGTGAACGGCTTCACCCAGCGCCGCCGACGCTCGTTCGGCGAGTACCCCGCCGCGCGCCACACATGGTGCGCCGTCTCGTTGTGTGTCAGCACCATCGCGTCCCCCCGCCGCCCGCCCAGCCGGACGAACCTCTCCTCCGCGGCGGCCGGCAGCGCCGAACCGATCCCCTGGCGGCGGCGCTGCTCCGGACGCACGGCGAGCCGGTACGGATGGCAGCGCCACCCGTCGAATCGTGGCCGCTCACAAACATCGCCTACAGCGGTTTGACCCAGCGTCGCCAGTGGTCCTCGCGATGGTAGCCAGTGGCGGCCCATGCGTGGTGGGCCTGTTCGTTGGCTTCCAGGACCATGGCGTCGACGCGTCGTCCGCCGAGGGCGGCGAAGCGTTGTTCGGCTGCTTCCAGCAGGGCGGTGGCGATGCCTTGGCGGCGGTGGTCGGGGTGTACGGCCAGTCGGTAGGCGGAGCATCGCCATCCGTCGAAGCCGGCTATGACGGTTCCGGTGAGGAGGCCGTCGCGCTCTGCGAGGAGCAGGGCTTCGGGGTCTCGTGTGATGAGTCGGGCCACTCCGTCGTGGTCGTCGCTGATGCTCGTTCCTTCCGCGGCGTCGCGCCAGAACTGCAGCACGGCATCGATGTCGGAGAGGGTGGCGCAGCGGATGTGGAGATCGCTCATGGGGGGAGCCAAGCAGAGCGCCGGTCCGTCTGGCGAGCGGTTTCCGTGGCATGCGTCGTGCGACTACTCGGGCGGCGCCGACCGCCCGGGTGGCCGAGGTCGAGCTGTTTCGCTGCGTGCGGGGGCACGGGCAGCGGGAGCGGTCGGACCAGGCGAGACCTGCACCAGGCGATGACCAGGATCCAGCCGCCGGCCGACGTCATCCTCGGCGGCACGCTGATCCCGATCGACCGCGCGCACGATCGGAAGCCGTACTGCCCGGGAAAACACCGACGGCACGGGATGAACGCGCAGGTGATCGCGGATGCGGCCGGACGCCTCGTCCGGCGTCGGCGGCACTTCCCGGTCCGGCACACGACCTGACTGCTGGGCGGACCCACGGCATCGTCGCCGCGTTGCCCGACGCCGACGCGACCCGAGTGATGAGTTCTCGCGCCCGCACCCGTCACACCTACGACGGGACACGACGAGGCGGAAGGATGACGTGATGAGTGCGGACACGCGGCTGGAGGAGCCGGGCGGGAGCGGTCCGGGCGCGAGCAGGCTGGCCGAGGTCGACGAGCCGGCGTTCTCGGGACTGGCGGAGCGGCACCGGCGGGAGCTGCACGTGCACTGCTACCGGATGCTCGGGTCGTTCGAGGACGCCGAGGACACCGTGCAGGAGACGTTCCTGCGTGCCTGGCGGCGGCGGGAGACCTTCGAGGGGCGGTCGACGTTCCGGGCCTGGCTGTACCGGATCGCCACCAACGCCTGCCTGGACCTGCTCGCCAAGTGCCGCCCGGAGCCCGCGACCGGCGGCGAGGTGCCGTGGCTTCAGCCCTACCCGGACCGGCTGCTCGACGAGCTGCCCGCGGGCGAAGCGGACGAGCCGGAGACCGTCGCCGTCGCGCGGGAGACGATCGAGCTGGCGTACCTGGTCGCGGTCCAGCACCTCGCGCCGCGCCCGCGGGCCGTGCTGATCCTGCGGGACGTGCTCGGCTGGCCGGCGAAGGACGTCGCGGAGGCTCTCGGGGACTCCGTCAACTCCGTGAACAGCGCGCTGCAGCGGGCCCGCGCCGGCATGCGGGAGCACCTGCCCGCCGAGCGGCAGGACTGGACCGGCGGCGAACAGGACGCCGGGACGCGCGAGCTGGTGCGCCGCTTCACCGACGCCAGCGTGGCCACGGACATCCCCAGGATCGCCGCACTGCTGCGGGACGACGTCCGCTGCTCGATGCCGCCCACGCCGGGCCTGTACGTCGGCCGCGACGCGGTGGTGAACGACTGGGCCGAGAGCGGCTTCGAAGGCATGCGGGGCCTGCGCGCCGTCCCCACCTCCGTGAACCGGCAGCCCGCCGTCGCCTTCTACCAATGGCGGAAGCGGGAGGGCGCGTACCTGCCGCTGACGATCGACGTCCTGCGCGTCACCGGCGGGGCGATCACCGAGATCATCACCTTCCACCACGACCGGTTCCCGCGGCTCGGGCTGCCGGAGCACCTGCCGGCGGACGGCTCGGAGTAGTCCCGGTGTGGACGCTCGCGCTGCTCGGTGGCGCGCGTGTCGCGGTGGTCGCGGCGCAGTGGTGCGACGCGTTCGCCGTCGTCACCCGCGGGCGGGTGCAGCTGGAGCCGCACGACGGCGGGCTGGGGCCGGTCCTCGGACGCGACGCCGGGTTCTGGCTCCGCGGCACCGGCGTCCGCGCCCTGTGGAACCCCGGCCGTCGCACGGCGGGGGTGCGCATCGTCCCGCCCGGGGCCAGGACCGTCACATGACCGTCAACACCCCGTACGCCCGTAACCGAATGGTGGAGGAACGACATGAACGGCATGCATGACCCCGGGGTCGTCGCAGGCCCGGCATCGGGCCGGACCAGTCACACCCACCGACTCCGCGGGCTCGTCGGCACCGGCTTCATCGCCACCCTCGCGGCGATGACGGCCACCACCCTCGCCGCGGCGCTCGCCCAGGCCGTGGGCGTCGACTTCGAGGTCCCCGATGGTGGCGAGACGATCCCGTTGTCCGGGTTCGCCGTGGTGACCGGCTTCTTCTCGGTCGTGGGCATCGTCATTGCCGTCGCTCTTCTTCGGTGGAGCGCCCGCCCCGCCGGGCGATTCGTGTGGACGACAGTGTCGCTGACCGCGATCTCGTTGGTCCCGCCCCTCCTCTCCGGGGCGAACACCGCCACCACCACCGCCCTCCTCGGGCTGCACCTCGTCCCCGCTGCGGTGATGATCCCCACCCTGGCGCGGAGCCTGCGCACCCGGACCGATTGACGATCCCGCAGCGGGACAACGCGCGGCGCAAGGGCGTGCGCGAGCGCACTGCCGTGGCCCCCGGTGCTGCCACCCTCCATTCCGGGTTCGAGCCGGTTGATCGCCGCTGTGATCACGTCGGTCCAAGGCCGGCTGCGGTCGAGGCGGAGACAGCGGCGGCGGGCTGCACCGCGTCGCCGGGCCTGAGCCAGAGGGCGCGCAGACCTCCCCCGGAACCGTTGTTCAGCCGGCGATGTCGGCCCCGTATCCGCGGGCGAGGGCGCCGAGGCCGCGGCCGTAGCCCTGACCGACGGCGCGCAGCCGCCGGACCGGCCCCCTGCGGTAGATCTCCGCGAGCGACATGGTGCGTTCGGTGGTGGCGGCGTCCAGGGCGGCCCGGGCGAGAGGTGCCCCGCTGAGCAGCGCGTCGTAGCCGAGTCCCTCGTCCCTGCGGCACTCGGCGTGCCACTCCTCGGCGGGCGCCGGGTCGATCCGACCGGCTCCGAAGCGGAACGGGCGTGACATGGAACTCTCCTCACCGCACAGCGGTCCGAGCTGAGCCGCGGTTGCGTCATTCGTGCGCGATGGCCGCCAGCACGTTCATGCGGGAGGCGCGCAGCGCCGGCAGGAGGGCCGCCACGACGCCGATCACCGCGGAGCCGACGACGACGGCGACGATCGTGCCCCACGGGATCGCCAGCGCCTTCATGCCCTGCAGGGCCAGCACCTGCTGGGTGCACACGCCCCACACCAGGCCCAGCGCGAGCCCCAGGACGGCGCCGAACACCGCGATCACCACCGACTCCAGCCGGATCATCCGGCGCAGCTGCCGCCGTGCCAGCCCGATCGCCCGCAGCAGCCCGATCTCCCGGGTCCGCTCCACCACGGACAGGGCCAGGGTGTTGACCACGCCGAGCACCGCGATGACGATCGCCAGCCCCAGCAGCGCGTACACCAGGTACAGCAGCACGGCGATCTGGTCGTGGACCAGCTCCTTGTAGTCGGCCTGGTCGCGCACCTGCACCTGCGGATACGGCTCGAGCGCCCGCTCCAGCCGGGGCCGCAGCTCGTCGGCGTCCGTGCCGCGGTCGGCGTTGACGTACAGCACCGAGTCCTGGCCGCCGGGCACGTACTCCTCGACGGCCGCGATGCCGAGGAACAGGCCGCCCCGCATGCCGAAGCCCTCGGCGGCGTCCTGGTCGGTGAGCGCGCCGACTCTCAGCGAGACGGTCCGGTCGCCGGGGAACTCGACGGGGAGCACGCTGCCGACGCGCACGCCGTGGTCCTCGGCGAAGTCCACGTCCATGCCGATCGCGCCGTCGGCCAGCGCGGCCGCCGCGTCGCCCCGCGCGTACGTCACCTGCGCGACCTCGTCGATCCGCTCGTCGTACCCGGCGGCCGTCGTCTCGACCCGCTCACCGTCCGGCAGCCGTACGGCGACCGGCGCGAACCGCTGCCGTACGACGACCCCCACGCCGCCGGTGGCGTGGACCCGGTCGGTGACCTCCTGGGAGAAGGGGGTGAAGTTGGTGTTCTGGATGACGAAGTCGGCACCGAGGGTCTCGTCGATCTGCCGGTCGAAGGACTCGGACATCGAGGCGCTCGCCACCGACATGCCGCCCACCAGGGCGAGACCCACCATGAGCGCGGCGGCGGTGGCGCCGGTGCGGCGCGGGTTGCGCAGGGCGTTGCGCTGGCTCATCCGGCCGATCGAGCCGAACAGCGCGGGGAAGGCCGCGCCGAGCACCCGGATCACCGGACGCACCAGCAACGGCCCCGCGATGACGGTGGCGACGAGCGTGAGGACGACGCCCAGGCCCAGCAGGGAGGCCGCGGACGCCGTCCGCGACGCCGTCACGCAGCCGGCGAGCGCGGCGGCTCCGAGGGCGCCGACGACCGCCCCGACCACCGCGCGCACCTTCAGCGGCCGTCCCACCCCGGCGATGTCCGCGTCCGCCAGGGCCGCCATGGGCGACACGGTCGCCGCGCGCCGGGCCGGAAGGTAGGCGGCCACGAAGGTGACGCCGACGCCGACCACGTACGCCGACACCGGGGTAGCCCAGCCGACGACCATCTCCGTGGTCTTCAGGTTCATGCCGAACGCGCTCATCAGCCGGATCAGTCCGGCCGCCAGGCCGATGCCGGCGGCGAGGCCCAGCGTCGAGCCGACCAGGCCCAGCAGCACCGCCTCGGTGAGCACCGAGCGCCGTACCTGGCGGCGGTCCGCGCCGAGGGCGCGCAGCAGCCCCAGCTCCCGGGTGCGCTGGGCGATCAGCATCGAGAAGGTGTTGACGATCAGGAACACGCCCACCAGCACGGCGATCCCGGCGAAGCCGAGCATCACGTACTTGATGACGTCGAGGAAACCGCCCAGATTCTCCGCCGCCGACTTCGCCTGCTCGTCGGCCGTCCTCACCTCGTAGGGGCCGGAGCCGATCGCGGCGGCGACGCGGCGCTCGAGTTCCGCGTCGGTGACCCCCTCCGCCGCGTCGACGGAGATGCTCGTGGCCCGCTCCGCCGAGCCCAGCAGCCGCGTCGCGGCGACCCCGGGGTCGAGGAAGACCAGCGCCGCGCCCGGGTTGGTGGTCTTGAAGGTGGCGATGCCGACGATCCTGACCTTGAACGAACCCGGCTGGGCCAGCACCGTCAGCGAGTCGCCGATCTCCACGTCCTTCTTGCCGGCGGTGTCGGCGTCGAGCAGGGCCTCACCGGCACCGCTCGGGGCGTGGCCGGAGGTCAGCTCCACGGGGCTGCGGTCGGTGACGTACCAGTCGGCGGCGATGGTGGGCGCGCCGGTGGTCGGCCCGACGGACTCGTTCTCGGCGTCGACGACCGTGATGTTCTCGACGCCGACGTCGGCGTGGGCCGAGGCCACCCCGTCGACGCGGGCCACCCGGTCGGCGAGGGCGGCCGGTACGGTCCGGACCGCGCCGGTGGGCACCGAGGCGTTCAGATCGTCCTCCGGTTCGACCGTCACGTCGGCCGACGTGGACGCGAAGAGGCGGTCGAAGGTGCGTGTCACCGTGTCGGAGAAGATCAGGCTGCCCGCGACGAACGCCACCGACAGCACCACCGCCAGGGCCGACAGCAGCAGCCGGCCCTTGTGCGCGAGGAAGCTCCGCAGTGTCGCCTTCAGCACGGCTCAGCCCTCGTCCGCGGCGCCGCCGGCCTGGGCGCGGATCACGTCGAAACGCTTCATGCGTTCCAGTACCGCCTCCGCCGTCGGCCGCTCCATCTCGTCCACGATCCGCCCGTCCGCGAGGAAGAGCACCAGGTCGGAGTGGGCGGCGGCGCCCGGGTCGTGGGTGACCATGACGACGGTCTGGCCCAGGCTGTCCACGGCCTCCCGCAGGAAGGCGAGGACCTCCAGGCCTGCTCGCGAGTCCAGGTTGCCGGTCGGCTCGTCGGCGAAGATCAGCTCCGGGCGGGAGGCGAGCGCCCGGGCGCAGGCCACACGCTGCTGCTGGCCACCGGAGAGCTGCGACGGCCGGTGCTTGAGACGGTCCCGCAGCCCGAGCGTGTCGATCACCTGGTCCAGCCACTTCGGGTCGGGCCGCCGGCCCGCGATGTCCATCGGCAGGGTGATGTTCTCGGCCGCGTTCAGCGTCGGGATGAGGTTGAACGACTGGAACATGAACCCGATCCGGTCGCGGCGCAGCCGGGTCAGCTCCCGGTCCTTCAGCCCCGTGATCTCGGTGTCGCCGAGCCACACCTGTCCGGCCGAGACGGTGTCGAGCCCCGCCAGGCAGTGCATCAGCGTGGACTTCCCGGAGCCCGAGGGCCCCATGACCGCGGTGAAGCGTCGCCGCAGGATGTCCACGTCCACCGAGTCCAGGGCGAGCACGGAGGTCTCACCCGAGCCGTACGCCTTGGTCAGCCCACGGGCGCGGGCCGCCACGTCGTCGGCCGGGGCCAGGCCCGGGGCGTGCTGCGCAGCAGGTGTGGACAAGGTGTCTCCCTCGCTCGCGTGGGCGTGCCGGACGTACCTGTCCGGCCGAGGGTAGTGTGACCGGGCGCACACCCGGTATCCCTTTTCGACACGAGGCCGCCCTTGCCGCTGCTAGCGGCCCGGCGCTAGCGTCGAGGTATGGCGAAGACCCAGCTGAACGTACGCGTCGACGAGGGCACGGCCCGCGCCGCCCGCGAGCGCGCCACCGCGCGCGGCATGAGCGTCAACCGCTACATCGAAGAGCTGGTCAGACAGGACACCGGGGAGGCGGGCCACACCTTCGTGGAGGCCGCCGCCGACTTCATGAAGCAGTACGAGACCGTCTTCGCCGAGGAGTTCGGCACGGCCCGCGAGGGCGGCACCCGCGAAGGTCGCCGCTGAGCCCTTGAACAACCTCAGCATCGACCTCGCCTGGCTCCTGATGCTCGCCGAACAGAAGACACCGGGAGACCCCCAGGTCACCGACTGGGGAGCCCTGGTGGCCGCCGTGGCGCGCCATCAAGCCGAGATCTTCGACGTCCCCGTCTACGACAGCCCGCACGCCCGGGCCGCCTCGCTGCTCCAGCTCCTCCTGCACGTTCCCGCGCTGGAACGCTCGAACGCCCTCTTCGCCTGCTCCGTCGCCTACGCCTACCTCGTGGCCAGCGGGGCGAAGGTCGTCACCTCACCGGAGCAGGTCCGCGACCTGGCCCGCCTCGTCAAGAGCGGCGAGGCGTCGGTCCACGACATCGCGGAGGAACTGCGCCAGTGGAGCCGGTGAGGCCGGTGGGCCGGACCAGCGCGGCGGAGTGAGGCTCAGGGCTCGTCGTCGGCCGGCTGCCAGGCCGTCCCCAGCACCCAGTAGGACACCGGCAGCCTCGGTCCCCTCTCCGGCAGCACCAGCCGCCGGTAGGGACCGAGTTCGAACCCGGCGTCGCGCAGCGCCCCGACCGGGTCGCGGGAGAGGTGGCAGCCCCCGGCGAGGTGCGGCCACACCGTCCGGTCCAGCGCCCGCTGGGTGAAGGCCATCGCCGGCCCGCCGCCCACGCCGTGCTCCAGGAACCGCAGTTCGCCCCCGGGCCGCAGCACCCGCCGCAGCTCGGCGAGGGCCCGCGGCACGTCCCGCACACTGCACAGCACCAGCGAGCACACCGCCGCGTCGAAGGCCTCGCTCTTGACCGGCAGCGCCTCCGCCGCACCCGGGACGACGTCGACGGGCACCTCGGCACGCAGCGCCGCATCCCGCGCCAGCCCGCGCATCACCCGCTCCGGCTCGATGGCGACCACCTCCGAGACCGTCCCCGGGTAGTGCGCGAAGTTCAGGCCGTTGCCCGCGCCGATCTCGACGACCCGGCCGGAGAGCCCGGCCAGCAGCCGGCCGCGCAGCCCGGCCATCCCCGCACGGGTCTCCGCGGCCACACTGAGCCGGGCGTAGCAACGGGCGAACAACGGATGGTGCACGCAATCACCGCGCACCTTGCCGGAACCGGTCGGACTGATCCGACGGACACGACGCAGCGGCATGGCGACCTCCCGGGCAGGACGGGCCTACCGGGATTCTCCCCCGCGCGGGCCCGTCGCACCCCCGGTCGTCACCGGACGAAGTCGCGCACCTGCTCGTAGATCCCGCGGTCGTTGTTCATGTCGGTGTGCGAGACACAGCCGACACCGACGTTCGTGGCCCCGCTCAGCAGCGCCGAGGAGTCCGGGTTGATCGCCTCGTCGCAGTTCGACCAGTAACTCGCGTACGCGACGCCGCCCGGCGTCTCGTCACCGGAGTTGAGCGCGGTGAGGAACGCGCTGCCCGGCCGCATCTCGGTGCACGAGGCGTACAGCCACCCGCACAACGAGGCGACCGACGTGCCGTGGTTGGTGCCGGCGACCGAGACGAAGTCGTCCACGTACGCCGTCCCGCCGAGGTTCTTGAGGTAGTAACGGGAGCTGAGCGCGCCCATGGAGTGCACGACGAGGTCCACCTTGCCGGCGCCGGTGCGCGCGAGCACGTTCTGGATCTCGGTGGCCAGCTGCCGGGCGGTGGTGACGTTCGACTGGGACCAGCTGTACGACCACGCGTCCAGCTCGGTGGCGGTGTAGCCGTCGGCCCGGAAGTTCGCGACCCAGTCGGTCCAGCTGCTCGACGAACTGCTGAGGCCGTGGACGAAGACGACCGGGTCGTGGGTCGCCGCGTGGGCCGGGGGAGCGGAGAGGGAGAGTGCCAGAAGGAGCGGTGCGACCACGGCCGGGAGGGCCGCGGCGATGCGACGCTTGTGGCGCTGCATGATGCCTCCTGAAACGGGTGGGGTCCCAGGAGTGTCCGGTGGGGTCTACGCGCGCCGCATCGGTGAAATCGCCGGTCTTTACGGTTCAAGTAACCCATCGGTAACGTCACTTGTGTGGTGACTCCGGTGAACCCCCCACCCCTTGGCCGCACTTCGCCACCGCCGCCGCCGAACCCATGGCCGCGCCCCGCCCCCGCGCTCCCCGAACCCGTCCGGATACGGGTGCTGCGCCTGGTGTACGGCGATCCGCGCGCGGCGGCCGAACTCGCGGCACGGCTGACCGAACGCCAGGCGGCCGGACTCGACCCACTGCCCGCCGAACCCGCCCACCTGGCCCCCGCGTTGCTCGCCGCCCGCCGCCGCGCCGTACGGGCACTGCCGGACGACACGCGGCTGCTGCTCCTGCTCGCCGCCGCCGACCAGTACCCGGTCGCCACCCACGCCTTCCTGCGGGCCGTCGCCGCCGCCCGCCTCGACACCCGCCCCCTGGAGGCCGCCGAGGCCGCCGGCCTGGCCCACGCCACCGCCGGCGGCGTCGGCTTCGTCGACCCCTGGACCCGGATCGCCGCCTACGAGAGCGCCGGCCCGGCCGACCGGCGCGACGTCCACCGGCTGCTCGCCCGCGTCATGCACGACACGGGCGAGGCACCCCGGCGGTCCTGGCACCGGGGAGCGGGTGCCCTCGGCCCCAGCGGCCGGCTCGCGGCGGAGCTGACGGCGGCCGCCGCACAGGCCCGGGACGCCGGGGACCCGGCCCTTGCCGCCGCCCTCGCCGAACGCGCCGCGGCCCTCACCCCGGACCCCCGCGCACAGTCCCGGCTCCTCGCCCAGGCCACCACCGACGCCTGGAACTCCGGCGACGGAAACCGCGCCCGCCTCCTCGCCGCCCGCACCCCCACCGAGGCCCCCGACGGCGTCCTCGCCCTGCGGGCGGGGCACGCGGGGGAGGCGTTCGACGCGCTGCTGGAGGGGGCCGTACGGGCGGCGGCCGCGCGGAGCGGACCCGCCGGAACGACCGAGGAGAACGCCCGCCACCTCCTCGCCCGGGCCGCCGAGGCCGCCGTCTACACGGGCGACCTGCGCCGCTGCCGCGAGGCCGTCCGCGTCGCCGGCCGGCTCGGCATCGCGCCGCCGGGCGTGCTCGGCGGGCTCGCGGCGGCCGTCGACGGGCGGTACGAGGACGCGCGGGACCTGCTGGAGGCGACCGCCGGCCGGTGCGGGCCGGGCGGCGACCCCACCCTCCTCGTCCACGCGGCCGTCGCCGCCCTGATGCTCGGCGACCACACCCGTGCCGCCACCGCCACCGTCCGGGCGGCCACCGCCGCCCGCACCCGGGGCGTCACCCCCGTCGTGTCCCAGGCCATGGAGTTCCGCGCCTACGCCGACTTCTGGACCGGCCGCACCCGGGCGGCCGAGGCCGCCGCCCTGGACGCCCTGCGCCAGGCGTACGCCACCGGGCAGGACAACGGCGCCTGCCATCTGCAGGCCGCCCTCGCGATGTTCGCGGCGCTCACCGGCGACGCCGCCCTGTGCCGCGAGCGGGCCGCCGCCGCCCGCTCCCACGCCCTCGCCCACGGGCTGGGCCTGCCCGCCGCACTCGCGCAGTGGGCGCTCGCCCTCCTCGACCTCGGTCACGGCCGCCACGACGCCGCCGCGGCCCGGCTGCGCGCCCTCGCCGGCTTCGGCCCCGGCCACGGCCACCGGGCCATCCGCCACCTGGCCACCCCGCACTACGTCGAGGCCGCCGTCCGCACGGACGACACCCGGGTCGCGCGCGCCGCCCACGCCGACTACGACCGCTGGGCCCGCGCCGTCGGCAGCCCCGACGACCTGGCCCTCAGCGCCCGCTGCCGGGCCCTGCTCACCCCGGGCGCCGACGCCGTCGACCACTACCGCACCGCGCTCGACCTGCACGCCCAGGGCACCCGCGCCTTCGAACGCGCCCACACGGAACTGCTGTTCGGTGGCGCCCTGCGCCGACTGCGCCACCGCACCGAGGCCCGCGAGCGACTGCACGGCGCGCTGGAGGCGTTCGAGGCCTTCGGCGCCCCGCACCATGCCGACCGCGCCCGTGCGGAACTGCGCGCCCTCGGCGCCCCCGCCGCCTCGCCGCGCGCCCCCGAGAGCCCGACGGCCCACCTGACCGCCCAGCAACTGCGCGTCGCCCGCATGGCGGCCGAGGGCGCCACCAACCGCGAGATCGCCGCCCGCCTCGCCCTCAGCCCGCGCACCATCGACCACCACCTGCGAGGCGTCTTCAGCCGCCTGGGCATCCGCTCCCGCATCGAACTGGTGCGGCTGCTCGGGGAGGGGGACGGCGGTTAGGCCGGCACCGCCCTCGCGCGAAACGCCCCCGCCTCCCACGTCCCGTCCAGCCGCGGCGCCAGCCAACCCGGCGCCTGGGCACGGAAGTCGGCCGGAGCGAGCGACCCGGCGCCGTCGGGCAGCGCCCCCAGCAGCGGGGCGCCGGCGACGTCCGGCAGGTCGGTGACGTTGCACCGCATCGCCAGATCGGGGGAGCCGGGCCAGCTGCCGATCACCACCCCGAGCAACTCCACGCCGCGTGAGCGCAGTTCACGGGCGGTCAGTTCGGTGGTGTTCAGCGTGCCCAGGCCCGCCGAGGCGACCACCAGCACCGGCGCCCGCAGCAGCTCCGCCGCGTCGGCCAGCGTCCCGCCCGCCTCGTCGAAGCGGACGAGCAGCCCGCCCGCGCCCTCGACGAGGACCAGGTCGTGCTCGGCGGCCAGCTTGACGGCGGCCTCGGCGACCTCACGCGGGCGCACCGGTTCCCGACCGGCCCGCCGGGCCGCGGTGGCCGGGGCCAACGGGTCGGGATAGCGGGCGATTTCGGCCGTCGTGACCGCACCCGCAAGCCGCGCGACCTCGTCGGCGTCCCCGCGCTCGTCCGGCCGTACGCCGGTCTGGGCGGCCTTCAGCACGGCCACCGAGCGGCCGGCCCCGAGCGCCGACGCGGCGAGCGCCGCGGTCGTGACGGTCTTGCCGACCTCCGTTCCCGTCCCCGTGATCACCAGGATCGGCATGCTCATCCCTCCCGCGCCGCCGCGCACACCGCGCGCGCGATCCGTGCCACGTCCGCGTCGCCGGTGACGTACGGCGGCATCGTGTAGACGAGGTCGCGGAACGGCCGCAGCCACACGCCCTCCCGCACGGCGGCGTCCGTGGCGGCCTTCATGTCCACCGCGTGGTCCAGCTGGACGACCCCGATGGCGCCGAGCACCCGCACGTCCCGAACGCCCGGCACCTCACGGGCGGGAGCCAGCCCCTCCCGCAGTCCCGCCTCGATCCGTTTGACCTCCGTGAGCCAGTCCTGCCCGAGCAGGAGCTCGATCGAGGCGCAGGCGACGGCCGCCGCCAGCGGGTTGCCCATGAAGGTCGGCCCGTGCGCGAGGACCGGGACCTCGCCCCGCGAGATTCCGTCGGCCACCCGCGACGTGCACAGGGTCGCCGCCATCGTCAGGTAGCCGCCGGTCAGCGCCTTGCCGACGCACATCACGTCCGGCGTCACCGCCGCGTGCCCGGCCGCGAACAGCGCGCCCGTGCGGCCGAACCCGGTCGCGATCTCGTCGAACACCAGCAGCACGTCGTGCGCGTCGCACGCCTCGCGCAGCACCCGCAGATACGCCGGCGAGTGGAACCGCATCCCGCCCGCGCCCTGCACCACCGGCTCGACGATCACCGCCGCCAGCTCGTCGGCGTGCTGTTCGATCGCGGCGCGCAGCCGCTCCGCGTACGCCTCCTCGTAGTCGGCGGGGGGCGGGTCCACGAAGACCTGGCGGGGCAGGACCCCGGTCCACAGGTCGTGCATCCCGCCCTCGGGGTCGCACACCGACATCGGCTGCCAGGTGTCGCCGTGGTAGCCGCCGCGCCAGGTCAGCAGCCGCCGCTTGCCGGGACGGCCCAGCGAGCGCCAGTACTGGAGGCACATCTTGACCGCGACCTCGACCGACACCGAGCCCGAGTCGGCGAGGAACACGTGCTCCAGACCGTCGGGCGACATGTCGACGAGGAGCTTCGCCAGCCGTACGGCGGGCTCGTGGGTGAGCCCGCCGAACATGACGTGGCTCATCCGTCCGAGCTGCTCGCGCGCGGCCTCGTTCAGCACCGGGTGGTTGTAGCCGTGGATCGCCGACCACCAGGACGACATGCCGTCGACCAGCTCACCCGAACCGTCCGCCGGCCGCAGCCGCACCCCGCTCGCCGACTCCACGACGAGCGGCTCGACCCGGCCGGGCATCGGACCGTACGGGTGCCACACGTGCCGCCGGTCGAGGTCCAGCAGTTCGGACACGCCCAGCTCAGGCATTGGGCGCGAGATCCGTCCCGGCACCCCGGCGGCGTACGGCGACCAGGTCCGTACGCGGCTCGCCGGTGGGCGCGACCGCGGCGGAACCACAGACACCGCCCCCCTCGTGCGACCCGCATCCCGCGCTCTCGTGGGACCCGCATCCCGCGCTCTCGTGGGACCCGCATCCCGCGCCGGCGGCGGTCCGGTGCTCCGGCAGCGTCACCCGGTCCGCGCCCTCCACCTCGAAACCGGCGTCCGCGATCATCTCCAGGTCGGCCTTGCCCGCCTGGCCCTCGCTGGTGAGGTAGTCACCGAGGAAGATCGAGTTGGCCAGGTGCAGCGCGAGCGGCTGCATCGTGCGCAGATGGACCTCACGTCCGCCCGCGATGCGCACCTCCACGTCCGGGCACACGAACCGCGCCATCGCCAGGATCCGCAGGCACCGCTGCGGAGTGAGGTTCCACTCCTTGGCCAGCGGGGTGCCCTCGAACGGGATCAGGAAGTTGACCGGAACCGAGTCGGGGTCCAGCGCGCGCAGCGCGAAGACCACGTCGACCAGATCCTCGTCGCTCTCGCCCATGCCCGCGATCAGACCCGAGCAGGCGGACAACCCCGCCGCGTGCGCCTTCTGGACCGTGTCCACCCGGTCGGCGTACGTGTGCGTGGTCGTGATGTCCGCGTACGTCCCCTCGGACGTGTTCAGGTTGTGGTTGTAGGCGTCGGCGCCCGCCTCGCGCAGCCGCTCCGCCTGGCCGTCGGAGAGCAGACCGAGGCAGGCGCACACCTCGACACCCTCGTTCTGCTCCTTGATCGTCTTGATGGTCTCGGAGACCCGGTCCACGTCCCGGTCGGTCGGGCCGCGCCCGCTCGCCACCAGGCACACCCGCTTCGCGCCGCCGGCCAGCCCCGCGGCCGCCGCCTGGGAGGCCTCGTCGGGCTTGAGCCAGGTGTACTTGAGGATCCCGGCCGTGGAGCCCAGCCGCTGGGAGCAGTAGGAGCAGTCCTCGGGGCACAGCCCCGACTTGAGGTTGACGAGGTAGTTGAGCTTCACCCGTCGCCCGAACCAGTGGCGGCGCACCTTCCCGGCCGCGGCCACCACATCGAGCAGGTCGTCGTCGGACGTCGCGAGGACGGCCAGCGCTTCCTCGCGGGTCGGCAGCTCGCGCCGAAGCCCCTTGTCCACCAGCGTGTTCAGCAGGTCCATGAGAGCCGATCCTGTCCTACGGACCCGCTCCGGGCCAAGGTAGGGATCGCACAACACACCCGGTTCGACGTGTGGGTATTGCCACACCATGGGTGGCCGGTCGTCCCGCTAGTGTCTGTCCGCTACCTACAAAAGCCCCGGAGGACCCATGGCGTTCGGCTGGATCGACGAGCAGGCGGAGCTGCGCCGCCGCGCCGGACTCGTACGGACCCTGCGGCCCCGCCCGGCCGACTCGCCGCTCCTCGACCTCGCGAGCAACGACTACCTGGGCCTGGCCCGCCACCCCGAGGTCATCGAGGGCGCGGCGCGGGCCGCCCGGACCTGGGGCGGGGGTGCGACCGGTTCCCGGCTCGTCACCGGCACCACCGCGCTGCACACCGAACTGGAGCGGGAACTCGCCGACTTCTGCGGGTTCGAGGCGGCCCTGGTCTTCTCCTCCGGCTACGCCGCCAACCTCGCCGCGGTCACCGCCCTGGCCCCGCACGGCTCCCTGATCGTCTCCGACGCGGGCAACCACGCCTCGCTCATCGACGGCTGCCGGCTGGCCCGCGGTACCACCCAGGTCGTCGCGCACGCCGACCCGGACGCGGTGGGCAAGGCGCTCGGCACGCACGACGGCCCGGCGGTGGCGGTCTCCGACACGGTCTTCTCGGTCGACGGCGACGCGGCGCCGCTGGCCGCCCTCGCCGGGGCGTGCCGGGAGCACGGCGCCGGGCTGGTCGTGGACGACGCCCACGGGCTCGGCGTCCTCGGCGACGGCGGGCGCGGCGCCCCGCACGCGGCGGGGCTGGCCGGCGCCGACGACGTCGTCGTCACGGTGACGCTGTCCAAGTCGCTCGGCGGCCAGGGCGGAGCCGTGCTCGGTCCCGCGCGCGTGATCGACCATCTGGTCAACGCGGCCCGGACGTTCATCTTCGACACGGGCCTCGCCCCGGCGGCGGCGGGCGCGGCCCTGGCGGCCCTGAGGCTGCTGCGCCGTGAGCCGCAGCGTGCGGCACGCGCGCGTGCGGTGGCGGGCGACCTGCACGCGCGGCTGACGGCCGCGGGTCTGGAAGCGGTACGTCCGGACGCCGCGGTCGTCTCCGTGCGTGCGCCGTCCCCGGAACAGGCCGTGCGCTGGGCGGCGGACTGCCGGGCGGCAGGCCTGGCCGTGGGCTGCTTCCGTCCTCCTTCCGTACCCGACGGCATCTCACGCCTGAGGCTGACCGCCCGCGCGGACCTCTCCGAGGCTCAGATCGAACGCGCTGTACTGGTGATCGACGGGGCACGACCATGAGTCGGCGTGACACGGCCGTGCACCCGGGCGACGGGTAGTCGCCTGGAAAGGGTGGAAAGCGTGGAAAAGGTGGACAGGTCGGGAAGGGCGGGGGTCAGCGGAGCGCGGCCGTGAAGCCCGTCCAGCTCTCGGGGGAGAAGAGCAGGGCGGGTCCGGCCGGGTTCTTGGAGTCCCGTACGGCGAGCAGACCGGCCCACGGTCCGGTGGCCGGGCGGGCCGTCTCGACGCAGTTGTTGGCTCCCGTGCTGTAGCTGCTGCGCAGCCACCGCAGACCCTGCGGATGATGGGGATCGTGCAGGTCGGTGCTGGAAGGTACGTTCCGAGGCAGTGCGGTCATGGTGCCTCCTTACGCGCGCCGTCAGCTGTCGCGGCGATGTAATCCACTGTGTCTTCGTGTGAAAGGGCATGCGCCCGAAGGGCGTTGAAGGCCTCGGTGTAGGCCTGGAGGTCTTCTTTCCGTTCGAGATAGAGGCTACTCGTCAAGTGGTCGAGAACAACCACATCCAGATCAGAAGTGCTCGAAAATGAGAAGATAACGAAAGGCCCGGTGACGCCTATGTGTGCCCCGGCCGTGAACGGCAGGACCTGGAGCCTCACTTGGGGCAGCCGTGCTGCCTCCACCAGCCGTTCCAGCTGCCTCGCCATGACCTCGGGACCACCCACCTCCCGCCGCAGCACCGCCTCGTCCAGCACCGCGTTCAGTTCCAGCGGCGGCTCGGCGCGCAGCACGTCCTGCCGGGCCAGCCGCACCTCCACCAGCGTGTCCAGCTGCTCCTCGTCGACGCCCTCGACGGCGGCCCGGGTCACCGCCCGCGCGTACTCGGGCGTCTGGAGCAGCCCCGGTACCACGGTCGTCTCCAGCGTGCGCATCGCACTCGCCTGCGACTCCAGGCTGATGAAGTCCCGGTAGGCGGGCGGCAGTACGCCGCGATAGGCGTGCACCCAGTGATCCCGCCCGCCGCTGTCGGCCGATCCCGCCAACGCCAGCATCAGTTCGCGCAGTTGGGGATCGGTCACGCCGTAGGCGTCGAGGAGTAACCGCACATCGGCCGGTTTCGTACTGCTGGTGCCCGTCTCGATCCGGCTCACTTTCGACTGGTGCCAGCCCACGAGCCGGGCCGCCTCACCACTGGTGAGCCCGAAGCGGGCGCGCAAGGCCCGCAGTTCGGCGCCCAGTTTTCGGCGGCGCACCGCGGGACCGTGCTGCATCGGAGTCTCCCTACTCCTTCCGAGCCGTCCAAATACGCTCTGCCGTGGCAGAGTTCACCGCATCGGGCGACAGATATATGCATATCTTGGTGGATCGCCACCCGTGACGGGCGCGGTGATGGCAGTCTGGCGACGAAGCACCAGTCCGGGACCGTACTCGAACCATCCGCACCATGTCGGACTCCGGTCCCGTGGGAAAGGGACGAGGTCGCCATGGCAGACCATCTGGAAGCATCCGTCACTCTGCCGAGCGATCCCGCCTCGGTGTCCACGGCCCGCACGTTCGTGCTGACCACGCTGGGGGAGTGGGGCCTGCCCGCCGAGACGGAGGTCGCCGACACCATCCGCCTCATCGTCTCCGAACTGGCCACCAACGCCGTACAGCACACCCTGGGGCAGTCACCCACCTTCACGGTGGACCTGGTGCTCGAACGTGACGAACGCCTGCGCCTCGGCGTCACCGACAGCCACCCGCGCTTTCCCAAACGCCTGCCGGCCGCCGTCCAGCAGGACAACGGCCGGGGCATGGTGATCATCCGCTGGCTGACCGCGGAGTGCGGCGGCAAACTCCGGGTCCGCCCCACCCGCGAGGGCGGCAAGACCGTCTTCATCGAACTGCCGTGGACGGTCCCGGTGGCACCGGTGGAACCGGTGGCCACGGCGGGCCAGCAGGAGCCGTGAACCGTGGGGGCGGGGCGACACCGTCGACCCCACTCGGCCGGCAGCCGTGCCCCGGGTCACGCGAGCCGCTTGGCGCAGGGCCGGGTCGCTCCCCTGGGTACGGAGGCGGACCAGTCCGCGGCGCAGCAGCGTGGGCGGGACCGCCTCATACGGCTTGATCGCCCTCGTACGACCTCGATCAGCCGTGTGCGGTCCGACCGACTGCCGTACTGCTTCCACCGGCTGCCCCACGGCCTTCACCGGTCGCCTCACGGCCTCCACCGGCCGCCTACGCTTCCACCGGCCGCCCACGGGCCTCCACCGGCCCGCTCATGGTCTTGACCGACCGCCTACGGCCTTCGGACCGCCTACGGCCTTCGGACCGCCTACGGCCTTCGGACCGCCTACGGCCTTCAGACCGCCTACGGCCTTCAGACCGCCTACGGCCTTCAAGGCGGAAGGCGACCGTCGGAGAGCTCCTGACGGCCCCTGGGGGCCGTCATCCCTCGGAACCTCGCCGTCGCGGACCCGTGGGGCCCGGGGAGCGAGCCCCGGGGCGGTGGCGGCGCGTCAGGGGGCCGCCACCGCCCCGGAAGATCACTTGACCCGGCCGTACCAGACGCTCTTGGTCCAGAGCTTCTGCAGCCGCACCACGTCCCCGGTCTTCGGCGAGTGCCAGATCTTGCCCTTACCGGCGTAGATCCCCACGTGGTACACGTTCGACCCCGAGTGGAAGAACACGAGGTCACCGGCCTTGCGGTTGCCCGCCGAGATGTGCTTGGTCTTGTTGTACTGCTGGGCCGCCGTACGGGGGAGCTTCTTGCCCGCCTTCTTGTACGAGTACAGCGTGAGCCCGGAGCAGTCGAACCTGTTCGGCCCCGCGGCACCGTACTTGTAGGGGGAGCCCTTCTTGGAGGCCGCGACCTGGAGCGCCTTCGTCGCGGGGGTGGCGGCCGCGGCGTCGGAGGCGACACCCGGGACCACGATCGAGCCGCCCACGGCGGCGATGGCGAAGGCCGAGGCCGTACCGGCACGGGCCATGAGCGACGGGACACGATTGAGCGCAGTCATGCGCAACCCTTCGTCAGCCGCCTGTGAAGGATGACCTGTCGGATTCGGGCTGACAAAGTTGCCCGGCCGCTGCTGCGGCTTCACCCCAAGGGCTGCTCGGCCCGGCCATGGCGTGACCGTTCCGGCGACCCGTCTTGCCTGGGTCCTCCACTCCTGCCGATGCACTTCTGTCGACCGGTCATCCGGGCGGCGGCAGGACTCGGCGTCCGCCCGGACCGCCCCGCCGCTTGTGGCGGGGGCTTGTCGTCAGTCAGGGATCTTGGCGCACCCATGTCCGAAAATCCCAACGCAACCGGGGATTTGTGGGGTTACTCACCACTCACCCGTTCGGGTGGACACCCTGATGGCCGGTCAGGTGTCAAGACGACGAAATGCCCCCGGACCAGCACAGGAACCTCTCCTTCCGGCCCGGCGGTCCCTCCTTTGCGCAACCGCTGTGGTCTGGAAAAAGCAGCCGCGGCTACTCCGAACAGGGGTACGTCTTCTGGGCCGTTTCGACTCCGGTCCGGACGTCACGCTCTCGGCGAACACGGTCCCGACGGGACACCCGTGCGTCAACTGTCGGGGAGTGGAGGCACCGTGACGCGCGCCGTGCGGCGCTCCCCGTCCAGGACGCGCAGCGCCCGCGCGAGCGTCGGCGCGTGCAGCTCGCTCTCGCCCCGCTGGTGCATCAGCGCCAGCGCGTCACGCAGCGCGGTCGCCCTGCCGACCAGCGCCTGGGCGGCCCGCAGTCCGCGGTAGGTGTCGCCGTGGTGGGCGGGGTTGATCCGGCCGACCAGGTCGACCACCTCCAGATAACGGTCGATCAGCTCGGCCTCGGCGCGGGTCAGCGCGGGCAGCGGCGGCAGCTCGGGAGGCAGCATCGGCAGGTCACCTCGCGCCCGACGCGTCGCCGGCGCCCCTGCGGCTCGGGACGATCCGGTCCGCCAGCCCGTACTCCACGGTCTCTCGCGCGTCGAGGACGCGGTCCCGCTCGATGTCCGCGCTCACCTGCTCCGGAGTGCGCCCGGTGTGCCGTACGAGCATCTCCTCCAGGCGGGCGCGGGTGCGGGTCAACTCCTCGGCCTGGATCACCAGGTCGCTGGCCTGGCCCTCGATCGGCTCGGGGAGGGCCGGCTGGCGGATGACGACGCGCGCGCCCGGCAGCACCGACCGCTTGCCCGGCGTGCCCGCGGCCAGCAGGACGGCGGCGGACGCGCCGGCCTGGCCCAGGCAGAGGGTCTCCACGTCGCACGTGATGTACCGGAGCGTGTCGTAGACGGCCGTCATCGCGCTGAACGAGCCGCCGGGGGAGTTGATGTACAGCGAGATGTCCCGGTCCGGGTCCTTGTGCTCCAGGTACATGAACTGGGCCATCACATCGTTCGCCGACGTGTCGTCGATCGGTGTCCCGAGGAGGACGATCCGCTCCTCCAGGAGCTTGGAGTACGGATCCAGCGTCCGGTGCCCGGAACTCGTGCGTTCGGTGAACTCGGGCAGGACATATCGGGCGGACGGTCGGGTCATGGGAACCCCCTCCTTCTGCGTCTGTAAAAAATGTACAGGATGTACGTGACGTTAGAATGGGGGCATGGCCTACGAGATTCCGGTGACGCAAGCCAGGGCTGAACTCGCCGACCTGATCAACCGGGTGGTGTACGGCGGTGAACGCGTCGTGGTGACACGGCACGGCAAGCCCCTCGTCGCCCTCGTCTCCGCCTCCGACCTGGAGCGTCTCGACGCCCTCGACGCCCCGGCCGAGGACCAGGTGATCAGCTCGGTCTCCGCGGTCCGCGAGGTCGCGTCCGCTCCCCGCGAACGGCAGCGGTTCGGCATCGCGGCGGAGCACCGGGGATCCACCCCCTCCTGACTCCTCCCACGGGCTCAGTCCCTCCCACGGGTTTCAGGGCGCCCCGCGAAAAGGACCGCGCACCCCCGGCCGCTACAGCGGAGGTGCGCGGTCGCCCGGGTGGCCGGCGGGCCAGCCGGTGATCAGCCGGTGAGTGCGGGCTCCCGCTCGGCGGGCCGTACGGCACTCCTGGCGCGTTCCTTCATCGCGTCACCCAGCAGCACCGTGCCGAGCCCCAGCGCGGCCCACCAGGTGAGGGTCAGGGCCGGGCCGGTCGCCGCGGCGCCGTCGAAGAACGACACCGAGCGCAGCAGCGTCGTCCCCGCGCCCGGCGGCAGCCACTGGCCGATCACGCCGACCGGCTCCGGCAGCATCTGCGGGGCCGAGGCCGCCCCGGAGAACGGATTGCCCAGGAACATCACCGTGAACGCCATCAGGCCGATGCCCGCCGTGCCGATCAGCGCGGCGCACCCGGCCACGGCCGCGCTCACCGCCAGCGTCGACAGGCCGAGCGTCGCGGCCTCCGCCCACCAGTCGCCGGTGAGCACCCCGAGCCAGCTGTGCGCGAGCGCCGCCGCGACCACGCCCACCAGGGCGGCCGCACCGACCAGCGCCAGCGCGGCGCGGATCCCGCGCAGGCCGAGCAGGGTCACCACCGAGCCCGCGACGATGCCGGCCAGCGCCAGCGGCAGCACGCTCGCGTTCAGGGCCGCGCCACGCGGGTCCTTCTCCGGAGCTGCGACGACGTCCACGGTCGGCACCTCGGTGCCCTGGGCGGCGGCCCGTTCCGCCACCGCCTGCTGCAACAGCTGGGCGACGACCGGGCTCGCGGCCGAGGCGGTGAGCAGTTCGGGGCTCCGGCCGGTGACGACCACGGCGCCGTATACTGTCCGGTCCTCGATCGCGGCGCGGGCGGCGGCCTCGTCGTCGTAGCGGTGGATCTCGAAGGCGCCCTCCTGCTGCCGGAGCCGCTTCTCCAGCTGCGCGGTCGCGGCGGCCGGGCCCGCCACACCGAGCGGCAGGTCGCGGGGCGCGGTGCGGGCGGCGGGCCAGGCGAAGGCCCACAGCGCGAGCGCCGCGAGGACGGGGACGAGGACGACGACTGCCCATGCACGCCGGGCTGGGGCCCTGGTGGAGGGGGCGGGAGCAGTGGACATGGGGATCTCCTCTGAGTCTTCCCGGCCGGACCTGTCTTCCCGGTCGGCCCGGTCTTCCCGGTGCTCCCGGGCGGTGCGGGCTGTCCGGAAGCGGGTACGGAGCCGGACTCCGGGATGGGTCCGGGATCGGGGTCCGGGATGGGCCGGGGGCGGTCCGGGACGGGTCGGGATCGATTCGGGCGATTAAAAAGAAGGATCGTTCGTTTTACCTGTGACACCACCGTGCGGCGGACGGGCGTCCCTTGTCAAGAAGGAACGTTCGTTTTAGGTTGAGGTCCATGGCACGCGTATCCCAGGCCCACCTCGACGCCCGCCGCCGGCAGATCCTCGACGCCGCCGCGCTCTGCTTCGCCCGCAACGGCTTCCACGCCACCTCGATGCAGGACGTGCTGAAGGAGGCCGACCTCTCGGCCGGGGCGGTGTACCGCTACTTCAGCGGCAAGGAGGAACTGATCACCGCGATCGTCTCGGAGGTGCTGGGCGAGGTCCGCGCGGCCTTCGAGGCGGCCGCCGCGCAGAGCCCGCCCCCGTCCCCCGACGTCCTCGTGCCCTCCGTCCTCAGCCGGACCCTCGGCCTGCGCGAGTCCCTCACCCTCGACGGCGTCCCCGCCTTCCCGCGCCTGGTCGTCCAGGTGTGGTCGGAGATCCCGCGCAACGACGAGCTGGCGGCCGTCCTGCGCGAGGGGTACGGCTCGGTGCGCGCGGCCTGGGGACGGATCGTCGAGGCCTACCAGAAGGCGGGGACCATGCGGTCGGACGTGCCGCCCGACCACGTGGCCCGCACGATGATCGCCGCGGTCCTGGGCTTCATCGCCCAGCAGTCCCTGTTCGGGCCCACCCCGGTGGAGATCCTGCGGGACGGTCTGCGCGCGTTGATGAGCGTGCCGGGCACGGAACCGGAAGCCCGGGGATCACAGCTCGGTTAACTTGCTCGAAATGCGGTCCAATTAGCCTGCCCCTCCTCTACGCCAGCCAGGGACTTTTCCCGGTGGCCGCGGCAACCGGGCCCCGCACGGTCCGGAGCGAGGATGTGAGGTGGGACGTGCAACTGACCCCGCACGAGCAGGAGAGGCTGCTGATCCATGTGGCGGCCGACGTCGCCGAGAAGCGCCGGGCCCGTGGGCTCAGGCTCAACCACCCCGAGGCCGTCGCGCTCATCACGTCGCACATCCTCGAGGGAGCCCGGGACGGCCGTACCGTCGCCGAGCTCATGTCCTCCGGGCGCAAGCTGCTCACCCGGGACGACGTGATGGAGGGCGTGCCCGAGATGATCCACGACGTCCAGGTCGAGGCGACCTTCCCGGACGGCACCAAGCTCGTCACCGTCCACGACCCGATCGTCTGAGGGGGGCCTCGATGATTCCCGGAGAGATCCTGTTCGCCGAGGACCCGATCGTCTGCAACGAGGGCCGCGAGGTCACCCGGCTCACCGTCCTCAACGCCGCCGACCGGCCCGTCCAGGTCGGCTCCCACTACCACTTCGCGGAGGCCAACCCCGGTCTGGAGTTCGACCGCGCCGCCGCCCGCGGCAAGCGGCTGAACGTCGCCGCCGGAACCGCCGTGCGCTTCGAGCCCGGGATACCCGTCGACGTCGAACTCGTCCCCCTGGCCGGCGCCCGCGTGGTGCCCGGTCTGCGCGGGGAGACCGGAGGTGCCCTCGATGCCTGAGATCTCGCGTGCCGCGTACGCCGACCTGTTCGGCCCGACCACGGGTGACCGCATCCGGCTCGCCGACACCGACCTGATCGTCGAGATCGAGGAGGACCGTTCCGGCGGTCCCGGTCTCGCCGGGGACGAGGCCGTGTTCGGCGGCGGCAAGGTCATCCGGGAGTCCATGGGGCAGGCCCGGGCCACGCGCGCGGAGGGCACGCCCGACACCGTCATCACCGGTGCCGTGATCGTGGACCACTGGGGAATCGTCAAGGCCGACATCGGCATCCGCGACGGCCGGATCACCGGCATCGGCAAGGCGGGCAACCCGGACACCATGGACGGGGTGCACCCGGACCTGGTGATCGGCCCGGAGACCGAGGTCATCGCCGGCAACGGCCGGATCGTCACCGCCGGAGCCATCGACGCGCACGTCCACTTCATCTGCCCGCAGATCGCCGACGAGGCGCTGTCGTCGGGCGTCACCACGCTGGTCGGCGGCGGCACCGGGCCGGCCGAGGGCTCCAAGGCGACGACCGTGACGCCCGGCCCGTGGCACCTGGCGCGCATGCTGGAGGCGATGGAGCAGTACCCGCTGAACATCGGGTTCCTCGGCAAGGGCAACACCGTCTCGCACGAGGCGATGCTCTCGCAGATCCGGGGCGGTGCGCTGGGCCTGAAGCTGCACGAGGACTGGGGGTCCACGCCGGCCGTCATCGACGCCTCGCTGACCGTCGCCGACCGGACCGGCATCCAGGTCGCCATCCACACCGACACCCTCAACGAGGCCGGATTCGTGGGCGACACGCTCGCCGCGATCGCCGGACGCGGCATCCACGCCTACCACACCGAGGGCGCGGGCGGCGGGCACGCGCCGGACATCATGACCGTCGTCTCCGAGCCGCACGTGCTGCCCAGCTCGACGAACCCGACGCGGCCGTTCACCGTGAACACCGCCGAGGAACACCTCGACATGCTGATGGTGTGCCACCACCTCAACCCGGCGGTACCGGAGGACCTGGCGTTCGCCGAGTCCCGGATCCGGCCGTCGACGATCGGCGCGGAGGACGTCCTGCACGACCTCGGCGCCATCTCGATCATCTCCTCCGACTCGCAGGCCATGGGCAGGGTCGGCGAGGTCGTCCTGCGGACCTGGCAGACCGCGCACGTGATGAAGCGGCGGCGGGGCGCGCTGCCCGGCGACGGGCGGGCGGACAACCACCGGGTCCGCCGCTACGTCGCCAAGTACACGATCAACCCGGCGCTCGCGCAGGGTCTGGCCCGGGAGATCGGCTCCGTCGAGACCGGCAAGCTCGCCGACCTCGTCCTGTGGGAACCGGCGTTCTTCGGCGTCAAGCCGCACCTCGTCATCAAGGGCGGACAGATCGCGTACGCGCAGATGGGCGACGCCAACGCCTCCATCCCCACCCCGCAGCCGATCCTGCCCCGCCCGATGTACGGGGCGATCGGGCGGGCGCCGGCCGCCAACTCCTTCAACTTCGTGGCGCCACTCGCGATCGAGGACGGGCTGCCGGAGCGGCTGCAACTGGGCAAGAAGTTCGTCGCCATCGAGTCCACGCGGGGTGTCACCAAGGCGGACATGCGGGAGAACGACGCCCGGCCGCGGGTCGAGGTCGACCCCGACAGCTTCGCCGTGCACATCGACGGAGAACTCGTCGAGGCGACGCCGGCGGCCGAACTGCCCATAGCCCAGCGTTACTTCCTGTTCTGATGACCGGGGCAGCGCTTCTCGTCCTGGCGGACGGCCGCTTTCCCGCCGGAGGGCACGCGCACTCCGGCGGGGCGGAGCAGGCCGTCAAGGCCGGCCGGATCACCGGTGCGGCGAGCCTGGAGGACTTCTGCCGGGGCCGGTTGCACACGGCGGGACTGGTGGCGGCGGCGCTGGCCGCGGCCGCCGCGGCCGGGTGCGACCCGGCGCGGCTCGACGCGGCGGCCGACGCCCGGACGCCGTCCCCCGCGCTGCGTGTCGCCGCGCGGAAGCTGGGGCGGCAGCTGATGCGGGCGGCTCGGGCGGCCTGGCCGAGCGCCGAACTGGACGCCGTGGCACGGGCGTTTCCCAAGGGCGCCCATCAGCCGGTGGTGTGGGGGCTCGCCGCCCGGGCGGCCGGACTCGGACCGCGGGACGCGGCGTACTGCGCGGCGTACGAGAGCGTGAGCGGGCCGGCGACAGCGGTGGTGCGGTTGCTGAGCCTCGACCCGTTCGACGCCACGGCGGTGCTGGCCCGGTTGGCGCCGGAGCTGGACCGGGTGGTCGGTCGGGCGGTGACGGCGGGGGAGGCCGTGCCGGACGCCGGCGTCGACGCGCTGCCCGCGGCCTCGGCGCCGTTGCTGGAGATCGGGGCGGAGGTGCACGCGGCGTGGCCGGTACGGCTGTTCGCCTCCTGACGCCTCACGTCCGCCCACCCGCCTGACTCGGCAGGACAAGCGGTGCCCCCATCGGGGCGCCCTCCGCCGGCTCCGCCCCCGGACCCCGGCGGGGGCTTCGCCCCCGGCACCCCGACCCACCCCTGACCCCTCCCCAAGGAGCCGCACATGCACCTCGACCACTCCCACGAGACCGCCCCGGCCCTCGGTGCCGACGCCCATCGGCCCGACGGGTCCCGGCGTGCCCTGCGGATCGGGCTCGGTGGGCCCGTGGGTTCCGGGAAGACCGCCACCGTGGCGGCGCTGTGCCGGGCGCTGCGGGACGAGTTGTCGCTCGCCGTCGTCACCAACGACATCTACACGCGCGAGGACGCCGCATTCCTCCTCCGGGAGGCCGTGCTGCCGCCCGAGCGGATCACGGCCGTGGAGACGGGCGCCTGCCCGCACACCGCGATCCGCGACGACATCTCCGCCAACCTCGAAGCCGTGGAGGACCTGGAGGACGAGGTCGGGCCGCTCGACCTCATCCTCGTCGAGTCCGGTGGGGACAATCTCACCGCCACCTTCTCCAAGGGGCTCGTGGACGCGCAGATCTTCGTCATCGACGTCGCCGGCGGGGACGACATCCCGCGCAAGGGCGGGCCGGGGGTCACCACCGCCGACCTGCTGATCGTCAACAAGACCGACCTCGCGCCGCACGTCGGCTCCGACCTCGCCCGGATGGCCGCCGACGCCAAGGCGCAGCGCGCCGAACTGCCGGTCGTCTTCCAGTCGTTGCGGAGCGAGACCGGCGTGCGGGACGTCGCCGCGTGGGTGCGGGCGCAGCTCGCGGCGTGGGCGGCGTGACATGAGCGGTGTGCACGCCACCGCGCGGATCCGGGCACGTGAGGACGGACGCGGGGGGACCTCCCTGCCCGTCCTCGACAGCGACGGCCCCCTCGCGCTGCGGCGGACCCGCGGCGGCGACGGCGGTGAGGCACGTGTCGTGCTCGTCGGGGCGATGAGCGGACCCCTCGGCGGCGACCGCTTCGCCGTCGAGGCGGCCGTCGAGAGCGGTGCCCGGCTGCGCCTGGGCTCGGCCGCCGCCACCATCGCCCTGCCGGGACAGATCAAGGACGAGGCCCGCTACGACGTACGGATCGACGTCGCCGACGGCGGTGAACTGCACTGGCTGCCCGAGCCGTTGATCTCGGCCAGGGGCAGTGACCTGTACGTCACCACCCGCGTCGACCTCGCTCCCGCCGCGCGGCTCGTGCTGCGCGAGGAGCAGGTGCTCGGGCGGGCCGGGGAGGATCCCGGGCGCCTCACCAGCCGCCTCGTCGTGCGGGTCGGCGGACGGGCCGTGCTCGACCAGGAGCTGTCCTGCGGGCCGGGCGCTCCCGGCGGCTGGGACGGGCCCGCCGTCCTCGCGGGACACCGCGCCCTCGGTCAACTGGTCGTCGTGCGCCCGGAGTTCGGCGATCACCCCGTGACCGCACGGGTCCTCGGGGACACCGTCACGCTCGTGCCGCTCGCCGGGCCCGCCGCCCTGGTCACCGCCGTCGCGCCGGACGGGCTGCGGCTGCGGCGCGTACTGGACGAGGCCCTCAACTCCCTGGCCTGATCCGTCCCTTCATCCGGTCATCGTACGAAACTCTCCGGTTATC
This sequence comes from Streptomyces sp. NPDC014995, assembly GCF_043080745.1. NCBI lineage: Bacteria > Bacillati > Actinomycetota > Actinomycetes > Kitasatosporales > Streptomycetaceae > Streptomyces > Streptomyces sp. NPDC014995. The sequence goes on from NZ_JBIBVX010000013.1 coordinate 151,974, forward strand.
GGATTGGCAAAGAAGGTCAACGAGGGCTGTTCTCAGCAACCTCACAGCGGCGAGGATCACCCGTACCTGACGTCAATAGGTACGGGGAGGGCCCCACTTGAGGGACATACGACCGCACAGGCGGACGGCGGCGCTCGGCTCGGCCGGCGTGCTCGTCGCCGCGACCCTGATGGCCGGGGCGCTGGCCGCCCCCACGGCGAGCGCGACCAGCGGCCGGGCGGGGCAGGACCGGGAGATGCGGGGTGCCGCGATCGCCGCGGACCGCGCGGCGAAGGCCGGGATCGACTGGCAGGACTGTCCCGCCGACTGGGGCCTGGAGAAGCCGATCCAGTGCGGCTGGGTCACCGTGCCGCTCGACTACGCCAAGCCCGACGGCAAGCAGATCAAGCTCGCCGTCGACCGCATCGGCAACACGGGGACGAAGGAGGAGCGCCAGGGCGCGCTCGTCTACAACCCCGGCGGACCCGGCGGCTCCGGCCTGCGCTTCCCGCGCCGCGTGACCACCAAGGCCCCCGTATGGGCCAACATCGCCAAGGCCTACGACTTCGTCGGCTTCGACCCGCGAGGCGTCGGCAAGTCCACGCCCATCTCCTGTGCCGACCCGCAGGAGTTCGTCAAGGCACCCAAGGCCGACCCGGTCCCGGACACGGAGGCCGACAAGCTCGCCCAGCGCAAGCTCGCCCGCGAGTACGCCGAGGGCTGCTACGAGCGCAGCGGCGAGATGCTCCCGTACATGACCACGCCGAACACGGTGCGCGACCTCGACGTCATCCGCGCCGCCCTCGGTGAGAAGAAGCTGAACTTCCTCGGCGTCTCCTACGGCACCTACATCGGAGCCGTGTACGGCACCCTCTTCCCGGGGCACGTGCGCCGCATGGTCGTCGACAGCGTGGTCAACCCCTCCCGCGAGAAGATCTGGTACGAGGCCAACCTCGACCAGGACGTCGCCTTCGAGGGCCGCTGGAAGGACTGGCAGGACTGGGTCGCCGCCAACGACGCCACCTTCCACCTCGGCACCACCCGCGCGGCCGTCCAGGCCAAGTGGCTGGAACTGCGGGCCACCGCCAAGAAGAGCCCCCTCGGCGGGGTCGTCGGCCCGGCCGAGCTGATCTCCTTCTTCCAGAGCGCGCCGTACTACGACTCGGCGTGGGTGTCCGTCGCCACCGTCTTCGGCAAGTACGTCGCCGGTGACACGCAGGCCCTGATCGACGCGGCCGCCCCCGACCTCTCGGACACCGCCGGCAACGCCGCCGCCGAGAACGGCAACGCCGTCTACACGGCCGTCGAGTGCACCGACGCCAAGTGGCCCACCAGCTGGAAGAAGTGGGACCGCGACAACACGCGGCTGCACACGGAGCACCCGTTCATGACCTGGGCCAACGCCTGGATGAACCTGCCCTGCGCGACCTGGCCGGTCAAGCAGCGGACGCCGGTGAACGTCAGGAGCCACAAGGACCTGCCGCCGGTGCTGATCGTGCAGGCCGAGCGGGACGCGGCCACCCCCTACGAGGGCGCCGTCGAACTGCACGAGCGCTTCAAGGGCTCCCGCCTGATCACCGAGAGGGATGCGGGCTCCCACGGCGTCACCGGCCTGGTCAACTCCTGCGTCAACACGCGGGTGGACGCCTACCTCCTCACCGGTGAGCTCGACACCGCGGACGTGACCTGCGCCCCGCACGCCACGCCCAAGCCGTAACCACCGCCACGGCGACGAGGGGCGGCCGGATCCCACCGGCCGCCCCTCACCCGTGTGCGCCGGGGCCCCGATCCGCCGGACCTCAACTCAGCGGCAGCCGCGGGAACCTGCGCGCCTTCTCCCTGGCCGCCTCCGCCTCCGCTTCCGCCTCCGCCTTGACCACGGCCGCGTACCGGTCGACGTACTCCTGCTCCGACAGCGTCAGGATCGCGTACATGATCTCGTCGGTGACCGCGCGCAGGACCGCCTTCTCGTTCTCCATGCCGGCGTAGCGGGAGAAGTCCAGGGGCTCGCCGAAGCGGATGACGACGGGGTGGAAGGCGGGGATCACCTTGCCGGGCGGCTGGGCCTCGAAGGTGCCGATCATCGCGCAGGGGATCACCGGTACACCGGCCTTCAGGGCCATCACCGCGACGCCGACCTTGCCCTTGTACAGGCGGCCGTCGTGCGAGCGGGTGCCCTCCGGGTAGATGCCGAGCAACTCGTCCTTGCTCAGCACGCCGAGGCCCTCGCGGATCGCGGCCTGGCCGGCCTCCTTGCCGGAGCGGTCGACGGGGATCTGCCCGGCGCTGCGGAAGAAGGCCGCGGTCAGCCGGCCCTTGATGCCGGGACCCGTGAAGTACTCGGCCTTGGCCAGGAAGGTGATGCGCCGCCTGAGGACCGCCGGCATCAGGAAGTGGTCCGAGAACGATAGGTGGTTGCCCGCGATGATCGCCGCGCCGGACGCCGGAACGTGCTCCAGCCCCTCGATCCGGGGCCGGAACAGCAGCCTCAACAGAGGGCCCAGCACCACGTATTTCAGGAGGTAGTAGAACAAGGGTCGCTCCTCAGTCCGGCGGGTCGGCGCGGCCGCCGTGTTCCGGCAGGTCAACCGGCATGGTGTGGGCTGCCAGTGTAGGCGGGGGCGGGTGCGGCCGGTACCCGGCCGCCTGACGGTGTGTTACCCACCCGGGCGGGCCTCCCCTCACAGCCGCACGATGACGAGCGCCGTGTCGTCGGTCGCGCCCCCGGGCGGCAGCAGTTCCAGCAGGACGGTGTCGGCGCGGGTCTCGGGGTCCGCGGACCGGTGGCGGGCGAGGGCGTCGGCGAGGCGGGCCAGACCGGTGTCGATGTCCTCCCGCCGCCGTTCCACCAGGCCGTCCGTGTACAGCGTGAGGATCGCGCCGCTGTCGTAGGCGGTGACGGCCTGCGGCCGCGGGAGCGGGTCGGGGCGGGCGTCGAGCGGGGGGGTCGGTGGCCCGGTCGAGGAACTCCACGCGGCCGTCGGCGTGCAGCAGCACGGGCGGGGGATGCCCGGCGCTGCTGTACGTGATGGTGTGGCGGTCGCAGTCGATGAACGTGGTGACCGCGGTGGCCGATTCGGCGCCGTCCACGACGTGTGCGTACTGCCCGAGGACGTTCAGGGCCTCGGCCGGCCCGTCGGCGACCCGGGAGGCGGCGCTGAGCGCGCTGCGCAGCTGCCCCAGCCGGTCGGGCGACTCGACGTCGTAGCGCTGGAGGGCCATCGTGTCGCGCTCGCCGGTGACCAGGACCCGCCGCAGGGAGGTCTTCAGGTTGCGCACACCGCTGGCGGAGGGGTCGTTCGGGTTGTCCGGGAAGGCCTCGAAGGGGTGACGGCCGACCATCTGCTCGCGCCGGCGGCCGGCGACGCGCAGGAACTCCTCGTTGGCGTCGGCGAACTCCAGGCCGGGAGTCAGCTGGGCCGCCGCGCCGGGCAGGGTCCGGAACACCGCCGCGTAGTCGATCGCCGTGTCCTGCATGGCCCATGCCCCATCCGACCGTGCCTCATATGCCGAGATTGCGCCATTTTCTCATTTCGGGTGACGGGGAGAGGCGGCCGTGTCACACCTCGGGGCCGGTGAGCGACTGCTCGGCCCAGATGATCTTCCCGTCGGGGACGAAACGGGTACCCCACCGCCGGCTCACCTGCGAGACCAGCAGCAGCCCCCGCCCGCCCTCGTCCGTGGCGCGCGGATGGCGCAGGTGGGGGGCGGTGGCGCCGCCGTCGTGCACCTCGCAGACCAGCGCGCGCTCATGGATCAGGCGCAGCCGGATCGGGCCGGTGGCGTAGCGGATGGCGTTGGTGACGAGTTCGCTGACCACCAGTTCGGTGGTGAACGACAGCTCCGCGAGGCCCCAGTCGGCCAGTCGGCGGCTCGCCGCCTTGCGGGCCTCGGCGACCGCGGCCGGATCGGCGGGCAGCTCCCAGTCCGCGACCCGGTCGGGGGACAGACGACGGGTGCGTGCCATCAGCAGGGCCACGTCGTCGTGCGGACGGTCCGGGACGAGGACGTCGATCACCCCCCGGCAGCGCAGGTCGAGCGTGGACGCCTGCCGCTCCAGGGCCCGGCGCAGCCGCTCGCGGCCCGTGTCGAGCGCCCACTCCTCGCCGCGGGCCAGCAGACCGTCCGTGTGCAGCGCGATGGTGCTGTCCGGCAGCAACCGCAGTACGGCCGACTCGAACGGCGGCCCGCCCGCGCCCAGGGGCGGCCCCTGCGGCAGGTCGACGAAGCTGACCGTGCCGTCGGGCAGGACGACGGCCGGGGCGGGGTGCCCGGCGGTGGCCATCGTGCACCGCCCGTCGACGGGGTCGTAGACGACGTACACGCACCCCGACCCCACGGCCGCCGCGCCCTCCGCCGCGGCCCCGGCGCCGCCCACCACGGCCTCCGGACCGGCGCCCTCCTCGCGGGCGGTGCGGGCGACCAGGTCGTCGAGGTGGGCCAGGACCTCCTCCGGCGGAAGGTCCAGGGCGGCGAGCGTACGGACGGCGGTGCGCAGCTGTCCCATGGCCGCGGCGGCGTCGATGCCGTGCCCCGGCACCTCGCCCACGACCAGGGCCACCCGTGCGCCCGACAGCGGGATCAGGTCGTACCAGTCGCCGCCGACGCCGGTCAGCACGTCGGCCGGCCGGTAGCAGGCGGCCACTTCGACGGCGCCCTGCTCGGGCAGCCGGTGGGGGAGCAGGCTGCGCTGGAGGACCAGCGCCGCGTCGCGCTCGCGGGTGTAGCGGCGGGCGTTGTCCACACAGACGGCCGCCCGCGAGACCAGGTCCTCGGCCAGGACGACGTCGTCCTCGTCGAAGGGCTCCTGCGTGGGGTGGCGCAGGAACGTGGTGACGCCCAGGGTGGCGCCACGGGCACGGACCGGTACGACCAGCACGCTGGGGGGCCCGACATGCTCCCCGCCGACGACGGGCAGGACCGGCCGCCAGTCCTCGGCGTCCGGGCCGAGCCGCTCCGCGCGCCAGGGCCGCCCGGTGGCCAGACAGCTGACGGGGGGCGAGCCCACCGGGTAGGCGACCACGGGCGGATCGGTGTCGGCGGTGGCTTCGGGGCCCCGTGGCGACTGCTGCCCGACCCGCCGCAGCGCCACGGCCCCGCCCTGCGCCGGCTCCGTCGTGGGCTCCGCACCCCGCAGCACCGCCTCCAGCAGGTCCACGGTGACGGCGTCGGCGAAGCCGGACACCGCCACGTCGGCGAGTTCCTGAGCGGTTCGCGCGATGTCCAGGCTGCGGCCGATGCGCCGGCCGGCCCGGTCCAGCAGGGCGAGGCGCTGCCGGGCGCGGTGGCGGTCGGTGATGTCCACGACCGTGTAGTAGACGCCCATCGGGTGGCCGTGGTCGTCGTCGAGACGGGTGAACGTCAGCATGTGCGCGGTCTCCCGGTGCGGTGCCGCCCGGACCCGCCCGACGTGCTCGTAGCCGACGACGGTCTCGCCGCTCTCCAGCACGTGCCGCATCTGGACCTCGACCGCCTCCGCGTCCAGGCCCGGCTGCACGTCCGCGAACCGCAGGCCCAGCCGACGCTCGGGCGGGCCGCCGCCGAACCGGGCCAGGGCGGCGTTCGACCACACGAAGCGCAGGTCGGTGTCGACGACCGCGATGCCGATCGGGGAGTCGCCCACCATCTGCTCCAGCACGGTACGACTCATGGCCCAGCCGGGGGCGTCACCCCTCTCGTTCAGCAGCACCAGCCAGCGCGAGGGGCCGCCGGGCTCGTCCGCCGAGGTGATCCGGGCCATGACCGGGATCGGCTGCCCGTCCCTGCGGCGGGCGGACAGCAGCCCTGCCCACCCGCCGTCCCGGCGGCACTGTTCGAGCACGTCCGGGACCCGCGCGGCGTCGCCGTGGGCGAGCAGCCCGGCCAGGTCCTTCCCGACCGCCTCGGCGGCCGGATACCCGAGCAGCCGCTCGGCGTCCCTGGTCCAGCTGGTCACCACCCCCCGCCCGTCGAGCAGCAGGGGCGCGGCATCCGCCACGTCGAACCGCCGGCGGGCAGCGCCGTCCTCGTCCTGTGTGCCCACGGTCGACCTCTCTGTCGCTGAGAGTGGTCTACCACCACTTGCCTCCATCTTCACCCTGCCGCATCCACGATGTGCGCGACGCGACTCCCTCCAGGGGCACCGAAGGCTTGGCGGGGCGCCGGTACGGATCCTCGCGAGGCCGCTCGGCGGGGGATCGCGGTGGCTTGGTGCGGGGCCGGTACGGATCCCCGCGAGGCCGCCCGGCGGAGGAACGCGGGGTCGGTGTCCGCTGCCGCGTCGGACGGATTCGGGCGGCGCCGCCCGGGCGGCGGGGGCGAGGAAGTGGACCGTCTCCCGGAACGGCGCCCCGACGCCCTGGGTCTCCGGGGGCACCGAAGGCTTGGCGTGGCGCCGGTACGGACCCTTGCGAGGCCGCCCCGCGGAGGAACGCGGTGGCTTGGTGCGGGGCCGGTACGGATCCCCGCGAGGCCGCCCGGCGGAGGAGCCCGGTGGGTGTCCGCCGCCGCGCCGGGCGGGTTCGGGCGGCGCCGCCCGGGTGCCGGGGCGGGATCCCGGACGTCCTCCGGAACGGCGCCCCCGACGCCCGGGTGCCGGAAGGCGAGGAACCGGACGTCCCCGGAACGGCGCCCCCGACGCCCCGGGCGGCGGGGAGGCGGCTCGCCCCCTCAGCCCCCGTGCCCCAGCACCTTCTCCAGCGCGCCCAGCGCCGACCCCAGCTCCTCCGCGGTGATCGTCAACGGGGGTGCCAGCCGGATCGTCGAGCCGTGGGTGTCCTTCACCAGGACGCCCTCCGCCAGCAACCGCTCCCCGATCTCCCGCCCGGTGCCGACCGCCGGGTCCACGTCGACCCCCGCCCACAGTCCGCGAGAGCGGAAGCCGACGACGCCCCTGCCGACCAGCCCGGTCAGCCCGTCCCGCAGGGCGACGCCCAGCTCGGCCGCCCGTCGCTGGAACTCGCCCGTCTCCAGCAGCTCCACCACCGCCGTGCCGACCGCCGCCGCCAGCGGGTTCCCGCCGAACGTCGACCCGTGCTCGCCCGGCCGCAGCACCGACAGCACCTCCCGCCGGGCGACGACCGCCGACACCGGCACGATGCCGCCGCCCAGGGCCTTCCCCAGCAGCAGCACGTCGGGCACGACCCCCTCGTGCTCCACGGCCAGCGTGCGGCCCGTGCGGCCCAGGCCCGACTGGATCTCGTCCGCGACGAAGAGGCAGCCCCGGCGGCGGGTCAGCTCACGCACGCCCGCCAGATAGCCGTCGTCGGGAATCACGACGCCCGCCTCGCCCTGGATCGGCTCGATCAGCACCGCGGCCGTCGTCTCGTCGACCGCCGCCTCCAGTGCCGCCAGGTCGTTGTACGGCACGATCCGGAAGCCCGGCGTGAACGGACCGAATCCCTGCCGCGCCGTCTCGTCCGTCGAGAAGCTCACGATCGTCGTCGTTCGGCCGTGGAAGTTGTCCGCCGCCACCACGATCGTCGCCCGGTCGGCCGGGACGCCCTTCACCTCGTACGCCCACTTGCGGGCCACCTTGACGCCGCTCTCCACCGCCTCGGCGCCGGTGTTCATCGGCAGCACCATGTCCAGGCCCGTCAGCTCCGCGAGCCGCTCGGCGAACTCGGCGAGGCGGTCGTTGTGGAAGGCGCGGGAGGTGAGGGTCAGACGGTCCAGCTGGCGGTGGGCGGCCTCGATCAGCGCCGGATGCCGGTGGCCGAAGTTGAGGGCGGAGTAGCCGGCCAGCATGTCGAGGTAGCGGCGGCCCTCGACGTCCTCCACCCAGGTGCCCTCGGCGCGTGCGACGACCACGGGCAGCGGATGGTAGTTGTGCGCGAGGACGGGCTCCTCGGCCCGGATCAGGTCGGCGGAGGTACGCGTACGAGCGGGTGCGGTCATGAACGGATCTCCTGGGTGCAGCACTTGATGCCCCCGCCGGCCTTCTGGAACTCGGACAGGTCGACGGGGACGGGGACATAGCCGCGGTCGGCCAGGCGTGCGGCGAGCGCCTCCGCCCGGGGGGCGATGAAGACGTGACGGCCGTCGGAGACGGAGTTGAGCCCGAACGCCAGCGCGTCCTCGCGGGTCGCCAGGACCGCGTCCGGGTACAGACGCGCCAGCACCTCCCGGCTGCCCGGCGAGAACGCCTCCGGGTAGTACGAGACGTTCTCGTCGTCCAGGACGAACAGCGCCGTGTCGAGGTGGTAGAAGTGCGGGTCCACCAGCGTCAGGCTGATCACCGGGTGGCCGAAGAACTCCTGCACCTCGCGGTGCGCCTCCCGGCTGGTACGGAACCCGGTGCCGGCCAGCACGTACCGGCCCGTCCACACCAGGTCGCCCTCGCCCTCGCACACGGACTCGGGACGGTGGACGTCGTAGCCCGCCGCCTTGAACCAGGTGTCGTAGTGCACGGACTCGGGGCGCCGCTGCGGCGCGTGGAAGAGGGAGCCGAAGACACGGCCGTCCACGACGACCGCGGAGTTCGCGGCGAAGACCATGTCGGGGAGGCCGGGGGCCGGCTCGACGGCGTCGACGGTATGGCCGTGGGCGCGGTAGGCGCGGATCAGCGCCTGCCACTGCTCCCGCGCGAGGTCGACGTCGACGGGGGTGTCGGGATGCATCCAGGGATTGATCGCGTACTGAACGGCGAAGTGTCTGGGTTCACAGACCAGGAAGCGCCGGGAGTGCGGCACACGGCTGACGGGCACAGAGGGGTTCCTCCGCTTTTCCTGCGGTGTCGACTTGGGGTTGACATCACGGTAGAAAGCGACCGGTACGCCCGACAAGAAACCTTCGCTGCGTGTTCACGCAGGATCGCTGCGTAGTTTCGCCGCTCAGCGCACGTCTGCTGCGTCGTCCGGTGCCGCGTGGGTGGCGCCGGCCTCCGGACTCTCCGGCAGCAGGTGCGAGAGCACCATCACGCTGATCGTCTTCCGGATGAACGGCTCGACCCGGATCCGCTCCAGCACCTCCTCGAAGTGCTCCACGTCGCGCGCCCGCACGTGCAGCAGCGCGTCCGCGCCGCCCGTCACCGTCATCGCCGCGGTGATCTCCGGATGGTTGCGCACCACCTCCGCGAGCCGCCGCGGCGGCGCCGCGCCCTCGCAGTACACCTCCACGTACGCCTCCGTACGCCAGCCCAGCGCCGCCGGCTTCACCGTGGCCGTGAACCCGGTGATCACCCCGCTGTCCCGCAGCCGGTCCACCCGGCGCTTGACCGCCGTCGCCGACAGACCGATCGACGAGCCGATCTCGGCGAAGCTGGTCCTGGCGTTCGCCATCAGCGCGGTGAGGATCTTCCGGTCGAGTTCGTCGAACGGCGGCGGCGTGCTGTGCATGGCGGCACTGTATCCAGCGGGTTCGTCCCCGTCCGGCGATGTCCAGCCGCCCGGATCGCCCCTACACTCCACCTTCATGCTGCGCGCCCTCGCCGTCGACGACGAACGCCCCTCGCTGGAGGAGCTGCTCTACCTGCTCACCGCGGATCCCCGGATCGGCAGCGTGGAGGGCGCCGGTGACGCGACCGAGGCACTGCGCCGGATCAACCGCGCCCTGGAGTCCGGCCCCGAAGGCCCGGAGGCCATCGACGTCGTCTTCCTCGACATCCAGATGCCCGGCCTCGACGGCCTCGACCTGGCCCGGCTGCTCACCGGCTTCGCCCGCCCGCCGCTGGTCGTCTTCGTCACCGCCCACGAGGACTTCGCCGTCCAGGCCTTCGACCTCAAGGCCGTCGACTACGTCCTCAAACCCGTCCGCAAGGAACGCCTCGCCGAGGCGGTCCGCCGCGCCGCCGAACTGCGCGGCACGGCGCCCCGCATCCCGGTCCACGAGCCCGACCCGGACCAGATACCCGTCGAACTCGGCGGGGTGACCCGGTTCGTCGCCGTCGACGACATCACCCACGTCGAGGCCCAGGGCGACTACGCCCGGCTGCACACCGACCGCGGCAGCCACCTCGTACGGATCCCGCTCTCCACCCTGGAGGAGCGCTGGCGGGCCCGCGGCTTCGTCCGCATCCACCGCCGCCACCTCGTCGCCCTGCGCCACATAGGCGAGCTCCGCCTCGACGCGGGCACGGTCAGCGTCCTGGTCGGCGGCGAGGAACTCCAGGTCAGCCGCCGCCACGCCCGCGAACTGCGGGACCTGCTGATGAGGAGGCCGTGACGGTGCCGCACCAGGACCCCGCCGAGCGCCGCGTCGTCGTCACCGGCCCGCCCCGCCGCACCCGCCGCACCTCCGGCTACTACCGCCCGCGCACCGAGATCGACGAGCAGACCACCCTCGGCCACACCTACGTCCGCTCCCTCATGCGCACCCAGCTGCGCGCCGCCCTCACCGTCTTCGCCGTCCTGGCGCTCCTCATCGGCCCGCTGCCCCTGCTCTTCGCGGCGATGCCCGACGCCCACCGCCTGGAATGGGCCGTCCTCGGCTTCGGCCTCTACGCCCCGCTGGTCCTGCTCGCCCGCTGGTACGTCCGCCGCGCCGAACGCAACGAACGCGACCTCGTGCGCCTGGTCGAGGACCGATGAACTCCACGTTCGCCGTCCCCGCCGTCGCCCTCGTCGTCGTGGCGACCGTCCTCGTCGGCGCCTTCGGCCTGCGCATCTCCCGCACCACCTCCGACTTCTACGTCGCCTCCCGCACCGTCGGCCCCCGTCTCAACGCGGCCGCGATCAGCGGCGAGTACCTCTCGGCCGCCTCCTTCCTCGGCATCGCCGGCCTGGTCCTCGTCCAGGGTCCGGACATGCTCTGGTACCCGGTCGGCTACACCGCCGGATACCTGGTCCTGCTCCTGTTCGTCGCCGCTCCGCTGCGCCGCTCCGGCGCCTACACCCTCCCCGACTTCGCCGAGGCCCGTCTCGCCTCCCAGGCGGTACGACGGCTCGCCGGCGCCTTCGTCGTCGGCGTCGGCTGGCTCTACCTGCTGCCCCAGCTCCAGGGCGCCGGACTGACGCTGACCGTCCTCACCGGCGCCCCCGACACCCTCGGCGGACTCATCGTCGCCGTCGTCGTCACCGCGACCGTCGCCGCGGGCGGCATGCGCAGCATCACCTTCGTGCAGGCCTTCCAGTACTGGCTCAAACTCACCGCGCTCCTCGTCCCCGCCCTCTTCCTCATCCTCGCCTGGCAGGGCGACGGCGCGCCCCAGCAGGCGTTCCGGGAACCACCCGCCTTCCGCGAACAGCGCTCCGTCCGCGTCGACCACACCCTCGACCTCACACTGGACCGGCCCCTGACCGTGACCGTGACCGGCACGGTCGACGGCCGCCCGCACGAGGACGCCGAACTCCGCATCCCGGCCGGCACCCACCGCATCGACCGGGGCACCCGCCTCACCTTCCCGCAGGGCAGCGCCGTCCCCACCGCCGACCGCGGCAGCAACGGCGGCATGTCCACCTCCCTCGCCTCCGGCCGCGACGAACGCCCCCTGTACGCCACGTACGGGCTGATCCTCGCGACCTTCCTCGGCACCATGGGACTGCCGCACGTCGTCGTCCGCTTCTACACCAGCCCGCACGGCGTCGCCGCCCGCCGCACCACCGTCGCCGTCCTCGCCCTCATCGGCGGCTTCTACCTCCTCCCGCCCGTCTACGGCGCCCTCGGCCGCCTGTACGCCCCCGAGCTCGCCCTCACCGGCGACGCCGACGCCGCCGTCCTGCTCCTGCCCGACCGCGTGATCGGCGGCCTCGGCGGCGACCTGCTCGGCGCGCTGGTCGCCGGCGGCGCCTTCGCCGCGTTCCTGTCCACCGCGTCCGGGCTGACCATGGCCGTGGCGGGCGTGCTCACCCAGGACGTCCTGCCCTCGCGCGGCGTACGCCACTTCCGGCTCGGCACCGGCCTCGCGATGGTCGTGCCGCTCGCGGCGAGCGTGCTGGTGGGCGGGCTGCCGGTGGCCGACGCGGTGGGCCTCGCCTTCGCCGTGTCCGCGTCCTCCTTCTGCCCGCTGCTCGTCCTCGGCATCTGGTGGCGGCGCCTCACCCCGCCGGGCGCGGCCGCCGGGATGCTGGTGGGCGGCGGCTCCGCGTTCGTCGCGGTCGCCGCGACCATGGCGGGCCTGCCCGTGACGGGCACCGCGCACGCCCTGCTCGCCTGGCCCGCCCTGTGGTCCGTACCGCTGGGCTTCCTCACCATGGTCCTGGTGTCCCTGGCCACCCCGGGCCGGGTCCCGGCCGGGACGGCGGCGATCCTGGCGCGCTTCCACCTGCCGGAGGAACTGCGTGCCGAGGAACTGCGGGAGGTCAAGGCATGAGCGGCTTCCTGGCGGGCCTGTGCATCGCGATCCTCCCCTTCCTCGCCGTCGGCTTCTGGCTCGGCCGGCGCACCGCCCGCCCCGAGAACCGCGGCGGCCTCGGCACCCCCGTCGAGCACGCCACCTTCCAGACCCTGCACACCGCCTCCCTCGCGGCGCCCCCGCTGCGGGCCGGCCTGACGGAGGAGACGGCCCGCAAGTCGGCCCGCAGGCTGCGCACCCTCCTCGGCACGGACGCCCTGTGCCTGACCGACCGGCGAGAGGTCCTGGTCTGGGACGGGGTCGGCGCCCACCACCGCACCGAGATCATGGCCCGCCTGTCCGGCCCGCTGGAGACCGGCCGGGGCGAGGCCTTCCCGCTGACCTGCGGCGCCCCCGACTGCCCCGTCCGCTGGGCCGTGGTGGCCCCGCTCACCGTCGACGACCGTGTGCACGGCGCCCTCGTCGCCTGCGCGCCCCGCGAGTCCGCCGTCCTCGTCCGCGCCGCGGGGGAGGTGGCCCGCTGGGTGAGCGTCCAACTGGAGCTGGCCGACCTCGACCAGTCCCGCACCCGCCTCATCGAGGCCGAGATCAAGGCGCTGCGCGCCCAGATCTCCCCGCACTTCATCTTCAACTCGCTCGCGGTGATCGCGTCGTTCGTCCGCACCGACCCCGAACGCGCCCGTGAACTGCTCCTGGAGTTCGCCGACTTCACCCGCTACTCGTTCCGCCGGCACGGCGACTTCACCACGCTCGCCGACGAACTCCACGCCATCGACCACTACCTGGCGCTCGTCCGCGCCCGCTTCGGCGACCGCCTCTCCGTCACCCTGCAGATCGCCCCCGAGGTCCTCCCGGTCGCCCTGCCCTTCCTCTGCCTCCAGCCCCTGGTGGAGAACGCCGTCAAGCACGGACTGGAGGGCAAGGCCGACAAGTGCCACATCCAGATCACCGCCCAGGACACCGGCGCGGAGGCCCTCGTCGTCATCGAGGACGACGGCGCCGGCATGGACCCGGTCCTGCTGCGCCGCATCCTGGCGGGCGAGGTCAGCCCCTCCGGCGGCATCGGCCTGTCCAACGTCGACGACCGGCTCCGCCAGGTGTACGGCGACGACTACGGCCTCGTCATCGAGACCGCCCTCGGGGCGGGCATGAAGATCACCGCCCGGCTGCCGAAGTACCAGCCGGGGGTGCACTCGGCGGCGCGACTCAGGCCCGAGTAGACCTCGGGCCGCCGGGACCCAGGCCGTGCGGGCCTCAGGTCGTGGAGCCCCCGGGCCGTGCAGGCGTTGGGCCATGCGGATCTGGGGGCCGTGCGGATCTGGGAGCCGTGCGGATCTCAGGCCGTGCGGATCTCAGGTCGTGCGCATCATGACCAGCGTGAGTGTGATCAGCCCGAGCACGACCCAGCCGAACCACAGCCAGCCGTTGCTGCCGAGCGCCACCGTGTAGGCCGTCACCACCACGAGTCCGCCGAGGGTGAGCACCCCCATGGTCTTCGTGGAACCGTCCGTGGAACCGGGCATCGCGACACCCTCCTCCGGCACACCCTCCTCAGGGCGCGTCCCCCTCCATGGTGCCCCCGTTCTGCCTCCGCACGGCGCGGACGACGGAACACGTTGCGGACTGCCCGGCTCCGCCGCCGGTCCACGAGCCGGATGCGCACACCGTCGCGGCTCACCCGAACGGGTGAACCGACTCAGCCCCGGCGTCCGTTCAGCGAGGCCAGATAGGCGTTGTACGCCTCGAGCTCCTTGTCACCGTCCCGGTCGGCGGCCCGGTCCTCGCGCTTGGCCTGCCGCTGTTCGGAGCGGTACCACTGGAACAGCAGCGCGATCAGCACCAGGACCGACGGAATCTCACTGAACGCCCAGGCGATGCCGCCGGCCGCGTTCTGGTCGGCGAGCGCGTCGATGCCGAGGGAGGCGGGCGGGTTCCTGAACGACTCGACCATCGGCGTCGACGCCATCATCAGCGCGATACCGAAGAACGCGTGGAACGGCATGCCCGCGAACAGCTCCAGCATCCGGATCAGGTACCCCGGCCGGTGCGGCCCGGGGTCCACGCCGATGATCGGCCAGAAGAACACGACACCGACGGCGAGGAAGTGCACCATCATCGCGACGTGCCCCGTCCTGGAGCCCATCAGGAAGTCGAAGAGCGGGGTGAAGTACAGGGCGTACAGGCTCGCGATGAACAGCGGGATCGTGAACGCGGGGTGTGTGATCACCCGCATGTACCGGCTGTGCAGCAGCATCAGCAGCAGCTCACGCGGCCCCTTGCGGCCCTTCCCCGCGGTCGGCAGCGCGCGCAGCGCCAGCGTGACCGGGGCACCGAGCAGGACCAGGATCGGCGACAGCATGCTGATCACCATGTGCTGCACCATGTGCACGCTGAACATGACCATCCCGTAGTCGTTCAGCCTGGTGCACATCATCAGCGCCACGGTCAGCACGCCGGCCACGTACGACACGGTCCGCGCCACCGGCCACGCGTCCCCGCGCCGCCGCAACCGCACGACGCCCCAGGCGTACAGGCCCAGCCCCACCAGGCAGGCGACGAGGAAGAACGGGTCCGCCGACCACTGAAGACCCCGTCCCAGCGTGAACGGCGGCAGATCCATGGTCATGCCGTGCCCGCTGTGATCCATCCGCCGGCTCCTGATTCGTGGGGGGTTGTGCGTTTCCTGCCGCCCCAAGACTAGAACCGCCCCCGGCGACTCCTGTCACCGGGGGCGAGTGCACCTGCCCGGGGCGCGGGCGACCACACACGGCCCGCGCCCGCCGGACGGCCTAGAGCACGGTCTCCGCCTCCGCGTACCGCTCCGCCGGAACGGTCTTCAGCGTCTCCACGGCCTCCGCCAGCGACACCATGACGATGTCCGTCCCGCGCAGCGCCGTCATCATCCCGAACTCACCCCGGTGCACGGCCTCCACGGCGTGCCACCCGAACCGGGTGGCGAGGACACGGTCGTACGCGGTCGGCGTACCGCCCCGCTGCACATGCCCGAGGATCACGGGGCGGGCCTCCTTGCCGAGCCGGGACTCCAGCTCGATGGACAGCTGCCGCGCGATCCCGGCGAACCGCTCGTGCCCGTAGATGTCCTTGCCGCCCTCGTCGAAGGCCATGGTGCCGGGGGCCGGCTTGGCGCCCTCCGCCGCGACGACGATCGCGAACCGCTTCCCCGCCTCGAACCGCTCGCCCACCCGCCGGGCCAGCTCATCGATGTCGAAGGGCCGTTCCGGTACGACGATGGCGTGGGCGCCGGCCGCCATGCCGGAGTGCAGCGCTATCCAGCCGGTGTGGCGCCCCATGACCTCCACGACCAGCACCCGCTGGTGGGACTCGGCGGTGGTCTTCAGCCGGTCGAGGGCCTCCGTCGCCACCCCGACGGCCGTGTCGAAGCCGAAGGTGACGTCGGTGACCGCGATGTCGTTGTCGATGGTCTTCGGCACGCCCACGATCGGCAGGCCGCTGTCCGACATCAGCCGGGCGGCCTTGAGCGTGCCCTCACCGCCGATCGGGATGATCGCGTCGAGTCCGAGTTCCTCGACATGCCCGCGGGCCCGCTCCACACCGTCCCGCAGGTGCGAGGGCTGGACGCGGGAGGAGCCGAGGATCGTGCCGCCGCGGGCGAGGATGCCGCCCACCGCGTCGAGGTCGAGCTTGAGGTAGTCGCACTCCAGGAGGCCCTTCCAGCCGTCCCGGAAGCCGATGACCTCGTCGCCGTGGTCGGCGACGGCACGGTGCACGACGGACCGGATGACGGCGTTCAGGCCGGGGCAGTCGCCGCCGGACGTGAGGACACCAATGCGCATAGCCCGAACAACCTTCTTGACGTGGGCCGGGTCCGGACCACGTTGTCCGGCTCGATTCCCCGCCACCCTAGCGGCACCAGGGGGCGGGGCCGAAGCACACGTCCGCCTGCTGGACGTGCCCGCTCACCTGTGCGGACGCACCGTCAGACGGGCTGCTGACGGCACCCTGAAAATCAGGTGAACGTCCAGGTCGGGCAGGAAACCGCACAGCGACTGCCGCGCAGGCCGCCGCACCGTGATCACGCGGGCTGCTGCGCCGCCGCGATCCGCTCGTTGCGCAGCGCCTCGTACCAGCGGTCGTCGGTCGGCGGCAGCGCGTTCACGTCGAGCGCCAGCTTCAGCAGCAGGTCCGCGATGAGCGGGTTGCGGGCCAGCACCGGGCCGTGCATGTACGTGCCGAACACGGTGTCGTTGAACGCGCCCTCGGTGCCGTCGCCCGTGCCGTTGCCCCGGCCGATCTGGACCCGGGCCAGGGGGCGGGCGGTCGGGCCGAGGTGGGTGACGCCCTGGTGGTTCTCGAAGCCGGTCAGCGGCGGCAGACCCAGCCGCGGGTCGATGTCGGCGAGGACGTCGCCGACGCACCGCTCGCCCTCACCGCGGGTCGTGGTGACGTCGAGCAGGCCGAGGCCCGGCTGGCGCTGCCCCAGGTCGTTGACGAACTCGTGGCCCAGGATCTGGTAGCCGGCGCACACCGCGAACACGATCGCGCCGTTCTGCACCGCCTGGTACAGGTGCCCGTCGCGGCGCAGCCGCTCCGCCGCGAGCCGCTGCGGGCGGTCCTCGCCTCCGCCGATGAGGTAGATGTCGCCGGAGGTCGGGATCGGCTGGTCGCTGCGCACGTCGAGACGCGCCACGTCGAGGCCGCGCTGCCGTGCGCGGCGCTCCACGACCAGGACGTTGCCCTGGTCGCCGTAGGTGCTGAGCAGGTCCGGGTAGACCCAGACGACCCGCAGGCTGTTGTCGCTCATCAAGTGATCGTCCCTCGTGCTCAGTTGCCGACCCGGCGGCGCAGGTCCTGGAAGGCGGTGTAGTTCGCGATGACCTCGATCCGGCCCGGCGGGGCCATCTGCACGGCCTGGTCGACGCTCTCGCACACCTGGAAGTGCTGGTTGGCCACCTCCAGACGCACCGCGAGGTCCAGCTTGCGGTCGCCGATGACGAAGATCGGGTGGCCGGTCAGGCGGGTGTAGTCGACGTCCCACAGCCAGGAGGTGTCGGTGCCGTCGGCGCCGCGCGCGTTCACCGACAGGATGACCGGGGTGGGCGGCGGATCGATCAGGCTGAACGTTTCGAGCCAGCCCGCCGGGTTCTTCGCGAGCAGCAGCCGCAGGTCGCGCTGCATGAACTGGACGACGTCGTAGCGTCCGGCGACGGCCTGCACCTGGTACATGCGCTCCAGCGCCACCTGTGGCGGCACCCCGAAGACGGCGGCCACGGCGGCCGAGGAGGCGGCGTTGGCCTTGTTGGCGCGGCCCGGCAGCTGGAGGTGGATCGGCCAGGCGGAGCCGTGCGGGTCGAGGACGTGGTCGCCGGAGAGCGCCCAGCTCGGCGTGGGCCGGCGGAAGCCGCACTCGCCGCAGAACCAGTCGTCGCCCGGACGCTGCATCACGCCGCCGCAGGACGGGCAGGACCAGGCGTCGTCCTTCCACATCTGGCCGGCGGCGACCCAGATCACGTTGGGGGAGGAGGACGCGGCCCACACCACCAGCGGGTCGTCGGCGTTGGCGACGATGACGGCCTTGGAACCGGCCAGCCCCTCGCGCCAGTTCTCCGCGAGCATGCGGGTCTCGGCGGCCCGGTCGAGCTGGTCGCGGGAGAGGTTGAGCAGGGCGATGCACTTGGGGGCGGTGTCGCGGGCCACGCCCGCCAGGTACTTCTCGTCGACCTCGATGACGCCGTATCTGGCGTCCGAACCGCCTGCCAGGGCCGAGGTGATGCCGGCCGGCATGTTGGCGCCGAGCGCGTTGGAGACCACGGGTCCCGCGGCGCGCAGCGCCTCCGCGATGAGACGGGTGGTCGTCGTCTTGCCGTTGGTCGCCGACACGAGGACGACGTCCAGGTTCTGGGCGAGCCGGGCAAGGAGGTCGGGGTCGAGTTTCAGCGCCACCCGGCCGCCGATCACCGAACCGCTGCCGCGCCCAGCGGCACGCGACGCCGCAGCGACCGCCTTGCCCGCGGTCACGGCGATCTTGGCCCGCGGCGTGAGCGGGTCCGAGTTGCCTGCCATCAGTTCTCGATCCTCCTTGCGTACGCGCCGCGCCTGAAGCCTGACGGCAACGTGGTAGGTGGTCAGCCTATCGAGATCCATTCGCACTCCCGAATCCCGGCACCGCCTCACGCTGCGTACGGCATGCGCGTGTCAGAAAGGACCGTACCCTTGCCGCCATGCGACACGGCTCCATCCCGGGCGCCCACGGGCAGGTCCGGCCTCTCACTCTGCTCGGTGACCCCGTCCTGCGGGAACCCTGCCGCGAGGTCACCGGCTTCGGCCCCGAACTCGCCCGCCTCGTCGAGGACATGTTCGCCACGATGTACGCGGCCCAGGGCGTCGGCCTGGCCGCCAACCAGGTGGGGGAGGCCCTGCGGGTGTTCGTGTACGACTGCCCCGACGACGAGGACGTCCGGCATCTGGGACACGTCGTCAACCCGCGCCTGGTGGAGGCGGACGGGCTCGTCGTCCGAGGCCCGGAGGGCTGCCTGTCCCTGCCAGGCCTGGAGGCGGGGACGGAGCGCCACGACCACGCGGTGGTCGAGGGCTTCACGGTGACGGGCGAACCGGTGACGGTCCACGGCACCGGATTCTTTGCCAGGTGCTTGCAACACGAGTGCGATCACCTGGAGGGCAGGGTGTACGCCGACCACCTGACCGGCTGGCGACGGCGCAAACTGATGCGCCAGGCGGCGCGCGCCTCGTGGGCCAGGACCGGGTCGCTCACCTAGAGGGCGCGTCAGGGTGCGGCTCCACCGCGTGGCCGCGGCCGGTCCCGCGAGGCCGCACCCGGCACACCACCCTCAGAACCCGGGGCCGCCCATCTTGTCCCCCGCGGCCGCGAGCCGCCCCCACAGCAGGTCGGCGAGGCTGCGCACCAGCTCGGCCCGCGAACACGGCCGCTCCCCGAGCCACCAGTCCCCGGCCGCGTGCATCATCCCGACGATCCCGTGCCCCCACACCCGGGCCAGCTGCTGACTCCCGGGCCCGAGATCCAGCCGCTCCTCGATGACCTGGGCCAGCTCCTCGCCCATCCGCCGCAGCAGCGGGGCGCTGTGCTTACCCACGTCGAAGCCCTGATCCCCGCCCTGCCCGCCCTCGGAGGGATGCATCAGGAACCGGTAGACCTGGGGCCGGGCCTCGATGGCCGCGAGGTAGGTGTCGAGGGTCGCCTCGACCCGCTCCCGACGCTCGGCGGGGGCGTCCAGTGCCGCCCGCAGCGAATCCAGCAGAGCGTCCGTGTGGCGTTTGGCGAGAGCCGCGTACAGTCCTCCCTTGTCGCCGAAGTGGCGGTAGAGGATCGGCTTGGTGATGCCGGCCTCCGCGGCGATCGCGTTCATCGACGCCTGGGGCCCGTCCCGGAGCACCACTCGGTCCGCGGCCTCCAGCAGCTCGCGCCGTCGGCGGTCGGCGGACCGCTGCTGCTCGGTCCGCTGCGTGGTGTCCATGTGCTCTCCCCACCCGTGCTGATTCGGTGACGCCTGCGCAAACTAGCACCTGACAGCGGTCCGAGATCGAACGGGCTGCCGAGGTGTCATCAGGAGTTGACTTTTCCTACCGGCGGGTAACAGACTCGGGTTACCGCTAGTAACACGCACTGCCGCTGGAGGGGACATGGCCGAGTTCACCATGGAGCTCAACGACGAACAGAAGGAGGTCCGGGACTGGCTGCACGGCTTCGCCGCCGACGTCATCCGCCCCGCGGCCGCCGAATGGGACGAGCGTGAGGAGACTCCCTGGCCGGTCATCCAGGAGGCCGCGAAGGTCGGCATCTACTCCCTCGACTTCTACGCCCAGCAGTACTTCGACCCCACCGGCCTCGGTATCCCGATGGCCATGGAGGAGCTGTTCTGGGGTGACGCGGGCATCGCCCTCTCCATCGTAGGCACCGGCCTGGCCGCCGTGGGCGTCCTCGCCAACGGCACCGAGGAGCAGATCGGCACCTGGATCCCGCAGATGTACGGCGACGCCAACGATGTCAAGGTCGCCGCGTTCTGCTCCTCCGAGCCCGACGCCGGCTCGGACGTCGCCTCCCTGCGCACGCGCGCCGTGTACGACGAGGCCAAGGACGAGTGGGTGATCAACGGCACGAAGACGTGGGCCACCAACGGCGGCATCGCCAACGTCCACGTGGTCGTCGCGGTCGTCGACCCCGAGCTGGGCTCCAAGGGGCACGCGTCCTTCATCGTCCCGCCGAACACGCCCGGTCTCGCCCAGGGCCAGAAGTTCAAGAAGCACGGCATCCGCGCCTCGCACACCGCCGAGGTGATCCTCGACAACGTGCGCGTCCCCGGTTCCTGCCTGCTCGGCGGCAAGGAGAAGCTGGACGAGCGGCTGGCGCGGGCCAGGGAGCGGGCCAAGTCGGGCGGTGAGCGGGTGAAGAACGCGGCGATGGCCACGTTCGAGGCGAGCCGCCCCGCGGTGGGAGCCATGGCGGTGGGGACGGCCCGCGCCGCCTACGAGGTCGCCCTCGACTACGCCAGGACGCGGGAGCAGTTCGGGCGGCCGATCATCGACAACCAGGGTGTGGCCTTCCAACTCGCCGACATGCGCACGTCCATCGACGCGGCGCG
This sequence comes from Streptomyces sp. NPDC014995, assembly GCF_043080745.1. NCBI lineage: Bacteria > Bacillati > Actinomycetota > Actinomycetes > Kitasatosporales > Streptomycetaceae > Streptomyces > Streptomyces sp. NPDC014995. Next base: position 172,758 of record NZ_JBIBVX010000013.1, read on the forward strand.
CCTGCTGGTCTGGCGTGCCTCCTGGATGGCGATCAACGGGAAGCCGTTCACCGCGGCGGAGGGCTCGATGTCCAAGCTCTTCGCAAGCGAGACGGCGAAGAAGGTCACCGCTCAGGCGATCCAGATCCTCGGCGGCAACGGCTACACGCGGGAGTACCCGGTCGAGCGGATGCACCGGGACGCGGCGATCTACACGATCTTCGAGGGGACGAGCGAGATCCAGCGGTTGGTGATCGCCCGGACCCTGTCGGGGATGCCGATCCGGTAACGCGCCCGACGGTCGCGGGCGGCCGGTCGCGCCGTTCCCCGCGCCCCCGAGGTGGGTCCACCGCACCCGCCGAAAGGGACGCGGTGAACGGCGCGACCAGCCACGACGCACCCGCACCCGGCGACGAACCGGACCTCTTACGGCGCCCCGCCGCTGCTGTGGGCGATGCACGCCACGTCGATCCGGTCGGCCAGTTTCGCGAGCTCGATGGTCAGCGCAGCGACGGTGTCCTCGTCCAGCCCCTCCGCCCCGGCCTCGACGAGATGCAGCCACCGGCCGCCCAGCGTCCGCAGCAGCTTGCTCACGTCGGCCGCGGCCACCTGCAAGTGCCCGCGGTCGTCGACGATCAGAGGCAGAGTCACTTCGCGGTTCACAGACGGGATCGTAGCCGTGGAAGGGTCACGCACCGTGCCAAACGGTGGTGATGTTGCAGAACTCCCTGATTCCGTGCCCGGACAGCTCACGGCCGTAGCCCGACCGCTTGACCCCGCCGAACGGGAACGCCGGGTGGGACGCCGTCATGCCGTTGACGTACACGCCGCCCGCCTCCAGATCCCGTACGAAACGGTCGACCTCGGCCTCGTCGCGCGTCCAGACGTTGGAACTCAGGCCGAACGGCGTGTCGTTGGCGATGAGGACCGCCTCGTCCAGGTCGGCGGCCCGGTACAGCGTCGCCACGGGGCCGAAGGCCTCCTCGCGGTGGATGCGCATCTCGCGGGTGACACCGGCCAGGACGGTCGGCGGGTAGTACCAGCCGGGCCGGTCCGGCCGTTCGCCGCCGCACAGCACGCTCGCGCCGCCGCGCCTGGCGTCGTCCACCAGCTCCTCCAGGTCACCGCGCCCGCGCTCGCTGGCCAGCGGACCGATCTCGGTGTCCTCCTCCAGCGGATCGCCGATCTTCAGCGCCTTCATCCCCTCGGTGAAGCGCTCGGCGAACCGGTCGTACACGTCCGTATGGACGATGAACCGCTTGGCGGCGATGCAGGACTGCCCGTTGTTCTGCACGCGCGCCGTCACCGCGACCTCGGCGGCCCGGTCGACGTCCGCGGACGGCATGACCACGTACGGGTCGCTGCCGCCCAGTTCCAGCACCGTCTTCTTGATCATCTGGCTGGCGGTGGAGGCGACCGCGCGGCCCGCGGGCTCGCTGCCGGTGAGGGTGGCCGCCTTGATCCGCTCGTCGCGCAGGAGGTCGTCGACCGCGCCGGAGCCGATGAGCAGGGTCTGGAAGCAGCCCTCCGGGAAGCCCGCCCGGTGGAACAGGTCCTCCAGGTAGAGCGCGGTCTGGGGGACGTTCGAGGCGTGCTTGAGCAGGCCCACGTTCCCCGCCATCAGCGCGGGCGCGGCGAATCGGACCACCTGCCACAGCGGGAAGTTCCACGGCATCACCGCGAGCACCGGCCCCATCGGCCGGTAGCGGACCAGGGCGCGGGAGGCGCCGGAGTCCTTCACATCGGCCTCGGACGGCTCCTCGTCGGCGAGCAGCGCTTCGGCGTGCCCGGCGTACCAGCGCATCGCCTTGGCGCACTTCGCGGCCTCCGCCCGCGCCTGCCTGACCGGCTTGCCCATCTCGGTGGTCATCACCCGGGCGATCTGCGGCCCCTCCTCGTCGAGGAGGTCGGCGGCCCGGTTCAGCAGCCGGGCGCGCTCGGCGAACGCCGTGGTGCGATACGTGCGGAACGTGGCCTGCGCGAGCTGGAGCCGGCGTCCGAGCTCCTCCTCGCCCATGGCCTCGTACGTCTTGAGCGTCTCGCCGTTCGCCGGGTTCACCGTTGCGATGGGCATGACCGACCTCCTGGAAACTGGCTGTGCTTCGACCTTCGCGCGCCGTGCCGAGCCCCGCAACGCGACGCGTCCGCTCAGCCCGAGTGCTCCGCCAGCCGGTCGAGAAACGCCGTCTGGGCCCGCACGATCACCTCGCGCGCCCGGTCCAGGCCGTACCAGGCGACCCGGTCCAGCTCGGGGAACTCCTGGGTCCGTCCGGAGCGCGGCGGCCACTCCATGACGAACGTGCCCGGCTCGATCGCCGCCGGATCGAAGTCCGCCTCGACCGCCCACGCCGTGACGATCTTGCCGTTCGCCTGCCGGACCTCCCCGAGCGCGACCGCCTCGCCGTCCGGCGGCGCGACCCCCAGCTCCTCCTGGAACTCGCGGCGGGCGGCCTCCCAGGCGGGCTCGTCGGGTTCGTACTCGCCCTTCGGCACGGTCCACGCTCCGGCGTCCTTGCGCGCGAAGAACGGGCCACCCATATGTCCCAGCAACACCTCCAGGCCGCCGTCGCCGTGCCGGAACAACAGCAGGCCCGCGCTGTGCCCGGCCGTCACGGCCGCACCTCCGGGTGGGCGGCGAGCAGCGTCTCCACGGTGTCCGCCTCCTCGGGGCGCTTGTCCTCGCGGTAGCGGACGACCCGGGCGAAGCGGAGGGTGACGCCGGCCGGGTAGCGGGTGGAGCGCTGAAGGCCGTCGTAGGCGATCTCGACGACGAGTTCGGGGCGTACGGTCACCACCCAGCCGTCGTCCTCGACGGCCAGCTCCCGCAGGCGCTCGGTCTGCCAGGTGAGCATCGCGTCGGTCATGCCCTTGAAGGTCTTGCCGAGCATGGCGAAGCCGCCGTCGGCGGTGCGGGCGCCGAGGTGCAGGTTGGACAGCTTGCCGGTGCGCCGCCCATGGCCCCGCTCGGCGGCCAGGACCACCAGGTCGAGCGTGTGCACGGGCTTGACCTTCAGCCAGGACGCGCCGCGCCGGCCCGCGCTGTACGGCGCGTCGAGGGACTTCACGACCACGCCCTCATGCCCGCGCAGCAGGGTTTCCTCGAGGAACTCCTCGGCTGCCGGAAGGTCCTCCGCACCGGAGACGACCGTGCGCCGCACCCGCATCGGCTCGGGCACCAGCCGGGCCAGCTCCGCGTGGCGTTCGCCGAAGGACAGGTCGAGCAGGTCCCGGTCGTCCACCGACAGCGCGTCGAAGAAGACGGGCGAGACGGGCACCGCCCGGGCGGCCGTCGCCACGTCCACCCGGGAGCCGACACGGCCCGCCGTCTCCTGGAAGGAGCGGGGCCTGCCGGTGTCGTCGAAGGCGATGACCTCGCCGTCCAGGATGAACCGCTCACCCCTCAACTCCAGCGCCACGGAGCTCAGTTCGGGCAGGCGGTCGGTGATGTCGTCGAGGGTGCGGGTGTAGATCCGTACGCTGTCGCCGTCCCGGTGGACCTGGACGCGGATGCCGTCCAGCTTCTCCTCGACCGCGCAGGCGCCCAGCTTGCCGACCGCCTCGGTCACCGAGGACGCGGTGTGGGCGAGCATCGGCAGGACCGGGCGGCCGACGGTGAGCCGGAACCGGTCCAGGGCCGCCGGCCCGTCCGCGAGCAGCGCCCGCGCCACCGTCTGCAGCGAGCCGGCCAGCATCACCGCCCGCCGCACGTCCGTCGAGGGCGCCCCGGTCGCCTCGGCCAGCCCCTCCACCGCGACCGCGTCCAGCGCGCCCTGCCGGACCTCGCCGGTGATCAGCCCGAGCAGGAAGCGCTGCTCGTCCGCGGTGGCCGCGCCCATCAACTCCCCGACCAGGCGGGCCCGTTCGGCCTGTGAGCCGGGGCCCGCCACCGTGCCGAGCTCGGTGAGCCGGGCGTCCACCTCGCGCACGGTCAGATTCGGCGCGTCGGCCGGGGTGACCGGGCGGCCCAGCACCTTCCAGCCGATGCCGAGCCGGCCCTGGGGGAGCCGTCCGGCCAGGTAGGGGATGACGATCGGTACGTCGTCCGCCTCCGCGTCCCGGAAGAGCTCGGCGAGCAGAGCGATCTTGCGGGAGCGCGCCGAGGTGGCGGCGACCTCCCGGGACACGTCGGCGAGCCGGGTCAGCAGCATGCAGCCATGGTGCATCGCCGGCGCGCCGACTACACCTGGGCGGTCCTCTCCGCGCCCTGGACCGCCGCGTCCAGATCGCTCATCAGCAGCTCCGCGTTGATCGCGGCCCCCGCCCGGTAACCGCGGCTCGCCGAGTTGATCACCTGCTCGGCGAAGCCGGAGGCGTTGCCCGCCGCCCACAGCCCGGGGACGGTCGTCAGGCCCCTGGCGTCGACCACGGGGTAGGTGCCGAAGGGGGTCTCGTCCATCTCGGCGCCCAGCCGGCGCAGCAGGTCGGTCCGCGGAACCGCCCGGGGCGCGACGAACAGGGTCTCGCGGGCGTGGACGGTGCCGTCCGTGAGCCGGACGCCGGTGATCCGGTCGTCCTCGACGACGACTCCGGCCACCTCGCCGGGCACCACGTCGACCCCGGCGGCGGCGAGCCGGCGCAGGTCCTCGTCGGACAGTTCCTCCTCGGCGACCGTGTGCAGGAAGAACGTCACGTCCTTCGACCACTGGGTCACCATCAGGGCCTGGTGCACGCTCAGCGGGCTCGTCGCGAGCACACCGAAGGCCTGGTCGCGCACCTCCCAGCCGTGGCAGTAGGGGCAGTGCACCACGTCCCGGCCGAAGCGCGCGGCGAGGCCCTCGACCGGTGGCAGCTCGTCCCTCAGGCCGGTGGCGACCACGAGCTGCCGGGCGTGGACGGTCCGCCCTCCCCCAGAGGGGGTACCCCCAGCGAGCCGCACGGCGAAGTCCTCGCCCTTCGTGGCGTCGACCGCCCGGTCGCGGACCAGTTCCACGCCGTAGCGGGCGATCTCCGCGCGGCCCACCGCAAGGAACTCGGCGGGCGGCATCCCGTCCCGGGACAGGTAGCCCTGCATGTGGGCGGCGGGCGCGTTGCGCGGCTCGCCCGCGTCCACCACCAGGGTGCGGCGCCGGGCCCGGCCCAGGACGAGGGCGGCGGACAGGCCCGCGGCTCCGCCGCCGATCACGATCACTTCGTAACGGTCGGTCGCTCCGTGGTTCTCGGTCATGTGTGACCACCTCCACGGGCACGGTCGCCCCTCCCCTGCGGCATTGACAAACGTGTTTGCCGAAACTGCAATGGATCCCATGAGTGACGACGACATGGACGAGGTCCTCGCGGAAGTCGGCCCGCGGCTGCGGCGGATCCGCAAGGAGCGGGGCGCGACGCTGGCCGGGCTGTCCGAGGCGACCGGTATCTCGGTGAGCACGCTGTCCCGGCTGGAGTCGGGCCTGCGCAGGCCCAGCCTGGAACTGCTGCTGCCGATCGCACGGGCCCACGAGGTGGCGCTGGACGAACTGGTGGGTGCCCCGTCGGTGCGCGATCCGCGGGTGCGGGCCGAGCCGATCGTGCGGCACGGTCGCACCCACTGGCCGCTGACCCGGCAGCCCGGCGGCCTCCAGGCCTTCAAGGTGCTCGAACCGCAGCGCAGGCAGGAACCGGACCCGCGCACCCATGAGGGCTACGAGTGGCTGTACGTGCTGTCCGGGCGGCTGCGGCTGGTGCTGGGCGACCACGACGTGGTGCTGACGGCGGGGGAGGCGGCCGAGTTCGACACCCGGGTGCCGCACTGGTTCGGCTCGACGGGGGAGGGGCCGGCGGAGTTCCTCAGTCTGTTCGGTCCGCAGGGGGAGCGGATGCATGTGCGGGCGCGGCCCAAGCGGTCGTGACGTACCCGACTGTTCCCTGATCGGCAAGCGACCGCTTAGTATGCGATCGACCCCGGTCAGACGACGCAGTCCCGTGGAGGCTCCGCATGCAGGCATGGCAGGTGCACGAGAACGGCGAGCCGAGCGAGGTGATGCGGCTCCAGCAGGTGGAGCCGCCCACGCCCGGTGACGGCCAGATCCTGCTGAAGGTGCGCGCCGCGAACATCAACTTCCCGGACGTGCTGATGTGCCGGGGCCACTACCAGGTCCGGCCGCCGCTGCCGTTCACGCCCGGCGTGGAGATCTGCGGCGAGACCGAGGACGGCCGCCGAGTGATCGCCAACCCGGCGCTGCCGTACGGCGGTTTCGCCGAGTACGCCGTCGCGGACGCCGCCGCTGTGCTGCCCGCGCCCGACTCGCTGGACGACGCCGAGGCCGCCGCGCTGCACATCGGCTACCAGACCGGCTGGTTCGGCCTGCACCGCCGGGCGGCGCTGGAAGCCGGCGAGACGCTGCTCGTCCACGCTGCCGCCGGAGGGGTCGGCAGCGCGGCCGTGCAACTCGGCAAGGCGGCCGGCGCCACCGTCATCGGGGTCGTCGGCGGAGCCGACAAGGCGTCCGTCGCCCGGGAACTGGGCTGTGACGTGGTGATCGACCGGCGGAGCGAGGACGTCGTCGCCGCCGTCAAGGAGGCCACCGCGGGCCGGGGCGCCGACGTGATCTACGACCCGGTCGGCGGCGAGGCCTACGCCCAGTCCGCCAAGGTCGTCGCCTTCGAGGGCCGGATCGTGGTCGTCGGCTTCGCGAGCGGGACGATCCCGAGCCCCTCGCTCAACCACGCCCTGGTGAAGAACTACTCGATCCTCGGCCTGCACTGGGGCCTGTACAACACCAAGAACCCCAAGCTGGTCCAGCACTGCCACGAGCAGCTCACCGACCTGGCCGCCCGCGGTGCGATCAAGCCGCTGGTGAGCGAGCGCGTACCGCTGGACGGGGCCGCCGCCGCCGTCCAGCGGGTCGCCGACGGTGTCACCACCGGCCGGGTCGCCGTCGTACCGCAGAACGGAGCCGCCGCATGACCGACGCAGCCGAACTCAGGCGCCGGACACAGGAGTTGCTGTCCGCCCACCCGCCCGCCGGTACCGACCGCCTCGACTTCCTCAAGGCCCGCTTCGACGCCGGCCTCGCCTGGGTGCACTACCCCGAGGGTCTCGGCGGACTCGGTGCCCCGCGCTCCCTCCAGGCCGTCGTGGACGCCGAACTGGAGGCCGCGGGCGCCCCCGACAACGACCCGCGGCGCATCGGCATCGGCCTGGGCATGGCCGCGCCGACCATCCTCCAGTACGGCACCCAGGAGCAGAAGCGGCGCTTCCTGCGGCCCCTGTGGACCGGCGAGGAGGTCTGGTGCCAGCTGTTCAGCGAGCCCGGCGCCGGATCCGACCTGGCCGCGCTCGGCACGCGGGCGGTGCGGGAGGGCGAGGGGGACTGGGTGGTCAACGGGCAGAAGGTGTGGACGTCCAGCGCCCACGTCGCCCGCTGGGCCATCCTCATCGCCCGCACCGACCCGGACGTGCCCAAGCACCGGGGCATCACGTACTTCGTGTGCGACATGACCGACCCGGGCGTCGAGGTCCGGCCGCTGCGGCAGATCACCGGTGAGGCCGAGTTCAACGAGGTCTTCCTCACCGACGTCCGCATCCCCGACACCCACCGCCTCGGCGACGTCGGCGACGGCTGGCGGGTCGCGCAGACCACGCTGAACAACGAGCGCGTCGCCATCGGCGGCATGCGGCTGCCCCGCGAGGGAGGCATGATCGGCCCGGTCTCCAGGACCTGGCGCGAGCGGCCCGAGCTGCGCACCCACGACCTGCACCAGCGGCTGCTGAAGCTGTGGGTGGAGGCGGAGGTCGCCCGTCTCACCGGCGAGCGGCTCCGTCAGCAGCTCGCCGCCGGCCAGCCCGGCCCCGAGGGCGCCGGCATGAAGCTCGCCTTCGCCCGCCTCAACCAGGAGATCAGCGGCCTGGAGGTGGAACTCCTCGGCGAGGAGGGCCTGCTGTACGACGACTGGACCATGCGCCGTCCCGAACTCGTCGACTTCACCGGACGCGAGGCCGGCTACCGCTACCTGCGGTCCAAGGGCAACAGCATCGAGGGCGGGACCAGCGAGGTCCTGCTGAACATCGTCGCCGAGCGCGTCCTGGGCCTGCCCGCCGAGCCGCGCACCGACAAGGACGTCGCGTGGAAGGACCTCGCCCGATGACAACCCAGCCGACACAGCCCGACCTGCTGTACTCGGAGGAGGAAGAGGCTCTCCGCGCCGCCGTCCGGGACCTGCTCACCGACCACTGCGATGCGGCGGGCGTGATCGCCCGGACGGAGTCGGACGCCCCGCACGACGTGTCGCTGTGGAAGGCGCTCACCGAGGGCATGGGCCTCGCGGGCCTGCTCGTGCCCGAGGAGATGGACGGCCAGGGCGCCACGCACCGCGAAGCCGCCGTCGTCCTGGAGGAACTGGGGCGGGCGGTCGCGCCCGTGCCGTTCCTGACGAGCGCCGTGGTGGCCACCGAGGCGCTGCTGGCCTGCGCCGACGAGGAGTTGCCGGGCCGGCTGGCGTCCGGACGCACCATCGGCGCGCTGGCGGTCGGCCTGCACACCGCTCCCGACGGCGCCTTCAAGGCCGTACGCCTCCAGGACGGCACCCTGCACGGTGAGCTGACCGGGATCGCGGACGCGGCCGTGGCGGACGTGCTGCTCGTGCCCGCCGACGACGGCGGGCTGTACGCGGTCGACGCCTCCACCGTGACCGTCACCCCGCAGGTGTCCCTCGACCTGACCCGCCCGCTCGCGACGGTCACCCTCGACGGGGCCCCGGGACGGCGGCTCGGCGAGGCAGAACCCGCCGTACGGCGCGCCCTGCGCGCCGGGGCCGGACTGCTCGCCTCCGAGCAACTGGGCGTGGCCGACTGGTCGTTGACCGAGACCGTCCGCTACCTCAAGGAGCGCAAGCAGTTCAACCGGCCCGTCGGCGGCTTCCAGGCGCTCAAGCACCGGCTCGCCCAGCTGTGGCTGGAGGTCGCCGGACTCCGCGCCGCCGCCCGCAACGCGGCCGACGCGCTCGCCGACGCAGAGTCCGCCCAGGAGGCGGCCGTGGCGGTCGCCGTCGCCCAGGCCTGCGCGGCGCCCGTCGCCGTCCGCGCCGCCGAGGAGGCGCTGCAACTGCACGGCGGCATCGGCATGACGTGGGAGCACCCTGTCCACCTCCACCTGAAGCGGGCCAAGGCCGACTCGATCGCCTACGGCACCGCGGGCGCCCACCGGGACGCGCTGGCCGAACTGGTCGACCTCCGGGCGCCCTGACGTACGGCGGCGGAAGGACAGGGAAAGCCCGCCCCACCTGGGGCGGGCTTTCCCGTGCGCCCGGTGAACAGGCGGCGGCGGTCCGGCCAACTCCTGCCCCGCACACGCCCGTCGGGGCTGCCGGAGCGTGATACTCCCTGAGGTCCCGTACGGCATCCCAGGGAGGCAGGCATGGCCCTCACCACCCGTCGCAGAGCCCTCACCACCCTCGGCGCCGCCCTCACCGGCGCGGTCGCCGCGCCCGCCGGAAACGCGCTGGCGGTCGAACGCAAGCCCCACGTCCGCCCGTTGTGGCGCGCCCACGCCCACAACGACTACGAGCACCCCCGCCCCCTCCTGGACGCCCTCGACCACCGCTTCGGCAGCGTCGAGGCCGACATCTTCCTCGTCGACGGGCAGCTCCTCGTCGCCCACGACCCCGTGGACCTCGACCCGGCCCGCACCCTGGAGTCCCTCTACCTCGCCCCGCTCGCCGCCCGCGTCAAGGCCAACCACGGGTCGGTCCACCGGGGTGAGCGCACGCCGTTGCAGCTCCTCATCGACATCAAGACCGAGGGCGCGGCCACGTACCTCGAACTCGACCGTCAACTGCGGCGCCACCGGCACCTGTTCACCTCGTACGCCCACGGCCGGGTGCGCCGGGGCCCGGTCACCGCCGTCATCTCCGGTGACCGCGCCGCCCGTGTGCCCATGGAGGCGCAGACCGTGCGCCGGGCCTTCTACGACGGGCGCCTGGCGGACCTCGGCAGTTCGCAGGCCTCCTTCGCCGCGCTGATCAGCGACAACTGGACGCTGCACTTCACCTGGCGGGGCGTCGGCGCCTTCCCCGACGCCGAGCGGCGGAAGCTGCGCGGGATCGTCGGCGCGGCACACGCGCGCGGGCAGAAGGTGCGGTTCTGGGCCACCCCCGACGTGCCGGGCCCCGCCCGGGACGCCCTGTGGAGCGAACTCCTCGCCGCCGACGTCGACTACCTCAACACCGACGACCTGGCCGGCCTGGAGGCGTTCCTCGACGCACACCGGTCGGCCTAGAGCACCCTGGGGCGGTGTCCTTCGGACCGTCCCGAGGCCGCGGGGCCGAAGGGCACGGCCTGGACACCACTCGTTCGGGGGACAGGTCAGCCGCACGGACGAACCCTCCACTACGCCACACTTGCGGCCGAATGCCGCGAAAGCGGACGTGGCGGAGGAGGTTGACGTGGCCGTTTCCATTTCCGTGGTGCTGTTGCTGCTGATCCTGGCGGTGATCTTCCTGCGCAGCGGCGGACTGAAGATCTCGCACGCGCTGGTCTGCCTGCTGCTCGGCTTCCTCCTGGCCGGCACGAGCATGGCCCCCACCATCCAGAGCGGCCTCACGGCGACGGCCGACGTCCTCGGCAGCCTGCGGCCGTGAGGCCGGCCGGGATCACTGCGTGAAGACGCCGATGCCGTTCGGCACGGGGCGCTCCGCACCACCGGAGGGGTGGTTGCGCACCGTGACCTTGCTCGCGCCCGGCGCCCGGGCGACCAGCGTCGTCGAGCCGCCACCGTCCAGGCTGAAGCCCTCGGTGGCACCGAGGCTCTTCAGCGCCTTGGCGACCTCGGCGATCGTCAGGCCCTTGCGGTAGGCGGCAGCGCCGTCCACCGCGAACAGCAGGACGCGCTGTCCGCCGTCGGCGAGGCCCACGGCCGTGCGTACGGCCGAGGTCCGTGCGTCCAGCCCCGTCAGGGACTGCCCGCCGGAGAGCACCGGATAGCCGCCCAGGGCGAAGCGGTACGCGCGCTGCGACGCGGCCGTCAGGCCGTAGCGCACCGCCACCCGCTGGCCCTTGACGAGCTTGCGCAGGCGCTGAGCGCCCGCCTCCCGCCCGACGAGCACGGTCGTGTCCGCCGCGATGGTGCCGCTGCCCGGGGTGACCGAGGTCGACACCACCACGCCCTTCCTCACGGTCACCTCGTAGGTGCTCGCGCTGCACTCCGCGGCCCGTTCGGTGTCCGTGCCGCAGGTGGCCCGGAGCCGGGAGACGCTGCCCCAGTCGGACGTGTACGCGCCGATGGAGTCCTCCGCCAGCGCGTACTGGTTGAGACCGCCCAGCGGCATGCGTCGCCCGGGCGTGCTGACCGACCCGCTGACGGTCAGGCTGTCCAGCCGGGCCCGCCCGTCGGTGCCGACACCCACGACGTTCTTCGTGGTGGTGCCCGACGGCAGCTCGGGCCCGAACCGCTGGCCGTCCGGGACGGCGCCCTTGAGCACCTTCCCGGCGGCGATCGCCGGGCCCACACTCGCGCCGGTCGCGGTGACGCCCGGGTGCTGGACCTCGGTGATGTTGAAGAAGTCGCCGTTGACACCGGCGACGGCCTTCTGCGCCGTGGCCAGTTGGGAGACGGTCGCGCGGGCCGCGACCTTCCCCGGGTACAGCAGGCCGAGGCGGACGTGGGTGTTCGTCAGGTCGACGCTCAGCACGTGCACGTGCGTGGTGCCGGCCGAGGCCGACAGGTCGTACTGACGGTAGGTCACGCCCGCCGCGATGGTGGTCCAGGTCGCGGCGCCGGCCGGTGCCGCCCCCGCCAGCAGGCCGCCGGTCAGTGTGCCGAGGGCCGTCAGAAGTGTCAGCGACGTTCTGCGCGTGCCGGACCGTTTTTGACGTCGTGTCACAGACCCCCCTGGGTAGTTCGGGCCGCAACTCTCTCATGACCAGCGGGGACGTACGCCGGGGGGTCGGTGTCAACACCACGAGAACGGGTGAGAGACGAGTGGGAAAGACCACGTTTTCGGCGGCCTTGCTCACCCGTTCGGCCGCACGGCCGGGCCTGTGCCCCGCGTCGGACCGCGCGTCAGGGGGTTCGTCAGTTGCCGACGGGCGCCGCGTAACAGCGCAGGGCCACCACCTGGTCCGGGCCCCAGCGCTGGTCGACGACACCGAGGAGTTCCCAGCCGAGCCGCTCGTAGAAGGCGGCCGCCGGGTGGGAGTCGACCACGTCCAGGACCGGATGCAGACCGCGGGACCGCGCCTCACCGACGGCCCGCTCCATCAGGGCCGCTCCGACGCCCCGTCCGCGCACCGAGGGCGCGACGAACAACCGGTTGACGGAGGCGGCCGCGGCACCGGCCCGGCGCGCGCCCCACAACGCGGGCGCCGGATCGCCGTCCTCGCCCCGGCACAGCACCGCGTGCCCGGCGATCCGCCCGTCCAACTCGGCCACCCATGCCGTGAGCATCGCGGACGGAGTCAGCCAGGTGCCGGGATCGGACGGCCGGTTGACGGGATAGCCGCTGTGTTCGTGCACCTGGGCGAGCAGGGCGACGCAGGCGTCCATGTCGGCCGGGACCCGAGGACGGACGGAGCAGGGCGGCGACGTGGTGGGTTCGGATGTCATCGCCGCATGCAAGCACGGCCGGTGGCCGGCCGTCCACGCACTCGCGTGCGTACGGCCTGAGTTGGGCCGGCGGGGGTCGGTCGGGAGGTCCGGGCGCCAGGCGGCGGGGGAGCCGGCTCCCCGTACGGCCTGCGTGACCCCCGCCCTTCGGAAGGCAGTTCGCCGGAAAGGGGTTCCTCGGAGGGCGGTTCCTCGGAAGGCGGTTCTTCGGAGGGCGGTCGAGGCTTCGAGCGCGCCGTGCGCTGTCGGGCCGACGCCCGTGCGCTCAGGGACACGCCCCGCGCCCGGGCCGGTCCTAGCGTCGGTGCCCTGCGGCCGGTCGGACGGCCGTACGCACTACGAGAGGCGCGGGCATGAACGAGCGGGTGGATGTGGTCGTCGTCGGCCTCGGACCGGGTGGCGAGCACGTCGCGGGCACGCTGGCCGAGGCGGGGCTCGACGTGGTCGGTGTCGAGGCGGAACTCGTCGGCGGGGAGTGCCCGTACTGGGGCTGTGTGCCCAGCAAGATGATGATCCGGGCCGCGAACCTGCTGGCCGAGGCGCGGCGCGCCCCCGCGCTCGCCGGGGAGACGGCGGTGATCCCCGACTGGACGAAGGTCGCCGACCGCATCCGCCACGAGGCCACCGACGACTGGAACGACCAGGTGGCCGCGGATCGGCTGGCGGCCAAGGGCGGCCGGCTGGTCCGGGGCGTCGGGCGTCTCGCCGGTCCGCGCCGGGTGAGCGTCGGCGACCGTACCTTCGAGGCCCGCCGCGGTGTCGTGCTCGCCACGGGCGGCCGGCCCCGGATCCCGCCGGTGGAGGGGCTGGCCGGTACGCCGTACTGGACCAACCGGGACGCGATGGCGGCGAAGGAGCTGCCGGCGTCGCTGATCGTCCTGGGCGGGGGCGCCATAGGGGTGGAGGTCGCGCAGGTGCTCGCCCGGTTCACCTGCCGGGTCACCGTGGTCGAGGGGCAGGCGCGGCTGCTGTCCCAGGAGGAGCCGGAGGCGGGGGAGCTGGCGGCCCGGGCGCTGCGGGCCGACGGGGTGCGGGTCCTGACCGGCGTCCGGGCGCGCCAGGTGGCCTACGACGGCGCCGAGTTCAGCGTGCGGGTCGACGGCGAGGCGCTGCGGGCCGAGCGGCTGCTCGTGGCGACCGGGCGGTACGCCGACCTCTCGGCGCTCGGCGTGGAGACGGTGGGGCTGGACCCCGCGGCCCGGGCCGTGCCGACCGACGGCCGGATGCGGGCGACGGACGGGGCGGGACCGGTGGACGGGCTGTGGGCGGTCGGCGACATCACGGGGCGCGGGGCCTTCACCCACGTGTCGATGTACCAGGCGCAGATCGCCGTCCGCGACATCCTGGGCCGGCCGGGCCCGGAGGCCGACTACCGGGCACTGCCCCGCGTGACCTTCACGGACCCCGAGATCGCGGCCGTGGGCCCGACCGAACGGCAGGCCCGCGCACGGGGGCTGCGCGTCCGGACGTCCCTGGTGCCCCTCTCCTCCTCCACCCGGGGCTGGATCCACGGTCCCGGCGGGGAGGGTTTCCTCAAACTGGTCGAGGACGCCGACCGGGGCGTCCTGATCGGCGCGACCTCGGCGGGCCCGGCCGGTGGTGAGCTGCTGTACGGCCTGAACGTCGCCGTGCACGCGGAGGTGCCGGTGGCCCGGCTCCAGCACATGATCCACACCTACCCGACGTTCCACCGCGCGATGGAACCGGCGCTCGCCGCCCTGCGCTGACGTGCTCTAGTGGACGGGGTGCTTGCTCAGGATGGAGACCCGGTTGAAGGCGTTGATGGTGACCGCCACCCAGATCACCGCCGAGATCTGGTCCTCGGTGAGGACCTCGCGGGCCCCGGCGTAGGCGGCTTCCTGCGCGGCGGCGTCGGACGGGACGGTGGTCGCCTCCGCCAGCGCCAGGGAGGCGCGCTCCAGGGGGGTGAAGAGGTCGGTGTCCCGCCAGGCCGCGAGCACCCCCAGCCGTCGCGTGGTCTCGCCTCCGCGCAGGGCGGCCTTGGTGTGCACGTCGAGGCAGTAGGCGCAGCCGTTGAGCTGCGAGACGCGCAGGTTGACCAGTTCCACGACGGTGCGCTCCAGGCCCGCGTCGGCGGCGGTCGCGCGCACGGCCTCGGACGTCTGCACCAGCGCGTGGTAGGCCTTGGGGCTCTGCTTGTCGATGAAGATCCGTCGAGTCATAGTTGAATATCAAACATTCCTGGGAAGGGTGAGCGGCCGGGATGGAACCGACGAGAGGTGGTCCGCAGTGAGCAAGGTCGAGGTACTCTCCCCGCGGGCCGTGCCGCTGGGCGGCCCACGGGCCATGACCGTACGGCGGACGCTGCCGCAGCGTACCCGCTCCCTGATCGGCGCCTGGTGCTTCGCCGACCACTACGGCCCCGACGACGTCGCCGAGTCCGGCGGCATGGACGTCGCGCCGCACCCGCACACCGGCCTCCAGACGGTGAGCTGGCTCTTCAGCGGCGAGATCGAACACCGCGACAGCCTCGGCAGCCATGCCCTCGTCCGCCCGGGCGAGCTCAACCTCATGACCGGCGGTCACGGCATCAGCCACTCCGAGGTCTCCACCCCGGACACCGGCGTCCTGCACGGCGTCCAGCTCTGGGTGGCGCTGCCCGACGAACACCGCGCCACCGCACGGGACTTCCAGCACCACGCACCGCGGCCGGTCCGCCTCGACGGCGTCGGGATCAGGGTCTTCCTGGGCACCCTGGCCGGATCCACCTCCCCCGTGCGGACGTTCACCCCGCTCCTGGGCGCGGAGATCGTCCTCGAACCCGGCGCGGGGACCGCGCTGCCCGTCGACCCGGCGTTCGAACACGGCCTGCTCGTCGACACCGGAGAGATCCACTTCGCCGGGACCTCCCTGCACCCTGCGGAACTGGGCTTCCTGCCGGCCGGCGCCGCCCACCTGACCCTGGCCAACGAGTCCGACGCCCCGGCCCGCGCCGTCCTGCTCGGCGGTACTCCCTTCGAGGAGGAGATCGTCATGTGGTGGAACTTCATCGGCCGGAGCCACGAGGACATCGTGCGGGCGCGGGAGGACTGGATGGCGGGCCTCGGCGGCCCCCGCTTCGGTGAGGTCCGGGGCTACGACGGGGCGCCGCTGCCCGCCCCGGAGCTGCCGTCGACCCCGCTCAGACCGCGGGGCCGGGCGCGCTGACCGGGGGGTGACGCGCGGGCGCCACCCGGGTGGAAGGCCGATGAGCCGTTCGGGTGACCAGCGGGTGAGGTCAATCGACGTACGATTCGAGCGTGCCGCGACGCCGGATGTCGAGCGTCGCGCAGTGGAACGAGCCGCCGAACGGCGCGTAGTGCAGCAGGTCGCACGGGATCGGCTCGAACCCCCAACGCTCGAGCGCCCGCAGCATGCCGGTGTGGTGCCGCTCCGCGATCACCCGTTTCTCGTCGATCATCAGAACGTTCATGCTGAGCCACTTGCCGCACATCGAGGTGATCCTGAGCAGGCGTTCGTCGATGGGGTCCGGCTCGGGGGCGATCAGGACGTCCCACGAGCGCACGGCGTCGGGCAGGCGGTCGACGTCGACGTATTCGGGATTGACCAGCACCTTGCCGGGCCCCAGCGGGACGAACGTCGTGTCGATGTGCATCGGCATGCGGCAGCGGCTCTCGATCTCGTGGACGCGGTAGCCGGATCCGAGGTGACGGCGCAGCCATTCGATGCCCATGTGGTTGGTGACGTTGCTCCGCGTGACGAACAGATCGCGTCCCGCGCGTACGAAATCAGCCGCGTCGAACACCGGCTCGAACTCGGTGAGGATGTGGCGCACCGGCTCGCCGGCCTCGGGGATGCGGAAGTCCGTCTCGAACAGCTCGTCGGTGAGCTGCGGCTTCGGAGCCGCCGTCCAGCGCGCGCCGCGCCGGAAGTAGTCCTTGAGGATCGTGCGGTAGGAGTGGGTCTCGAAGTATCGGCACGGCCACGCCATCGGGGTTTCGATGATCTCGTCCCCGATCACGAGCATGCTGTCGCGCGGACAGGTGTTGCAGAAACCGCGCGAGGACCAGTCGGGGGTGCCGAAGCGCCGCCTGTGGTCGACCGGGTCCGGGCGCCTGACCGTGATGTCGAGGGACTCCAGGAGAGCGATGAACTGGTCCAGCTCCTGCCGCGCTCGCTCGATCAGCACGCGCGGATACCTGAAGCCGGCGGCAAGGCCCTGCAACCGTGCCGCCCAGGGTGGCATGTTGCAGGCCACGACCGGATGCTTGGAGGGGATCGTCGCGTCGTCGAGACGCCCGACGATGATCTCCTCCAGCGGATCCCACTCATTGTGCGAATTGACCGGCGAGCCGCCGGGCATGAGCATGATGATCTCCTTGTGCACGCCATCCGGGACGTCCGAGCACCGCGCCCGGCTCTGTGGACACTTCCCCCCAGAATCGCCCGGCCACGACGAATCCACCATCCCGTGTGCGCGGGGGAAGGCGGCCCGCCCCGCACGCAGTCACTCCTCGGCCGCGCCCAGCACGAGCACCTGGATGGCGAGTACGGCGGCGCCGCGGGCCCGGTCGTGGAAGTCGGAGACCTTGGTCTCCAGGCCGACCGGTGCGGCCAGGGGATGGCGGTGGGCGCGCGGGGTCTCCTCGACGGTGCCGCCCGCCACGTCCATCAGCCCGACGCCCTCCCCGGCGAGAGGATCTTCTGCGGCATCGCGAAGTCGGCGACCTGGGCGACCAGCGTGCCCAGGGCGCGCGCCGTCTCGGCGGCGACCCGTGCGGGCAAGGGGTCGCCGTCGGCGGCGAGGGCGAGCGGTGTCGGGGACCCCGGCTGACGGAAGCGGGGGAGTGGGTACGGCGGCGGATCGGCCCTTCGGGCCCGCGGCCGACCGCGGGTGGGAGTCAGCAGCAGTCCGCGGCGCAACCACCGGTGCCCGCTTCGGCGTCGGCGGGTGCGGGGGCGGCGGACGGAGCGCAGCATCCCTTGCCCCGCCACGCGTCGTGTCCCTCCTTGACCGCCACCACGGCGATCACCAGAGCGGCGATCGGGTCGGCCCAGGACCAGCCGAACAGCAGGTTGGCGAGCAGGCCGGCCAGGAGGATCGCGGAGAGGTAGGTGCACAGCAGGGTCTGCTTGGAGTCGGCGACGGCGGAGGCCGAGCCGAGTTCGCGGCCGGCCTTGCGCTGGGCGGCGGACAGGAAGGGCATCACCGCCAACGAGAGGGCGGCGAGCGCGATGCCGGGCACGGATCGGTCGGCTTCGCCGCTGCCCGTCAGCGCGCGTACGGAGTCGACCGTGACATAGAGCGCGAGGGCGAAGAAGGAAGCGGCGATGATCCGCAGCGCCGTTCTCTCCCGGGCTTCGCGGGCCGCGTGGTCGCGAGCGGAGAACTGCCAGGCGACCGCCGCGGCCGAGGAGACCTCGATCACGGAGTCGAGTCCGAAGCCGACCAGCGCGGTGGAGGAGGCGATGGTGCCCGCGGTGAGGGCGACGATCGCCTCGACGACGTTGTAGGTGATCGTCACGGCGACCAGCAGGCGTATGCGCCGGGTCATCGCGGCACGGCGGGCCGGACCGGGGGCGAGGGAGGTCGCGGCCATTCAGCAGCACCCGTCCTTCGCGGCGTCGGGGCAGGTGCGGTCCGCGTCCACGGCGACCACGGCGGTGCGCAGGTCGTCCAGTGCGTGTCCAAGGCGTTCGTCGGCGAGCTCGTAGCGGGTGCGCCGGCCGTCGGGAACGGTGACGACCAGCCCGCAGTCGCGCAGGCAGGCGAGGTGGTTGGACAGCCGGGTCCGGGAGATCTCCAGGGCGTCGGCAAGGGCGGCGGGGTAGGCCGGGGCCTCGCGGAGGGAGAGGAGGATGCGGCAGCGGATCGGGTCGGCGAGCGCGCGGCCGAACCGCGCCAGCACCTCGATGTCGGCAGCGAGAGTCAGCACCCCACGACAGTACATCGAATCCTGAATTCAGGAAATCGTGGACTCTTGGTCCGGCTGGGCGGCAGCGAGGTGTGCGGGTGCCGGGGAGGCAGACCGGAGCCGACCCGCTCCCGGGGCGGGGAGCGTGCGCGTCCCCTCGGGCGGCAGGGCGGACGATGTCCGGTCCGGCGTCCGAGGGGACTGCGGTGTCGCGGTGGTGTCGGCCGGTCAGGTGCCGTCGATCAGCGCCTCGGCCAGCTCCGGCGAGAACGAGCCGGCCGCCGGGGAGTTCGCCGGGCACTGCGCCGAGTCGCCGTCCGAGTCACCGGGGTTCTTGATCCACAGCTGGTACTCCGCCCCGCCGGCGCTGCCCGCGCGGGAGGTCACGCCGAGCTTGCGCCCGGGCGGATTGCAGAACCCCACGTGGCCGCTGTCGGGCGACCCCGGGACGACATGGCCGCCGTTGCCGTTGCGGGAGGTGTCGACCACCCAACGGGTGGTCAGGCCGAAGTCGGCCTCGAGCCGGGCGGCGAGCCGCTGGGCGTAGTCGTCGGATACGGCGGTGTCGTCGAAGTTGGACACGTTCACCGAGACCCCGCGGGCCATGGCGACACCGGAACGGTCGAGCAGGTACGCCATCCTCTCGAGCCCTATGCCCTGCGTGCCGTCGAGATCCGGGCCCAGCGTCCAGGTGGCGTTGCCGGCGTCCAGGTACGTCCGCACCGACGTGCCCTGCTGCCGCAGCCGACCGGTGGCGTGCCGGAGCATGTCGAAGCGCTGCTCGGCGCCACCGTTCATACAGGCGTCGTCCGAGGACTGGGCCACCGCGTCCGGCTCGAGGACGACGATCGCCGGGCGGCCCGCGATGCCCTGGGCGAACTCGTCGATCCACGCCTTGTACAGGTCCGGGGAACCGGCACCGCCGGAGGAGGCCCCGCCGCAGTCCCGGCCGGGGATGTTGTAGGCCACCAGGACCGGCAGCCGGCCCTCGGCCGCGGCGGCGCCGACGTAGTCGGACACCTCGGTCCGGATCCCGGTGGCGGGGTCGCCGTCGGCGTCCCAGTCCCCGTACCACTTCACGGTGTTGTGGTCCGCGATGGAGGCCTTGATCTTCGCGGCGCGGGGGTCGTCGGAGTGGTTCCCGGCCCAGGCCGCCGCGTTGTTGCGGGGGTCGGTGTAGAAGCCCTCGCGGGCGGTGGAGGTGGTCAGGGACACGTTGTCGAGGACGACGTCCGTCGTCACCGGCTGTCCGCCGAACTGGAAGGTGAGCGCGCCCGTCGTGGTGTCGATCCCGGAGGTGAACGTCCAGGAGAAGTGCCGGGAGACGGTCGTCAGGTCGACGGTCCGGTCCAGCGCCGGGGTGTAGGGCGCGGCACCGAGCTGCGCGGTCGCGCGCAGCGTCGCCGCCGCGGAGGCCCTGGCGTCGAAGGACAGCGTGTACCTGACGCCGGGACGCAGCCGGATGCCGCTCTGTCCGACCATGGCGTCCCACGGGTTCGCGGTCCCGGCGTCGACGGTGGCGGCCAGCGCTCCGTCGGCGGCCGTCATGGTGGCGCCCGCGGACCACCAGCCGGCGGTGCCGGCGACGAACGCGCCGTTGTCCGCGAGCTCGCCGTAGACCGGCTGCGCGTCGGCCGCGTCGGCCGGCAGGGTGGCGGACGTCAGAAGGGCGGCGACCAGCACGGGGGCGCCGACCGCCCGGAACAGTCCGGGTGTCGTGATCATGGGAAACGGTCCTTCGTCGGTCGTGAGGGGCCGGCCGAGAACGGCACACGGGCACACCCCGAGCGAAGGTCCCCCCTTTACGCAGGCCATGATCCCCTGACCGTCCCTCAGGGCACCGCGGAAGAGGGGAGCTGTGACGTGTGCCATACCTCCGGCCGGCCGCAGACATGGGAGCGCGTCCCGGTCGCCGGTGTCGGTGGGCCGTTCGGGGGGCAGTGCTGTGAGCCGGGGGAAAAGACGGGCACCCGTGGGGTGACCCGGTGCCGGGCGGTGGCGGATGCGGTGGACGGGAGTGAGGAGACGTGGTGGACGTCGACGCTTTCATG
Source organism: Streptomyces sp. NPDC014995 (assembly GCF_043080745.1). Lineage (NCBI taxonomy): Bacteria > Bacillati > Actinomycetota > Actinomycetes > Kitasatosporales > Streptomycetaceae > Streptomyces > Streptomyces sp. NPDC014995. The sequence continues at coordinate 193,182 of NZ_JBIBVX010000013.1, forward strand.
GGGCGACTGGACCCCGACATGTGCGTCGTCACGGCCGCGGTGGGCGAGGAGCGGTCGGGGTGTCTGGTCGGGTTCTCCTCGCAGTGCTCCATCCACCCGGTGCGGTTCGTCGTGTGGCTGTCCAAGGTGAACCACACCTACGGGGTGGCCCGCGGCGCGGACTGCCTCGCCGTCCATCTGCTGACCCGTGACCAGCACGAGCTGGCCACCCTCTTCGGCGGGGAGACGGGCGACCGGGCCGACAAGTTCACGCAGGCCCGCTGGAAGCGGGGACACGGTGGCGCGGTGGTCCTCGAGGACGCGGCCGCCTGGTTCGTCGGCACCGTCGAGCGGTGCGTCGACGGGGGCGATCACGTCGGCTTCGTCCTCGAACCCGTGCAGTGGGGCGAGCGGGCCGACGGCCCCCTGCTGCGCCTCGGTGACGCCCTCGACATCAGCCCCGGTCACCCCGTGGACTGACACCTCCCCCCGCTTGCCGGAGCCGCGGACACGCATGCGGGTCTGTTCTCCCTGTCCGCGGCTCCTGGCCTGCGGCCCGCTCCGGAGGGGCTTCGTCTCTCAGGCGGTGTGGCGCAGCCACCGCTGGAGGGCGGCGTTGACGCTGCGGGGCAGGGCGCTGAGCTGGTCGATGGCCTCGCGGTCCTCGGGGCGGGGCGGAATGCCGGCCGCGGTCAGGGCCGCGTGCAGGTCGAGGCGCCGACGGTCGCGGGGGTCGAGGGCGGGGGCGGGGTGCAGGCGCTGGGCGGGGTCGGGCGGCGGCAGCAGGTAGTCCGCGTCCGCGTCCTGCGGCTGCCCGGCCGGGGCCGGCCAGACGGGTTCGGTGTCGTCGACGGCGTAGGGGTCGACGAAGGCGTGGGGCGAGCTGTGCTCGACGGCGGTGGCGGTCACGTCTGTCTCCTCACCAACTGGTTGCGGATCTGCTGGACAGGAGCGCCGTGAGGCCCGCCCCGGTTGCGGATGTGGCGGCACGTCATGCGATCGGCGTCATCGGCAGCTCATCGTCCGGTCGGACCAACGCACAGGTGGACCCCGCCGAGTCCATGATCGCGGAGGAACCCGGCGGGACAACCCGTTCGGGGCAGCGGCAAAACGATCCACTGGGTGAACCGGCCGGTGTTCGCTCCGGCGGGGGTGCGGCGTGGTGGTCATCCTGTGGCGTGCTTTCCCACGATCAGATCCAGGGCGCCCACCACGCCGGCCGGACCTGCTGACCAGCTTTCCGGGGTGCGGCTCCCGTGCGGACGGGAGCCGTGTCCGGCCGGCCGGGGGCGGTGCCGGCGGCTTCCGCCGGATCCTCCGCCGGTCAGAAGCCCGTTCCCAGTGTCTGTGTGGCGTAGGCGCACTCCGTGTAGAGGTAGCCGGACGAGAGCTTGGCCGTGTCCGAGGCGGGCGAGGAGAGCCCGTCGTTCTTCGGCTTGTGCAGGAAGTACGTGGTGCCGGGCGGCAGGCTGATGGTGCGCTGCGGATAGTTCCTGCCGCTGTCGCCGCAGGGCTCGAAGCCTGGCGAGAGAGTGCTGCTGAGGGAGTACGTCTCGCAGCTGCCGCAGGCCTTGAGGGTGAAGCTGCCGGTGACCGGGCCCGTGTAGAGCACGGTGATCTCGTCGGGGCTGTCGTTCTGCACCGTGACGGAGATGCTGCCGCCGGTACGCGTCGTGGGCAGGCGCTCACCGGCGGCCGGCACCGTCTGCGCGATCTCCGCCGCGATCGCGATCTTCTGGGCCCGGGCCCGGTTCTTGGCGTTCTTGTTCGCCTCGACGAACTCGTTCATGGTCGTCCGCGCGGCCTCGAAGTCACCGTCCTGGTACTGGTCCACGCCGCACAGGTACGTGCCCGAGCCGGCGTTGGCGGTGGCCAGCCGGACACTCTCGGCGAGGCCGTCGGCGATGCCCGCCTCCTCGCCCGGCAGGCTCTCGATCCGGGAGCCGAGACCGCGCAGTCGCTCGACCGCCGCGCAGGGGTCGTCGCCGTGCAGGTCCTTCCCCGCCCGGGTGACGGCGGCGCCCACCGCCGGTTCGACCTTCGCGGCCTGCTCGGACTCGGGGAAGGTGGTCAGGAGGTCGTCGAAGTGTGAGGCCCAGCCGGAGTCGCCGCCCGCGAGGCTCTGCGCGCCGCACTCGTACAGGGATGTGGCCAGGCGGTCGTCGGGCCAGTCCGTCAGCTCCCCGAGGTCCGTGCGGGGCATGCTCTTCGGAACCGTGCGCAGGTAGGTCAGCGGCTCTATCGCCTCGCAGTGGTCGCCCTGCGCGTAGGCGGCGCCGACGGTCGAGTAGAAGGTCGTCATCCGGGCGGGCACCCGGTCGGCCGCGCGGGAGCCGGGGTGGTCGGCGCTCAGGTTCTCGTAGAGATCCAGTGCCTCGCGGTAGCCGTCCTTGCCGGCACTGAACGCCTGCCTGCCGGATCTCGCCACGAGGCGGTCGGCCCGCTCCAGGCGGTCGAGCAGCATCTGCTGCACCGCTTCGTCGCGCGCGTCGTCGTAGAGCACGACGCCCCCGGCCGGCACGGCGAGCAGCATGAGGCCCAACGCCAGCGCGAGGGGCGCGGGTCGGGGCCACGTCGGACGGGCGCGCAGGCCCACGCGCGCGCCGTGCGCCGCCACCGCGGCCAGGAACACGGCGTACCCGACGAGGGCGAACACCGGGACGCCGTCCGGATCGGCCGGGAGCGCCACGAGCAGCAGGGCGGCCGTGGCGATCCAGCACAGCAGCATGAGGCCCCAGCGGCGCACGAGCGCGTACCCCAGACCCAGCCCGCCGAGGTTGAGGACCGCCACCGCGACGGCCCGCGCGCCGTCCGCCGGAGCCGGCGGCGGGGCCGGCGGCATCGGTGGGATCAGGAACTCGTGGTCGTGCACGCCGTACCCATCGCCGGACATGGCTGGCCCCCCGTCAACTGCGCCCGCGCGCCTGTGATTTGTCAGTGTAAGGGCGAAGATGACCTGCGAACAGCGCCGCGGATACGTGGAGTTGTCGCGTTCCGTGGGGCTCCCATCGACGGTGCTCCGCCCGTCGCGGCACCTCCTGGGCTCCTGTGGCGCACGGCCGCGACGAAGCGGGGCGCTGGGGTGCGTGGCCCACCGGGCCGGCGATGGTCGGCCGGACCTCCCCGCTGACCCGGGCGCCGGGCGCGCACCGGTCGAGCAGGGCCCGGCCCACCGGGTGCTGACGGGAGCCCCGGCACCCCTTCACCGCCCCGCTCATGGAGACGACGGCCCGCCTGGAGGCGAGGAACACCGCCCTGAGCGGACCCGGGACAGCGGGCACCGAGGAACACCGGACGGCCCCACTCCTCGCGCGGCGTATTCGAGGGGCCGTCCGCTGGCCGGGGGACGCGGGGGCGTGGAAGCCGCTCGCGTGCCGCCGCGTGCGGTGTACTGCCGGGACGGGTCGGAGTCGGAGGTGATGGGTGGCCAGAGCAGCGTGGGCGGCCGTGCGGACCACGGCCGTCGCGGTCGTCCTCACCGGCACCGCCGGCGCGTGCGGCACCGTTGCGGAACGGCACGACGCCGTACGGGCCGCCGCCACCGCGTTCGAGAAGGCGCTCGACGAGGGCGCGTACGACCGGATGTGCGGCGCCCTCGCACCGGCCACCCTGGAGGAACTGGAGCAGTCGGCCGGCAGGCCCTGCGCACAGGCGCTCGCCGAGGAGTCACCGCCCGCGGGCGGCGCCGTACGCGGCACGGACGTCCACGGCAACCAGGCGCGGGCGGTGCTCGCCGGGGACACCCTGTTCCTCTCCCGCTTCACCACCGGGTGGAAGGTCGTGGCCGCCGGGTGCAGGCAGCGGCCGCAGCGGCCCTACCAGTGCCGGATCAAGGGCGGGTGAGCCGTGCGGACGATGTTCGTCACGGTCCTGCTGCTCGTCGGGGCCGGCCTCGCCTGTCTCGCGGCCGTGGGACTGATGCAGCGATGAGCCAGGGATCGCCCCGTACGCGGGCCTCCGAGCCCGGACGCCTGTGGGGCTTCGTACGGGACAACGGACTGGGGCTGTTCTTCACCGTCGCGTTCCTGCTGACCCTGGTCGGGCAGGCGATCGCCGGACAGGCCGACTTCAACGACCAGTTGGCCGCCGACCGGCTCCGGCCGGTCGGCTTCGTCGAGTACGTCACCTCGTCCGACTTCGCGGTCGACGTGGCGGAGAACTGGCAGTCGGAGTACCTGCAGTTCTCGCTGTACATCGGTGCGACCGTCTGGCTGTTGCAGCGGGGTTCCCCGGAGTCCAAGGAGCCGGGCAAGTCCGGCCCCGAGTCCGACGAGGACCAACTGGTCGGCGACCACGCCAGGGAGGGCTCGCCCAAGTGGGCCGCGGCCTCCGGATGGCGGCGCACGGTGTACTCGAACTCCCTGCTGCTGGTCATGGGGACGATCTTCGTGCTGTCCTGGCTGGTGCAGTCGATCACCGGGGTCGCCGCCTACAACGAGCAGCGGCTGAGACGGCTTCAGGCCCCGGTCGGCTGGGCCGAGTACCTGGGCGCGGCGGACTTCTGGAACCGCACCCTGCAGAACTGGCAGTCCGAACTGCTCGCCGTCGCCTCGATGGCGGTGCTCTCGATCTACCTGCGGCAACGGGGCTCACCGGAGTCGAAGCCGGTCGGTTCCGCGCACAGCGCCACGGGCGTCGAGGGCTGACGCCGTTCCGGTCGGCTCAGCGCGGGGCGCCGACGGTTTCCCGGTGCCCGCTCCACGCCTCGGCCCGCAGACCCGCGTCGTACAGGACGTCCACCGCGGTGCACGCCAGGGCCTCCGTGGCGGCCGTCAGGACCCGCCGGGCCCGGTCGGAGGCGGCCGCGGCGGCGAACCCGGGTGTGTGGTCGGAGCCGTCCTCGTCCATGATCGCGACGAAGGGGTGGATGGCCGGCACCCGGGAACTGACGTTGCCGATGTCCGACGAGCCCAGGTACACACCGGGCGCGGGCGGCGTGAGGGCGATCCCGGCGCGGCCCAGGTGCGCGGCGAAGCGACCGGAGAGCGCCTCGCTGTCGCGGAAGTGCTCGTAGCGGACCGTGGCCCGCTCGACGGCGCACGTGGTGCCGGTGGCCTGCGCCACCCCCGCGGCGGCGGAACGCAGCTGCCCGGCCAGGTCGTCCAGGGCCTGTGTGGTCGCGGCGCGCAGGCCGAACAGGCCCTCCGCGTACTCGGGGACGATGTTCGTGGCCTTGCCGCCGTGCGTGATGATGCCCTGGACGTGGGAGGCCTCCGGCAGGCGCCGGCCGAGCGCGGCCAGCACGTTGAACAGTTCGACGAGGGCCGCGAGCGCGTCGACGCCCTCCGTGGGGTTGCCCGTCGGATGGGCGGCGCGGCCGTGGAAACCGACCCGGTACTGTTCCTGCGCCGTCAGCGGTGCGCGGGCCCAGTCGTACACCCCCGGATGGAACATGAGCGCGGCGTCCACGTCGTCGAAGACGCCCGCCTCCACCTCCCGGACCTTGCCCCCGCCGCCCTCCTCGGCCGGGCTGCCCACCGCCAGCACCGACCCGGCACCGGGCTCCACCACGGCGCGGGCGGCGAGCGCCGCCCCGAGGCCCGCGGCGGCGATCAGGTTGTGCCCGCAGGCGTGTCCGAGGCCGGGCAGCGCGTCGTACTCCAGCAGCAGCGCCACCGCGGGCCGCCCCTCGCCGGAGCGCGCGGTGAAGGCGGTCGGCATCCCCGCCACGTCCTGCCGCACGTCGAACCCGGCCCGGCGCAGTTCACCCGTGAGGAGCGTGGCCGCCCGCCGCTCGGCGAAGGCGTACTCGGGGTCGGCGTGCAGTGCCGACGCGATGTCCCAGAGCGCGTCGGCCCGCTCCGTGACCTCCTGGCGGATGCGACGGTACGTGGTGTCGGGGACAGACACACGCGCCTCCCGGGCGTCGGCGGACCTTCCTTCCGTGACACCGGGTTCCACCGGGCGCCGCGCCGACACGCGCGGGCCGGGGATCAGCCGTCGGCCGGTACCGGGGGAGCGGCGGGCGACGCCGTCAGGGCGGCCAGTTCGTCCGGGCTGCGGGGGCCGTCGTCCCCCTCGGCCAACAACCCCTGGGAACGCAGCAGTCGGGCGGCGGCGATGCCCCAGGGCAGCCGGAGTCCCGCCTGCCGGAGCAGGTCCGTGCGGGCCAGGGCCGTGGCCGCGGGGCCGGTGTGGGCGCCCGAGGGGGTGAGGAGGGCCGCGTCGTCGGCCCAGCGCAGGGCGAGGTCGACGTCGTGGGTGGCCATCACCACCGTCGTACCGGACGCGCGCAGGTCGTCGAGGGTGGCGAGGAGGCGTTCCTGGCCGTCGGGGTCGAGTCCGGCGGTCGGTTCGTCGAGGATCAGGACGCGGGGCCGCATCGCCACGGCGCCCGCGATCGCGGTCCGCTTGCGCTGGCCGTAGGAGAGCAGGTGGGTGGGGCGGTCGGCGAGGGCGGTGATGTCCAGGGCGGCCAGCGCCTCCGCCACCCGGGCCCGCACCTCGGCATCGGGCAGGCCGAGGTTCAACGGCCCGAACGACACGTCCTGCGCGACGGACGCGGCGAACAACTGGTCGTCCGGGTCCTGCACCACCAGCTGCACGGTCGTCCGCAGCCGGGTCAGCCCCTTGCGGTCGTACGCCACCGGGCGGCCCTCGACGGTCAGCTCACCGGTGCGCGGGCGCAGTCCGCCGCTGAGCAGCCGCATCAGTGTCGTCTTTCCGCTGCCGTTGCGGCCGAGGAGGGCGAGCGCGCGGCCCTCGCGTATCCCGAAGTCGAGGTCGTCGAGCACGGTCGGGCCGTCCTCGTAGGCGAAGGAGGCGCCTCGCAGGGCGACCAGCTCGCTCATGTCAGGGGCCTTTCCAGTACGAAGGTGAGGGCGGCCAGGGCCACCAGGAGCCCGGCGGCGGCCGCCGTGAAACGGGCGGAGACGCGGGCCTCGGGCACCAGGACGCGCAGGGTGCCGTCGTAGCCGCGTCCGGCGAGGCCGGTCTGGAGCCGCGCCGCCCGGTCGAAGGCCCGCACGAACGCGGTGGCCCCCAGGCCGGCCAGGGAACGCCACTCGGCCGCCCGGGAGGTGTGCCCGAGCCGGGCCGCCTGCGCCTCCCGGATCCGGCGCACGGAGTCCAGCAGCAGGAAGCTCATGCGGTACGTCACCAGGGCGACGTCGACGACCGGCGCGGGCACACCGGCCCGCACCAGGCGCGGCAGCAGGTCGGACATCGGAGTGGTGAACGCGAACAGCAGCACGCCGAGGGAGGCGGCCGACGAACGCAGCATCAACTCCCCGGCCCGCACGGCCCCGCCGTCGGCCAGGCTCACGAACCCGCCGGGACCGCCCACCTGGACGAGCAGTGTGACCGCGCCGGTCGCGCAGAACCCCAGCGGCACCCGGTAGGCGCGCCACAGCCGGCGGGCCGGCACCCCCGCCGGGCCCAGCAGCAGGGCGAGCGCCGCCACCAGCACCAGGGCCGCGCCCGGCCAGGGCGGCAGCGAGATCGCGAGCACGGTGAGGCCGAGTCCGAGTACGGCCTTGTCCACGGGATGACGGCGGCGCCAGCGACTGCTGTGCGCCGCCGCGTCGATCGGCAGCACGAGCGATCAGACCCGTCCCGTCGTGGACTTCTCGGTGTCCGGCGCGCTCTCCACGCGCTCCGGGCGCTCGGCGCCGTCCGGGCTTGCGGCGCCGTCGGGGCTTCCCGCGCCGTCGGGGCGCTCCGGGTCCGGGTCCCCCGCGGAGTCCTGGGCCTCCCAGCGCGCCCGCGCCCGCAGTTCGCCCTGACGCCGGCCCCGGCGCAGGCCGAAGTAGTAGGCGAGGACGCCCGCGCCCAGGGCCGCCTGGACGGAGAACAGCGCCGACTCGATCTCCCCGGACGGCGGTTCGTACAGGGGCGAGAACCACGGCTCGTAGTCCGGCTCGATCTCGGTGATCGCCGTCTCCGCCTCGCCGTCGGAGCCCGCGAACGGCTGCTCCTTGTGGTCGCCGAGGCCCAGGGCCAGCGGCAGCACGGCCAGCGCGACCACCACGGCCAGCAGCAGGACGTTGATCTTCGTGTTCCGGTTCATCGGGCCACCGCCTCCGTCCCGGTCGGCGCCGGCCGGCCGGCCACGAGCACGCCGAGCCGGGTCAGTTCGCCCTTGCTGGACTGCACCAAAAGCCGCATCACCAGCACCGTCAGGAGACCCTCGCTCACCGCGAGCGGGATCTGCGTGACGGCGAAGATGGAGCCGAACTTGCCGAGTGCGCCCAGGAACCCGCTGCTCGGGTCGGGGAACGCGAGCGCCAGCTGCACGCTCGTGACGCAGTAGGTGGACAGGTCGGCGACGAACGCGCCGAAGAACACCGCCACCATCAGCGGCACGGCGTACCGCCGCAGCAGCCGGTACATGCCGTAACCGGCCCACGGGCCGACGATCGCCATCGAGAAGACATTGGCGCCGAGCGTGGTCAGGCCGCCGTGGGCGAGCAGCAGCGCCTGGAACAGCAGGGTGATGGTGCCCAGCACCGCCATGATCGGCGGCCGGAAGAGGATGGCGCCCAGCCCGGTGCCGGTGGGGTGCGAACAACTCCCGGTCACCGAGGGCAGCTTGAGGGCGGACAGTACGAACGTGAAAGCCCCGGAGGCACCGAGGAGCAGGGTGCTCTCGGGGTGCTCCCGGACCTCGCGGCCCAGTGCGCGGACTCCGTGGACGACGAACGGCGCCGACGCGACGCCCCAGGCGACCGCGTGCACCGGAGGCAGAAAACCCTCGGCTATGTGCATGGCTCAGCAGACCCTCTCCAGCACCTCGTGGATGGTTGACGCGCCTTGGCCGGTCTCCTGGCTGACGGGTACCACCGCCCGTACTCCGCCTTCCCGGGTCCGAGGACCCAGTGGCTGCCCGCAAGGGCCGGAGCCGGACTTCCCGATCACAGTGGCGAGGGCCGCACCGGCATCACACCGGATTTCCCGTTCACCAAGGCGTGGTGACAGTAGTGCGCCGACCGGGGCGGTGACAAGCGGCAACGGGGGCGCGCGGGCGGCGGACGACGGCTCACACCCCGGCGCACGGGGGTCCCCCGGCGGGGCTCCGGGGGCCCCGGCGGCGCGGTCACCGGTGATCTCGACCACAGGAACACCCGCCGTTGGCCGAGCGGATCCGCGCCGTGGGGAGGCCGGGCCCACCGGGGGTTCAGCGGCCGCGCCAGTCCAGGCAGACCACCAGGGCGTCGTCGTCCGGGGCCCGTCGGCCGCGATGGCGCGGCAGCTCCCGCAGGACCGCGTGCGGGACCTCGGCGGCGGGCAGCAGACGCGTGGACAGGATCGCCCGGCCGAGGGCGGCGTCCCCGTACGCCTCGCCGCCGGGGGAGGTGACCGCGTGGACGCCGTCGCTGACGAAGACCAGGCGGTCGCCGGGCTCGATCCGGAACTCCTGCGCCACGTAGTCGGTCTCCTCGAACATGCCGAGCGGCAACTGGGCGTCGAAGTGGACCCGTTCCACGGTCCCCCTCCGCAGCCGCAGCAGCTGCGGGGAACCGGCGTCCACCACCTGGGCGCGCCCCGTGGCGAGTTCGACGTCGAGCATGAGGGCCGACAGGTAGCAGCGGCCCCCGTAGTGGGCGTGCACGGCCTGGTCGGCCAGGGCCGCCTGGTCGGCGAGGGGGATGCCGGCCCGCCGTGCGTTGCGCAGCGCGTTGACGGCCAGGTTCGTCAGCAGGGAGGCCTCGGTGCCCTCGCCCATGCCGTTGGCGACGTACAGCATCAGGTGGTCGGCCGTCGCAGACCAGTCGTAGGTGTCGCCGAAGACGCCGTAGGCGGGCTCCAGCTGGGCCCCCAGCTCGTACTCGGGGCGGGTGCTGGAGCGGCCCGGGAGCAGCTGCCACTGCATCTCGGCGGCCAGGGTGAGCCGGTCCCTACGTCTGGCCCGGACGTAGCGGTCGGTGTCCCGCTCGGCCACGATCAGCTCGCGCCCGAGCACCTGCGCGATCTCCGCCAGCTCCTCCCTGTCGGCGTCGGCCTGCTCCGGCAGGGTCACCGTCAGCACGCCGAGCCGGTCACCGCGCACGGTGACGGGCAGGTGGGCGCGCACCAGTCCGTCGCGGACGGGTTCCACGAACGGTTCCTGCGCGCCGAAGGCCCGGCCGGCCGGGCTGTCGTGCACCGCCACCGGTCCCCCGGACCGCGGCTGCTCGGACACCGGTTGCAGCACCGTCAGGCCGTAGTCGGCCAGGAACAGCTCGACGGAGTCCGCCGTGTACTGCTCGACCAGTACACGGCGGACAGCGTCGAGCAATTCGTGGGGTGCCGCCGTACGCAGGGCGCGCTCCGCGATCACCAGTCTCTTCACGATGGTCAATCACCAACCCTTCGGGAAAACATGTCGGCCTCGTACGCTGTGACGAGGCCCTTCGCCGCGAACGCGCCGGTCGCCCCGCGGCACCTGTCCTCGGCTCCTCGCTCCGCCCGGCCAGGGCCCGTCGTGCGGAACAGGTCGCGGACGCGGGTCCTGGCACGCGCATCCGCGCCGACGAGACGCCGTCGATTCCCTGCGACCCGATCCGCACGACAGGCCCTAGTACGCTGGCGGTCGTCCCAGTGCCTGCGAGAGTGTGACCGTGACTGCCTTCCGCCACCGCCCGGAGCCCGACGAGGTCGCACGGGTGACCGCGACGGCCGCGGAACTGCTGGAGGTCCTGTGGGGCCGGGCCTCGACCGCGCCCGCCTCCGCCTCCCAGCTGCGCGTGCTGCTGATCCTCGAACACCACCAGGACATCAATCTGCGCACGCTCGCCGACTCCCTCGCCTCCACGCCGCCGTCGACCAGCCGGCTGTGCGACCGGTTGCAGGCCGCCGGTTTCGTCGAACGCGTGGTGAGCCCGGCCGACCGGCGTGAGGTGCGGCTGCACCTCAGCGGCAGGGGGCGCACCTTCCTGGCGGACCTGCGCGCGCGCAGGGAACGGGAGCTGGAGGCGGTGCTGGCAGGGATGCCCGCCGCCAAACGGGTCGCGCTGCTGGAGGGGCTGGAGGCGTTCTGCGACGCGGCGGCGACGCGCATACACGAGGACACCGGGGATCCCGGCAGCCGGATCGCCTGATCATGGCCCGTCCTCCTTCCCGCTGTGCGGTCGCGTCTGGGAACCCGGGTACCCCGAACCGTCCCCGACCTGCGTCGCCCGTGGCGAAGGTCTCGGTGGATGTCTCCGCCGGCGGTGGCCGGGCCGACGCATGAGGCGGACCGTGAGGGTTACTCCGGTGGTATGGCACGGACATCGAAATCCCGGCCGTCGCCGGGACCGGACGAGCAGGTGGAACGGCGCGCACCGGACGAGCCCTCCCAGTTGCCGAAGCGGTCCTGGGGGGCGGTGCTGAAGGGCACGCTGAAGGAGTTCAAGGACGACGAGCTCACCGACCGCGCGGCCGCCCTGACCTACTACGGGGTGCTCTCGCTGTTCCCCGCCCTGCTGGTGCTGGTGTCCATCCTGGGCATCGCCGGCAGGTCCGCCACCGACCAGGTCCTGCAGAACCTCCGGCAACTCGCCCCGGGCTCGGCACGCGACATCATCAGTGACGCGGTGCAGCAGCTCCAGGGGCGCGGCGGGATCGGCTCGATCATGGCCCTCGTCGGCATCGTCCTCGCGGTGTGGTCGGCCTCCGGCTACGCCGCCGCCTTCATCCGCAGCGCCAACGCCGTGTACGACATGCCGGAGGGCCGCCCCGTGTGGAAGGTGCTGCCGGTGCGGGTCGGGGTGACGGTGGTGCTGCTCGTGCTGGCGGTGGTCAGCGCGCTGATCGTGGTGTTCACCGGCGACCTGGCCCGCCGGGCCGGCACCGCGCTGGGCATCGGGGACACCGCCCTCACGGTGTGGTCGATCGCGAAGTGGCCGGTGCTGGTCGTCCTGGTCACGATCATGATCGCGCTGCTGTACTGGGCGACGCCCAACGTGAAGGGGCGCGGTTTCCGCTGGATCACCCCGGGCAGTGTGCTGGCCCTGGTGATCTGGCTGATCGCCTCCGCCGGCTTCGCGTTCTACGTGGCGAACTTCGCCTCGTACAACGCGACCTACGGCGCGCTCGCCGGTGTCATCGTGTTCCTGGTGTGGCTGTGGATCAGCAATATCGCGATCCTGCTCGGCCTGGAGTTCGACGCGGAGCTGGCCCGGCAGCGGGCCGTCGCGGGCGGACTGCCACACGACGAGGAGCCGTACGTGCCGCCGCGCGACACGCGGGCCTGGAGCGAGGAGGACCAGCGCCGCATGGGCTGAGCGGGCTCGCCGATTGCCCTGCTAGGCATCGACCGGACGGGGAAGTCGAAGGTCATGAGTATGTTGGCGGAGCTTCGGGACGGGGACCGACGGCTGTCCCGGCGGGTGGCGTCATGGCGGTCGTCCTGTGCGCGGCGTGTGCTGCCGGCGGTGGAGGATGCGGCGCAGCACACCAAGCTGTGGTGGGGTGCGGCCCTCCTCATGAGCACGGCCGGCGGCGGGCGGGGACGCCGGGCCGCGGCGGCGGGCCTGCTGAGCATGGCCGTGGCGGAGGCGGTGTCCAACGGGGTGGTCAAGCAGCTGTGGGAGCGGCGCCGGCCGCCCAAGGAATGGATCTCGCACGAGGAGGTCCACGACCGGCCCGACTCCTCGTCCTTCCCCTCCGGCCACACCGCCGCGGCCGTCGGCTTCACCGCCGCGGTGGCCGGGGTGTGGCCCTGGGCGGGCGCCGCGTGCGCGGTGCCGACGGTGATGGTGGCCCTGGAACGGATCCACACCGGCGCCCACTACCCCTCCGACGTCGTCGTGGGCGCCGCCATCGGCCTGACCACCGCCGTCCTGACCCACCAAGCCCCTGATCTGACGGCCCGGGCGCTGCTCGCGAAACTGACCTGAACCCGCCCGGCGTACCGTCCGCGACGGCCACCTGCCGGGCGGCGGCCGCGGGCGCCCACGGTCGCCCGCGCGGGACGGTCGGGCCGTCCGCCGGGACCGTCGGGTCGACGGTCGGGGGCGTAGCTCGCGACGGACCAGGACGCCGGGCCGGGCACGCCGGCCGCCAGGGTGGACGGTCAGGCCGCAGAGGCGGACGGTCAGGGCGCCAGGGCGGACGGTCAGGTCGCCATGCCAGGCCCTCAGGTCACTGGGCCGGTCGGCAGGTGACTGGGCGGCGCTCGGTCGCTCGAGGCCGGGGCGGTGCCCCGGCCGGGGCACCCAGCTCGCTCCGGCCGGGACGGGCAGGCCCACGGCCGGGACCGTCAGGTCGCGTCGGCGGTGCCGCCGTGGCCGGTGACCTCCTCGTCCGCGCGGTCACCCCCGGGGCCGTACGAGGTCCGGATCGACTCGGGTAGGGCGGCGTGCGTCGCCTGAGTACGCGTACTCATGAGGGCGCTCCCCGCTTGGCGCAGGCTGGTCGCACAAGCCAGCGAGAGGGAGTCAACCGTGCGTAGCCCCAACCGAGTTCAGTCCCCGATGCCCGTGCAGCCCGCGGTGCCCGGGCGGTCGGCGGCCGGCCGTCGTGCCGGGCGGTCCGTGCTGGGCCTCGCCCTGGCCGGTCTGACCGCCGTGCTGCTCACAGGCTGCTCCGCCCAGGAGGCGAGCTGTGGCGGTGGTGAGTACCCGGTCCTGGCCGTGGGCAGCACGGGCAGCGCCTGTGTGCCCGACGGCGAGGAGCCGCCCGCCGGGTACGCGCGCTATCCGGAAGGCAAGGTTCCCGAGCACGTCGGCGACAAGTGGGACGAGTACTGGAGCACCCGCACCCTCGACGAGAACGGCAACATCATCAAGGCGCCCGAGGCCGGGTGACGTCAGGCGCCGGGTGACGTCAGGCCGGCGTCGCGTCCCGGGGCAGCGGTGAACGGCTCACCCGGATCTTCGACTGGCCGTGCGGCAGCTGTTCCCAGTCGTCCATCAACCGTGCGGACAGACCGTGCGCGCGGGCGAGGGACAGCAGCGTCTCGGCGCGGTAGTAGAAGCCCTCGCGCAGCACCTGGTGCTCGGTGCCCTCGGTGCGGTCGAAGGTGAAGTCGAAGAAACCCCGGTCCGTCAGGACGCGTCCGACGTGGGCGAGGCACTCCTCGATGACGTGCAGCGGGGAGTGGGAGAAGACGCTGTGCGCGTGGACGACGTCGAAGTGGTGATCGGGCAGGAAGTCCAGGGTGAGGTCGCCGGTGAGGGTCAGGTGCGGCAGTTTGTGCTGGAGCCGGCGCTCGGTCAGCGTCTTTGTGGCGGCGATCAGGATGTCGGGCGAGATGTCGATGCCGTAGTAGTTGCCGGGGTCGAGGTGGTCGATGAAGCGCCGGCCGCCGCGCAGGTTGCCGCAGCCGATGTCGAGCATCCTGTGCTCGGGGAGCAGGCCGTGTCCGACGAGGTAGTCGAACTGCATCCGCCCGAGCGCCAGCCAGCGGTCGTGGGACCGGCTGCCCACGGCGGCCTCCGGGTCGCGGCGCGTGTCCGACGCCATCACCGCCCGGTAGTAGCCGACGTGGTCGGGGTGCTTCAGACGCAGCCAGGTGTCCCTGGTGGCGCGGCGGAGGTACGGGGCGATGCGGCCGGGGTGCAGCAGGGCGTAACCGATCTTGTGGGTGAGCGTCGAACGGTTGCGCTCCAGTCTGTCCCAGGACCGCGACCGCTTCCGGCTGCTCCGGGACCGCTTCGGACTGCTCAAGGACCGCTCCGGTCTGTTCCAGGGCCGCTCCGGTTCGTTCCAGGACTTCGTGTGCCGGGCCATGGCGGTGACCTCCGTACGGGCGATCCCCGGTGCGGGGACGGGCCTCTGACAGCGCTGCCTCCCACGCCACCACCGCTTCCGCTCTCCCACCAGCGCACCGGGCCGTCCGCCTGACGGCCCGTCCCCGGGCCCCGTGCCGCAGCAGCCCTACTCGGCTACTCGGCGAGGGTCCGGTGCGGCGGGCACCCGTAGGCCGCGCGGTACAGGGCGGCGAAGCGGCCCGGGTGGAAGAAGCCCCAGCGGGCCGCGACGTCCGTGACCGTGGTGCCGTCCAGCGGGGTCGCCGCCAGCAGGTCGGCGTGCGCGTGGGACAGGCGTACCCGGCGCAGATGGGCCAGCGGGGTGGTGTCCAGGTGGCGCCGGAAGGCGTACTGGAGGGCGCGGACGGTGACGTGGGCGGCCTCGGCGATGTCGGCGACGGTGATGGGCTCGTCGGCGTGGTCGTCGATGTAGGCCAGCGCGTGGCGCAGGGTGACGGGATGGGCGTCGTTGCGGTCGGTCGCGGTGGGCTCGGTGAGCGCGGTGTTGGGGAAGGCGGCCAGCACGCCCGCGGCCAGGTGCTGGGCGGCGGTGGAGGCGATCAGGGGCTGGACGGCGAGATCGGGGTCGGCCAGCAGGTGGTCGCGGAGGTAGCCGATGGTGCGCCGGAGGTGCCGTGCCGCGGCGGGGGAGTGGGGCCGGTGGTCGGTCAGCCGCACCGGTTCCGGTCTGCGTCCGGGCGCGCCGGCGGCGACGCGGGAGAGCAGGTCGGGCTCCAGCATCGTGATCGTGTAGCGGGCCTTGCAGATCCGGCCCGAGCACGGCAGGTCCGGCGGCGCGAGGGACACCAGGTCACCGGGGCCGAAGGAGTCCTGGACGCCGTCGACGCGGTGGTCCTCGATGGTGCCGTCGTGGACGAGGCACAGGCAGATCCGGCCCAGCGGTGTGACGCAGTAACGCATCTCGAAGTCCAGGGCGAGCTCGTCCACGGTCACCGACGGCAGGGCGGTCCGGGTGACCCGCATCCGGCCGGCCCGCGGGTCGTCGCTGCCGATGCGCATGCGCGCGTAGGCCCTGCTGAGGAACTCCTCGGTCAGGTCCAGGTTGTCACTGTCGAAGAACAGCGTGTCCATCTCGGTCCCGTCCGACGTCAGGCAGGCTGCCCTGCACGGTGCAGGTGGGACGCGGCGGGTACGCCGCGGCAGCCGCGGCGGGGAACGGTCCGCCGGTCGCCCGCCCACCTCGTCTGCCCCGCATCGGGGACCGCATTCGTTTTCCGGATTGACCCCGGCGATGTCGTTCGTCATGCGTGCCGCCCGAGCGGGTCGCGCCGGGCAGGCTGGGACGGGACGGCACAGTGATCGCCGTCGGCACCGTGATCACCGTGGACATCGGCGGCGCGGATCTCGTACGAGAAGAGAGAGGGGGTCCGCCCGTGGCAGCGGAGGACGAGCTCGACGACCGGATCGGCGTCCTGGAGGAGGAGGTCGTCCAACTGCGGCAGGCCCTCGTCTCGCACGCCGTCGTCGACCAGGCCATCGGAGTGGTCGTCGCCGTCGGTCACCTCCGCCCCGAGCAGGGCTGGGAGGTCCTCAAGGAGATCTCCCAGCACACCAACACCAAACTGCGCGAGGTCGCGGAGTACGTGGTGCAGGGAGCCCACTGCCGGTGGCTGCCCGACGAGATCCACGAGGCGCTGCTGGCCGCCCTGAAGCGCGTGAAGGCCCAGTGAGTCCTCCCGCGACGCCCGCCCCTTCTATGTGACTCTGGGTAACCCGCCTCGTGACGTACAGTCGACGCGGGGGAGGAACACCGGAGGGGGATGACGTGCCGCTGGAGTCGGTGCGGTTCGCGGTCCTGGGGCCCGTGCGCGTGTGGCGGGGGGAGACGGAGCTGGAGCCCGGAGGGCCGCAGGAACGGGCCTTTCTGGCACTGCTGCTGGTCAGGGCGGGGCAGCCGGTCGCCGTGGACGAGATCGTCGACGTGCTGTGGGGCCCGCGTCCGCCGCGCAGCGCCGTGAACGTGGTCCGTCGGCACGTGGGTACGCTGCGGCGCCTGCTGGAGCCCTCGCTCGCCGTGCGCGCCGAGGGCCGCTGGCTGGTGCGGGACGCGGGCGGGTACCGGCTCGTCACCGACGGTGACTCCCTGGACCTGCTGAGGTTCCGCGCGCTGCGGGAGGCGGGGCGCCACAGCGCGGGGGAGTCACCCGCACGTGCGGTGCACCTGCTCACCGAGGCACTGTCGTTGTGGCGCGGCCCCGTCGCCGCCGGGATCCCCGAACGGGCCCGCGCGCACCCGGCGTTCGGGGCGGCCGGCCGTGAGCGGCTCGCGGCCGTACGGGAGGCGGCCGACGCGGCCCTGCGCGCGGGAACGCCGGACGCGGTGCTGCCGCAGCTGCACGCCGCCGCCGCCGAGCATCCGCTGGACGAACCCGTGCAGGCCGGCCTGGTCCTCGCCCTCGCGGCGGCGGGCCGCCGGCCGGAAGCGCTGGGCGTGTACGACGCCGTACGGGCGCGGCTGGCCGAGGAGTTGGGCATCGACCCGGGGCCGGAACTGCGGGAGGCCCGCGAGGTGGTGCTGCGGGAGCCCCCCGAGGTGGTGCCGCCGGGTGCTCCGGCCGACGGGCCGAGGGCGCCCGTCACCACCGCGGAGGCCTTCACCGCCCCGGCTCAACTGCCGCACGACATCACGGGGTTCACGGGCCGTCACGCCGAACTGGACGAGGTCCTCGCCCTGTCGGGCGGAGCCGGGCCGTCCGCGGACACCGTCGTGATCACCGCCATCGGCGGCATGGCCGGCGTCGGCAAGACCACCCTCGCCGTGCACTGGGCCCACCGCGTCGCCGACCGCTTCCCCGACGGCCGGCTCTACGTCAACCTGCGCGGCTTCGACCCGTCCGGCGCGGTCATGGAGCCGGGAGAGGCCGTCCGCGGATTCCTGGACGCGCTCGGGGTGCCGCCGGAACGCATACCCCACGGCCTGGACGCGCAGGCCGCGCTCTACCGCGGTGTGCTGGCCGGACGGCGCGTCCTCGTCGTCCTCGACAACGCCCGCGACAGCGACCACGTACGGCCGCTGCTGCCCGGCTCACCCGGCTGCCTGGCCATCGTCACCAGCCGCGACGAACTGTCCGCACTGGTCGCCGCCCACGGTGCCCGCACCCTCACCCTGCGGCCGTTCGACCCCAGTCAGGCGCGGGCGTTCCTCGTCCGCCGCCTGGGCGCCGAGCGGGTCGAGGCCGAGCCGCACGCCGCCGACGAGATCGGCGAGCTGTGCGCCGGGCTGCCCCTCGCCCTCGCCTGCGTGGCCGCCCGGGCCGCCGCCCACCCCCACTTCCCGCTCGCGGCCGTCGCCGCCGAACTGCGCGAGGCCCACGGCAGCCTCGACGCCTTCGCGCGCTCCGACGCCTCCGTCGACGTGGGCACGGTCTTCTCGTGGTCCTCACGGGAGGTCTCGGAGCAGGCCGCCCGGCTGTTCCGGCTGCTCGCGCTGCACCCCGGCCCCGACTTCTCCCTGCCGGCGGCGGCCGCGCTGGCCGGCCTGCCGGCACGCCGCACCCGGCCGCTGCTGGCCGAGCTGACCGGCCTGCACCTCGTCACCGAACACGCCCCCGGCCGCTTCGCCTTCCACGACCTGCTGCGCGCCCACGCCGCCGAACTCGTCGACGAGCGGCACACCGAGGAGGAGCGGCGGACGGCCCTGCACCGGCTGCACCACCACTACCTGCACACCGCCCACGCCGCCGACCGGCTGCTCGCCCCCCACTCCGACCCGCTGCCCCCGCCGCCCGCGCCGGACGGCGTGCACCCCGAACCACTCGCCGACGACGAGCGGGCCCTGGCCTGGTTCACGGCCGAGCACGCGGTCCTGCTCGCCGTCGTCGACACGGCCGCCGCCCACGGAGACGAACGACCGGCCTGCCACCTGGCCTGGTCCCTGGAGCCGTTCTTCGACCGGCGCGGCCACTGGTACGACGGGCTCGCCGTCCAGCGCACCGCCCTGGCGGCCGCCCGGCGGCTCGCGGACCCCGTCCTGCTGGCCCGCGGACTGCGCGGACTGGGCCGTATCGAGGGCCGCCTCGGTCTGCACGGCGAAGCCGTCCCCCGCCTCGAACGCGCCCTGGAGCTGTTCACCCGGCTCGGCGACGACACCGGCCGCGCCAACACCCACCGCAGCCTCGGCTGGGAGTGCGAGCAGCAGGGCGACCTCCCCGGCGCCCTGCGCCACAACCAGCTCGCCCTCGACCTGTTCCGCGCCCTCGGCGACCGCGCCGCCCAGGCCAGCGTCCTGAACTCCGTCGGCTGGTACCACGCTCTGCTCGGCGAGTACCGGCAGGCCCTGGCGCACTGCTTCGACGCGCTGACCATGCTCCAGGAGCTCGGCGACCGCTACGGCCAGGCCGCCACCTGGGACAGCATCGC
Source organism: Streptomyces sp. NPDC014995 (assembly GCF_043080745.1). Lineage (NCBI taxonomy): Bacteria > Bacillati > Actinomycetota > Actinomycetes > Kitasatosporales > Streptomycetaceae > Streptomyces > Streptomyces sp. NPDC014995. The sequence continues at coordinate 212,195 of NZ_JBIBVX010000013.1, forward strand.
CTACGCCCACCACCAGCTCGGCCGCCACCCGCACGCCCTCCTCGGCTACCGCAACGCCCTCGCCCTCCTGCGCGAGCTCGGCGTGCCCCACCTCGAGGCCGACACCCTCACCCGCATGGGAGACACCCACCGGGCCATGGGCGACCAGGACAGTGCCCGCACCGCGTGGCGCGAGGCACTCACCCTGCTCAGGGCCCTGGGCCACCCCGACGCCGAGCGGGTCGAGGCCCGCCTGACCGGACGGGACGGCCATGCCGGCGCCTGCTGACCGCATCGCCGCGCCCGCTGCCACCCTCCTCACCACGAGGCCGGTCCCCGCCGCCCGACGCCGGGCCCACCGGCGCGAGTGCCCCACCCGCACGTCCGGCTCCGCCGGCCTCGCCGCCCCGCGCGAAGGGGTCGGGTGAGGAGATGCGGTTCCAGGTACTGGGGCCCGTCCGGGCGTGGCGGGACGATGAGGAACTCGACCTCGGGTTCCCCCAGCAGCGTGCCCTCCTCGCCCTGCTCCTGGCCGACACCGGCCGGCCCGTGCCGACGAGCGGCATCCTCGACGTCCTGTGGGCCGAACGCCCGCCCGCCAGCGCGCTGAACGTGGTGCGCCGGTACGTCGGTGCCCTGCGGCGGCTGCTGGAACCGGAGCTGCCGCCCCGCGCCCCCGGCAGCCGCCTGCTGCGCCGGCCCGGCGGCTACCTCCTGGAAGCGGATCCGGACGAGGTCGACCTGCTGCGCTTCCGCGAACTGACCCGGCAGGGCAAGCGGGCGGCGGCCACCGGGCGGGCCGAGACGGCGGCCCGGTGCTTCACCGAGGCGCTGGGGCAGTGGCGCGGCCCGGTGGCGATGGGAATCCCCCCGTCCGCGCGCGAGCACGTCCGGTTCACGGCCGTCGAGCGCGAACTGCTGCACACGACCCGTCTCGCGGCCGACGCTGCCCTGCTGTGCGGCCGCGCCGAGCACGTCCTGCCCGCCCTGCGCCGGGCCGCCGCACTCGACCCCCTCGACGAGCCGCTGCACGCCCGGCTGATCCTCTCCCTCGCCGCCTGCGGTCTCCAGGCGGAGGCGCTGACCGCGTACGAGGACGTCCGCCGGCGGCTGTCGGCGGAACTCGGCATCGCCCCCGGCGCCGAACTGGCGGCGGCGCAGACGCGGGTGCTGCGCCAGGAGGTGGGACGGCTGAGGGCCGGACCCACCGTCGCCCTGGGGCGGGACCTGCCGGTCGTGCGGGTGAGCACCGCCCGCGGCGCCTCCTCGCCCGCCCCGGTCGGCCGCCCGGCCCAACTGCCCCCCGATCCCGCCGCCTTCGCCGGTCGCACGGCCGAACTGGAGTGGCTGACGTCCCACGCGGGACCTGCGGACGCGGGCACCGGGGCGCCGCCGACCGTGCTGATCGGCGGGATGGCGGGCGTCGGCAAGACCACGCTCGCCGTGCACTGGGCCCACCGCGCCGCCCACCGCTTCCCGGACGGCCAACTCCACGTCCGGCTCGGGGGGTCCGACCCGGTCGAGCCCGCCGTGCCGCCCGAGGAGGCGCTGCGCGGCATGCTCACGGCGCTCGGCGTCCCCGCTCCGCGCATGCCGGACGGTTTGGCCGCCCTGACCGGCCTGTACCGCACCCTGCTCGCCGGCCGACGCGTCCTCGTGGTCCTCGACGACGCCGTCGGCACCGAGCAGTTGCGTCCGCTGCTGCCCGCCGCACCGGGCTGCCTGGCGCTGGTCACCAGCCGCCACGCCCTGCCCGGCCTGATCGCCTCGGGGGCCCGTCCGCTGCGCCTGGACCCGCCCCCCGCCGAGGACGCGCGCGCGGCGCTGGCCCTGCTGACCGGCGCCGACCGGCCGGCCACCGAGCCCCGCGCCACCGACGAGATCGTCACCCGGTGCGGCCGGCTGCCGCTGGCCCTGGCCGCCGTCGCCGCCCGCGCCGCCGCCCGCCGGGACCTCTCCCTCGCGACCGTCGCCGCCGAACTGCGCGCCTCCCACGGCAGCCTGGACGCCTTCTGCGCCCCCGGCACCACGCCCGACGTCCGCGCCGCCTTCCTGGGGTCCTACCGTCTTCTGTCGGCGGAGAGCGCCCGCCTGTTCCGCCTGCTGCCCCGGCACACCGGACCCGGCCTCACTCCGGCCGCCGCCGCCGCGCTCGCCGGCCTGCCGGTGCGCCGGGTCCGTCTCCTGCTCGCCGAACTCGCCGACGCCCACCTGCTCACCGAGCACACGCCCGGCCGTTACACGCTGCACGACCTGCTGCGGGCCTACGCCGCGGAGCTGGCCGCGGAGGAGGGCGCGGAGGAGGGCGTTCGGTCGGCCCGCTGAGCGGCGACCGGGGGCGTGAGCTGGGGGTGTCACCGCGTTGTCACTCTTTTTGCACATCTCCCGGCCTACCGTCCCGTCGAACAGACTGACGGTCGCCCTGGAGGCAATGGCGGATGTCCACAACCAGCACCATCGACACACGGGTCTGCCGGACGCCCCTCGGCGTCGAGATCGTGACCGGGGAGCGGGGCCCGGGGCGACTGCCGGGGGAAGGCACGCCGCGCCCTGCGCACCGGTTCCACGCCACGGACGGCGGCGAGTACCTCTTCGTGGGCCTGCGGGACGCCGCCGCGCGGCCCGGCACCGAGCCCCTCACCCTGTCCCTCGCGCCGGGCGACGTCTGCTTCTACGACACCCACCACCCGGCCGCCCTCGACTTCCCCGAGCGGTTCCGGGCCACGGTGTTCCTCGTCCCCCGGGACCTGCTCGCGCTGACGCCCGGCGACGTACGGCGGATCACGCGGACTCCGCTCACGCGGGCGTCCCGGCTCGGCACGCTGCTGTCGCCGCTGCTGTCCGACCTCGCCCGCACCGCCGCCGAGGCCCGGCCGCCGGTCGGCGAGATGCTCGCCCGGAACGCCGTGAACCTGCTGGCGACCCTCGCCGCCGAACAACTGGGCGCGCAGGCCCCGGGCACACGGGACGGCCAGGCACCGGTGCTCGCCCGGATCATGGAGTACGTCGAACTCCACCTGCCCGACCCGGACCTCTCCCCTGAGGTCATCGCCCGCGCCCACTACATCTCCGTGCGCTACCTGCACAAGCTGTTCCAGGACGAGGGCACCACGGTCGGCCGCTGGGTCCTGCGCCGCCGGCTGGAGGAGTGCCGGCGTGACCTGGCGCGGCTCGGGCGGGGGAGCCGCACCATAGCGGCGGTCGCGGGACGCTGGGGCTTCACCAGCGCCACCCACTTCAGCCGCGTCTTCCGCACCGCCTACGGGATGTCCCCGCGCGAGTGGCGTGACGCCGCCGGGCACCGCTGAACTCCCGCCCCCACTACCCGGCTCTCCGGCCCACGGGTTCTCCGGCCCACAGGCTCCCCGGTCCCCGGGCTCCCCGGTCCGTGGGCTCCCCGGGCCCCGGGTTCTTCGGCCCCCGGTTCTTCGGTCCCTGGGTTTTTCGGCTCGCGGGTTCTTCGGTCCACCCGGGTTCTCCGGCTCCTGGGTTCACCGGCTCCTGGGTTCTCCGGCCCCCGGGTTCTCCGGCTCCCCGACCCTCGGGTTCCCGGCCCCGCCCCCGGGTTCTCCGGCTCCCCGACCCTCGGGTTCCCGGCCCCGCCCCCGGGTTCCCCGGCCCCCGCCCCCGGGCTCTCCGGCTCCCCGGCAGCCGGCGGGTGTGCGGGCCGCCGACCGGTCCCGTCACCGGAGCCGCCGGGAGGGCGGCCCCGGTCCCTCCGTGCCGCCCGGGTCGGTCAGCCCGCCGCGTGGGCGCCGATGACGGCCTGGGCGTAGACGATGCCGAGGCCGTAGGCGCCGCCGTGCTCGGTCACGACGCCGGTCGTGGCGGCGTACGTCTCCGTGCGGGCCCAGTCGCGCTGGAGCTCCAGCAGCACCTGCACCCAGGTCACCGGGATCGCGCCGCCGCGCAGCATGCGCTGGATCGCGTGCTCGTGGGCCTGCGGGGTGACGCCGCCGGACGCGTCGGTGACGACGTACACCTCGTAGCCCTGCGCGAGCGCGGACAGGGCGGGCAGGACCACGCAGACCTCGGTCCACAGGCCCGCGATCACCAGCTTCTCGCGGCCGGTGGCCTTGACGGCCTCGACGAAGGCCAGGTCCTCCCAGGCGTTCATCGTGGTCCGGTCGATGATCTTCTGCTCCGGGAAGACGTCCGCGAGCTGCGGCAGGATCGGGCCGGAGAACGACTCGGCGGCCACGGTGCTCAGCACGACCGGCACGTCGAACGCCTTCGCGGCCTTCGCCAGACCCACCGTCGAGTTGATGATCGCGGTGCGGTCGCCGCTGCCGGTGCCGAAGAACATCTGCGGCTGGTGGTCCACGAACAGCACCGCGCAGTTGTCCGGGGTGAGGAGGTCGGGGCTGGGCGACGCGGTGACCTCGGCGATGTCGACCATGGAGGAACCTTTCGGTGGAGGGGTGAACAGAGAAACCGGGGAAGCCGGAGAAGCCGGACCGCCTCTTCGCCCTACTTGATGCGCGACGGCAACTGGCCGAATTCCGCCACCGGTACCACGACGGCGGTGCATCTCTCGGGAAGTTCGACACGGTGCGACTCCCTCCCCGAATCCAAAACCGCTTCCGGCGCGGCGACGAATCGCGGTCGCTGTCGTCAACTCCCCGCGATTCCCGGCGACTTCCGCTGGCAACCCAAACCCCTCCACGGGTGGCCGTGTGTTCCGTGAGCGCACCGGACAAGTCCTCACAGCGCACCGCTCTCTGTGCGCTGTGGGGACAACGCCGGTGCACGCGCGGACAATGTCCGGCCGCCCGGCGGAATTAGCGTGACGGCGCAAGACAGCGCACATCGAGGAGCAGGAGAAATCCATGTCCGACGTCGTCGAGCCGGTCCGGCCGGTACTGGAACCCGAGGCCGCGGCGTTCGCCGAGGCGACCGCCAATCCGCCGTACCTGTTCGACCTGCCGCCGGCGGAAGGTCGCAAGGCGGTCGACGAGGTCCAGTCCGGCGAGATCGACAAGCCGGCCGTCGACGAGGAGTGGATCACCGTCTCCGGCGGCCCCACGGGCAGCGTCCGCGCCCGGATCGTCAAGCCCGCCGGAGCCGAGGGCACCCTGCCGGTGATCCTCTACATCCACGGCGCCGGCTGGGTGTTCGGCAACGCCCACACCCACGACCGCCTGGTCCGTGAACTCGCCGTCGGCGCCGCGGCCGCCGTGGTCTTCCCCGAGTACGACCTCTCGCCAGAGGCCCGCTACCCGGTCGCCGTCGAGCAGAACTTCGCGGTCGCCCGGTGGGTCGTCGAGCAGGGCGCGTCCAAGGGCCTGGACGGCGCACGGCTCGCCGTTGCCGGCGACTCCGTCGGCGGCAACATGACCGCCGCGCTGACCCTGATGGCCAAGGAGCGCGGCGGCGTCCCGCTGGTGCAGCAGGTGCTGTTCTACCCGGTCACCGACGCGGCCTTCGACACGCCGTCCTACCACCAGTTCGCGACCGGCTACTTCCTGCGGCGCGACGGCATGCAGTGGTTCTGGGACCAGTACACGACCGACGAGGCCGAACGCGCCCGGATCACCGTCTCCCCGCTGCGCGCCACCACCGAGCAGCTCACCGGCCTGCCCCCGGCCCTCGTCATCACCGGCGAGGCCGACGTGCTGCGCGACGAGGGCGAGGCGTACGCCAACAAGCTGCGCGCGGCCGGCGTCCCGGTCACCGCGGTCCGTTTCCAGGGCATCATCCACGACTTCGTGATGCTCAACGCCCTGCGCTCCACCCACGCCGCCGAGGCCGCCATCACGCTGGCCGTCGGCACCCTGCGCACCGCCCTGCACTCCGCCTGAACCCGAGGGACACCCCGACATGACCACCACCACGCCCACCGTCCTCCTCGTCCACGGCGCGTTCGCCGATGCGGCCAGCTGGTCCGGCGTCATCGCCGAACTCCAGGGCCACGGCATCCCCGTCATCGCCCCGCCCAACCCGCTGCGCGGCCTCGCCTCCGACGCCGCCTACGTCGCCTCCGTCGCCGCCCAGATCGACGGCCCCGTCGTCCTCGTCGGCCACTCCTACGGCGGCGCCCTCATCACGGTCGCGGGCGTCACCGAGAACGTCGTCGGCCTCGTCTACGTCGCCGCCTACGTACTGGAGGAGGGCGAGAGCCTCGGCGAGCTCCAGGGCCGCTTCCCGCTCTCCCCGCTGGTCGCCAACCTCAAGCAGTGGACGTACCCGGTGCCGGGCGGCGAGCCGGCCGTCGAGGTCACCATCGCCGAGGACGCCTTCCCGTCGGTGTTCGCCGCCGACGTGCCGGCCGACGTCACCCGGGTCCTCGCCGCGGCCCAGCGCCCGCTGGCCGCCGCCGCGTTCGAGGAGACCGCCGCCGCGGCGGCCTGGAGGACCAGGCCGTCCTGGGCGCTGATCGCCGGTGCGGACGAGGCGATCAATCCCGAGGTCGAGCGCTTCGGCGCCAAGCGGGCCGGGGCGACCGTCGTCGAACTCGAGGGCGCCTCGCACGCCGTCGCCGTGTCCCGGCCGAAGGAGGTCGCGGACCTCATCCGCGACGCCGTACGCGCCACCGGCTGACCGCCGGCCGCCCCGGACCGCCGCGCGGACGCATTCCCCCGTACCGCGTCCGCGCGGCTCCCGCCGTCACCTCGCGCCGCCCCGCCGGTCAGCCGCGGGCCCGGCGTACGAGGTCCTCGGCCGCCCGCGGCCAGTCGGGGTGGTCGAACGTGAAGCCCTTCTCGAGCAGACGGCCGGGGACGACGCGGCGGCTCTTGAAGAGCAGTTCGGTGTCCGAGCGCAGGACGAGGGCGCCGAGTTCGGCCATCCACTTCGTCGCGGGCAGGCCCACCGGGACGCCCCACGCGCTGCGCAGGGAACGCATGAAGGCCCGGTGGGGGAGAGGTGCGGGGGCGGCGAGGTTCACCGGCCCGCTGATGTCCTCCCGATCGGTCAGGAACCCGACCGCGCGGACGAAGTCGTGGTCGTGGATCCAGGACACGTACTGCGCGCCGCCCGCGACCGGACCGCCGAGACCGAGGCGGGTCATCCTCGACAGGACGTCGAAGACGCCGCCCCGGTCGGGGCTCATCACCATGGCCGAGCGCAGGGCCACCTTGCGGGTGTGCGGCGTGTCGGCCTCATCCTGCTCCCGCTCCCAGTTCCTGGCGATGTCGACGCTGTAGCCCCAGTAACCGGGGACGCCGGGTTCCGTCCCACCCATGACACCCGTGGCCTCGTCGTTCGGCGCGTCGAAGCGGTGGGCGTAGATCGTGGCGGTGCTCATCTGCAGCCAGACCCGGGGAGGCCGGGCCGCCTCGGCGATCGCCTCGCCCACGACGCGGGCGGAGTGCACCCGGGAGTCCATCATCGCCCGGAGGTTGGCGGGCGTGTAGCGGCAGCTGACGCTGCGGCCCGCCAGGTTGATCACCACGTCGCTGCCGTCGACCGCCTCCGTCCAGGGTCCGGGGGTCCTGCCGTCCCAGCCGACCTCGCCCGGCCCCGCGGGCCGTCTGCTCAGCACCACGACCTCGTGTCCGGCCGCGGTGAGCGCACGCCGCAGGACCGTACCCACCTGCCCGGTCCCCCCGGGTATGACGATCTTCATCAAGAGGCTCCCCTCCTCGTTCGGAGGGGAGCCTACTCTCATTTGAACGCGTTCAAAACTTCTCTGGTGGCGGTACCGCGGTCAGGCGGTGTGCAACTGGTACACGTTGAACGCCCGCCGGATGACCGGCTGCGCCACGTTCCTCACCCGGACCCCGCCGGCGGTCATCCCGTGTTCGGTGCCCATGTGGGCGTGGCCGTGCACGGACAGGTCGGCGCCCGCCGTGTCGATCGCCTCGGCCAGCAGATAGCTGCCGAGGAACGGGTAGATCTCCAGCGGCTCACCGGCGAGGGTGTCGGCCACGGGCGAGAAGTGGGTCAGGGCGATCCGCACGTCGCAGCCCTCCTGGCCCAGCTCCTCCAGTGAGGTGCGCAGCCCGTCGGCGCTGCGGCGGGTGTAGCGGACGAACTCCTTCATCAACGGCTCGCCGAACTCCCCGGCGCTGCGCCCCACGAACCCGCCGCAGAAGCCCTTCGTACCGGCGATGCCGACGCGCGTCCCGTCGCACTCGACGATCGTGCCCCCACCCTCCAGGACCGTCACGTCCGCGTCCTGGAGGATGGCGGTGACCTTCTCCGGCTGTTCGTCGTGGTGGTCGTGGTTGCCGAGCACCGCCACCACCGGCACGCTCAGCCCCCGGACCTCCTGGGCCACCACCCGCGCCTCCTCCGGCGTGCCGTGACGGGTGAGGTCGCCCGCCAGGAGCAGCAGGTCGGCACAGTCGGACAGGGTGTCGAAGGCGGGCCGCAGCAGACCCTGGCTGTCCGGCCCCATGTGGATGTCCCCCACGGCGGCGACGCGGATCATGGCAGGTCCTCCGCATGGTCGGGGGAGGCGTTGTCCGCCACCACGACGTCGGTGTGCACGGCGAGCCCGGACAGCTCCTCGCGGACGGTCCGCAGCACGGTCTCACGGCACTGCGTGGAGGGGACCGTGCCCGTCACCACGACCGACCCGGCTCGCACCTCGGCACGGACGCCCAGCTCACCGAGTTCCTCCGCGGCGAGCCGGTCGCGCAGGTGGGCGACGCGGTACTCGACGTTCTCGGCGGCGGGGCCGGCGCTCCCCCCTCCGCCCGCGTGCTCCGCGGGCGTCATCGCTGGGGGCCTCATCACTGTTCCTCCCTCGGCCTCGGCGGAATGACCTCCAGCCGTTCCAGGAAGTAGAAGAACGCGTCGGGCATCGGCTGGTCCCCGCAGGCGCGGCGCACCGTGTCCCAGTCGACCTTCTCCCGCAGCGTACGGGCGATCGGCAGCACCGCCCCGAAGTCGCAGTGGTGCTCGGAGAAGGCGGCCAGCAGGCTGTGCACCAGGTCGGTCGGCGACAGGACCGGCATGAAGACCGATTCGACCGACAGCTCCTGGGTCCGCTCCAGCAGCTCGGTGGTGACCGGCTGGTGCGCCAGCTCGAAGATGAGGTCGACCTGCTGGCCGAGGCAGCTCGACTTCAGCAGCCAGTCCTCCGGCGGCGTGTACACCGCCAGTCCGGCCTCCCGCAGGGTCTCGGCGACGGCGTCCGCGTCCTCGGGACGGAAGCAGAAGTCGACGTCGTGCTGGAGGTTCTGGGTCCCGCCGTGGGCGTACACCGCGACGCTGCCCGCGAGGGCGAACTTGTGCCCCTTCCGCTTCAGGATCGAGCCGACCTGCTTCGTGGCCTGGAGGATCGCCTGGTTGCGGTCGAGCGGGAGATCCTCCGCGAGTACACCGTTCTGCGCGAGCACGTCGTTCTGCGGGACGAGCCCGGGATCACCCGTGGCCAGACGCAGCTCCGCGACGCCCGCTTGCTGGTCGAGAGCGTTGTCGTCCGCGTGCTGCGTCATCACTGCCCCCTTGTTCCCTGTGTTCGCTGGTCGTGTTCTTCCTGGTCGGCCCGTCGCCCGCCGGCCCGCACCCGGCGGACCGTCCGCGAAGGACCGTGACGGCGAGCTCCCCGAGTACCCGGGCGTGGCGGCTTAGACACGGACCGGGGCGATGGATCGCGCGGACGTCTCCCGCGCCCGCATCCGGGGCACCCGGCCCTCATGGACAGCGAGAAGCAGCAGCCGGCCCCGTCCGAGGACCGCCGGACCGTCGAGCGGCTCGTCGCGGCGTGGCTGGAGGAGACCGAGCGACACGACAGGGCCGCGGCCCGCGAGGCCCGTAGCGGATGGGAGCGCGGCTCCCTGCCGGCCGGGTCCGCCCAGGACCTGGCCCACTGGGTGACCGCCCGGGTCACCGACACCGCCTTCAACGAGGACGAGGGCCCTCGGGTCGAGGGACCGGTCCGGATCACCCCGGCGGACAAGGAGACCGTCCACCGGTGGCTGGCGGACCAGGGGCACCGGATCTGACGGCACCGGCGGCAGGCCTCCGCACCGGAGTACGCCTGCCGCCACGCCCGTACGGCGCCCACAGCACCCCGGCCGTCCGTGCCGACCGTGCGCGGGGGTGCCGCCGCCGTGTCCCGGGTCGGCGCCCGCAGGTGCCTGAGCACGTCACCGGGACCGGCCGGGCCGCCGGGGTACGGCCCGCTCAGGGCCAGGCGCCGGAGAAGTCGACGGTGCGGGCCCACTCCGGGTGATCTATCAGGGGATTGCGGTTTCCCTGTATCTCGGCGATGGCCGCGTTGCGATGCAACTCGTACTCGGTCACGGGCTCGTCGTCGTGCCACTCCAGGAGGACGGGCAGCCGTTCCTCGGGGAACTCCTTCGCCTCGTCACCGGCTTCGTCACCCACGAGTCCGGGGTACCGCAACAGGAAGTACAGGGTGGCCCTGGCCACGGCCCCCCTGCTGTGCTCGGGCTCGAACCCCGTCCGCTCGCGCATCCCGCAGTCCTCCCGTACGGCCTCGTCGAAGCCGGGGAAGTCCATGTACGGGATGTTGCCGCGGAAGCTGTTGCACGCCGGTTCGCACGCGAACAGATGATGCAGGTCACCGCGCATGGGCTCGCGCTTGGCGAACCAGGACTGCGGGACGACGTGTTCGCAGTTGAAGGGCAGCGACGCCTCCAGGACGTCCAGTTCCGTGGCGAGTTCGGCCGGGCCCGCCGTGCTCTCGCGCAGCAGGAACTCCTGCAGACCCCTGAGCCGGGCCGCCTCGGCGGCGGCGTCGGCGCGGATCAGTTCCTCCGCGGTGAACGTCTTGCCGGAGTAGACGCTGCGCAGGAGACGGTCGGGGTGGATGTCGACCCACGGGTAGAGCAGCCGCGAGGGCTTGTAGGAGGGGCGGCGCTCGTGGCTCTCCTCCAGCAGGCCGGTCAGCGCACGGCGCAGCGCGTCGCCGTCCGCGCCGTCGTCGATGCTCGCGTAGTAGGCGTCTCGCGCCTCCCGGTCGGCGTCCCGGTCGTAGTAGACGCGGCCCTCCCCGAGTTGGACGTTGCGCAGAGCCGCGCGCAGATCCCGTTCGGCGGCGTCGCCCGCGGCGGCGGAGCCGCCGTCCACCTGCCCTGCCGAGGGGAAGGGTGCGAGGACGGCGGCCGTCCCCGTCGAGGAGGTGGGAGACAGGGCCGGGGTTTGCTGTCCGGGGGGCGGCGGACCGACGCCGATGGTGATCCTCAGCGGCACGGTGAGGCCCACGGCTCCGCCGACGGTGACGTGTGCCGAACCGTTCTGTGCGATGCCGTCGACCGCCGGCCCCGCGGCCGCCGTCTGCGGTGTCCCCTCGACCGGCCGCGGTGGGCCGGGCGGCCTGAACAGTTCGTCGCGCAGCCGGGCCGCGGTCCCGGTCAGCGTGAGCCGGCTCAGCGCTTGCAGCACGCGGCTGATGCGCACCCCTTCGTTGGCCTTCCACGCCAGCCGGTGCTCGCCCATCCCCGGCCGCCAGACCGTTCCGTCGATGGCGAGGGGCCGGCCTTCGGCGTCCGTGTTCGGCACGGCCGAGTGGTGCAGGGCGATGACCTCCCATTGGTCGTTGAAGACGGGCGATCCCGAGGAGCCCGGCGCGGTGTCGGTCGCGTAGTGGACGAACCGGTCCAGCAGATCGACGATCTGGTTCTCGCGCAGTGCGAGCTGTTTGGGCTCGCCGTTGGGGTGCTGAATGATATTGACGAATTCCCCGAGGATGGCCTTGCCCTGCGTCCCGTCCAGGGGCAGCCAGGTGAAATCGGCGAGCCGCTCGCCCCGCTGACCGCGCTCCGCCACGGCGACCACGCTGAAATCCAGGGCGCGGTCGGTCGCGAAGAACTTCTGGGGCTCGAGGGCGAAGACCACCGGGTCGAGGGGGAGCCCGTCGAGTCCGGCCTGGAAGTTGAATTCGATGACGGCGCGGCCCGCTTCCTCGGGGCTGCGCAGTACATGGTTGTTCGTCATCAGAAGCGAGGGGGACACCATGAAGCCGGTGCCGTGGTGCCCGCCCGCCGGTGCCCTGACGGTCACCCGCCCGATCGACCGGGCGGCCACGTACCCGCCCTCCAGGAACGCCACCCCGGTGAGGTCGTTACGCCCCATCAGGCGTTCCAGGCCGAGCACATCGGCGCCGAAGGTCTCCGGTGTCAGCGGGAGGGTGCTGCCCGTCGAGGTGGCGGGCGTCGTCGGTATCCGTTCGATCGACCTGGCCAGTGACCAGTCGGCGTTCAGCCGCGCCAGCCGCTTCCTGACGCGATCGGGCTCGTCGGCGTACAGCACGCCCCGGCGCTCGATGGTCCGGCGGGTCTCCTCGCGCTGCGCGGTGCGGCTTTCGAAGCGCTCCGCGGCTGCCTCCAGTTGCGCCAGGTAATCGGTCTCCGCCTCGGAAACGTGTTCTGCGGTGATCATGAACGCCTCCGTGTTTCTCGGCTCTCCTTTCCATTGTGTGCACCGGCTTCCATGATTTTCCCCTCGTGACTTTCTTCCCTAGCTACTGGTCACCGATTCAAATGTCACCCGGTCAATCAGCCGTGTTGAATCCCCAAGTCCTCCCCGTGCGCGCGCAGATGAACGTGCATAACATAAAGGAACGGAAAGAGGGGGCGCGTACCCAGGCGCGGAGGAGGAAACCCGGAGTGACCACTCAGGTCTGCAACCACACCAAGTCCCGGCCGACGGTCAGGCGCGGCTCGTCAGGAGCGGCGGTGAAACAGGCGCAGTGTTATCTGAACAACTCGCTCAGGGGCCGACGACTCGTCGAGGACGGGGTGTTCGGCCCGGTCACCGATGCCGCGACACGCAGATTCCAGCAGTGCGCGGACATCACGGTCGACGGCATCATCGGCGCCCAGACCTGGTCGCACCTGACCTTCTGGGCCCACAGCCCGGACTACGTCTGCTGAACGCGTGTGTCGGGAGACCTCGACACCGACCCGGCACCCCACCTGCGGGGCGCCTTCGCTCCGCGCGCCCGGCTGATCGAAGAGGCCGAGGCGGCGGACGTGACCGCTCAGCGCCCCGATGTCACCCGCTCAGGCCGAGGACGAGACGTAGCGTGTCCGTCAGCACCGCGGTGGGAACGGCCGGGTCGGCGACCCGCTGGACGCCGAGCCCGATCCCCAGGCTGAGCAGGGTCATCGCGGCCTGGTCGGCGGGCATGGCCAACGTGGCGCCCAGTTCCCCGGCCAGAGCGTCGAGGAGCTGGGCGAGCGCCTCGCGGATCGCGCCGACGCGGGCCGTGATCTCACGCCGGAGCTCGTCGTCATGGCGGGCCCGGATGAGGAACTCCACCTCGAGCGTGGTCCAGGCCTCGTCGCCGATGTGGGCCTCGCCCCAGGCCGCGAAGGTCGCGAGACGGTCGTCGATGCGGCCCTCGCGCATGACGGAGTCCGTGAGCAGCGTCAGCTGTTCGGTGCGGATGTCGTCGAGTACGGCGAGGCAGAGGTAGTCCTTGTTGCGGAAGTTGGAGTACACGGCCCCCTTGGAGTACCCGGCCGTCTCCGCCACCTGGCTGAGCGACGTGGCGCCGTATCCGTTCCGCAGGAACAGGTCCCGCGCGGTGGCGACGAGCCGCTCGCGCGTGCGTTCCTGACTCTCGACGCGGCTGAGGCGGGCCATGTCTCGCTCCCTTTCCCGTCCTGCGCGGCTTGCCCTGCGTGCGGATCCCGCAGCTCACGGATCCTATCTCCGCGACGGGCTGCCCCTGGACTTCGGATACCGCTAGTATCCCGATCTCATCGGTATCCGGATGGGCGGAGAGATCAGTGACCACGACCGGCACACCAACGGCCCCTTCCCGCGGACTGGTACTGGGCTGCGGGGGAACGCTCGGCGCGGCCTGGACGATCGCCGCCCTGCACTCGCTCCAGCAGGCCCTGCGGTGGGATCCGCGCGACGCCGACGTCCTGGTGGGCACCTCGGCCGGGGCGGAAGTGGCCGCCATGCTCGGCAGCGGCATCGGCGTGGAGGATCTGCTGGCCGCGCAACTCGCCCGTGCGGGCTCCCCTCCCGAACTGCTCCGTCACTTCTCGACACCGCCCCGACGGCTCCCGCCACGGCCCGCCCTCTTCCCCGGATCGCCCGCGCTGGCGCGCCGCGCACTGGAGCGCACCGTTCCCGCGCTGGCCGGTCTGTCCGGCCTGCTGCCGCAAGGACGCGGCGACACCGGCCGGCTGACGGCCCTCGCCGACTTCCTGGCACCCGGCGCACAGTGGGTCCGCCATCCCGCGACCTGGCTCGTGGCGACCGACTTCGACACGGGCCGGCGTACCGTCTTCGGGCACCCCGAGACCCCATGGGTCGCCCTGCGTGACGCGCTGCGCGCGTCCTGGGCGGTCCCGGGATGGTTTCCGCCCGTCCACATCGACGGCCGACGCTATGCGGACGGCGGTGTCCGTTCCACCGCCTCGGCCGACCTCCTGGTGTCCCACGGTCTCGACGAGGTCTACGTCATCGCGCCCATGAGCTCGCCTCCCACCGGGCCGCGCAGAGGCCTCGGCCGAGCGGAGGCGCTGCTGCGTCGCGTCATGACCCGCACCCTCGACGCCGAATGCGCCGCGCTGCGGGCAACGGGCACACGCGTCACCAGGATCGAGCCCACCGCCGCCGACCTGAAGGTGATGGGCGGCAACTTCATGGACGGCCGACGTCGTCCGGCGGTCCTCGAGACGGCGTTGCGCACCACGCGGGCCGTGGTCCGTGACCGCATCCCACCGCCCGGCGCGCCGCACGGCACCGGCCGCCGCCTCGACGACGCCGGGACAGGAGCCTGACATGTCCCGACCCGACCCCCGTGACCGCCCCGGCACCTCCCCGGCGCTCGTCTCCCGCGAGACCCACGACGTGGAGGCGCTCGTCATCGGCAGCGGCCTGTCCGGCATCGGAGCGGCCATCGCACTGCGCCGGGCCGGAGTGCACGACCTCGTGCTCCTCGAGAAGGCGCACGAGCTGGGCGGCACCTGGCGCGACAACACCTACCCGGGCTGCGCCTGCGACGTGCCGTCCGCCCTCTACTCGTACTCCTTCGCGCCCAACCCGCAGTGGACGCGTGCCTTCGCCGGGCAGGCCGAGATCAGGGCCTACCTCCACCACACGGCGTCCACCCACGGCGTCACCCCGCTCATCCACTTCGGCACCGAGGCCACCCGCGCCCAGTGGGACGTCCACGACGCACGCTGGCACGTGGAGACCAACCGCGACCACTACCGGGCCCGCTTCCTGATCGCGGCGGCGGGGCCCTGGCACGAACCGCTGCTGCCCGGGATCCCCGGCCTGGCCGACTTCCCCGGCGCGGTGTTCCACTCCTCGCGCTGGCGCCACGACGTCGATCTGACGGGCGCACGCGTCGCCGTCGTCGGCAGTGGCGCGTCGGCCGTGCAGTTCGTTCCCGCGATCCAGCCCCGGGTCGGTCGCCTGCACCTGTTCCAGCGCACCGCCCAGTGGGTCCTGCCGAAGCCCGACCACCACGTGCCCCGCGCCGAACGATGGCTGCTGCGGCGCCTTCCGGCCGCGCAGCGGGCCCTGCGCCACGCCGAGTACGCGGCGCTGGAGACACTGGGCCTCGGTTTCCGCCACCCGTCCCTGCTGCGCGCGGTGCAGAGGGTGGGCACGCTCCACCTCCGGGCCACCGTCAAGGACCCGGGACTCCGCCGGGCGCTGACACCCGACTACACGCTGGGCTGCAAACGGCTGCTGCTGTCGAACACCTACTATCCCGCGCTGACCCGGCCCAACGTCACCGTGCACGCCACAGCGGTCGAGGCCGTCGACGGCGGTCGCGTCATCGGTTCCGACGGCAGCGTCGCGGAGGTGGACACCATCATCCTGGGCACCGGTTTCCACATCCTCGACATGCCCGTCGCCCGGCGTGTGTTCGACGCCGACGGCGCGAGCCTGGACGACCACTGGAAGGGCAGCCCGGACGCCTACCTGGGCACCACCGTCAGCGGCTTCCCCAACGCGTTCCTCCTCCTCGGGCCGCACCTGGGCACCGGACACTCCTCCGCCTACACGGTCCTCGAAGCACAACTGGACTACGTGTCCCGCGCGGTGCGCCACTTCCGCTCCGCGGGCTGGACCAGCATGGACGTACGCCCGGAAGTCCAGGCCGCCTTCAGCGCCGAAGTCCAGCAGGCGCTGCCCCCGACCGTGTACAACGCGGGCGGATGCTCGAGCTACTACCTCGACGGCAACGGCCGCAACAGCTTCAGCTGGCCCTGGTCGACGGGCCGGATGCGCCGGCGCCTGGCCGCATTCGACCCCGAGGCCTACGTCGTCACCTCGGACACGGAGAAGGCGAGGCCGGCCCCGCCTCTGGTGTCCCGCGGGTCCGGCCTCGCTGTGCCGTGAACGGTCGCTCCGGGCCGGCCGCCGCTCAGGCGAGGGGCTTGCCCTCGCGGTGGCGGCGCAGGCCCTCCGGTCCCTCGACGACGGCGGCGGTCAGTTCCTCGACGCTGGTGTCCTCCCGGCGCACGTCGAGGATCTTGCGCCCGTGGTTCATCACGATGTGCCGGTCGCAGATCTGGTAGGCGTGGTGGAGGTTGTGGGTGACCAGCACCGAGCTGACTCCCTCCTGCTTCAGCCGGAGCAGGTAGTTGAGCAGCGCCTCGGTCGCGCGCACGGCCAGTGCGCTGGTCGGCTCGTCCAGGATGAGCAGGCTGCGCTTGAAGTGCACGGCGCGGGCGATCGCCACGGCCTGCTGCTGTCCGCCGGAGAGCGAACCCACCAGCTGGCGGGGGCTCTTGATGCCCTCGATGGTGACCACGCTGTCGAGGATCCGCGCGGCGATCTCGTCCATCTTCCTCAGCTTCAGCAGGCCGAGGGCGTTGGTGAGTTCGCGGCCCATGAAGATGTTGCGGGTGATGGTCATGGACGGCACCAGGGCGGAGTCCTGGAAGATCGTCTCGACGCCCCGCCTCTCGGTCTCCTGGCGGTTGGGCGTGGTCAGCTTCTCGCCGCGCCAGAGGTAGTTGCCCTCCTCCGCGGTGACGACTCCGGACATCGTCTTGACCAGAGTCGACTTGCCGGCGCCGTTGTCGCCGAGCAGGCCGACCACCTCGCCCTGGTGGATCCGGAAGCCGACGTCGTCGAGGACGGTGTTGGCTCCGTACCGCTTGGTGATGCCGGACAGCTCCAGCAGGACCTCGCCGGTGCGTTCCGCGGTGGCGGTGGGGGACATGGTTGCTCCGTTTCCGGCGGTGGGCTCGGCGGTGCTCACTTGGCCTTCCCCTCGATCAGGCGGTTGAAGAAGGCCGCGGCGACGATGATCAGACCGACGAAGAGGTCCAGGTAGAAGCCGGGCGCACCACCGAGCAGCAGGATGTCCTGCACGGTGAGGATGAGCGCGGCGCCGAGGACCATGCCGAGCACACTGCCCCGGCCGCCGGACAGCGCGACCCCGCCGACGACGGCGGCCGCGATCGCCTTCAGTTCCATGCCGCGCCCGGTGCCGGGCTGGACGGAACCGGTGCGGACGGCGGTCAGGACGGCGGCGAGGGCCACGCACAGACCGAGGATGCCGAACGCGATGATCTTGACGCGGTCGGGGTTGATGGAGATGGCGCGGGCGGCGGCGGGGTTGCCGCCGACGGCGAAGACGTGATTGCCGAGCCGGTGCCGGTGCACCAGCAGCCAGAACACGACGCCGACACCGAGCAGCCACAGCACCTGACCGCGGAAGAAGCCGAGGTCGGCGGTGAAGACCCGCTTCAGCGTCTCGCTGGGGACCACCAGGGCGGCCGTGGTGCCGTTGTAGAAGAGCGCCGCCCCTTCCCAGAAGAGCATCATGCCGAGCGTCACGATGAAGGAGGGGATCCTGGCCTTGGTGACGAGGACGCCGTTGAGCAGTGCTATCGCGATGCCGGTGACCAGGGCCATGCCGGTGGCGGCCCAGGCGCTCGTCCCGTCGGAGTACCACCGGGTGAACACCAGGGCGCAGAAGGTGAAGTTGGCGCCGAGCGACAGGTCGAACTCACCGGCGATGATCAGGATGCCGGCGCCGATGGCGAGGATCGCCAGCACGGGGATGCTCTGGCTGAGGACGTTGAAGTTCGACTTCTCCAGGTAGGGGAAGCCGACCGGGTCCACGAGGTAGTAGATGACGCAGCCGAGCTGCACGAGGAGGAAGACCAGGCCGATCTCCAGCGCCCCACGCCCGCGGATCTGGCGCAGGCGCTCGGTCAGCCGGTCGGCCGTGGTGGCGGGGGCGGAGTCCGCCGGAGTCCGCTTCCGGGCGGGCGCGTTCCCCGCCGTGGCGTCCTCCTCCACGGCGGCGCCCCCTGCCGCCGGGATGCTCGCCGCGGTCACCTGACCGCTCCGCTCGCTCATGGTGGTACTGCCTTCCTGGTTGAGATGGGCGGGGCGGCCGGCCGATGGCGCCTGGCCGCCCCGAGCCGAATCGTCGGCGGGTGAGGGGGTGTGCCGGAGGTCCGGACGGCGCGGGTCAGCGGACCTTGCCGGCGAGTTCCTCGGCGATGCCGACGTTGGACTTGTCGACCAGGCCGCTGCCACCGGAGTTGATGTCGGCCGGGCTGAGACCGAAGTCGAGCTTCAGACCGAGCTGCACGACCGTCTGGAAGCCCTGGACGTAGCCCTGCTGGTCGGCCGCCGCGTCGATGGCGCCGGACTTGATACCGGTGACGATCTGCGGTGCCAGGTCGAAGCCGACGACGGGCACCTGCACACCGGAGTCCTCCATGGCCTTGACGACGTTGCGGTGCGGGGTTCCGCCCAGCGGGACGACGGCGGCCGTCTTCTTGTGGCCGAGCAGATACTGCGTGATCTTGTCCAGGGCGGCGGAGTCCTCGATGCCGGTGCCGAGGATGTCCGTCCTGGCGCCCACCTCGTCCAGGGCGCGCTTGACGCCGGCGTGGCGCTGGACCGCGTACACCTGGTCCGGGAACTCCACGGGGGTGAGGACGGTGTCACCCTTGCCGATGTCGGGGTGGTCGGCGAGGAGACGCTTGCCGAGCAGATAGCCGACCTCTTCGAAGTCCTGTCCGACGAAGCCGAGGGTGCAGGCGCCGACCGCGCCCTCCTGGGTGATGTTGTAGCTCATCACGGGGATGCCGGCCTTCTGGGCCGCGCAGACGTTCTCGGTGTACTTGTTGGGGTCGTCCAGGACGACGGCCAGAGCCGCGGGCTTGTCGGCGACCGCGCTGCCGATGAGGTCGTTGTACTTGGCCTGGTCGCCCGAGCTGGTCTGCATGTTCAGGTCGAGGTCGAGCAACTGCGCGGCGTCCTTGGCACCCTGCGCGATGGTGGTCCAGAACGGGTCTCCGGGGTCCTGGGGGAGCAGGAAGGTGACCTTGCGGTCCTTGGCCTTGCTGCCGAGGCCCGACCCCAGCGACGTGCCCTTGCCGGAGGCCGAGGCGGTGCCGTCCGAGGCCTGGGAGCAGCCCACCGCGAGCAGAGCCAGTGCGGGGACGACGGCGAGTGCGCGCAAGCCGGAGACCCGGCGGGTTCTTCGGGCTGCTCTGGGCGAGTGAGCGGAGTGCGGCATGGTCCTACCTCTCCTGTGGAGGAATAAGTACGGGGGAGAAAGAGACGAGGTCCTGAATTTTCCGTGGCGCGGCCGGTGACCTCTTTGGCGAAAATTAGCGCCCGTTTGGCCGAAGGTGTCAATACGGTGAGGCAGGATGAATTCAAACGAACGGGTAACGGCTTCGGGCGTACCTTTACCGCTGCTCAAGTGCCGTTTTTGGGCAGGCGAAAGGGCCTTGCCGGGCGGGGTCAGTGCTCGGCAAGGCTTTCGCTTCGGTATTTATTTATCAGGCGCTCGGGCCAATTAATTTCCCGTCATTTCGCGTTCAGGTGGCGAGTTCCTTGGTGATGCGGTCCAGCATGAACGCGGAGGATTCGCGGGCCCGCTCTTCCCAGGCGAAGACACAGGCGGTGGCGACTCCGTCGAAGCCGAGTTCGCGGAGGGTGCCGAAGAAGGCGTCCCAGTCGACTTCGCCCTGGCCGATGTCGAGGTGCTGGTGGATGCGGGCGGTGGTGCCGGGCGGGTTGAGGATGTAGCGCAGCCCGGAGGAGCCCTTGTGGTTGAAGGAGTCGGCGATGTGGACGTGCTTCAGCTTGTCGCCGGCGTAGCGCATCATCGCGGCGATGTCCGCGCCGACCTGCGAGGGGCCGGAGAGGTGGAAGCTGTGCGGGGCGCAGTAGAGGTAGTTCACCCAGGGCCTGTTGATCGCGCGGACCAGGTCGACCGCGGGGGTGTTCTCCTCGCAGAAGTCGTCCGGGTGGGCCTCCAGGTTCAGAGCGATGCCTTCCCGCTCGAACACCGGCAGCAGTTCCTCCATGGACCGCCAGAAGGCGGCCTCGCTCTCGGCGGCGCGTTCGGGGCGGCCGTTGAACTCGGAATTCATCAGCGGGCATCCGAGGTCGGCGGTGATCTCGATCATCCGCTTCCAGTAGCGGACGGCGGCCTGCCGTTCGGTCTCGTCGGGTGAGGACCACTTGTACAGCGGCAGCACGGAGGAGAGCTGCACGCCGTGCGTGCGCAGGGAGTTCTTCAGCTGCCCGATCCGCTCGTCGTCGGCGCGCGGGTGGAGGAAGAACGGCATGAAGTCGTCGCGCGGCGACAACTCGATGTACTCGTAGCCGAGTTCGGCGACCGTGCGCACCATCTCGTCGATGGGCAGGGCGCGGAACATGTACGGGTCGAGGGCGATTTTCATGCGGCGCCTCCGTAGAAAGCGGGCCGGGGCTCGAGGTCGGTGGCGATCACGCGGCCCGATTCCAGGGCCTCGACGGTCGCGCTGGTGATGACGGTGGCGGCGTAGCCGTCCCAGGCGGAGGGGCCGGTGGGCTCGGTGCCCGCCGCGAGGTTCGCGATCCACTCGCGGAACTCGGTGTCGAAGGCGTCCGCGAAGCGCCCCACCCAGTCCGTCAGGACGTCGGTCGTGTGCCGTCCCGCGCTGCGCACGCCGACCGCGGCCGGGTCGGGCAGCCGGACCAGCCCCTCCTCGCCGACCACCTCGCACTGGATGTCGTAGCCGTACTGGCAGTTGACGAAGACCTCCAGATCGATGCGGACGCCCTCGGCGGTCTCGAAGAGCATGATCTGCGGGTCCTTGAGGTGCTCGAACCGCTTGCCGGTGGCGCGCGGCGTGACCACCTGCGCGGAGACGATCTCGTCGTCGAGGAGCCAGCGCAGGACGTCCACCTCGTGCACCGCGGTGTCCAGGGCGGCCATGGCGGAGGTGTACGACTCCGGGACGGTCGGGTTGCGGTGCGCGCAGTGCACGATCAGCGGCTCACCGATGCGGCGGGAGTCGATGACCTGCTTCATCTGCCGGTAGCCGGCGTCGTAGCGGCGCATGAAGCCCACCTGGACGAGACGGCGGCCGTGGGCCGTCTCCGCCTCGACGATCTTCAGGCAGTCCTCGGCGGTCGTGGCGAGGGGCTTCTCGCAGAACACCGGTTTCCCGGCCGCGATGGCGTTCAGCACGTGCTCGGCGTGCGTCGGCCCCCAGGAGGTGACGAGGACGGCGTCCACGTCGTCCGCCGCGATCAGGGCCGCGCCGTCGGGCAGCACTCGGGCGCCGACCCGTGCCGCCGCCTCCTCGGCGCGGGCGGCGTCGATGTCGGTGACCGCGGTGACGCGGGCCCCGGTGACGGTGTCGGTGAGGCGCCGGATGTGCTCGTGGCCGATCCAGCCGGCGCCGATGACGCCTACGCGCACAGTCATGGGTAGGTCCTTTCTGCGGCCCCGGGCCGCCGTCGGCCCGGGGCGGGAGGGGGTCAGGAGAAGCGCGCCCTGAGTTCGGCTTCCAGGGTTTCGAGCGTGCGGCCCTTGGTCTCGGGGACGTAGAGCTTCACGAAGGTGAGGGAGAAGATCCCCGCCACCACGAACAGGAAGAAGGTGTTGGAGACGCCGATCCCGGAGACCAGGGAGGGGAAGACCAGGCCGATGACGAAGTTGGTCAGCCAGAGCACCACGGCCGCGACACCCATGCCGAAGCCGCGCATCCGCATCGGGAAGATCTCCGACAGCATCAGCCAGGTCACCGGAGAGATCGCGCCCTGCTGGAAGGCGAGGAAGGTGACCGTCATCGCCAGCACGGCGAACGCCCGGGGATCACCGGCGGGCAGCGCCAGGGAGAAGACGCCGATCAGCAGCAGGGCGAGAGTGGTGCCAATCTGGCCGGTCATCAGCATCGGCCGCCGCGGTACTCGGCCGAGGAGCCAGATGCCGACGAAGGTGGCCAGTACCGAGATCACGCCGTTGGCGATGTTCGCCGTGAGCGCGCTGTCGGAGGCGAAGCCGGCGTCGGTGAGGATCTGGGTGCCGTAGTACATGATCGTGTTGACGCCGGTGATCTGCTGCACGATCGCGATGCCGAAGCCGACGAGCATCAGTTTGCGCAGCCAGGGGGTGGCCCTGAGGTCCTTCCAGCCGCCGAGGTTCTCCTGCTCCTCCCTCACGGCGAGCGCGGAGACCTCGGCGAGTTCGGCTTCGGCGCGCTGCTGGGACCTGACCTGCTTGAGGACGTCCAGGGCTTCGCCGAAGCGGGTCTTGGAGGCCAGCCAGCGGGGGCTCTCCGGCATGACGAGCATGCCGAACCAGAGGACGACGGCGGGGAGGGTGGCGATGACGAGCATCCAGCGCCAGACGCCACCGGACTCACCGCCGACCCGGGCGATGATCGCGTTGAAGGTGAAGGCCAGCAACTGACCGCTGACGATCATCAGTTCGTTGCGGGTGACCAGGGCGCCGCGGCGTTCGGCGGGGGAGACCTCCGCGAGATAGACCGGCACGGTCACCGAGGCACCGCCGACCGCCAGGCCGAGCACGAAGCGGGCCACGACCATGATCGCCGTGGTGGGGGCGAGGGTGCAGCCGAGCGCGCCGACGAAGAACAGCGCGGCCAGCACCAGGATCGTGCGCCGCCGTCCGCGGGCGTCCGACAGCCGGCCACCGGCGACCGCGCCGAGGGCGGCACCCAGCAGGAGGCTGCTGGTGACCATGCCCTCGGTGACCGGGGTCAGGCCCAGGTCGTCGGTCATGTAGGGCAGGGCGCCGTTGATGACGCCGGTGTCGTAGCCGAAGAGCAGACCACCGAACGTGGCGATGAGAGTGATCAGCCGCAGCCGCCGGGAGACGGCCGGCGGGGCCTCGTCCGGGACGGCGGTGGCCGGGGTGGGGGCCTGGGGCGTTTCGTTCGTGACGTCCATGGCCACCTCCTACTGGTTGACGGTCGGGCGTCGGGTTCCGGTCAGGCCGCAGCCGGCCAGGTGCTCGCGGGTGCTGAGCGCGATGGGCAGCGGTACCTCGGGCGCGCAGGGGTACAGGTCCTGTTCGACGATCACGAACAACTCCGCGTCCAGGCGCGCGAGTTCGGTGACGACGTCGGCCGGGTTCGGGACGCCCGCGGGGGGTGACACGCACACCCCGCGCTTGACGGCCTCGCCGAAGGAGAGGTTTTCGGCGGCGACCTGGGCCAGGACGGTGGGGTCCATCTGCTTGATGTGGACGTAGCCGACGCGTTCGCCGAAGCGGCGGATCAGGTCGAGGTTGTCGCCGCCGCCGTAGGCGACGTGGCCGGTGTCCAGGCAGAGGTTGGTGTAGCGGGCGTCGGACTCGTTGAGCAGCCGCTCGATCTCCGGCTGGGTCTGGATGTGGCTGTCGGCGTGGGGGTGGACGACCAGGCGTACGTCGTACTCGTCGAGGAGGAGCTTGCCGAGCCGGTCGGCGGCCTTGCCGAAGCCGGCCCACTGCTCCGCGGTCAGCTCCGGGGACTCGGTGAACGCGCCGGTCTTCTCGTCCCGGTACATCGGCGGGATGAGGACGAGGTGGTGGGCGCCGGCGGCGGCGGTCAGGGTGGCGACCTGGCGGACGTGGGCGAGCATGTCGTCCCAGGCCTCGGGGCGGTGCAGGGCGCCGAAGGCGGTGCCGCCGGAGACCTGTAGCCCGCGCGCGTCGAGTTCCGCCCTCAGCCGCTGCGGGTCGGTGGGCAGGTAGCCGTACGGGCCGAGTTCCAGCCACTTGTAGCCGGCCTGCGCGAGCTCGTCGAGGAAGCGGGTGGGGGAAACCTGGTGCTCGTCCTCGGGGAACCACACGCCCCAGGAGTCGGGGGCCGAACCCAGACACAGGTTGCCCGCGATGACGCGGGGAGTGGATGGCGCCGTTGCCATGACGTTTCCTTCGGGGAGAGGGGACGGGGGGACTCAGCTGGAGGTGGGGAAGTCGAATCCCGCGGTGACCTGTTGTGCGGGCTGGGGCCAGCGGGTGGTGACGACCTTGGGGCGGGTGTAGAAGCGGATGCCTTCGGGGCCGTGGATGGGGGAGTCGCCGACGAGGGAGTCCTTCCAGCCGCCGAAGGAGTAGTACGACATCGGCACGGGCACGGGGACGTTGACGCCGATCATGCCGACGTGGACGTTGCGCTGGAATCGGCGGGCTGCTTCGCCGGAGGCGGTGAACAGTGCGGTGCCGTTGCCGTAGGGGTTGGCGTTGATGAGGCCGATGGCCTCGTCGAGGGTGTCGGCGCGCACGATGGCCAGGACCGGGCCGAACAACTCCTCTTTGTAGGCGTCCATCTCGGTGGTGACGTGGTCGAGGAGGGACGGGCCGGTGAAGAAGCCGTCTTCGTGTCCGTCGATCTTCAGGCCGCGTCCGTCGACGACGACGGTGGCGCCCTGGGCGTGGGCGGTGCCGACGGCGGTCTCGACACGCTCCTGGGCGGCCTTGGTGACCAGCGGGCCCATCTCCACACCCGGCTCGTCGCCGGGTCCGACCTTCACTTCGCGGGCCTTGCGCTGGAGGATCTCCACCAGTGCGTCGGCGGCGTCGCCGACGGCTACGGCGACGGAGACGGCCATGCAGCGTTCGCCGGCGGAGCCGTAGGCGCCTGCGGTGATGTGGTTGGCGGCGAACTCCAGGTCGGCGTCGGGGAGGACGACGGCGTGGTTCTTGGCGCCGCCGAGGGCCTGGACGCGCTTGCCGTGGGCGGTGGCCTGCTCGTGGACGTACTTGGCGATCGGTGTCGACCCGACGAAGGAGACGGCCTGGATGTGGGGGTGGGTGAGGATCGCGTCGACGGCGGGCTTGCCGCCGTGGACGACGTTGAAGACGCCGTCGGGCAGACCGGCCTTCTTGTACAGCTCGGCGACGAAGTTCGCGGCGGACGGATCGCGCTCGCTCGGCTTGAGGATGAAGGTGTTGCCGGTGGCGATGGCGATGGGGTGCATCCACAGCGGCACCATCGCCGGGAAGTTGAACGGCGTGATGCCCGCGACGACCCCCAGCGGCTGGCGGAAGTTGTGGACGTCGACGCCGCGGGAGACCTGGTCGGAGAAGTTGCCCTTGAGGATGTCGCCGAGGCCGCAGGCGAACTCGACGACCTCCCGGCCGCGGGTGATCTCGCCGCGGGCGTCGTCGACGGTCTTGCCGTGCTCGGCGGAGATGATCCGGCCCAGTTCCTCCTCGTGCTCGACGAGGAGCTGACGGAAGGCGAACATCACCTGGGTGCGCTGGGAGAGCGAGGATTCCGACCAGGTCTCGAAGGCGCGCGCGGCGGCGACGACCGCCGCGTCAACATCGGCGGAGCCGCCCAGAACCACCCGCGCCTGCTCGGCGCCGGTGGCCGGGTTGAACACCGGGGCGGTGTCCGAGCCGGGGACGGCCGAGCCGTCGATCCAGTGCTGAATAGTCTTCACGTGAGGGTGTCCTTACAGGTAGTGGCGCTGGGACTGCTTGTGGGCGGCGTACGTCTCGTACGCGGCCTGGGTGGAGTCCAGGGCGGAGACCTCGCTGACGGGGACGTCCCACCAGCCGTGGCCGGGCGGGTTCGGCCCGTACAGGTCGGTCTCGACGTGGACCACGGTGGTGCGGCTCGCGGCCCGAGCCTTCTCCATCGCCGTACGGAATTCCTCGACGGTGGTGGCGTGCAGGACGTCCGCACCCAGTGAGGAGGCGTTGGCGGCGAGGTCGACGGGCAGCACGTCGCCGTTGAGGAGGCCGGAATCGCCGTCGCGGTAGCGGTACTTGGTGCCGAAGCGCTGTGAGCCGAGGGATTCCGAGAGGGCGCCGATGGAGGCGAAGCCGTGGTTCTGGACGAGGACGATGATGACCTTCAGCCCTTCGGAGACCATGGTCACGATCTCCTGAGCCATCATCAGATACGAGCCGTCCCCGACCAGGACGACGACCTCACGTGAGGGGTCGGCCATCTTGGCCCCGACGCCGGCGGCGACCTCGTAGCCCATGCACGAGTAGGCGTACTCGACGTGGTAGGCCTTCGGGTCCCGGGCGCGCCAGAGTTGTTGCAGATCGCCGGGCATGGACCCGGCCGCGTTGATGACCACGTCACGGTCGCCCAGGACGTCGTTGAGCGCGCCCAGGATCTGGGTCTGGGCGGGCAGTTCGCCGGTGTTGCGGCCGGGTGCGAAGCACTCCTCCTCGATCTGCCGGGTTCGCGCGATGAGCCGGCGCGTCCGGTCCCGGTACTCCGGGTCGACCTCCCATCCGGCCAGCGCCCCCGCGAGGGCCTCGATGCCGAGTCGGGCGTCGGCCACCAGCGGTTCCGCCGAGTGCTTGACGGCGTCCAGGCGGGCGACGTTGAGGTTGACGAAGGTGACGTCGGGGTTGCCGAAGACGGTGTGGCTGGCGGTGGTGAAGTCCGAGTACCGGGTGCCGATACCGAGAACGACATCGGCGTCCTTCGCCAGCTCGTTGGCGGCGTAGGAGCCGGTGGAGCCGATGCCGCCGACGGCGCAGGGGTGGTCCCAGGACACGGCGCCCTTGCCGGCGTGGGTGTCGGCGACCGGGATGCCGGTGCCTTCGGCGAAGGCGCGCAGGGCGGTCTCGGCACCGGAGTAGACGGTGCCGCCGCCGGCCACGATCAGCGGCTTCCTCGCGGTGCGCAGCAGCGCGGCAGCCCGCTCGACGGCGGCCGGCTCCGGCACCGGACGCCCGATGTGCCACACCCGGCGCCGGAAGAACGACACCGGCCAGTCGTAGGCCTCGGCCTGCACGTCCTGCGGCAGCGCCAGCGTTACGGCGCCGGTCTCCACCGGGTCGGTCAGCACGCGCATCGCGGCCAGCGCGGCCGGGATGAGCTGCTCGGGACGCTGGATGCGGTCGAAGTACTTCGACACGGCGCGGAAGGCGTCGTTGACGGTGACGTCCCCGCCCCGGGTGTCCTCCAACTGCTGGAGGACCGGGTCGGCGGCGCGGGTGGCGAACATGTCGGACGGCAGCAGCAGGACCGGCAGCCGGTTGGTCGTCGCCAGCGCCGCGCCCGTGATCATGTTCGTCGAGCCGGGGCCGGTCGACGCCGTGCAGGCGAAGGTCGCCAGCCGGTCGCGCATCTTGGCGTACGCCACCGAGGCGTGGACCATGCCCTGCTCGTTGCGCGCCAGGTAATAGGGGAGATCGGCCTCTTGGGTGACAGCGGCCTGGAGGAGGGCCTGCCCGACGCCGGCCACGTTGCCGTGGCCGAAGATGCCCCACACCCCGGGGATGAGGCGCTGCTCCTGGCCGTCGCGCTCGCTGTACTGGTTCGCCAGGAAGCGGACGAGAGCCTGCGCGGTGGTCAGCCTGATCGTTTCCATCACTCGTTCTCCTTGGCCCCGAACGGCAGCCGGTCGTCGACGTCCTGGGAGTCCCACGTCGAACGCACCCACCCATGGGCGGGGTCGTCGCAGATCAGCCAGGCGCGGTCCTGCCCGGGACCGGCCATGACGTTGAGGTAGTACAGGTCGTAGCCGGGCGCGGCGATCGACGGGCCGTGCCAGCCGTGCGGGATCAGCACCGTGTCGCCGGAGCGGACCTCGGCCAGCACGTCGATGGGCCGCTCGGCAGTGCCGTACACCCGCTGGTAGCCGAACCCGCCCTCGCCCGCGACCTCGAAGTAGTAGATCTCCTCCAGCTCGGACTCCGCCCCCGGCCGTGCCTCGTCGTGCTTGTGGGGCGGGTACGACGACCAGTTGCCGCCGGGCGTGAGGACCTCGCACACCAGGAGCTGCTCGGCCTCGAAGGTGCCGGGCAGGCAGTAGTTGTTGACCTGCCGCGAGCAGGCGCCCGCGCCGCGCAGCTCGACGGGCACGTCCTCCTTGGGCCCGTACCGAGCGGGGAAGCCGCGCCGTTGTGTGCGGGCGGAGGGCAGTGCGAACCGGCCCCCGCGCGCGCTGCCGATGAGGACCTCCGACTCCCGGGGGAGGTACGCGAAGTCGGTGACCGAGGTGAAGACGTCCGTGCGGCCGTCCAGTTCCAAGGACCGGCCGTCCACGGTGACGGTGCAGCCACCGGTCAGCGGAAGGACCAGGAACTCCGAGTCCCCGGTGCGCAGGGCGTGCGTCTCTCCCGGCTCCAGGGTCAGGATCCTGAGGCCGGAGTATCCCCAGCCCGCCGACTCGGGCGTGACCAGGACGTCGTAGGGGCCGTCGGCCGAAGTCCCCGCGGGGAGGTGGTGCTTGCCGGTGTCGGTCACAGCAGGCTCACCGCCCGGTCCACCGCCCCGGCGACATCGCCGTCCGAGGGATAGAGCAGGGAGCGTCCCACGACCAGACCCTGCGCGGTGGGCTGCTTCAGCGCCTTGCCCCAGGAGGCGAAGGCGGCGTCGGCGTCCTTGACCTCCCCGCCCAGCAGCAGCGCCGGCAGCGTCGAGGAGGCCAGCACCCGCTCCATGTCCTCCACGACCGGCAGCTTCAGCCAGGTGTAGGCGGTACGGCGGCCCAGCCCGGAGGCGATGGTGACCGACTTGATCACGGCGTTTGTGGAGAGGTCGTTGCGGATCTTCCCGTCCTGCCACACCGACAGGAACGGCTCGACCATCGCGATGAGGTGGCGGTCGTTCAACTCGTCGACGGCGCGGGCGGTGTTCTCCAGGACGGACGGGGTCGCCGGGTCCTCCAGCGCGATGCGCGTGAGCATCTTGCCGCCGTCGAAACGCATCGCGGCGATCGTGGCGGCGTCGTAGCCGGTGAATCGGTCGTCGATCTCGAAGACCGAGCCCGCGAGACCGGCGCGGTTCATGGAGCCGAAGACGCTCTTGCCGTCCAGGACGCCGAGCAGCAGCAGGTCCTCCAGGATGTCGGCGGTGGCCAGCACACCGGTCACACCCGGACGCTCCAGCGCCGTGCACAGCCGGTCGAGCAGTCGGGAGCGGTCGGCCATGGCGGAGGGGTCACCGCCGACGCCGTTGGCGCCGCGTGCCGGATGGTCGGCGGCGATGATCATCGCCTTGCCGTGCTCGCCGAGGAGAGACGTGGCTCTGACACGTCGGGCGGCCGCTGCGGCGACGGACCCGGGGTCGTTGACCCGGGCCTCCACGATGCGGCTCACGTTGTCGGACAGCACCTCGTCACGCCTTTCGTTCGGTGGGGGCGAGGCTCGCCTCGCGCAGCTTGGACTCGACCTCCGCGGCCGTCGGCATCGCGTCGGAGCAGGAGAGCCGGCTCGCGACGATGGCGCCGGCGGCGTTGGCGAAGGTGACCGTGCGCCGGGTGTCCCAGCCGGACAGCAGCCCGTGGCACAGCGCCCCGCCGAAGGCGTCACCGGCGCCGAGGCCGTTGACGACGTCCACCGGGACCGGCGGGATCTCGGCGACCGAGCCGTCCCGGTCCATGGCCAGGACCCCCTTCGGCCCCTGCTTCACCACCGCCAGCTCCACACCGGCCGCGAGCAGCGCCTTCGCGGCGGCGTACGGCTCGCGCTCGCCGGTGGCCACCTCGCACTCGTCGAGGTTGCCCACCGCGACCGTGGTGTGGCGCAGGGCCTCGGCGTAGTACGCGCGTGCCTCGGCCGGGTCCGCCCAGAACATCGGCCGCCAGTCCAGGTCGAAGACGGTCGTGCGGGCCTTCGCCCGGTGGGCCAGTGCGGCCAGGGTCGCCGAACGGCTCGGCTCCTCGCTCAGTCCCGTCCCCGTGAACCAGAAGACCCGCGCGTCACGCACCGCGTCCAGGTCCAGCTCCTCCGGGCGGATGTCCAGGTCGGGAGCCTTCGGCAGCCGGTAGAAGTACAGCGGGAAGTCGTCCGGCGGGAAGATCTCGCAGAACGTCACCGGAGTCGGCGCGATGCCCGACGTCCCCACGAAGCAGGTGCCTACGCCGTAACCCTCCAGCGCCGTGCGGACGAAGTCGCCGAACGGGTCCCGGCCCGTCTTGGTGATCACAGCCGACGAGCGGCCGTACCGGGCCGCGGCCACGGCGACGTTGGTCGGGCTGCCCCCCAGGTACTTGCCGAACGACGTGACCTCCCCCAGCCCCACGCCCGTCTGGAGCGGATACACGTCCACTCCCACACGGCCCACGGTCAGCACTTCCCACGGCATTTCGCGGTTTCCCTTCGCTCCGGGAGACTTTCGGGTACTTGTCACGGAGGATCACTGCCGCGCTCTACTAGCGCGCTCTAGTGCGAGTACGATGACCCCTGTCCAAATGTCATGTCAATAGCTTGTTGCCGGGAGATTTCAGGGGGTGCCCGTACAGTGGGCGCGTCGAAGGGTGGTTCACAGGTGAACGCATCGGGCAAGCAGCGGCCCACGATGGCGGACGTCGCCGCGAAGGCCGGCGTGTCCAGGGCTCTCGTCTCGATCATCTTCCGTGACCAGCCGGGGGCGAGCCAGGAGACCCGCGAACGGGTCCTGCGCGTCGCCGACGAGATCGGCTACCACCCCGACAACGCGGCCCGGCTGCTGGCCCGCGGCCGCAGCCGCACCCTCGGCGTCATGTTCACCGTCCACCAGACCTTCCACGCCGACCTCGTGGAGGGCATCTATCCCGAGGCCGAGCGGCTCGGCTACGAGGTGCTGCTCTCCGCCACCGCCCAGGGGCGCGGCGAGGCAAAGGCCGTCGAGGCGCTGCTCGGCCACCGCTGCGAGGCGGTGATCCTGCTGGGCCCGGACACGGCGACCGCCGACCTCGACGCCCTCGGACACCGTACGGTCGCCGTCTCGGTCGGCCGCCGGGTCCCCCACGCCCGGGTCGACAGCGTGCACACCGCCGAGGGCAAGGGCATACGGCAGGCCATGGACCACCTGGTCGAGCTGGGGCACCGCCGGATCGTGCACATCGACGGCGGCCGTGGCCCCGGTTCGGCGGAGCGGCGGCGCGCCTACCGGGCCGCGATGCGCCGGCACGGGCTGGAGTCGGAGGTACGGGTGATTCCCGGCGACCACACCGAGCAGTCGGGCATCGAGACCGGGCGTCTGCTGCTGGCCGAGCGCGACTGGGGGCAGGACCTGCCGACGGCGGTCCTCGCCGGGAACGACCGCAGCGCGATGGGCCTGTTGATGTCCCTGACCCGGGCCGGTGTCGAGGTGCCGCGCGACCTGTCCGTCGTCGGCTACGACGACAGCCACCTCTCCCACCTGATGCCGATCGGCCTGACCACCGTCCGCCAGGACTCGGTCCTCATGGCCGAGCACGCGGTCCGGTTCGCCGTGGAGCGCCTGGAGAACGCGGAGTTGGCACCGCGGGAGGCGGTGCTGGATCCGAAACTGGTGGTGCGGGGCACGAGCGGGCCGGCCCCGGAGGGGCCGGCCTGACAGCTCGGTGATCCCCCTCAGGTCCGAGGGTCCGTGCGGCGCCGCGCGCGGACCCGTTCCATGGCTTCCTTGAACGCGGGCTGGTGCAGGGAGCGCACCTGGCGGTCGAACTCGACGTCGACCATCCGCGTGAAGTCGGGTTCCGCGCCGCTCTCGTACAGGCTCTGCTTGATCGTGCGCAGCAGGGCGGGGTCGGTTCCCGCGGCCCGCCCGCCGAGGGCCACCGCCTCCTCGACGAGTCCGGCGCCGGGAAGGCAGCGCAGCGCCAGTCCTGCGTCGGCGGCCTCCCGCCCGCTGAGCGGCTGGGAGAGCAGGAGCATGGTGGCGGCCCTCTGGTGGCCGACGGCGCGGGTGAGCATCCAGGTGTGCCCGCCGCCCGGGTGCAGTCCGAGCCGGGCGAACCGGCAGTCGAACAGGGCCTCTTCGGAGGCCAGCCGGATGTCGCAGGCCAGGGCGAGATTGAGCCCCGCCCCCACCGCGGGGCCGTTGACGGCGGCGATGGTCGGCAACCGGCACGAGGCCACCCGCAGGAAGCCCGCGTACACCTCCCGCAGCCGGTGCTCCTCGCCCTCGGCGGCGGCCAGCAGGTTGTCCAGTTCGGCACCCGCGCAGAAGGCCGGGCCCGCGCCCGTGAGCACGATCGCGCCGACGGCGTCGTCCTGCTCGCACGCCTCGACGGCGTCGACCAGGTCCCGCACCATCCGCGGCGACAGGACGTTACGGCGGTCCGGGTCGTCCAGGCGGAGCACCGCCACCGTGTCCCGGATCTCCTGGTGGACGAGTGGCCGGTGTGCCCGCGGCTCGTTCATGCTGCTCCTTGCTGGTCTGCCGGACGGTCGACGAGGTCCTCCCCGGACACCTTGCCAGGGCCCGCCCTCCCGACGGACCGCGTCCACGGGGTTGCCCCCTTTGCGCGAGTCGTTCACCGGCGGCAGCTCGGCCGCAACCCGGCCTGAACCGGACGGCTGCCACGGCGGTGCGTCGACGTGACCGCTCAGCCGCCGCCGCAGACCGGGAGCGTCGGGCCCCGGTCGTCGCGCAGGGCGTCCAGCCGTCGCAACTGGTCCTCCAGCCCGTCGGGCGCGACGAGGAAGTGCAGGACCGCCTGGTGGAAGGCGTTGCGCAGGGCCGGGGGCATGGTGTCCGACGCGTCCCAGCAGAGCGTCTGCCGCGAGTCGCGCAGGATCGTGCCGATCCTCCGCTTCACCGGCTCCTCCTGGCCGTCCGGTGCGGCGGCCTTCCTGTTGGCCGTGAAGTCCGGCAGCCCGGTACCGGGATCGGCCAGGAAACGGATCAGCTTCCTGGCCTCGTCCGTCGCGTTCAGCATGGCCGCGAGGTCGCCGGAGACCTCCCAGTGGTCGGAGTCCGGCCGGGCGCCGGGAATCACCTCGGCGGAGTGGACGAAGTCGCCGTCGGCGTGCTTCCAGTCGGCGTCGCGGAACGACCCCTGGTGCTCCAGGCGCTGCTGCGGGCAGGCCTGGCCGAAGGGGTCCGTCAGCGCTCGCTCGACGCGGTTCCCGTCGCCCGCGCCCACCAGGTCGCCCCAGGTCTCCCAGGCCTTTCGGACCCGCGCGTCCGTCCACGCGAGGTCGCCGGTCGCCCACTGCTCGTAGACCCGCGGGCCGGCCTGCTGGAGCAGGATGTCCTCCACCCAGTCGGTGCCCGGCCAGCCGGAGGTCGCGCCGGACTCCAAGGCCAGGCACCAGCCGCCGGGTTCGCCGCCGACCTCGGCCATCTCGTCCTCCGACACGTCTCCCGCGTGCCACACCATGCTCTTCAGGCCGGTCTTGACCGGCAGCCAGTACGTGTGTTCCCGACCGTCCTCGCCCGCCACTTTCGGCGTCCACACGCCGTCGTAGTCACCGGCCTCGAACAGGCCGTCCAGCGGCTGGAGTCTGCCCTCGGCCGCGTAGGCCATCAGTTCACCCGGTCCCGGCAGCACGGCCACGTCGGGTTGCGTACCGGCCGCCAGATCGGCGGCCAGCACCTGGCTCAGGGCGTTGCTGCCCTGGTAGACGACGTCGATGCGGTGCTCCTCCTCGAACTCGAGGACGGCCCGCTCGAACTGCTCCTTCTCGCCGCCGCTCCAGTTGGCGAGGACGGTGACCGATCCCGTCCAGCCCCGCGCCCAGCGCACACCCGCGACCCCCGCCACGAGCAGGATCAGACAGACGCCGACGATGCCGAGGGTGCGGGTGCGCGGCCGTCTCATCGCGGCACCCTGGTACTCGGAGATCCGCGGCCACAGCCCCACCAGCGTCAACGTCATCAGCAACACGCCTCCGACGAGGACCCACCCGGACAGCGACGCCCAGAAACCGGCATCCGCCAGGTAGCGCTCCACGTCCCCACCGGCCTCGGGGATCTCGTCCGCGGCCCGGGTCTCGCGGAGCTCGGCGAGGGAGTCGCCCATCGCCGTGTGCGCCCGCACGGTGAGCCAGCCGAGGACCGCCACCCCGGCCCCGCACAGGACGGTGGCGGCGAGCAGGGGCGGGTGCACGGCGCGGCGGAACCGGCGCCGCGCGAACCGCTGCGCCTCGACCAGCGCCGCGCACAGTGCGAGGCACAGCACCAGGACCGCGCCCCAGCCCAGTCGCAGCGGCCAGGGGAAGGACGCCTGCTCCTCGGCGACGTCCAGTTGTTCGTTCCGCAACTCGTCGAGGCGGTCGACGATGTCGTTCCGGCCCTGTTCCGCGTAGTGCAGATACGCCCGGCGCAGCGAGGCGTTCGGTTCCTGGCCGGCCCGCTCCACCCACGCCGAGTAGACGGTGATCAGGCCGGTGACGGTCTGCAGGGTGTGACGGTCCGCCAGGCCGGTGACGTTCTCCGACGCCGCGACGGCGATGCTCTGGTGGGCGACCGAGATCTGCGTGTGGAACTCACCGGTCGTGTCACCCGCCGGCCCGCCCCCGTCGACGGCGGCGTGCGCCCGTTGCAGCGCGTTCTTCGCGGTGTCCACGGCCAGGATCCCCGGGGTGCTCGACGACGCCAGCGGGACGGTGTCGTCGTGCACACCCCGGTAGGCGCCGAACAGCACGAGGGTGGTGGCGGCCCCGAGGCCCAGCAGCCACCAGAGCCTGCGGGCCAGGTCCCGCCCGGTGGTGCTCACGGCCGATCCTGGAGCCGGTGACCGCACAGCGGGCAGAAGCGCGCGCCCGCCGGAGCCTTCCCGTCGCAGGCCGGGCACCGCACGGTGGCCGCGGCCGGTCCGAGGAGGTCCACGCCGTCGGCGGAGCCCGACCCGGGGCCGTACGTGCTGTGGCTGCTGGCGGTGATGAGGTGCTCGAAGTCGACGGCGGCCACGCCGGGACGGAGCCTGACCCGCCCGGCGGCGGCGTCGACGATCTCCACGAGCTGTTCGAGCCGGTCGAGCGACTGGGCGGCGTCGATGGCGTGGGCGAGGTGCACGGCCCTGCCCAGGTGGTGTTCCGCCAGGTCGCGCTCACCGCGGCGGTGGGCGTCGGTCGCGGCCGCGACGGCCTCGCCGAGCCTCTGGTGCTGCTCGAAGTGCACGACCTGGACGTCGGTGTGCCGGGACAGGGCCGGATCGTCGGTCCAGTGCACGACGCACGGCTGGGGCGGCGACAGCCGTACGCCCTCGCCGCCGGGCACCTCGAGGGCGACGACCGCGAGTTGCAGGTCCTCGCCGCGGGGCCGCCCGGTGGGGTCGGCGGACAGGCACAGCTGGTAGCGGCGGGTCTCGTCGCCCCACGCACGGGTGACGAACCGCTGCGTCCCGTCGTCGCGCCCCGCGTCGTCGGGGGCCAGCTCCACCTCGGCAGGGAAGACCTGCTTGAGGTAGCGCACCCCGGCCCCGGCCATCGGGGTCACCGAGATCACCAGCTCGGGAACGCTCTTCGCGAGCAGACGGTGCATCAACTGCTCGTACTCCCCCGCGAGCGCGGCCTCCTCCCGGACCGAGGACGCCTCGCCGTGCAGGCGGCTGGTGATGCGCAGCAACTCCCGGCCGTCCCAGCCGTCGCCGATGCCCCAGGCGTCGCAGACGAAGCGGCCGGCGCACGCCTCCAGCACGTCCGACAGCGGCATCAGCTCGTCGTGCTGGTTCTTGCCGTCGGTGAGCAGCAGGACGTGTCCGATGGGCGCGTCCTGCTCCGTCAGCAGCCGGCGGGACAGGTCGAGCCAGCTGCCGATACAGGTGCCACCCCCCGCGATCAGACGGTGCACGGCCTGCTCCGCCTCCGCTCGCCGGCGGGCGTCCGCCCGGGCCATCGTCTCGGTCTGCGGATAGACCATGGCCGCCGACTGGGTGCCCCGGACCACCGCGAAAGGGGTGCCGTCCGGCAGCATCCGCAGCGCCGCCACGGCCGCCTGGTGGGCGGCACGGAGCTTCTCCTGCGGATAGGCCATCGAGCTGGAGCAGTCCACGGCCAGGACCTGGGCGAGTACCGGGCCCGCCCCGCCGCCGTTCGCCGTGCCGTCGGCCCCGACCGTCAGGATGGCGTGCATCTGCGGCTCACGCGCCTCGGTGGACAGGTACTTCCACTGGCTGATCTCGAGGCCGACCGTGGCGTTCCCCACCGCCCCGCCTCCCGCCGCGTGCATGCCCGCCGCCTCTCTCTTCCCGGATGCGCCTGTGTCCACGGTGTCGTGTTCCTCGCCCTCGTCCGTGGGCCGGCCCGCCCGCCGGCCCGTTCACGGCCCGCCGGTGTCCCACCGGCGGGCCTCGCACCCTCACGCCGCCCGCCGCCACCCCCGGAGCAGATCCCGCAGGCCGGCCGCCTCGGGGAGCGCCGCGTAGGCCCGGTCGAGCAGGTCACCGCGTTCGGCGGCGCCGTCCGCCTGGTCCGCGAGTCCCTTCAGCGAGCGGGACAGCAGCTTGCCCAGTGCCCTCGGTGTGTCCTCCTGCCCGAACAGCTCGCCGGCCGGGAAGCCCGGCCCCCAGCCGGCGCGCGGACGGCGGTCGAAGGCGTTCTCCCGGACCTCGGTGACCAGCCGGTCCCATGCCTTGCCGCCCACGAGGTGCTGTGCGGTCGCCCTGAGCAGCGCCAGCCGCCGGTCGGCGTCGGCCAGCTGGGCCGCCGTGGGCCCGGCACCGGGCAGCCGGCCGGTGAGCACCCGGATCGCGGCGATGCGCGCGGCGTCGTAGTTGCGCGAGGTCGTCGGCACCTCGTCGAGTACGGCGACGGCCCGCGGCCGGTCTCCCCGGCGCAGGTGGAGCCGGGCGAGCCCGAAGGCCGCGCTGCCCTGCGTCCTGTCCCGCCGCCAGACGGCCTCGTAGTACGCCTCGGTCTGGCGCTCCTCGGCCAAGAGGTACTCCGCGCAGTAGCCGAGGGCCAGCTTCGGCGCCGACTCCCCGGGCAGCGCGGCGTAGGTCGCGGCGAACTCGCCTTCCGCGTCCTGAACCTGACCCTCCATCAGCCACACCAGGCCCTGGTGCCAGAAGATCCGCCAGTCGTACTCGCGGCTCTGCTCGCGGGCCCTGCCCAGCCACCGGCCGGCCTCGCCCGGGTCCCCGGCCTGGAGGTAGGCACGGCACAGCCACAGCGCGGTCTCGACCGTGCGCAGTACCGGCTCGCGTTCGGCCTGCTCCGCGATGCGGCCCGGATCGCCGGACACGAGGCCGCCGAGCAGCACGGCGGCGTCGTCGTGGGGGTCGGGGATCGGGACGGGCAGGGCCCGGGCCGTGTCCTGGGGGGCCGGCGCCGCGATGGGCAGGTCCGGAACCTCGGGGCCGGAGCGACCGGTCCAGTGGACCAGCGCCGGCACCGTGCCGAGAGCCGAGCCGAACACCGCCGCCGTCGGCTCGAACCGGGTGGAGCGTTCCGGGTAGGGCTCGTGCCCGCTGAGTGCCTGGTGCTCGCGCAGCACCTCCCACAGCTGGCGGGACATCTCGGCCGCGGAGGTGAACCGGGCCGCCGGCTCCGTGTGGCTGGCGCGTCTGATCAGCGCGTCGAAGGAGCGGGCGGCGAGTCCGGCGGCCGGCTCGGCCCGGGCGGCGAGGGCCTCCAGGGTGCGGCCGACGGTGAAGAGGTCGGTGTCGATGTGGAAGCCGCGCCTGTCGCGTTCCTTCTTCGGCGGTGCGTAGCCCGACGTGTAGACGAGGTTGGAGGAGCGGTCGTCGGTCCGGCGGATGGCTCCGAGGTCGATGACCTTGATGTCGCGTCCGTAGTGGATGACGTTGTCGGGCTTCATGTCGCAGTACAGCAGGCCCTGGCCGTGCAGGTACTCCAGGGCGCCGAGGATCTTGCAGCCGTAGGTGATCACATGGCCGATGCCGAAGGAGCCGCCGAAGAGCTGT
The DNA here is from genome assembly GCF_043080745.1 of Streptomyces sp. NPDC014995. Lineage (NCBI taxonomy): Bacteria > Bacillati > Actinomycetota > Actinomycetes > Kitasatosporales > Streptomycetaceae > Streptomyces > Streptomyces sp. NPDC014995. The sequence continues at coordinate 249,812 of NZ_JBIBVX010000013.1, forward strand.
GCCAGTTCCCCGTCGGAGGCGCGCCGGATCCAGGCGAGCGAGCGTCCGCCGACGTACTCCATCACGATGTACCCGGTGGGTTCCGCGTCGCCGGGCGCCTGGTGCTGCACGTGCGTGACGATGCGCACGATGTCCCGGTGGTGGAGCGTGGTGAGCGAGCGGCGCTCCTCGACGGCCGACCGCCGGGCGACGGCGTCATCGGTGTTGATCAGCCCTTTGAGGACGACGTGCAGGTCCGGCACCCGGGTGTCCTCCGCCAGGTAGACCCAGCCGAGTCCGCCCGCAGCGAGATAGCCGAGCACCCGGTAGTGGCCGCCGACCCGGTCGCCGGGGCGCAGCTTCGGCCGGAAGGAGTACTCACGGCCGCACTGGGGGCAGAAGCCGTGGTCGAGGGTGGGGCCTCCGACGTAGGCGACGCCGATGACGCCGGTGCAGTTGTCGACGCCGCAGCGCCGGCCCCCGGTGGGTGGACTGGCGGTGGTGCTCGCGGCTTCCGACGGATCGGGGGAGGGGACGTCCGGGAGGGTCAGCAGGCCGTCGTTGTCGAGCGCGTCGGCGGCCGGGGCGGCCGGCCGGCGCGGGGCCTCGGGCTCGGCGGCGGGCCGCGCCGGCGCCACCCGGGCCTCGTCGGGGGCCTTGCGGTGGCAGGTGTCGCAGTAGCCGGTCACCATGATGTGGCCGCCGCCCGGGCAGTCGGGTCTCGGGCACGGCGTCGGTAAGGACGTCATGACGCGGAGGCACCTCCCCGTCCCTGTCTCTCCGGGTCCCGGCCGTCGACGCGGCGGGTGTAGGCGTCGACCGCGGCCTCGGCGGCACGCACGTCGCACGGCCTGGCCCGCAGGAGTTCGTAGGCGCGCAGATGGAGGGCGTCCACCGTCAGGTCCTCCTCGTTGCCCCGCAGGGACGTCTGGTGCAGCAGGTGGTAGCTGCGCAGCCTGCCTTCCAACTCGTCGCGCCGGTCGCGGAGCCTGTCGAGCGTGCCGATGGTCCTGGTCATCCGGTCGGCCACCCGCTCGGCGAGCCGCTCGTAGCGGGCGAGGTCCGGGCTCGGGCCGCCGTCACCGGTGGCGCCCTCCGGGCGGGTCAGGTCCGCCAGTGCGGCGTGGGCCCGCATCAGGTCCGCGTCGGCGGGGCGCGCGTCCTCGGCCCGCACGGCGGCCGTGCGCCGGTACAGCGCCCTGGCGAGCGGTCCGGTGATCTTCTCCAGTCGCTCGACGAGGCGTGCGCGGCGCTCGCGTTCGGGCTTGACCACCAGTTCGTACCGGGCGCGGTGGTAGGCGGCGTCCGCGGTGCGGAAGACCAGCAGCAGGCGGTTGCCCTTGGCGCGCAGCGTTTCCAGCAGGTCCAGGAGGGCCGGTGGGTCGACGGCCTCGTCGACCCCGACGACGACCAGGGTGAGGGTGACGTCCGCGGCTTTGATCCGCTCGCCCACGGGGTCGGCCGGGTGCTGCCACAGCCCCATGCGCTCGGCGATGCGCTCCGCGATCACGGTGGAGGTGAGCCCCGTGGCGTCCACGGCCAGGTCGTGGCCTCCGGCCGCCGGGACGGTGCCGGGCGGATCGAGGGAGGCGCGGTCGACGGACGCCGGGGTGCGTAACTCCCGGTCGGCCAGGGTGATGGCGCGGCGCAGGGTGGCGGACCGGACGGCGTCGTCGGCGGGCACGAGGCTGATCTTGACCTGGTGCCGGCCGTCCCGGAGCCAGTCGGCGAGGCGCTGGGCGAACGGCTCGTCGAGCAGCGACTCCGCCGCGTCGTCCCCCGTGGACCTGAGCCCGTCGTCGACGGCTGTCCTGCCCCGGGTCCACTGGTCGACCTGGGGGAGGTGCCGGACGATCGTCTCGGCCGGGCTCATGAAGGAGAACAGGTTCCCGTGACGGTCCTCGAGCCCGCTGAGGACCATCCCGATGACCTTGCCCGTCAGGGTGTCCACCACGCCCGAGCCGCTGCATCCCGGGCTGGCGCGCTCGCCGGGGCTCGTCGGGCTCAGTTGCACCTGCCCGTCGCGTCCGCAGCCGCCGACGATGGTGGCCCGGAACCAGATGCCGCCGTTGTGGTCGTACGGGAAGCCGTACATCCGCACCGCGCGGTTCGGCGCGGAGAGCCGGTACAGCAGTACGGATTCACCGACGGGTCTGGGACGTTCGAGCCGCAGCAGGGCCACGTCGCCGCTGGGATCGCCGTCGGCGTCCCGGGTGTTGGGCACGTACGCGTCCCCGTCGACCCAGGCCGCCACCGAGGGCACCGCGGGGCTGCGCGCTCCCACGAACTCCGCGGTGACCCGCGCTCCCCGGCCCACCACATGGGCGCAGGTGAGAACCGTGTCGGGGCTCAGCAGAATGCCGGCGCCCGCGATCTGCCCGTCCGCCCGCCGGATGCGCACCGCCCAGGAAGGCGTCTCCAGTGACGAACCATCATGGATACCCCCGTCGGCCGCCATAGCACGACTATACGGGCGCAGGGTCCTGTCGCATACTGGGACGCAATAGATCAACGGGCTTTCGGGGGGTACGAGTTGACGGATGTGCCGGGGTTCGTGGGGCTGGCCGAGGTGATCCGCCAGATCCGGGGGGAACTGGAGCAGGCCCGGGAGGAGGCGCGGGGCCGCGCCCTGGGCTTCACCGTGGAGAACGTGAACCTGACGTTCACGGTCCAGGTGCACCACTCCGGAACCGGCCGCGGTGGAGTGCGCATCGGCGTGGTGACGGCCGAACTCGGCGGCTCGGTGGACCGTCAGACGACCCATCAGGTCCAGGTCGATCTGAAGCCCGAGGTGACGGGAGGCGGCCGGGTCATGGTCGGTCGGGGCGACGCCTCGTCCGGAGCGGCCGCGGACGAGGGGTCGTCCGGCCCGGATCGGCGGTAGGCGACCTCCGCCGGCCTCGCCTTCCGCAACCCCGCCCCCGAGGACGCCCTCCGCTCCGCCCGCGGCCGGGCCGAACCTCCGGTTCCCGGTGGTGGGGTCGTCCCGGTGGGGCGAGGGGAGGACCGCTGGACGCGGGTGAGGGCCCGGGACGGCCGGAACGCGAGCATGGGCTGCCCCGGATGTCGGGGCGTGGTCGGGCGTCGGTGGGTGGTCAGGTTTCGGTGCGTGCGTGCGCCCCGGCGGGGACCACGTGACCGACCCGGCCCGGGCCGCCGTCCGGGGGCTGGTCCGCTCCGACGGATCGGTACGCCGGGGCGAGTCCTTCCCGCCGTATGCGCGGCGCCACCTCGAAGGCGACGGTGGCGCCCATGCCGGGGCCGGAGAAGGCCGGCCGCGGTTCACGGGCGAGTCGGGGGAGCAGAGCGTCGAGCACCCGGTCGGCCGGCGTGGCGATATCGGTGACCGGGGTCTGCGGCTCGCCGGTCCTGACGTCCCGAACGGCGCGCCCCGGGCGTCGGCCCCGGGTCACGCCTCCTGTAGCACCGCGGCGGGGCGCTCTCCCGAGCCGCGGACGATCAGCCGGGTGGGAACCGTGATGGTGCGGGTGCGGGAGCGGTCACCGTCGAGGCGGGACAGCGCGGTGGTCGCCGCCGCCCTGCCGATCTCCTCGGGATCCTGGGCGACGACGGTCAGGGCCGGTTCGAGCGCCTCGGCGAGCGGTACGTCGTCGAAGGCGACGACGGCGACGTCCTTCCGTCCGCTGCGGGCGAGTTGGGTGACTATGCCCAGCGCGACGATGTTGTTGCCGGCGAACAGGGCGGTCGGCGGATCCGCCAGGCCCAGCAGTTGGGAGGTGGCGGCGGCGGCCCCGTGCTCGTCGTGGGCGTTGGCGACCAGGGCCCGGTCGTAGGGGAGGTCGGCCTCCTGGAGGGCCGAGCGGTATCCGGCCAGGCGCTCGCGGCGGGTGTAGAGCTTGATGGGCAGGTCGCCGATGAAGCCGATGCGCCGGTGCCCGTGGGCGATCAGGTGGGCGACGCCGTCGTGGGCGCCCGCCCGGTTGGAGCTGACGACGCTGTCCGTGGACAGGCCCGCTCCCGGACGGTCGATGAAGACCACGGGCAGGCCGCCGGAGCGGTGGGTCTTCAGGTGGGTGTGGTCGGCGCCGACGGACGGCACGACCATCAGGACGCTGATGCGGCGGGCGAGGAACTTGTCCGTCAGCGCGCGCTCGCGGTGGGGATCGTCCGCGGAGGAGCCCATCAGCAGGGTCAGCCCGCGGTCACGGACGGCGTCCTCGATGCTGCCGGCCACGGCGCCGAAGAAGGGGTTGCCGAGATCGGGGATGACCAGTCCGACGGTGGTGTCGGGTCCGCCGACGCGGATGTTGCGTGCCATGAGGTTCGGCTGGAAACCGAGTTTGGCCACGGCGGCGAGAACCTGCTCCCTGGTCTGCGCCGAGGCGGGTCCGTCCTCGTTGAGGACGCGGGAGACCGTCTTGGCGCTGACGCCCACCTCTCGTGCGACGTCGGCCAGGGTGGGGCGGCGGTTCGCTGCCATGGGGGAAACGTCTCCTGTGCTCGTCGGTTCCGGCCGCGGCCTCGGCCGGACATCCGTGAGTGATGAAGTCGTGTGGTCAAGTGGCCTGGACACCGGCGGCCTTGGCGGCCTCGGAATCCGCTACGACAGTACCTCCGGCCTCGTCGACGGTGAGCGCGCCGGTCATGATGGCGACGACCTCCGCCATGGAGTAGTCGGAGGGCTTGATCAGGGCGGCGCGCCGGCCCAGCCGGTGGACGTGGATCCGGTCGGCTATCTCGAAGACGTGCGGCATGTTGTGGCTGATCAGGACGACCGGCATGCCCTTGTCGCGGACGCGGCGGATGAGGTCGAGGACCTGGCCGGACTCCTTGACGCCGAGCGCGGCGGTGGGTTCGTCCATGACGACGACACTGCGCGCCCAGGCGACGGACCGGGCCACCGCCACGGCCTGCCGCTGTCCGCCGGAGAGGGTCTCCACCGCCTGGGTGAGCGACCGCAGCCCGATCTTCAGGTCGGCCATGTGCTCCGCGGCCTCCTGGCGCATCCGCTTCTTGTCCAGCATGCGGAAGACGCTGCCGAGGACGCCGGGGCGCCGCAGTTCGCGGCCGAGGAACATGTTGGAGGCGATGTCCATGGAGGAGGCCACGGCGAGGTCCTGGTAGACCGTTTCGATGCCGTGGGCGCGTGCGCTCTGCGGGCCGGAGAAGGTGATGGGTTCGCCGTTGAGGCGTATCTCGCCCGCGTCGGGGACCACGGCACCGGTGAGGGCCTTGATGAGGCTGGTCTTGCCGGCCCCGTTGTCGCCGATGACGGCGAGGACCTCGCCGGGCAGCAGGTCGAAGTCGGCGCCGTCGATGGCGGTGACGTGGCCGTAGCGCTTGACCAGACCGCGGGCCTGGAGGACGGGGGTGGGGGAAGGGGTGGCGGTCATCGGGCCTTCTTCCGGGAGATCTGGTCGACGGTCACCGCGAGGATCACCAGGACGCCGGTGATCAGGGTCTGGTAGATGGAGGCGACGCCCATCAGTTGCAGGCCGTTGCGGAAGACGCCGACGATGAGGACGCCGATGAAGGTGCCCAGGACCGACCCGCGTCCGCCGAAGAGGCTGGTGCCACCGAGGACCACGGCGGTGATGCTGTCGAGGTTGTCGGTCTGTCCTGCCTGCGGATCGCCGACCCCGGTACGGGAGATGAGCAGCAGGGCGGCGATCCCGTACAGCAGGCCCGCCACGGTGTAGACGCCGATGGTCAGGCGGGAGGTGCGGATGCCGTTGAGCCGCGCCGCTTCCTGGCTGTTGCCCAGGGCGTAGACGTGCCGGCCCCAGCCGGTGCTGCTGAGCGCGTAGGCGAGGAGGAGGAACAGGGCGATGGTGACCAGCGAGCCGTAGGTGATGTCGGTGCGGCCCAGCGGGAAGGTCTCGCCGAGGGCCGTCAGCGGGCCGGGCAGGTTGGTGACGGTCTGTTCCTCGGAGTAGATGTGGGTCAGCGCGAACGCCACGTTGAGCATGCCGAGGGTGACGATGAACGGCGGCAGCGGGATCTTCTGCACCAACAGCCCGTTGAGCAGGCCGAAGCCGCCGCAGACGGCCAGCCCCAGCGCGATGGCGACGAGCGGGGGCAGGGAACCCTCGGCCGCCATCTTCGCGATCACGATGCTGCCGAACGCCATCACGGCACCGCACGACAGGTCGATGCCCGCCGTGAGGATGATCAGGGTCTGCCCGATGGCGAGGGTGCCGACGACCATGACCTGCTGCACGATCAGGGAGAAGTTCCCGCCCGTGAGGAACTGGTCGGTCGACAGGGAGAAGAAGACGCAGGCCAGGACGAGGGCGGCCAGCGGACCGGTGGTCGGTTGCGTGAGCAGTCTGCGGACCGTGGTCGGTGCTTTGAGCTCGGCGTACGGCGTGGAGGTGGACGGTGGCGTGGACGTGGCAGTCATGCGGAGTCCTTGTCGGAAGACAGAAGTCCTTGTCAGTCCCTCGCGCAGGACAAGGGGACGAGGGGACGAGGGGACACGAGGACGAGAGGTGCGGCCGGCCCCGGTCGGGGAGGTGGGGCCGGCCGCCCCGCTGAGGGGGTGTGGACGGCGGCCGCTCGCGGGCGGGCGGCTCAGCCCCAGCAGTTCTCCAGGCCGTAGGCGGTGTCCTTCGAGGTGACCCCCGCCTGCGCCTTGTCGCTGATCAGGGTGACGCCGGTGTCGGTGTAGCCGGACGCCTTCTTGCCGTCCTCGGCGTACGTCACGACGGCCTTGACGCCCTCGGCGGCCATCTTCAGCGGGTACTGCTGGGACGTGGCGGCGATCTTGCCGTCCTTGACCGCCTGGGTGCCGGTGCAGCCGCCGTCGACGGAGACGATCAGGACGTCCTTCTCCCGGCCCTTGGCCTTGAGCGCGGTGTACGCGCCCAGGGCGGCCGGTTCGTTGATGGTGTAGACGACGTTGATGCCCGGCTCCTTCTGGAGGCAGTTCTCCATCGCCGTCTGGCCCTTGGCCTGGTCGCCGCCGGTGTCCTGGGAGCAGACGACCGCCGGGTCCTTCTCGCCGATGCCGAAGCCCTTGAGGAAGCCCTCGTGCCGCTGGACGCCGACGGAGACGCCGGGCGCGAGGTCGAGGGTGGCTATCTTGGCCGTCTTGCCCTGCATGGCGGCCTTGGCGTACTGGCCGATCAGCTCACCGGCCTTGACGTTGTCGGTGGCGAAGAGGGCGTCGACCGCGCTCTCCGGCTCGGTCGGCGTGTCCAGGGCGATGACCAGCACGCCCTTGGCGCGGGCCTTCTCGATCGCGGGCACGATCGCCTTCGAGTCGCTCGGGGTGATCAGGATGCCCTTCACGCCCGAGGCGACCATGTTCTCGATGGCGGTGACCTGACCGGCGTTGTCGCCGTCGAACTTGCCCGCGGCGCTGACCAGTTGGGCGCCGTTCTCCTTGGCGGCCTGTTCCGCGCCCTCCTTCATCTTCACGAAGAAGGGGTTGGTGTCGGTCTTGGTGATCAGACCGACCTTGACGCTGCCCGAACCGGTGCTCGCGGAACCCGATCCGGAGCCGGATCCGCAGGCCGTCAGGGTGAGGGCCGCGATGCCCGTGCACGCGGCGGCTCTGAGGAGGGAGAGGGGCAGACGAGTGGTGCGCGACATGAACGACTCCTGCGGGATTGCGAGCGGCGCGGCCGGCATCGGAGCATGCCGTCCCGAGGTGTCATCGTTGACTTATGTCATCGTTGACACTGCATGGCGAGGATGATGGACTCCGTCTCCCGGCAACGTCAATGCCTTGCCCTCGTCACAAATCGGCAACGTCCACGGCCGTCGCCCACCCGTAGCCGTTCGGCGGCGCTGCGGTGCGACGCGTCCGGGTGGCCCGTGCCCGGCAGAGAAGAGCAGCCCATGAGCCTGCGTCAGATCACCGTCCTCGGAGAGTGCGTCGCGGACGCCTTCGCCGAACCCGCGAGCGCCTCGAACGAACTCGCCCTCCGAGTGCTGCCCGGTGGCGGACCCGCGAACACGGCCGTTGCCCTGGCCCGGCTGGGCACGCCGGCCCGCTTCCTCGCGCGGCTGTCCGGCGATGTGTTCGGCCGCCTGTTCCGGTCCCACCTGGAGGCGTCCGGAGTGGACCTGTCGTGCGCCGTCCCGGCTGCCGAGCCCAGCACGCTGGCCGTGGCCGAGCTGGACGCCCGGGGGCAGGCCGCGTTCTCCTTCCACGCGCAGAACACGGCCGACTGGCAGTGGAGTACGGCGGAACTGGCCGGGGTGGACCTGTCCGACACCAGCTGTGTGCACACGGGCTCCCTGGCCCTGGTCCGCGAGCCCGGTGCGGCGGTGGTGGAGGACTTCCTGGCGGCGGCCGCCGCCCACGCCACCGTCAGCATCGATCCCAACGTCCGGCCGCTGCTGGTGCGTCCGGAGGTCTACCGGGCCCGGCTGGCGCACTGGTGCGGCCTCGCGGACGTGCTGCGGCTGAGCGAGGACGACCTGGCGCTGCTCCTGCCCGGAACGCCGCCCGAGCAGGCGTGCGACCTCTGGCACGCCGCGGGGGCACGGCTCGTCGTGATCACGCGCGGCGCCGACGGCGCCCTGGCCTCGCTCGACGGCGAACGGGTGGAGGTGCCCGCGGTGGCGACGCGGGTGGTCGACACGGTCGGGGCGGGGGACTCCTTCACCGCCGGGCTGCTGCACCACCTGGGCGCCCGCGGACTCCTCGGCGGCCGGCTGACGGACCTCCGTCCCGGCGATGTCGCGGAAGCCTGCCTCTTCGCCACCCGGGTCGCGGCCCTGACCTGCTCGGTCGCCGGCCCCAACCCGCCGTGGCAGAGCCGGCTGGCGCAGTGCGAGACAGCCGATCACGCATGACGGGCCGTCGAACCGCGCCGGGCCCAACACCCCCGCACCGTTGACGCGTCGGCCGCAGTGCCCACATCATCGGGCAACTCGATGTCATCGATGACACAAGTCGTCGATGACGCAAGTCGACGATGACACTCCTTGTCGGCGCCGTGGACGACGGCGCCGACAAGGTGTCACCGTCCGGTCGTCCGCGCCGGACAGCAGGCCCACGGCGTGGACGGCCGCAGACCGGACCGGGGGTTCATCCACCACGTTCCTCCCCCACGTTCCTCCACCACGCAAGGACACGACCGTGAACAAGACCCTGCTCGCCGAGTTCACCGCCCGCGAGGGAGCGGAGAACGACGTGGCCCGCCTGCTGCTGGACTACGCCCGCACGGTGCGTGAGGAAGAGGGCAACCTCGCCTTCGACGTCTACACCAAGGCGTCCAATCCACGGGCTTATTGGATCTTCGAGGTGTACCGGGACGAGGAGGCCTTCCAGGCGCACCTGAACGCCCCGTACGGCGGACCGTTCAACACCGCACTGGCCCCGCTGATCGAGGAGGACGCGTCCGTGCTGACGTTCCTCGATCCACTCGCCTGACACGGCCGGGAGGCGGACACCTCGCCGGCGCTGTCGTCGGGCAGCGGCACCGAGGGCGCGGGGGCCGCGTACCGGCCGGGCCCGCCTCGCCGACGCCGAGGGAGTACCCCTCGGCCCCGTCGGCCCCGGCGGGGAGGCCGCCCCGGCACGCCGCTGCGGATCGGGATTCGTCCGGCCCCGATCCGGCCCCGGCAGGTCCGACCCCCGCGGGGCGGTTTCCTCAGCCGCGCTGATCGGCCTCCTGCCCGTCCGCCTCCCGATCACCGGCATCGCCGCCCCCGCCGCGAATGCTTTCCGCGGCGCGCGACAGTTCGGTGAGCACGGTCCGCACCGCCCTGCGCGCCGCGCGCTCGGGGCGGTGCAGCACGTCGACGTGGCGGAGCGCGTGAACGCCGTCGAGGGGTCTGAGGACCACGGCCGGATGCGGGCGGGCCGTCCAGCGAGGCATCAGGGCGACTCCACCGCCGACGGCGACGAGTTCGGCGACGACCGAGATCTCGTTGACGCGGTGGGCGATGTCGAGTCGCTGTCCGGCGGCGGCGGCGATGGCATCGATGGTGGCAAGGAGCGGGAAGCCGTCGTGAACGGTGATCCAGGGCTGGTCGGCGACATCGCGCGGGGTCAGACGGGGCTTCGCGGCGAGGGGGTGGTCGGCGGGCAGGGCGACATCGAGCGGTTCACGCAGCAGGGCGGTGGCCGTCGCGGTCCGCGGCCACGCCGGTGCGTGATCGAGCCGGTGGGCGATGACGAGGTCGTAGTGGCGGGTCAGGGGTGGGAAGTCGTCCTGCGCGACGTCCTCGTCGTGGAGGGAGAGCCGGGGCGATCCCGGGACGTGCAGGCGCCGCAGCAGCAGGGGGTAGAACGCCGCGGCCGCGCTGTGGAAGGCCGCCACCGACACCGCACCGTCGGGCCGGTCGACGAACTCGTCGACGGTGTGGCGCGCTCGGGCGAGCGCCGTCTCCACCCCGATGGCGGCGTCGGCCAGGGCCTGTCCGGCGGAGGTGAGGACGAGCCGCCGTCCGTCGCGCTCGGTGAGCGGGACGGGAACCGAGCGCTGGAGGAGCCGGAGCTGTTGCGAGATCGCCGAGGGCGTCACCCGCATCGCCTCCGCGACCGCGGTGACGCTTCCCAGCTCGCCCAGTTCGCGCAGGACCCGCAGCTGTCTCTCGTCCACGGGGTCAGTGTAGCTTCGCTAAAGGGTCGTTTGAGCAACTCGTCGTTTACTTCACTGTGCTGGTCGGGAATGGTGGGCGCCATGCCAGCCACCCGTCGTACGGACGCGGTGCTCCTGGTCGTCGCCGTCGTCTGGGGCTCCAGCTACCTGACGGCGAAGGCGGCCACGGACGCCACTCCGGTGCTGATCGTCCTCTTCCTGCGCGCCTTCCTCTCCGCCCTCGCTTCCGTCGTCGCGGTCGTCGCCGCCGCACGGGGGTCCGGTCTCTTCACCCGGGATGAGATCGGCCGTGGCGCCCTGCTCGGCCTCACCCAGGCCGCGGTCCTCGCCCTGGAGACGTACGGCGTCACGCAGACCAGCGCGGCCAACGCGGGCCTGATCATCAGCCTCACCCTCGTACTCACCCCGCTGCTGGACCGTGTGGGACGACGGGGCGGCGTGGCGGGGAGGTTCTTCCTCGCCGCGGGTCTGTGCGTCGGGGGCGTCTGCCTGCTCATGTCCGGCCAGGGTCTGCGCGTCCCCGGGACCGGCGATCTGCTGATGCTCGCGGCAGCCGTGGTGCGGGCTGGGCATGTGGTGCTCGTCGGACGGATCGCCACCGGCCCGACGCTGCGTCCGCTGCACCTGACCGCCGTGCAGAGCGTCGTCGGCGCGGTGGTGTTCCTCCCGCCCGCGGCGGGCGGGCTCCCGGTTCTCGCCCGGGCCGACGCCATGACCTGGGCGCAGCTCTTCTACCTCGCCCTGTTCTGCGGCCTGTTCGCCTTCCTGGCCCAGACCTGGGCGGTGCAGCGCACCTCCGCGACTCGGGCCAGCCTCCTGCTGGGCACCGAACCGGTCTGGGCCCTCCTGGTGGGCATCGGCTTCGGCGGTGAGCACCTCACCGCGCTCTCCGCCCTCGGAGCCGCGCTGATCGTCACCGGAACGTACTGGGGGCAGTCCATCGAACGCGCCCACCGCGGCCGGGGCGCGAGCGGGCCCGCCGCCCGCGTCGCGCCTGCCCCGGTCGTGGCGGTGGGGCCGGAGGCGACCGGGTTTCCGGTCCCTCGCCAACGACCGGGACCCGGCACCTGAGCCCCTGGCCGCGCAGGGCCGGACGAGGGACGGCCCGCGTCAGGCCGGCAGCGCAACGGGGTGGAAGGTGCCGCAGCGGCCGCCATGGAAGAGCAACGGGGAGTCGCCCGTGCCGGACGCCAGGTGGTGGACGGCGCACAGAGCGATCACCCGGTCACCGGCCCGGTACGCGTCTCTCGGGCCCGGACGTCCCGGATGTCAGGTCCGGGCGGCGATCAGGACATCGGCGAGTTCCCGCACGTCCTGCGCGGTGCAGGTCGGCTTCGACATGGTCCGCGGGTAGACGTCCGCGCCGCGCCGCAGCCAGGCGCCGCCCAGCCCCGCGCGCAGCGCGCCGTCGACATCCCAGGGGTGCACGGCGACCAGCAGCGCCTGCTCCGGCCGCACCCCGACCTCCTTGACGGCGTACCGGTAGGCGGTCGGTGCGGGCTTCCAGCGCCGCGGACCGGCCACGTCCAGCAGTGCCTCGAACGCGTCCAGCAGGTCTGCCTGCGCGAGCAGTCGCTCGGTCAGTGCGGCGCTGCCGTTGGTCATCGTCACCAGCCGGAACCCGGCACCGCTCAACCGCCGTACCCCGTCCGGGACGTCGGGGTGCACCCGGAGGTGGGCGAAGCCGTCCATGATGTGCCGGACCGCGGTTTCCACGTCACCGGTCCACCCCCGCACGCCCGGCAGCAGGGCCCGCAGCCCGTCCGCGGCGACGGACGCGAAGTCCGCGTACGCCCCCGCGGCCGTCAGCGCGAACCCGTCCCGCAGCACCCCGGCGAACCACCTGGGCAGGAGATCCCCCGGTGCGCCGAGGTCCTCGAAGCGGGTCCGCAGCGGGGTGAGGTCACTGAGCGTCTCGTTCACGTCGAAGACCAGGACCCGCGGATCCCGGTGGCCGTCGTCGGGCATGTCTTCCTCCCGTCGTGCGCAGGCCGGCCGCCTCGCGCGGTCGGCCCCCGCACCAGCAGACAGGCTGGTACGACGTCCCGCGCGCCGGCTCGCCGGGATCAGGCCGCCGGGCCGCTGAACGCGTGGAGGGCGGTGGCCACCGTCTTCCTGAGCTGATCCGCGTCCGCCCCGGCCCGGGATCGCAGGTTCACCCCGTGCGTCAGCAGCGCCAGCACCTCGGCCGCGGCGGCGGGATCGGTGCCCGGGGCCAGTTGCCGAACCGGCCGACATCCTCACCGCCCTCGACGCCCTGCGCTGACCGGTCCGCAAGCCTCGGACGGCGAGGGTGGTGCCGTCGCAGCGGCCGGCTGGACCGCTCCGCCGGGGTGTGCCCCGGTGAGGAGTGCTCGGAGCCGCTCCCCCTGGCTGGCGCTGCGGCGCGAACCCAGCCGGGCGGTACGGGCGGCGGCACTGACCGCGTGGGCGGCACCGGTGGTCACCGTCACGGCCGTCGCCGTCCACCGGGCCGCATGCCCGACAGGCCCCGTCCCGCACTGCTGCGCCCGGCCGCCGCGATGCAGGCGGTCGTCGCCGTGCGGCACCTCCGGCGCCGCTGAAGCCGGTGGCGGCGCGGCGCGCGGGCAGGTCCCCGACGTCAGACCTCCCGCTGCTCGTCGATCTCGGCGATCAGCGCCTCGATGCGCGTCCTGATCTGGTCCCGGATCGGACGGACGGACTCGACGCCCTTGCCGGCCGGGTCCTCCAGGGCCCAGTCGAGGTACTTCTTGCCGGGGAAGATGGGGCAGGCGTCGCCGCAGCCCATGGTGATGACGTAGTCGGACGCCTGGACGGCCTCGGTGGTCAGGATCTTCGGCTTCTGGTCGGAGATGTCGACGCCGACCTCCCTCATGGCCTCGACCGCGGCCGGGTTGACCTGGTCGCCCGGGACGGAGCCGGCGGAGCGGACCTCGATCCGGTCGCCCGCGAGGTGGGTGAGGAATCCGGCGGCCATCTGTGAGCGCCCGGCGTTGTGGACGCAGACGAACAGCACGGAGGCGAGCGGGCTGGAGGACATGAGTTCTTCCTTCGCGGTGTGGATCACGCAGATGGTGCGGGGTGCGGGTACGGAGTTCAGGCGCTCGGCAGGGAGTCGAGCGGTTCGGTGACGCGGGCGTCGGTCCCGTCGCGGAGACCACGGACGACGACGGTGAGCGGGTCGCCCTCGGGGGCGGTGACCGGCCGGTCCAGGTAGCGGCGGCCCGGAACGACCGGGCGGGCTGCCCCGCACCCCATCGTGCGGACGATGTCGGCGGCCCGCACGACCTCGTCCGTCGGCGGCTCGGGGAACGCGCCCGCGAGGTCCGTGCCCGCCTCCGCCGGCACCCGCGCGAGGACCGGCTCGGCCCCGGCCGCCGGGCGCGTGCCCGCCGACGACAGGACTGCGCGGCCTCCGGCGCGGTGCGCGAGCGCGGCGGCCATCCGGGAACGGCCGGCGACGGCGGTCTCCCCGCGCGAGGCTGTCCGCGCGTGGGGGAGGCCGCACACGGACAGCCCGTGGGGCAGGCCGCTGCCAGGCGCGCCCTGGACCCGCGCGAGCGCGTCCGGCTGCTTCGTGGCCGGCTGCTCGGCCAGGACGACCAGGTGGGTTCGGACACGGGCGTGCTCGATCGGCCGCTCTCGCGAGTCGGTGACGAGGCGCTGGATGGCCTCCGGCGAGAAGCGCCCGCGGTCGCGACGGGCCGGCCGGGCGGCACCGGACACGAGGCGTTCGCCGGGCAGGGCGGGCGGGGATGACGCGGTCACGGGAATTCCCCTTCGGGGGTGGGTCGCCACGGGGGTGGAGACGAAAGTCCCAAGGATCAGCCCAGGCTGGTGTCAGCCCGGAATGATGTGACAGTATCAGTCCATGATGACGTCAGTCGACACTGATCTGATGAGGGTTCTCGCGGACCCGCTCCGCCTCCGGATCGTCACCCTGCTCGCCCGGGAGACGCTCTGCTCCACGCACCTGATCGAGGAGACCGGGGCCAGGCAGACCAACCTCTCCAACCACCTGAGAGTGCTGCGCGAGGCCGGTGTCGTCGACACGGAGCCGTGCGGCCGCTACACGTACTACAGGCTGCGCCCGGACGTCATCGCCCAGCTCGCCGGCCAGTTCGCCGACCTGGCCGAGTCCGCACGCAACGCCGCCGACAACAAGAGGGCCTGCCCGTGACCCGCACCGAAGCACCCGCCACCACCGAGGAGCCCTCGGTCGTGGCGAAGCTTTCGACGCTCGACCGTTTCCTCGCCGTGTGGATCCTGATCGCCATGGCCCTCGGCCTCGGACTCGGCCGAGCCATCCCCGGCCTGAACGACGCCCTCGCCAAGGTCGAGATCGGCGGCATCTCCCTGCCGATCGCCGCCGGCCTGCTGATCATGATGTACCCGGTCCTGGCCAAGGTCCGCTACGACAAACTCGACGCCGTCACCGGCGACAAGAAGCTCATGGTCTCGTCGCTGGTCATCAACTGGGTCCTCGGCCCGGCCGTCATGTTCGCCCTGGCCTGGATCTTCCTGCCGGACCTCCCCGAGTACCGCACCGGCCTGATCATCGTCGGCCTGGCCCGCTGCATCGCCATGGTCATCATCTGGAACGACCTCGCCTGCGGCGACCGCGAGGCCGCCGCCGTGCTCGTGGCGCTGAACTCGGTCTTCCAGGTACTGGCGTTCGGCCTGCTGGGCTGGTTCTACCTCGACCTGCTGCCCGGCTGGCTGAACCTGGGCGACGGCGAGCACCTCGACATCTCGATGTGGAAGATCGCCCTGAACGTCGTCATCTTCCTCGGCATCCCGCTGCTGGCCGGCTTCCTCACCCGCCGCGTCGGCGAACGGAAGCTGGGCCGCGAGACGTACGAGAACGGCTTCCTGCCGAAGATCGGACCGTGGGCGCTGTACGGCCTGCTGTTCACGATCGTCATCCTCTTCGCCCTCCAGGGCAAGACCATCACCTCGCAGCCGCTGGACGTGGCCCGCATCGCGCTGCCGCTGCTGGTGTACTTCGCGGTGATGTGGTTCGGCACGTTCGCCCTCGGCAAGGTCATCGGCCTGGCCTACGACCGCACCGCGACCCTCGCCTTCACCGCGGCCGGCAACAACTTCGAGCTGGCCATCGCGGTCGCCATCGCCACCTTCGGCGTCACCAGCGGCCAGGCCCTCTCCGGCGTGGTCGGCCCACTGATCGAGGTCCCGGTCCTGGTCGCCCTCGTCTACGTGTCGCTGGCCTGGCGCAGGAAGTTCACCGCCGGTACGGCCGAGCCGCTGGAGGCGACGCGGTGACCTGCCCGGACCGCACGGGCATCGGGGCGCAGACCGCCGCGGCCGGCGTCCGCGCACAGCGCGGCGCCGCCGTGCGCGCCGCCCGCTGCGGGGTCTCCGAGCGGGCCCGCGCGGCCTGCCGCCCGCGGACCGCGAACACCCTCCGCACCTGGTGACGGGCGACCGGCACACGCAGGTGGTGGTGATCGGCGGCGGCCAGGCCGGGCTCGCCGCCGGCTACCACCTGCGCCGCCTCGGCGTGGACTTCGTCGTCCTCGACGCCCAGGCCGAGCCCGGCGGCGCCTGGCAGCACACCTGGGACTCGCTGCGCCTGTTCTCCCCGGCCGCCTTCTCCTCGCTGCCCGGACGCCTCATGCCGCCGCGGAGCGGCGAGCGGTATCCGGACGCCGCGCACGTGGTGGCGTACCTGCGCGACTACGAGAAGCGGTACGAGCTGCCCGTACGGCGCCCGGTCCGGGCGCTCGGCGTGCACCGCGACGGTGACTTCCTGCGCGTTCGGACCGACTCCGGCACCTGGTCGGCCCGCGCCGTGATCAGCGCGACCGGCACCTGGTGGCGGCCCTTCCTCCCCGCGGTCCCGGGCCGCGCGGACTTCGGCGGCCGGCAACTGCACACCGTCGGCTACCGGCGCCCGCAGGACTTCGCGGGCCGCCGGGTGATCGTGGTCGGTGGCGGCAACTCCGGCGCCCAGATCGCCGCCGACCTCGCCCACGAGGCCGAGCTGACCTGGGTGACGCCGCGCCCGCCGCGCTTCCTGGCCGACGACATCGACGGCCGCGCCCTCTTCGACGCGGCCACCGCCCGCCGCCGCGCCCTGGACCAGGGCCGCGGCGACACCGGCGGCGTGGCCTCCCTCGGTGACATCGTCGCCGTCCCACCGGTCCGCGAGGCCCGCGACCGCGGCCTGCTCGAGGCGAGCCCCATGTTCAGCCGGCTCGTGCCCGGCGGCGTGGCATGGGCCGACGGCAGCCGCGCCGAGGCCGAGGTGATCATCTGGTGCACCGGGTTCCGGCCGGCCTTGTCCCACCTCGCACCACTGCGGCTCCGGGGCCGGCGCGGCCGCATCGTCACCGAGAACACCCGGGCGGTGGACGAGCCGCGCCTGCATCTGCTCGGGTACGGCGACTGGACCGGCCCGGCCTCCGCCACCCTCATCGGGGCCGGGCGCCCCGCCCGCGAGGCAGCCCGGGAGATCGCGGACCTGCTCGCGTAGGGTCCGGACCGCACGAGCATCCGGCCGGGGGTGGTCCGGGTCGTGCGGGCGTCGGGGCTTCCCGGTGGTGAAACCGGGGCGGCGGTCAGGCGGCGGCCGGCGCGATGGTCAGCAACTTGCCCATCGCGGCCAGCA
Source organism: Streptomyces sp. NPDC014995 (assembly GCF_043080745.1). Lineage (NCBI taxonomy): Bacteria > Bacillati > Actinomycetota > Actinomycetes > Kitasatosporales > Streptomycetaceae > Streptomyces > Streptomyces sp. NPDC014995. The sequence continues at coordinate 266,927 of NZ_JBIBVX010000013.1, forward strand.
CGGACGGCTCGACGCGGTAGTAGACCCAGGTGCCGCGCCGCTCGGAGGTGAGCAGCCCGGCCTCCCTGAGCTTCTTCAGGTGGTGGGAGACGGTCGGCTGGGAGACGCCCACGTCGGAGATGTCGCACACGCACGCCTCGCCGCCCTCGTGCGAGGCGACCGCCGAGAACAGTCGCAGACGGACCGGGTCGCCCAGGGCCTTGAACATCCGCGCGGCCGTTTCGGCCTCCTCCGCGGTGAACGGGCGCTCGGTGAGCGGCGGGCAGCACGGCGTCACGGTGGCGGAGACCTCGGGCTCGAGCAGCGGCAGCACCTTGGTGTTCGACATGCCTCTATGTTGACACATGTCGAACCAAGCGGCGGGGGAGACGGTCTCACCGCCGCTGGAGGTGAGCGGCGAGGTGCTGCGCGACCCGGGCGGCGTCCCGGCCCACGCCGCGCAGGGAGTTCGACGACAGGCTGCGCTGCCACTCCAGGCCGACGTAGGCCAGTCCGGGGTGGGTCGACGACAGCCCTTCGCGGTGGCGGGGTTGCCCGGACGCGTCGAGGGCGCCGAGCGGGGCGAGGTAGTCCAGGTCGGGCCGGTAGCCGGTGGCCAGCAGGATGGTGTCGACCTCCTCCGTGGTCCCGTCGGCCCAGGTGACCTTGGGGCCGTCGGCGCCGGCGAACACCGGGCGCCGGTCCGGCGACCCCGCGGCGACCGCGTTCCGGTACCGGCCGTCGTCGATGACCGGCTGCGCCGGCGGCGTGCGCAGGAACCGGCCGACGGGAAGGGGGTCGATCCCGGTGCGCGTCAGCCACCAGTGCAGATCCCGGCCCAGCGCGCGCTGCCGGGCGAAACGGACCGGACGCCGTGTGGCGAGGGTGACCCGGGCGTGCCGGGCCAGCTCGGCGGCGATCTGCACCGCGGAGTTCCCGGCCCCCACGACCACCACGCGCTGTCCGGCGAAGGGCCGCGGCGAGTGGTACTCGGCCGCGTGCAGCACCGTGCCCGTGAAGTCCGCCAGGCCCGGCAGTGCCGGACGGTACGGGCGGCCGAAGGTGCCGGAAGCCGCGACCACGGCCCGCGCCGACAGCCGTCCGCCGCCGTGCAGCGCCAGAGTGAAGGCACCGTCGGCTGCTCGCACCTCCCGTACGCGTGTCCCCGTACGGATGTCCGCGTCGAGGTGGTCGGCGTAGCGCAGCAGGTAGCCGACGACCTCGTCGCGGTGCGGGTAGCGGTCGGGGTCCCCGCCGAAGGGCCGGCCCGGCAGGGAGCTGTGGCCGGCGGGGGAGAAGAGGGTGAGGCTGTCGTAGTAGCGCGGCCATGACCCGGCCGCCTGCGCGGACGCCTCGAGGATCACCGGCGCCACGCCCCGAGCCCGCAGTTCGCGGGCCGCGGCCAGCCCGGACTGACCGCCGCCGATCACCGCCACATCGACCTGATGCATGCAGGCCTCCTGGTTCGAAGAATGTCTATGTTGACGCGTATCGAATCAGGTGCCATGCTGGTCGCGCAAGACATCGACAAGCGTCGAAACAAAGGGGAATCGCCGTGACTGCGCCTATTACCGAGGGGCCCGCCACCGACCAGCTGCCCGTTCTGGTCGTCGGAGCCGGCCCCGTCGGCCTGGCCGCCGCCGCCCACCTCGTCGAGCGCGGCATCGAACCGCTCGTCCTGGAAGCCGGCCCGTCCGCCGGCACCGCCGTACGCGACTGGGCACACGTCCGGCTGTTCTCGCCCTGGTCCGAGGTCACCGACCCGGCCGCCGAGAAGTTGCTGGCCCCCACCGGCTGGGTGCGCCCCGACGGGGCCACCTACCCGACCGGCGGCGACTGGGCCGAGCAGTACCTCCAGCCGCTCGCCGACGTCCTGGGCGACAGGGTCCGCTACGGGACGCGGGTCACCGGGGTGGCCCGCGCCGGCCGCGACCGCCTCGTCGACTCCGGCCGCGACGAGCAGCCCTTCACCGTGCACGTCCAGCGGGCCGACGGCGGCGAGGAACGCGTCATCGCCCGCGCGGTCATCGACGCCTCCGGCACCTGGTCCACGCCCAGCCCGATGGGCGCGAACGGCCTGCCCGCCCTCGGCGAGAAGGCCGCAGCCGAACGGATCTCCTACCGCGTCCCGGACCTGAGGGACCCGGCCCTGCGCGCCCGTTACGCGGGCAGGCGCACCGCGGTCGTCGGCTCCGGCGCCTCCGCCTTCACCGCCCTCGCGTACCTCGCCGACCTGGCGAAGGAGGAGGACGGCACGCACGCGGTGTGGATCCTGCGCCGGGGGATCGGCGCCGGCACGTACGGCGGCGGCGAGGCCGACCAGCTGCCCGCCCGCGGAGCCCTGGGCCTGCGCGCCAAGGCCGCCGTCGAGGACGGACACGCCAGCGCGGTCACCGGCTTCCGCACCCAGACCGTGGAACACGACGGCGACCGGCTCGTCCTGGTCTCCGAGGACGGCCGCGGCCTCGACCCGGTCGACGAGGTGATCGCCCTGACCGGCTTCCGCCCCGACCTCTCCTTCCTCTCCGAGGTCCGCCTCGGCCTCGACGAGCGCCTCCAGGCCCCGACCGCACTGGCCCCGCTCATCGACCCCAACGTGCACTCCTGCGGCACGGTCTACCCGCACGGCGTCACCGAACTCGCCCACCCGGAGCAGGGCGTCTACCTCGTCGGCATGAAGTCCTACGGCCGCGCCCCCACGTTCCTCGCCATGACCGGCTACGAGCAGGTCCGCTCCATCACCGCGGCGATCGCCGGAGACCACGAGGCGGCCCAGCGCGTCGAACTGACCCTGCCGGAGACCGGAGTGTGCGGCGGCGCGGGCCTGTTCGACGAGCCCGACGCCGCCCAGAGCGGCGAAGGCGGGGGCTGCTGCGGCGCCGCACCGGCCACCCTGGAGATCGGCATCGGCGCTCCGACCACGTCCGGCGGCTGCTGACCGCCGTGACCAGCCTCGACGCCCGCGGGGCCGCGACCGGAACAGGGGACCGGTCGCGGCCCCGCGCCGCCCTGCCCGCCCTGTGCGTCACCCAGATCACCAGCTGGGGAATCGTCTACTACGCCTTCCCCGTCCTCAACGCCCGCATCACCGCCGACACCGGCTGGTCCACCACCGCCACGACCGCCGCGTTCTCCGGCGCCCTGCTGGTCTCGGCCCTCACCGGCATCCCCGTCGGCCGCATCCTCGACCGCCGCGGCCCGCGCGCCGTCATGACGACCGGTTCGCTGATCGGCGTCGTGGCCGTACTGGCCATCGCCTACGCCCCCGACCTGGCCTCCTTCACGGCCGCGTGGCTGCTGGCCGGGGTCGCCATGGCCGCCACCTTCTACCATCCCGCCTTCGCCGCCCTCACCCGCTGGTGGGGCGAGCAGCGGGTCCGCGCCCTCACCATCGTCACCCTCGCGGGCGGCCTCGCCTCCACCGCCTTCGCGCCCCTGACCGCCCTGCTCGCGGAACATCTCAGCTGGCGCACCACCTACGCCGTCCTCGCCGTGCTCCTGGCCGTGATCACGATCCCCGCCCACGCGACAGCGCTGAGGGCCCCCTGGCCGCCGGCCCCTCCCCAACCCGCGCGACTTCCCCACGGCAGCGGTTCCGTCGCCCGCAGCCGCCCCTTCCTCCTGCTCGCCGCCGCCCTCACCCTCAACGGCTTCGCGATGTACGCCGTCGTCATCGCCCTCGTCCCCCTGCTCACCGAACGCGGAGCGGACCCCACCACGGCCGCCTGGGCCCTGGGCCTCGGCGGCGCCGGACAGACCCTGGGACGCACGCTCTACACGAGCCTCGCCCGTCGCACCGCCGTCACGACCCGCACGGTCGCCCTGCTCGCACTCGGCGGCGGCACCACCGCCCTGCTCGGGACGGTGCCCGGCCCGGTGCCGCTTCTGGTCGTCCTCGCGATCGCGGCCGGCATGGTGCGCGGCAACCTCACCCTCCTCCAGGCCACCGCCGTGACCGACCGCTGGGGCACCACTCACTACGGCCGCCTCTCCGGCCTCCTCGCGGCTCCCGTCACCGTCGCCGGCGCCGTCGCCCCGTTCGCCGGTGCCGCCCTGACCGGTCCGCTCGGCGGCCACGCGCAGCTGTTCACCCTGCTCGCCATCGTGTCGGCCTGCGCGTCCCTCCTGGCCGTGGGGAGCAGACCCGGCTGACCGGACACCAGCCCACCGGACCTGCCCGGCGTGCGAATGCGGCGCGCCCGGCAGAGGTCCGGCACGGATCTTCGCCGGGCGCACCGGATCAGCGGGGGCACTGCTCCGGTCGGATCATCCCTTGAGCCAGGCATCGACCTTGTCGCGGTTGGCGTCGACCCACTTCTTCGCCGCGGCCTCGTCCGACAGCTTGTCCTGGGCGAGGTACTTGGCCACGGTGTTCTGGTCGTCGTTCGTCCAGTTGAAGTTCTTCACCAGGTCGTAGGCGGGGCTGCCGGACTTGGCGAACTTCGCGCTGACGATCTTGTCGAGGTCGTACACGGGATAGTCGCAGGCGACCTTGGCGGGGTCGGCGTCACAACCCGCCGTGTACTTCGGCAGGTCGACCCTGACCAGCGGGACCTCGGACAGGAACCACTGCGGCTCGTAGAAGTAGCCGATCACCCACTGCTTGTTCTTCTCGGCGGTCCGGAAGGCCTGGATGAGCGCGGTCTCGCTGCCCGCGTACACCACCTTGAAGTCGAGCTTCAGGTTCTTCACCAGAGCCGCGTCGTTGGTGACGTACGACGGGTCGCCGTCGAGGAGCTGGCCCTTGCCGCCCGACTCCGACGTCTTGAAGTTGGCGGCGTACTTGTTGAGGTTCCGCCAGTCGGTGATGTCCGGGTGGGCCTTGGCCAGCCACGGAGGCACGTACCAGCCGATGATGCCCTTGTTGCCGGTCGGGCCGGCCTCCACGGCGGTCTTCTGCTGGGTGATGTACTTCTTCTTCAGGTCGTCGTGGCCCCAGTTCTCCAGGATGGCGTCGACCTCGCCCGTCCCGAAGCCCTGCCAGGCGATCTCCTCCTTGAGGTCCTTCTTGGTGACCGTGCAGCCGAGGTCGTGCTCCGCGACGTACGCGACGACCGCCGCGTCCGCCTCGTAGCCCACCCACGGGTTGACCGCGAGGTTGAAGGTGCCGCACTTGCCGGAGCTGCCCGAGCTGTCCGAGCCCGAGGAGCTGTCGCCGACCTTCGCCCCTCCGCACGCGGTGAGGGTGAGGCCGAGGACGGCCAGGCCGGCCGCGCCGGCTCGCCAGTGTCTTGCCATGGTGTCGTGCTCCTTAAGCGCTCGCGCGTCGCGCCGCTGCCTGAGTGATCCGGTCGAACATGACTCCGAGCAAGACGATGGCGAGCCCCGCCGCCAGCCCCTTGCCGTACAACTGTCCCTGCGAGAAACCGGCCACGACGTCGTAGCCGAGGGCGCCGGCCCCCACCAGGCCGCCCACCACAACCATCGACAGCACGTAGATCAGGCCCTGGTTGGTCGCGAGCGTCAGGGCACTGCGTGACATCGGCAGTTGGACCTTGGTGATGATCTGCCAGGTGGTGCACCCGGCGGAGGTCGCCGCCTCGACGGTGGTCCCGGGCACGTCCCGCACCCCGTCCGCGATGATCTTTATCGTGACCGGCGCCGCGTACACGACGGCCGCCACGATCGCCGTGAAGCGGGTCGCGCCGAACAGCGCCAGGAACGGCACGAGATACACGAACGGCGGCATGACCTGCGCCGCGTCCAGGCCGGGGCGGACCACCCGGTCCACCAGCGGGCTGCGCCCCATCCACACGCCGAAGACGACGCCGAGCACCATCACCAGCACCGTCGCGAACACGGTCGACGCCAGCGTCGTCATCGCGTCCGACCACAGGCCCGTGCCGACCAGGAGGCCCACGCACACGACGGTGGTGACACCCGCCCGCCGGCCCCCCAGCACCACGCCGAGCGCGATCAGCACGGCGCCGACGAGCCACCACGGGGAGTCGGTGAGCAGCGACTGGAACGGGTTGAGCAGGCCGTTGGTGAGAACGTCGCGGAAGGTGTTGGTGACGGTCGACAGATGGTCCTGCGCCCAGGCCGTCGCGGTGTCCGTAGCGCTCGCGATGGAGCCGCCGATGCCGCCGCCGCCGGGGAACTCGGCCGCCCACACGTAGGTGTGGGACATGTACACCAGGACCGCCGCGGCCACCGCCCCCGCACCCAGCAGCGGCCTGCGCCAGGTGAGGAAGCGGTTCTTCGAACGCCGGGCCGTCTCCTCGCGGGCGCTGGCCGCGGTCGTGACCCGGTCGAGGACGATCGCCATCACGACGATGGCGAGGCCCGCGTTGAAGGCCGTGCCGACGTCGAGCGACTGCAACGCCTGCATGACGGTCTTGCCGAGGCCGGGCGCGTCGATCAGGGCGGCGATGGTGACCATGGCGAGGGCGGCCATGATGGACTGGTTGACGCCCATCACCACGGTCCGCCTGGACATCGGCAGCAGCACCTTCAGCAGGGACTGCCGCCGGGTCGCGCCCAGCGAGTCGGCCGCCTCGACGGTGGTCTCGGGCACGGAGCGGATGGCGTGCGCGGTGATGCGGATCGCCGGCGGGGCCGCGTAGATCACGGTGGCGATCGTGGCGGAGGCTCCGCCGATGAGGAAGAACAGGGTCAGCGGGGCCAGGTAGACGAAGGTCGGCATCGTCTGCATGAAGTCCAGGAAGGGCGTGATGATCCGGTTGAACCGGTCCGAGAGCCCTGCCCACACGCCCAGCGGGATGGCGAACAGCAGCGCCACGCACACCGCGGAGAGGGTGAGCGCCAGGGTGTCCATGCTCTCCTGCCACAGGCCCTGCAGCCCGAAGAAGGTGAAGCCGGCCACGGCCAGCAGCGCGACCCGCCAGTTGCCCACGGCCCAGGAGACGTAACCGGCGAGACCGACGACGCCGAGCCAGCCGATCTGAGGCAGAGGCCGGGCGTCGGACGGCTGGGAGATCAGGTGCTGGATGAAGGTCACCAGGGTGTCGATGACCAGCCGGATCTCGTTGAAGAAGTACAGGAAGAGCGGGTTGGAGTTGCGGTTGGCGCCGATGGAGTCGTTGAGGTCGTTGATCCACCGGTGCAGACCGGTGAGGTCGGCCGCCGCCAGGGACAGGGTCTGCGTTCCGCGCAGTACGGCGAAGAGCACCAGCCAGACGACGATGATCGCCGCGACCGTCATGGACCGGCTGACCCTGCGCTCGCCCCCGACGGGAGGAGTTGGCTCCGCGGTCTCCGTGTGCTCCGGTTTCTCGATGACGACGGTCATCACGCGCCGCCTTCCCGCCCGGCGACCACCGAGAGGATCTCCTCGTCGCCGACGATGCCGAGCAGCTTGCCGTTCTCGACGACCTTGACCGGCTTCTCGGCCGCGAGCACCGCCCGGGTGGCCTCCTTCACCACGACGTCCGGGCCCAGCTCGGGGCCGTCCAGGGCGTCGCCGTCGGCCGGCGGGCGCATGATCCAGCGCAGGGTGAGGACGTCGCCGCGCGGCACGTCCTTGACGAACTCGCGGACGTAGTCGTCGGCGGGGGCGCCGACGAGTTCGTCGCCCGTGCCGCACTGCACCGTCCTGCCGTCCCGCATGATGAGGATGCGGTCGCCCAGCTTGAGTGCCTCGGAGAGGTCGTGGGTGATGAAGACCATGGTCTTGCCGACCTCGTGGTGGAGGCGGATGACCTCGTTCTGCATGTCGCGGCGGATCATGGGGTCGAGCGCGGAGAACGGTTCGTCGAAGAAGAGCACGTCCGGGTCGCCGGCCAGCGCCCTCGCGAGACCGACGCGCTGCTGCATGCCGCCGGAGAGCTGGTCGGGGTAGGAGTTCTCGTACCCGGCGAGGCCGACGAGTTCGACGACTTCCAGGGCCCGCTTGGTGCGCTCGGCCCTGCTCATGCCGCGGATCTCCAGGCCGAAGGCCACGTTGTCGACGACACGGCGGTGGGGGAGCAGCCCGAAGTGCTGGAAGACCATCGAGAATTTGCGGCGGCGCAGTTCGCGCAGGCGTCCCGCGTCCGCGTCGCGGATGTTCTCGCCCTCGAAGACGACCTCGCCGGCGGTGGGTTCGATCAGCCGGGTCAGGCAGCGCACCAGGGTGGACTTGCCGGAGCCGGACAGACCCATGACGACGAAGACCTCGCCGGGCGCGACCTCGAAGCTGACGTCGCGGACGGCGGCGGTGCATCCGGTGCGGTCCATGAGCTCCCGGCGGCCGAGCCCGCGCAACTCCTCGGAGTCCGGCATTTTCTCGGCTTTCGGTCCGAACACCTTCCACAGTTTGCGGACCGATATCAGCGACTCGTCTGACGGAGCGTCGTCGGCGTCGCGGGCGGGGACCAGTGGGGTCGGAGCCGTCACGGTTACCTCTCATCGTCGGAAGCCAGCGCCCCGCGTGGACCGCCGTCCGGAGAGTCGGTGGCATGTCAGGCCGTTGTTCGGGCCTGCTCGTTCGTCGTGCGAACCATGCCTTCTCGACGTTACTGAGACATGAAAGTGATGTTGCGCAGGCAAACTTCGCTGAAAGTGGTGGAAGGGAGCGGCCGGGCGATCAGGGTCCGACAAGGGCGGGACCCGCTGTTCGCCTGGATTCGGGTGTTCACGGTGGGCAAGCGCGAGGCGGACTCCATTTCGCCTACTGCGCACCAATGAGCTGAAGCGGCCAGGGTGCAGGATCACCCTCGGGTGATGGGCGACTGATATAGCAGTGGACCATAAGAGATGTGTCAGCCGTGGTCAAGGTCTTGCTCCGGTCGCGGAGCCGGGGCGGACAGCCGCACCGGCAGCTCGGCCAGGGGCGGCGCGGCCCCCTTCGCGGGCGCCGTCGGATGCGGGGAACTCGTCTAGTTGCTCGCCTTGATCACCCGCGTGAACGCGTCCCTCGCGTACTCCTCGTCGTACTCCCCACCCGTCAGCAGCACTTGCAGACAGATCCCGTCAAGCAGTGCGACCAGGGCGCGGCCGGTGCGTGCGTCGGTGTGCCGGGCGAGCAGCTCGGCGACCTCCTCGCACCACTCGGCGGCGACGGCACGCAGCGCGGGGCGGCGCAGCGCGGCGAGGTAGAGCTCGTACTCCAGCTCCGCGCCGGGACGGTCGCCGCCCAGCCACTGGCCGGTCAGCCGGGCCAGCTCGGCGGCGAGGTCGCAGCCGGGGTCGGCGAGGGCGCCGCCGTGTTCGCGCACGACCTTGGCGAAGCCCTCGCTGGCCTGGCGGAGGGCGGCCACGAGAAGGTCGTCGAGGGTGTTGAAGTGGTACGTCGTGGAGCCGAGCGGCACATCCGCCTCGGCCGCGACGGTGCGATGACTGAGCCCGGCGATGCCGGAGCGCCCCACCACCCGGATCGCGGCGTCGATGATCCGCTGGCGCCGCTCGGGGTCGTACCGCCGTGCCGCCGCCATCAGTGGGCACCGCCGACATGGAGCAGCACGACACCGACGATCATGAAGGCGATCCCGGCGAGCTTGGCGGGCCCGGCCGACTCGCCGAGGAAGACGATCCCGATCGCGGCGACGGCCGCGGTGCCCGCCCCGGCCCAGATCGCGTACGCGGTCCCGACCTGCATCACCTTCAGGGTCTGGGCGAGCAGCGCGAAGGCGAGCAGATACCCGGCGACCGTGCCGAGCGACGGCCAGAGTCTGCTGAACCCCTCGCTGTACTTCATGGCCGTCGTCCCGGCCACCTCCGCCGCGATGGCTGCGGCCAGCAGTCCGTATCCCATGTGTACGAGTGTACGCATCGACGCGCCGATCCGGACACGGGGGCGACAGCGGTTCTCGGACCGTCCCGCGGAGAGGGATGCCGCCGTTCACCGATGAGGACTTCATCCCGGGCTGGGGGCTGGGGGCTGGGGGCTGGGGGCACAGCGCGGTGCCGGGTGGTCGTCGAGCCGGTCGTGACGTCGGACTGGAACAGCAGACCGCCCTTGCCGCTGCTGTTGTGGGAGAAGCCCTGCTTGCCGAAGTACCACACCAGCAACGCCACCGTGTTGCGGCCGCTGGTCAGGTACGGGGCGAGGTCGATCTCGTCGTAGTACGTGTCCGTGCGGTTCGGGCCCCGCTTGAGACCGCCCTCGAAGACCACGAGCGTGCCGTTCACCCACAGCCAGTACTTGGAGTCCGCCGCGATCTGCGTCACCGCCCTCGACGGTGCCGCACCCAAGGTGAACGATCTGCGGAACGCCACCCACTGGTTCGTCGTGCTGGACGGTGCCCAGATCCACCGCGCGGACCAGGAGACCGCGGCGGCCGCCGTCGGCGCGAGCCCCGGCAGGGCCAGAGAACCCAGAGTGGGAGCGAGGGCCACGGCTATGGCCGAGCGCAGGGCGGACCGGCGCGTGGGAAGGGACATCGCGGGCTCCTGCTGTCGATGTGCGGAGAGGGTGGGAGGGGGTCCCGGAGCGGAAAGGCGGGGAGAAGAATGCCGCCCGGTTTCTGAATCGTTTCATTCGCGTGTTTGCAGCGGAGATTTTTGGCCCCGGCGCAAGAGGGTGTCAATGCCCGCGCGGTCGACATCCGGCGTGAGGGTGACCCTGCTGTGCCTAGGAAGATTTCGCCCCCCAACGGTCTGTCGCCCGGGGTGTCCGGCTGGCACAGTGATCCGGTTGATGAGCCGGACGTGAGGCCCGGCCCCAGGACTGAAAGCCCTGTGCTCGTCGCAAGAAGCTGCTGAACTGCTCAGTGCCCGCGACCCTTCGCGCGTCGAGGCGCCGACCGGGTCCGGTCGGCGCCTCGACGCTCACGTGGTGCACGTGCGGGGTTACTTCGCCGCCAGCGGCGTGACGGCGATCCGGTCGATCACCGGTGTGTACGGGGATCGCTGGTCGTACTGGTTGTGGGTGTCGCCGTCGAAGTCCGGGAGTTCCTCCGCCGTGAAGGTGAGGCGGTTCGTGCCCTTCTTCAGGGTGACGGGGACGGTCAGCTCCCAGAAGTTGTTGAAGTGGAAGGTGGTGGGGAACAGCACCTGGCGGGCCGGTCCTCCGTTGACGGAGATGTCGGCGTGGCGGGCGATCGGGTCGGGGTTGTAGTGGGTGGCGGGCGCCTGTTCGGCGTTGGAGTAGCGGATGGTCAGCGCGTGCCGGCCGGGCTTCGCGGCGACCACGTCGAGGGTGAGGGCGTTGGCCTTTCCGTTGCCGATGTCGGTGACGGCCTTGCCGTTCGTGGCGAAGGTGTACGCCTCCGTCACCTTGGCGGCCCCGGAGAGCGTGCCGTTCTCCGCCTGGTACACGGTGGGCGTCAGCGTGCCCTCCGACGGGGCGACCCGCAGCCGGTCCAGGACCAGCTCGCGTGACGCACCGGTGACGGTGATCTTGTTGACGCCCCCTGACAGGAACAGCCGGACCGTGTCCGTGCCCTTCTTGGCGCCGCCGATCCTCGGCAGGTCGAGCTTCTCGCCGTTGAGCGCCAGGCTCGCGCGGCCGCCGCCCAAGTGGTCGACGGACACGGTGGATTCGCCGTCCGTGGGCGAGTGCACCCAGAACGTCGCGGAGGCGCCCTTCGGCAGCGGAACCGCGCCCGGCCCCGTGGCGCCGGCGTCGGTGTAGCGCGGCTTCGCTCCGGTGAGGGTGGCGTACTCGGCCTCGTAGACGGCCGGCGCGGTCACGTGTTCGTCGCGCAGGGACAGGTCGATCCTGTCGATGATCGCGTCGCCCTTGGTGGCGCCCAGGTCCGGGTCCTGCGCGGCGAGCGTGATCCTGTGCTTGCCGGCGGTGAGCCGCACCGTCGTGTCGGTGTGGCCCCACACCACCCACTTGTAGCCCAGCGGCAGCCGCAGCTCCTGTGGGTCCTTGCCGTCGACGCGCAGGAAGACGTTGGTCGGGCCTTGTTCCTTCACCAGGCCGTACAGGTTGTAGGAGTTGGCGAAGACGCTCAGGTCGTACGTACCGTCCCGCGGCACGTCGACGTCGAAGGCGAGGACGCCGTCGGAGCCGGTGCGCAGGCCGCCCACGTTGTAGGCGCCCGAGGTGGCGAACTTGCCGACGTTGGAGGGCGTCCCCTCCGGACCGTTCCTGGAGTAGCCCTTGCCGGTGTACGTGGCGTTCTCCGCCTCGTACGTCGTGCGCCAGCCCACCGACGGTGCGGCCGGCTTCGCGCCGTTGCCGCCGGGGGAGAGGATGACCTGGTAGGCGGACATCTCGTTCATGCCCGTCATCGGCAGGGTCACCGTGCCGTCGGCGCCGACCTCGATCTCCTGGTCGGCCAGCCGCAGCGGCTGCGCCGAGTCACCGACCTGCCCGGTCCAGGGGATCTCCTGCACGGTGGCGCGCACGGTCGTCCCGAAGAGCTCGGGGTCGATGTTGCGGAAGACGATGTCCGCGTCGCCGCTCTTGCCGCCGAAGATGGCCCGCGACTGCTTCTTGTCGTCGTCGAGGGTGGCCACGCCCTGGAGGGTGTACTGCACGTTGGGGTGCGGGGCGGTCACCTGGACCGTGTGCCCGGACATCTGGCCGTAGGCGTTGAACAGCCACCACTGGCCGTTGCCCTTGTTGGCCTCCACGGCCGAGTCGTTGAGGTTGCCGTCGATGTTCCAGTACGCCAGGTCGGCGTCGATCTTGGACTCCTCGATGGCGGAGACCCACTGGACGACCTGGCCGGGCACGGACAGGTGGTAGTTGTGGCCGTACTCGTTGACGTTGATCGGCAGCGGGCCGATCCCGATCTCCTTCTCCCACTGCCGGTACCTGGCGACACTCGTACGGACCTTGGCGGGCGAGGACAGCTCGTGCCAGGTCATCACGTCCGGCACCACGTCGTTGTCCTTGGCGTACTCGAGGAAGCCCTTGACCTGGTCGTAGAGGAGGGAGGTGTTGGGGCCCGCGATCCGCGCGTCCGGGTCGAGGCTCTTGATGAGGTGGTACGTCTCCTTCCAGGCCGCGAAGTAGTGCCGCGGGTCGTTCAGCCAGGAGACCTTGTCGTAGCTCCACTCGCCGGTCCCGAACATGTTGCCCTCGGGCTCGTTGAAGGGGACGTAGACGACGTGGTCCTTGTAGTCGCCCATGGTCAGGACCTGGCGGACCTGTTTCTTGATCTTCTCCTTGAAGTCCGCGAGCCGCGCCGGACCGTCGGCACCCGGCCACTGGTACGGGAAGCCGCGGTAGATGTCGGTCATGTAGATGTAGACGTCCTCGCCGCCCGAGTCCACGAACGACGGCAGGATCTCCAGCGCGTCCGCTCCCGGGTGCTGCGGACCGTCCTGCGCCTTCGTCGACACCGTGCGCAGGTGCATGCCTTCGATGAGGTTGCGGCTCGGGACTCCGTCGCCGTAGACGCCGTACAGGGAGCCGGCGGCCCCGCCGTGGAAGGCGCCGGTGTCGGTGGCGAGGTCGATGACGAGCCGCTCCGGCTCCGCCGCCCCGGCGGTCCCGGCGGCAGGGCCGGCGAGGACGGTGGCGAGGACCGCCACCGCCGCCGCACCGGCTCCGGTCGTTCTTGTTCTTCGCACTGAGGTCTCCGTGGGGTCCGTACTGCTCGCGTACGTGGATGAAGGGAGATCGAACCGGTTCGACGAAGCGGAGCTGTGGAGGGCTGACGCTTCGGGCGGTGAATGGGGCTTCGGGTCGGGCTCCCAGTGCGTCCAGCTGCTCCCGCACACAGCCGGAAGGTCCGCTTCCCTCGAACCGGTTCGAGGGAAGCTAGCACCGCCGGAAAGGGGCCAGCAATACCTCCGGCACGGTTCGGGTGGTCGTTCCGTCGAAGTGCGGCCAAGGCATTGACAGGGGCTCCGCCCGCTCTTAACTTCCCCCACAGCGAACCGGTTCGACAACTGGTTCGCTCTCGAACCGGTTCGACGAAGGAGTGCCGTGAACATCGGTGAGATCGCCAAGCGGGCCGGTGTCTCGCGGAGCACCGTGTCGTACGCGCTGAGCGGCAAGCGGTCGGTGTCGGAGGAGACCCGTCGCAAGATCCAGCGGGTCATCGACGAGCTGGGCTACCGGCCCAACGCGAGCGCACGCGCCCTCGCCAACGGCCGGACCAGCACGATCGGCCTCGTCTTCCCGCCGGCCGGAAACCACTACACCGGGATGCAGCTCGACTTCATCGGCAGTGTCGTGGAGGCGGCCGCAGCCCATGACTACGACGTCCTGCTGTCGCCGAGCGGTGTGGACAGCGACCGCTCGTTCCAGCGGCTGCTGGGGGAGCGGCGGGTCGACGGCGCGATCCTGATGGAGATCAGGCTGGAGGACGACCGGGTCGATCACCTGGCCGAGCTGGACTTCCCCTCCGTCGCCATCGGCCGCACCTCTCATCCCGAGGGCGGCTGGTGGGTCGGCCTGGACCACACCGCGCTGGCGGCCGCGTGCGTCCACCACCTCGCCGACCTCGGCCACCGCAGGGTCGCCTTCGTCAACCGGCCGGAGCAGCTCCTGCGGTCCGGGTACGAGTCCGCGCACCGGGGACTGGACGGCTTCACCAAGGCCGCGGCCGAGCGCGGGCTGACCGTGCGGACGTACTGCTGCGGGGACGACGCCGCGTCGGGCCAGGCCTGTCTGGAACGGATCCTGCACGACGACCCGGGCACCACGGCCCTGGTCACGCTGAACGAGGCCGCCCTGGGCGGTCTCTACCGAGGGCTCGCCCAGGCGGGCCGCCATGTGCCGCGCGACTTCTCCGTCACCGGAGTCGTGGCCGGCCGGTGGGCGGAGACGGTGACCCCGCAGCTCACCGCGGCGGACGTACCGGCGGAGGAGATGGGCCGCCTCGCCGTCGACCTGCTCGTCGAGCGGCTCGACCACCCCGACGCCTCTCCCCGGCACCACCTTCTCGCCCCGCCGATCTCCTTGCGGGCCAGTACCGGTCCCGCCGGCGGCACGCCCTCCGTCCAGGCCCCGGCCGGGACGTCCCCGCACGCCTGACAGCACACAGCAGTCAACGGGCCCCCGCCCTCCCTGTCCCCGCACCGGACACCACCCGAACCGTTCACCCGCAGCCGTTCGGCGTGCCCGCGTTCCCTCCTTCCCCTCTCTCCAGGGCACCCCTGTGCCAAGAACTAAGGAACCCGCAATGCGCAGATCCTCCGGACGCCGCCTCACCGCCGCTGCCCTGACGACCGTCGTCGCCGTCGTCGGCACCGCCTGCTCCTCCGGTTCGGGCAGCGCCGACACCAAGGGCGCGGACGGCGGCACGTACACGGTCTGGGACCCCTACCCGCAGTTCGACAAGACCTCGGCCTGGGCGAAGCTGCTGGACGACTGCGGCACCGAGGCCGGTGTGAAGATCAAGCGGACCGCCTTCGACACCAGCGACCTGTCGAACAAGGCCCTGCTGGCCGCGCAGCAGGACAACTCCGCGGACGTCCTCATCGTCGACAACCCGGTCGTGTCGACCCTGGCGGAGGCGGGCGTGCTCACCACGACCGACGACAACAAGCTGGACACCTCGAAGGTCGACCCCAACCTGCTCGCGGCCGGCCAGTCGGGCGGGAAGACCTACGGCACGCCGATCGGCGCCAACACCCTCGCCCTCTACTACAACAAGGAGGTGCTGAAGGAGGCCGGGGTGGACATCGCCTCGGTCAAGGACTGGAAGTCCCTGACGGCGGCGCTGGCGAAGGTGAAGGCGGCGGGCAAGAAGGGCATCACGTTCTCCGCGATCGGCACGGAGGAAGGCAGCTTCCAGTTCCTGCCGTGGTTCTGGGGCTCGGGCGCCGAGCTGACCGCACTCGACTCCGCCCAGGCCGCGTCCGCCCTGTCGCTGTGGAAGGACTGGCTGGAGAAGGGCCACGCCCCCAACTCGGTCATCAACAACACCCAGACGACCAGCTGGCAGGAGTTCGCGAGCGGCGACTACGCCTTCGCGGAGAACGGCACCTGGCAGCTCGCCAACGCGGGGAAGGCGGGCTTCGACTACGGCGTCCTGCCCATACCCGGCGCCGACGGGGGCAACGCCGCGGCCCCGACCGGCGGGGAGTTCGTCACCATCCCGGTCCAGGGCGACACCGGCCGCTACGCCACCACCCAGAAGCTGGCGACCTGCCTGACCAGCACCCAGAACCTGTACGACACCGACACCACCCTTTCCTACGTGGCCCCCACCAGCGAGGTCCAGGACAAGCAGGTCGCGGCGAACGCCGAGTTGAAGCCCTGGGTCGACGCGGTCAAGGCGGCCAAGGGCCGCACCAGTGACGACCTGGGCACCAAGTACCCGAAGATCTCCGAGCAGTTGTGGAAGGCCGTCCAGTCCGCCCTCAGCGGTGCCGAGTCGCCCAAGGACGCGCTGGCCAAGGCCCAGGCCGCCGTCAAGTAGCCAGGGAATTCCGGTCCGCGATGAACCACACGACGCAGCTGTCGGACCACCGGTCCGTGAGCGCCCGGAACGGGGCGGCCACCGCCGCCCCGCCCCCGGCCCCCGCGCGAGCCCGGCGCCGTCCGACCTCCCCGCAGTGGGCCGCCTGGGCGTTCCTCGCCCCGGTGACCCTCTACCTCGTCCTCTTCTACGCCTATCCGCTGTACCGCAACATCGACCTGAGCCTGCGCGACTACACGGTCCGCTCCTTCGTCCGGGGCGACGCGCCCTTCACGGGCATCGAGAACTACCTGACCGTCTTCGACGACCCCACCTTCGCCCCGGCCCTGCTCCACACCGCGGTCTTCACCGCCGTGTGCCTGGTCTTCCAGTACGCCATCGGCCTGGCCCTCGCGGTCTTCTTCCACCAGCACTTCAGACTGTCGGCGACCCTCCGAGCCCTGTTCCTGGTGCCCTGGCTGCTCCCGCTCATCGTCTCGGCCTCCACCTGGTCGTGGATGCTCAACAGCGACTCGGGCGTCGTCAACGCCTTGTTGAGCGCTGTCGGCGTCGACCCGGTGAACTGGCTGACGTCACCGTCGTGGTCGCTGACCTCGGTGATCATCGCGAACATCTGGATCGGCGTCCCCTTCAACCTGGTCGTGCTCCACAGCGGCCTGCAGTCCATCCCGAACTCGCTGTACGAGGCGGCGGCCCTCGACGGGGCGAACGCCTGGCAGCGCTTCTGGCGCATCACCTTCCCGCTGCTGCGCCCGGTGTCCGCGATCACGCTGCTGCTGGGCCTGGTCTACACGCTCAAGGTCTTCGACATCATCTGGATCATGACCAAGGGCGGCCCGGCGGACTCGTCCACCACCTTCGCCACCTGGTCCTACCAGCTCGGTTTCGGCAACCTCCTGCCCGCCTTCGGCCCGGGCGCGGCCGTCGGCAACCTGCTGGTCGTCGCCGCGCTGGTGTTCGGCCTGATCTACCTGAAGGTCCAGCGAAAGCAGGCACTGTCATGAGCCCGGGCACCAGCCGTACGTGGTGGAAGACGGCCGTCGGCCTGCTGCTGACCGCGGTCATGCTCTTCCCGGTCTACTGGATGCTCAACGTGTCCTTCACACCTGAGCGGGACCTGCGCAAGAGCCCGCCGGACCTGTTTCCCGCCCACGGCACGCTGGACGGCTACCGCAGGGTCGTCGAAGAGCAACTGCCCTACCTCGGCACCAGCTTCGTCATCGGTCTGGGCACCGTCGTCCTCACCGTCGCCCTGTCCGCGCCCGCCGGATACGCGCTGGCCAAGCTGCGCCCGCGCGGTGGCGGCATCCTCAGCTTCGTCCTGCTGGCCGCACAGATGATCCCCGGCATCATCATGGCGATGGGCTTCTACGCCATCTATCTCAGCCTCGGCCTGCTCCAGTCGGTTCCCGGCCTGATCGTCGCCGACTCCACCCTGGCCGTGCCCTTCGCGGTCCTCATCTTCACCGCGTTCATGTCCGGCATCCCCGGCGAACTCCTGCAGGCCGCGAAGACGGACGGGGCCGGGTCCCTGCGCACCTTCTGGTCGATCGTCCTGCCGATGAGCCGCAACGCCGTCGTCACGGTGTCCCTGTTCGCCTTCCTGTGGTCCTGGTCCGACTTCGTCTTCGCCGGCACCCTCGTCAACGGCGGCGCCCACGAACCGATCACGCTCGGCATCTACCACTACATCGGCAACAACAACCAGGAGTGGAACGCCATCATGGCCACCGCCGTCGTGGCCTCGCT
Organism: Streptomyces sp. NPDC014995; assembly: GCF_043080745.1. NCBI lineage: Bacteria > Bacillati > Actinomycetota > Actinomycetes > Kitasatosporales > Streptomycetaceae > Streptomyces > Streptomyces sp. NPDC014995. The sequence continues at coordinate 284,869 of NZ_JBIBVX010000013.1, forward strand.
GCCGGCCGCCGTCATCCTCGTCCTCGCCCAGCGCTACGTCGCCGCCGGCGTGACCGCCGGTGCCGTCAAGGACTGAGTCCCCCTCCTCCCGTCACGGCTGACGCGCCCGTGCGTCCGCGCGCCGGCCGGTCGATGACCCCTGCTCGAGAAACGAGTCACACACCATGACCGCCGCCCGATCCGGCCCGGCCTTCTCCGTACACGACATCCCGTTCAGCACGCACGGATCCTGGTTCGGCATCTCGCCCGTGGTGGCGGAGAAGACGTACGCCGAGGACCTCCACCTCGTCTCGCACCAGAACGGCATGCACGCCGTCCTGCGCCTGGTCCCGCTGGACGCGGCGACGGGCGACCGCGCCGAGACACGCGTCGAGGCGACACCGGGCCTGCTCAGCTGGATCAGCCCGGCCGGGCGGGTCGGCCTCGCCTACGAGTCGCCGGACACCGTACGCCTGCGCGGGACGGGCGTGGCCCTGCGCATCACCGCGGCCGCGACGGCCCTGACCCCGTTCAGCGGCACCTACTTCTACCGGGAGCCCGGCACCGAGGCGTACGTGTTCACCTCGTACGAGACCGGGCGGCGCTACCGGATCACCATCCTGTCGGGGACCGTGGCCGAGGCGTCCGGCACGCAGACGCTGGGCAGCGGCGATCGCGGGGTGACGATCGGCGCCGGGAGTGGCGGAGTCTGGGAGGCCGCGGTCGAGGAGTACGACACCGCGCGCCGCTCCTACACCTCGTCGGCGACCTTCGACGGGATCGTGGCAGCCGCGCGCGCGGCCTTCGCCGCCTTCACCGACGCCGTCGCGCCCTGGCGTTCGTCCGCCACGCCCGCCGCGGAGCTCGCCGCCTATGTGCTGTGGTCCGCGGCCGTCGACCCGAAGGGCTTCGTGACCCGGCCCGCCGTACTGATGTCCAAACACTGGATGGACAAGGTGTGGAGCTGGGACCACTGCTTCAACGCCCTCGCCCTGGCCCCGGGACAGCCGGAACTGGCCTGGGACCAGTTCTCCCTGCCCTTCGACCACCAGGACGAGAGCGGGGCCCTGCCCGACTCGGTCACCCACTCGGAAGTCCTGCACAACTTCGTCAAACCACCCATCCACGGCTGGGCCCTGCGCCACCTGCGCCGGCGACTCCCCGCACCTCTCACCCCGGCGCAACTGACCGAGGCGTACGACAGACTGACCCGCTGGACGGACTTCTGGCTCACCGCGCGGCGCGCACCCGGCGCCACCCTGCCCCACTACCAGCACGGCAACGACAGCGGCTGGGACAACGCCACCACCTTCGACCCCGAACGCGTGGTCGTCACCGCCGACCTGGCGGCCTTTCTCACCCTGCAACTGCGCGAACTCGCGGCCATGGCCCAGGAGTTGGGGATGCCGGACGACGCCCGCAGATGGCTGCGCACGGCCGGGGCGACACAGGCGGCGATGCTCGACGAGCTGTGGACCGGCGACCGGTTCGTCGCCCGCTCGGCCGGCGGCGGGGACACCTGGAGCAGCGCCAGTCTCCTCGACCTGATGCCCATCGCACTGGGCGAGCACCTGCCGCAGGACATGAGCGCCGCACTGGCCGACCGGATCGAGGCCCACCTGACCCCGCACGGCCTGGCCACCGAACAGCCCACCTCACCGCACTACCTGTCCGACGGCTACTGGCGCGGCCCGATCTGGGCGCCGTCCACCGTTCTCGTCGAGGACGGCCTGCGCCGGGCCGGCCACCACCGCCTCGCGGACGAGATCAGCGCCCGTTTCCGCGCCCTGTGCGAGACCTCCGGATTCGCCGAGAACTTCGACGCCCTCACCGGCACGGGCCTGCGCGACCGCGCCTACACCTGGACCGCCGCCGGCTACCTCCTCCTCGCCGAGGCCCACGCACTCCGATGTCGTACCGAGCCGGCCCGGACCGCCGCCGGCTGACCGACCGTCCGGGCCGAGCCGTGCCCGGGCAGCACCCGATGGGAGACCCGTCATGACCACACCTCGCAGCAGCCTTCCCTCCTCCAGACGCACCCAAGGCCCTGCCAGGGCGAAAGCCCGTCGCCTCCGCGTGCCCACGACGTTCGCCGTGCTCTGCGCTTCACTCGCGGCCGTCGGCCTCCCCGGCACCACGGCGCAGGCCGCCGACACCACCGTCGCGGTCGACTTCGCGACCGCCGGGGGCGCCCCCACCTACCGTGCCTCGGGCACGATCTACGGCATGTCCGAGAACGGGGCGCTGCCCCAGGAGCACTTCTACAAGGACATCAAGTGGAAGTTCATGCGGGCCGGCGGCGCCCAACTGGACAACCCCGGCGGCTGGGTCGCCGGCAAGTACGACCGCCGGTGGAACTCCACCCGCGCCCAGTACCAGCGCACCAAGGCGCTCGGCGGGACCTTCGTCATCCTGCCGCACGACCTGTGGGGCGCCGACGGGACGACCGAACCCACCTTCCCGGGTGACAACGGCGACTGGTCCGCCTTCAACGCCTTCTACGACCGCCTCATCGCCGACGTGCGGGCGGCCGGCATGACCGACGTCGAGTGGGACATCTGGAACGAACCGGACTGGACTCCTTTCTGGGCGCGGTCGCAGGCCCAGTATCTGGAGATGTGGAAGCGGGCCCACCAGCGGATCCGGGCCGCCATCCCGGGCGCCGTCATCGTCGGTCCCAGCACCGCCTCCAAGCCCGCGTCCAACGGCTCGTCCTGGTGGAACACGTACCTGGACCACGTCAAGGCCAACAACGTCGAGCCGGACATCTACAGCTGGCACAACCTGCCCGGCGACCCCGTCGCGGACGCGGGCGCGGTCAGGTCCAAGCTGTCGGCCCGGTCGATGACCACGAGCCGCCCGTTCCAGGTCAACGAGTACGCGGGCACCGACGAGCAGACCCCGGGCCGCGGCGGCTGGTACATCTCCCGCCTCGAGCGGGCCGGGGCGGACGGCCTGCGGGCCAACTGGGCGTCCGCCGACAACCTGCACGACTTCCAGGCGAACCTGCTCACCAAGAACAGCGCCGGCCAGTACCTGCCGCTGGGGGAGTGGTTCCTCTACCGGTACTACGGCTCCCAGACCGGCAACATCGTGAAGTTCACCCCGGGCACCGGCACCGACGGCCTGGCGGCGAAGGACAACTCCGCGAGGAACGCCAAGATCCTGCTCGGCAGCAACGGCAACACCGGCACCGTCACCGTGAACCTCGACCGTCTCGACACCACCTCCGTGGTGGAGGACGGCCGGGTCCGCGCGGTCGTCCAGCGCATCCCCCACAACGGCGGCGCCGCCGTGACCGGCCCGGTCACCGTCTCCGACCGGACCCTGACCGTCGGCGACAACAGCGCCTCCCTCACCGTCCCCTGGACGGACGCCAAGGACGGCTACACCGTCACCCTGCTCCCGCCGTCGAACACCACGATCTCCACGGTCGCCGTCGCCCAGCACAGCGGCCAGTGCCTGGACGACACCAACCTCTCCACCGTCAACGGCACGCAGTACCAGCAGTACCACTGCGAGGGCGGCTACCAGCAGATGTTCGACCTCAAGCCGGTGGCGGGCAAGGCGGACACGTACACGATCGTCAACGAGCACAGCGGCAAGTGCCTGGACGTGTCCGGCGCCTCCACCGCGGACGGCGCGGCCGTCGTCCAGTGGACCTGCAACGGCGGCACCAACCAGCAGTTCACGCTGCGCCCGGTGACCGCGCTCGGCAACAGCAAGGACCACCAGTTGGCCGCGGTCCACAGCGGAAAGTGCGTCGACGTCAGCCAGGTCTCGACCGCAGCCGGGTCTCCGATCCACCAGTGGACCTGTGACCCCGCGAGCGCACTGACCAACAAGAGGAACCAGATCTGGCGTCTGCTCGGCAAGGGCTGACGGCCCACGACTCCCACGAGCCGCCTGACCCGCGCGGCCGTCCGTGCACATCGCTGCCGGACGGCCGCGCGTCGCGGGTCAGGGGGGCGTGTACCGCGACCGGAAGGCGCCCACCGCGACGAGGAAGCCGAACCCCGCTCGTGCTCATACGGGTCGTCACCGGGTCCGACTCCCCCCGGGCCGACATCAGGCCCGTACGCGGGGAGGGTGGCCGGCATCGGGGTGTCACAGGGGTACGCCGGCCTCTCAGGGGTACGCGTGTTCGGCGCCCTCTTGATGAAGAGCGCCTGCACGCGCAGCACCCGTTGAAGTAGTGGGAGATGACATGAGGCTCCGCCAGTCGGCTCTGGCACTGTCCCTGAGTTCCGCGGAAGTGCTGGCCGGGCGGTACCGCCTGGACGCGGTCATCGGCTCGGGCGGCGCCGCCGACGTCCACCGCGGCTTCGACCTCCGTCTGAAACGACCGGTGGCCGTCAAGGTCTTCCGCGCCGGAGCCGATCTCGACATGGAGGAGCGCTTCGACAACGAGGCGGTGATCCTGGCCCGGTTGCATCATCCCGGCCTGGTCACCGTCTACGATGCCGGACGGCACAACGGCCGCGCCTACCTGGTCATGCAGCTGATCGAAGGCCCTACGCTGAAGGACCGCATCGCCGCAGGCCCCCTGCCCCCCGGCGAGACCGCCGCTCTCGGTGCCGACCTCGCCCGGGCCCTCTCCCACGCGCACGAGGCAGGGATCATTCACCGTGACGTGAAGCCCTCGAACATCCTCCTGGACGCGTCCGGCCACCCCCACCTGACCGATTTCGGCATCTCCCGGCTGCTCGACGCCACCACCCGCACCGCTACCGGCGCACTCATCGGCACGGCCGCCTACCTGTCGCCCGAGCAGGTGCTCGGCCAGTCCGTCGGCCCGCCCGCCGACATCTACGCCCTCGGGCTGGTGCTCCTCGAATGCATCACGAGCAGACTCGAATATGACGGTGGCCCCCTGGAGGCCGCGATCGCACGACTCCACCGCCGGCCCGAACTGCCCGGCTTCCTGCCGGAAGAACTCGCGGACCTGCTGCGGGACATGACCGCCCTGGAGGCGCGGGACCGCCCACCGGCCCGCGACTGCGCCCGGACACTGACCGCCCTGGCCGGCACGACCGACCGCACATCCGTTGCGCCCGCGGCCGGCGTCACGAGCATGGTCCCCAGGCAGGCACCGGCGCGGGCCGACCTCACGCACCCGCATCCGCCGCACGCCGCGGGCGCGGCCGCGCCGAAGACCACGCCCGCACGCGGACGCATCCTGGTCGCTGGTGGAACCGCCGCGCTCGCCGCTGTCATGGCCGCCACTCTCGCCGTCTCCGACGGCTCTCCGCCCCAAGAGAGCGGCGACAGGACGACACGGGCCGCCAGTGGCCCCGCCACGAAGGCCGACCCCCCGGGCACGCCCGCTACCGGGAACGACGCAGGACCTGCGGCTCCGACATCCCCCACCCGCGATGCCTCCGCCGGACAGCTCCGTGGCCCCGCTCCCGATCCGAGCTCCAGCCCCGCTTCCACCACCCCGAGCCGGGAGCAGGCCGCCGGCACAGCCGCACACGGCACTGCGGCCCCACCGTCACACTTCACCGCGAGTGACACACCGGACAGCCGGGTCACGAGGACGGTCGACACGGCGACGCCGGCCAGGACCGAGGCGCAGACCACCAGCGACGAACGGTCCGGCGATCCCAGCAAGGCCGGAAAGCCTCAGAAGAAGGCCGGGAAGACGAAGAAGGAGGAGTGAGGTGACGTCGGCCGCGGATCCCGCGGTCGACGTCACCTCACCGGTCCGGCAGTCACCGTCTCACGCGCCGCGCCTGCCGCTGAGCGCGGTGACGAGCTCTGGACGAGGCGCCACGGGCCTACGAGTTGTTCAAGAAGAAGGAGGACGGCTGCGTGCGCGCCGTCATCCGGCCGACCGGATGAGCTGCGGGGCGCCGGGCCCGCCCGCCGCCGTTTGCCGTGCGCGCAGGTGGGGGACTCGGCGCCCATGAGTGCAAAGCCGCGTCGCCGTCGGACACAGCAGAACCGGGTGCTGTGGCTCCTGGACCGTCTGGAACGGGCCTCGCCGGCCGACCCCGTGATCGACGCCCTTCAGGCGCGGGTACGCTCCCTGCCGCTGGGGCGCGGCCGGGACCTGCTGCACGGCAGGTGGCTCGGCCATCCGCTCCATCCGCTGATGGTGCAGGTCCCGATCGGAAGCTGGCTTTCGGCAGCCGTGCTGGACACGCGGCCCGGCCGCTCGCGCGAGGCGAACCTGCTCATCGGTGTCGGACTGGCCGCGGCCGCGCCCGCCGGGCTGGCGGGCGCCGTCGACTGGGCGGATCTGCACCGCGAGCAGGCGCGCGTGGGGCTGGTGCACGCCATGACGAACTGGGCCGCCGTGGGACTGTACGCGACCTCGCTCGCCTGCCGCCTCAAGGGGCGGACGGCAGCCGGCCGGGCGTACGGCTTCCTGGGCCTGGCCGCCGTGGGGATCGGCGGCCTGCTGGGCGGTCACCTGGCCTACCGCCAGGCGTCCGGCGCCAACCACGCGGAAGAGGTCCCGCATGTGATCCGTCAGGGCTGGCACCGGGTCGGCGCCGTGGCCGAGTTCCCGGTCGGGCGGCCCGTACGGCGCCTCGTGGACGACGTGCCGGTCCTGGTGGTCCGCGAATCCGGCGGGACCGTCCACGCACTCGCCGAACGGTGCAGCCACCTCGCGGGCCCGCTGTCCGAGGGCACGGTCGCCGACGGATGTGTCCAGTGCCCGTGGCACGGCAGCGTCTTCCGGCTCTCGGACGGCTGGAACGTCCGCGGACCCGCCACCGCGCCGCAGCCCGCCTTCGACACCCGGATCCTCGACGGACACGTCGAGGTGCGCCTCCGCCGGTACGGCCGGGAAGCGGACGGGGAACGGAGCGGGGCGGGAACGGAAAGGGCTGCCCACGGGCACACCGGCTGAACGGCCGCCTCCCGCGAAGACCGGGCTCGCCCGCGACCTCGCATGACCCCGCAGAGCGCGGGCCGCTGCATCGAGCACACGGAGGCCTCGGAGCGCGTGTCGCGGGCGGTGGACGACCTGGACGAGACCATAAAGATCATCAGGTCGACGATCTTCGCTCTGGCTCGCGGGACGAGGCCGCCGGGCCCGGCCTGCGGGCGCGGGCGATGCGCGTGGTCGGCGAGGCGGCGCCGGTGCTCGGGTTCGCGCCCGGCGCCCGCATGGAAGGCCTGCTGGACACCCACGTTCCGAAGGAGACCGCCGACCACGTGGTTGCCGTGCTGTCCGAGGCACTGACCAACATCGCCCGGCACGCGCAGGCCGGCCGCGCCGACGTCGCCCTGGAGACCGACGGACGCCACGTTCGGCTCGAGGTCTCCGACAACGGCGTGGGCATCCCGGCCGAGAGCCGTCGCAGCGGACTGCGCAACATGGCGGAGCGCGCACGGCAACTGGGCGGAGAACTGCGGATGACCAGCCCGGACACCGGCGGGACCACCCTGGTGTGGCGGGTGCCGGTCACGGACCAGTAGGCGACGTACGGCACGGTGCGCGAGGATCCGCAGGGCAAGGGGTCTGCGTGGCCGGCCCTCCCGGCGTCCCACCAGGCGGGCCGGCCCTCCCGGCGTCCCGCCGGTCCAGCCCTCGGCGCGGGAACCGGGCTGCCCCTCCCCGGCGTTGAGCAGTACACGAGCGAAGCTGGGGGCTTCATGGTGTACGGATCGCATGACCATCCTGGATCTCGGTACGGACCGCACGGCGCGGCTCGCCCCGCACCCGAGTCGCGCCGGGCCCGGGCCAAGGCCGCCGGCGTTCTGATGGCCGGCTGGGTCGCCCTGCTGTGGGTGCTCGAGGCCGTCGACGCGGCGAGCGGCCACGCCCTGGACACGTTCGGCGTCAGCCCGCGCGAGGTCGGCGAGCTGCGGGACCTCGTGCCCGCCGCCTTTATGCACTTCGGCTTCGACCACCTCGCTGCGAACAGCGTGCCGCTGCTGGTTCTCGGCTTCCTCGCCGCGCTGTCCGGCACACGCCGGTTCCTCGCCGTCGTCACTGTGATCGTGCTCGCCGGCGGCCTGGGCGTGTGGCTGACGGCACCCGCGCACTCCACGACCGCGGGCGCGTCCGGCGTCGTCTTCGGCCTCTTCGGCTATCTGCTGGTGCGCGGCTTCGTCGATCGCCGCGTCGGTGACATCGTGCTCGGTCTCCTCGTCGCCGCGGTCTACGGCTCGATCCTGTGGGGCGTCCTGCCGACGACTGCCGGGGTCAGCTGGCAGGGGCATCTCTTCGGTCTGCTGGGCGGTGTGGCCGCGGCCTTCGCCTTCCGGCGGCCGCGCGTCGGCAACCACTCGACCTCGGACACGGGAGGGCACCGGTACGCGTGAGCGCCGTGCCGCAGGGCGGACACGTGGGTGGGACGGCGGTTGTCACGAGCCGGGTCACCGGCCCGGGTGGGGCTGCGCGCGGACCACGTCGTGGCCGTCGAGGACGTAGACGACGGCGCGGGCTGGCGCACGATCAGCCATGGATCGCCACCGCACGCTCCGCCGGGCCTTCGTCGGCACCGACGACGCCAAGCGCGCCGGACCGGCCGACATCCTCACCGCCCTCGATGCACCGCCCGGCCGGCCTGCTGCCGCGGGACCCCCGCGGCAGCAGGCCGGCCGCTCCCGAGGAGATCAGATGGCGAGGGTGGTGCCGTCGAAGCGGCTGAGGGTGAAGACCGCGTCCTCCAACGTGGCCTCCTTGGCCTCGCGCAGGACACCGATGGCGATCTCCTCGCCCAGCCGGACGGCCTGGCTGTAGTCCGTGCGCCAGTGCACGCCGGCCATGTTGCGGCCGGTGGCGATGTTGGCGGCGACCTTGTTGAGCTCGCCGCCGACGGTGAGCCGGTCGGCGTCCGGGCCGGTGTACGGCTCCAGGGCGGTGCCGTCCGTGGTGGGCACGACCGGGTCCGCCAGGACGTGCGACTCGTCGAACCATGCCTTGAGGATGGTCACGCACGCGCCGGCGACCGTGGCGTGCCCGGAACCGTACGAGGGATGGGTCGGGCTGCCCTCCGGGAACGCCTGCGGCAGCAGGTAGCTGCCGTGCTTCTCGAAGACCCGCTTGACGGCGACGGAGTCCAGCACGCCGGAGTCGATCGGGTACTCGCGCTGCCCGCGCAGCTGCTGGTGGACCCGGCCACCGAACTCCTCCGGGCGCAGCCGCCGGTGCACGTACCACTTCTGGAACCACACCGCCTTCAGCGCGCGGGTGGCCACCTCGGTCACCAGCGAGAGGATGTGCGGGCCGCCGTACGTCCCGAAGGCGATCTGGTTGCGGGAGAAGTTGTACGGATTGCCCGCGTCCACCGGCGCGTTCGTGCCCAGCAGGATGAGCGCCGCGTTGAGGTAGGCCTCGTACAGCGCGTCGAAGTGCACGTAGTGCGCCAGGTCGCGCGGGGTCTGGATGTAGCGCCGGGTGGCGAGGTCCCGCTCGTCCGGCTCCGGTTCGGAGCCGTTCTGCACCTCCAGCCAGTCGCCCCACGTGGTCAGATGGTCGACCGGGCGGACGAGGGTGTCCTGCCGCTGCGGGATCAGCAGGGTGCCGTACGGGATGTCCTTGAGCAGGAACTGCGACAGGTACGGCCCGGCCAGATCCCCCCGTGTGTCTCCCCGGAAGATGGTCTGCGGGGTGACCTGACCGTCCAGCTTCGGCGCCCGGAAGTCCTCCAGCCCGCTCAGTTCACCGGCCGCCTCCGCGACCAGCTCGCTCTCGGCGAACCGGGTGAACAGCACATCTCGGCACAACGCCATCCAGTACAGCTCGACCGCCTCGGCGGAGTTCTGCGCGCTGTCGATACGAGGCGCGGGCGGCATGGACACCGCCTGGGCGTCCGGGCCCTGCGGGTCGAAGGAGAGTCCCGCCTGCGGGTTGACCAGTTTCCGGGTGTCCGCGAGCGGAATCCGCTCGAAGTCCTCGTAGCTGCCCGTGGCCAGCGCCCGGCGCAGCAGGTGGTACGCGGCCGGTTCCACCTCGCCGAACTTGTTGTGCGGCAACGCCTTTGAGTAGTTCGCGACGAAGGGGTGGTCCGTCTCCTCCCCGTTGGACGCGTGGACCGGTACGTGGCGCTGGAACTCCGCCTCGGCGGCCCGGACCCGCGCGTCGCGCGCGGCAAAACGACGATCACTCATACGAATACCCCCGTATTCCCCCATGAGTCGTGCGTGGCATCGCACTCATCTCATGAGACACGAGGCATCAAGGAATCGTTGCGCGATAGGGGACAACCGGCGATATCTGCACATCTGCGATGCGGGATTCCCCATGGGACCGGCAGGAGTCGGACCGCGCGGCGAAGCGCGCGGCGGATCGCCGCCGCGCGAGGAGCCGGATCCGCTCCGATGACCGACGGGCCGGTGCCGGCGGCCTGGCGCTGGGCGGCGCCTGGGGGAGTGACGGTGTGTTCGTGAGGCGGATGCCGGACCTCACGGGTGTACGGCGGTGACGAGCCAGTAGCGGCCCGTCAGCCGCACTCCGCCGTCCTCCTGGTACGAGCGGAAGGCGTCCGCCGCGGCCCGTCGGGCGCGCTCCTCGGTAGCGGAATCGGCATCCGCCTCGCGCAGCCAGTGGCGCAGCGGCCCGAAACCGAAGAGGAAGCCGGCCGCGTCGTCGGCGTCCTCGCCCCAGTACTGGGGCGCGTCGACGCCCTCGATGGCCACGTCGTCGAAGCCGGCGCCGGCCAGCACCCGACGGGTGTGGTCGGGATCGGCGAAGGCGAGCGGGCTCGGGCCGGTGGGCCGTGAGAGATCCGGCAGCCGTACGTGCTCACCGATCGCGGCGAAGACGGTGGACTGGTCCATGCGGTCGAAGTGCTGCGGGCAGACGAAGGCGAGCCGTCCGCCGGGGCGCAGGGCACGGCCGATGTTACGGAACCCCTCGACCGGGTCGGCGAAGAACATGACGCCGAAGCGGCTGACGGCGGCGTCGAACGCGGCCTGCTCGAAGTCGTACACCTGCGCGTCGGCCTGGACGAACTCCACGTTGTCGAGGGACTCGGCGGCGGCGCCGGCCCGGGCCCGTTCCAGCATGGGCGCCGACAGGTCGATGCCCAGGGCGTACGCCGCGCGGCCGGCGGCGAGGCGCGTGATACGGCCGTTGCCGCAGCCGATGTCGAGGACGCGGTCGGTCGGCGCGAGGGCCGCCGCTGCGAGGAGCGGTGCGTTGGCCCCGTCGTTGAGTGCGTCGTAGCGGTCCTGGTGGTCGGCCCAGTGCCGGCCTTCGTAGCCGTTCCAGGCCGCGGCCTGCTCCGAGTTCACCAGGCCTTCCGTGCCGCCGCGGGAGTCGGTCGTGCCGTGCGGACTGGCAGGGCGGGGCGGGCTGTCCGGGGCGTCCATGGGATCCGTCATACCTTCATCGTGACGCCATCGGGTGCTCCGTGGACAGGCGGCTCGGGCAGTTGGTCCGGAGCGGGTGCCGCTGCCTGGTGGCTTCCGCGATGGCACCCCACCGCCGGCGCGCGGGCGTGGCGCGTCGGCGCCTTGGCCGGGGCGGCGACCGTCTCGGCGCCCGTGAGGCGCCGGACACGGCTCGCACCCCGTCGCGCATCGAGTCGATCCTGGAGGGGGCCCGTCCTACCGCCCCGCCCCGCCGCGACGAGTACGTGGCCGGGCGGATCTGGCCGGGCACCCGGGCGCTGGCCCGGGCCCACCGGGACGCCGGCCAGAAGCGGTGGCTGGTCACAGCCGCTCACAACACCGCCCGCACCTCCCACCCCACGCCGCCCCGCGGCCCGGCGGCCAGTTCGCCGCCCAGCGCGGTCACCCGCTCCTTCAGGCCGACGAGGCCGAAGCCGCCGCCGTGGGCGGCCGCCGGAAGTTGGGTGCCGCCCCGACCGTCGTCCGCCACCGACACCACCAGGCGGCCGGTGTCGTCCCGCAGGCGGACCTCGATGTGCGTGGCGTCGGCCGCGTGCCGACGGATGTTGGTCAGCGACTCCTGGACGACCCGGAAGGCCGCGGCCTGCACCTCGTGGGGGAGGTCGTGGGACACGGTGGGGTCGCGGCGCAGGACGACCTTCTGGCCCGGGGTCGCGAAGCCTTCGACCAGTTCGGCGATGCCCGCGAGATCGCCGACCGGGCGGTGGTCGGCCGCCTCGGGACGGGTCTCCCGCAGCACGCCGACCGTGCGGCGCATCGAGGCGAGGGCCTCGGTCGCGGCGCGTTCGATGCCGGCCAGGACCGGGTCCAGGTCCTGCGGCTGGGTGGTCGCCATCATGCGGGCCACCTGCGTCTGCACGAGGATGCCGGTCACGTGGTGGGCGACGAAGTCGTGCAGGTCGGCGGCGATGGCCAGGCGTTCACTGCGGCGGGACTCGCTGACGGCCACGGTGCGGCGGTAGTCCATCGAGCGCAGGTAGCCCGCGAGCCCGGCGACGAGGCCGACCAGCAGCAGACCGATCACCTCCAGGCCCAGCACGTCATCGCTCAGCGTCACGTCGCCGCGTACCGGCAGGACGAGCAGCGCGCCCGCGTCGAGGGTGCCGCACACCACGGCCCACCGCGGCGGGCAGTGCCGTACCGCGACGAAGAGCAGGCTCAGCAGGATCATGACCTCGCCGGGGCCGAGCACGACCTCTCCTCGGACCAGCAGCGAAGCCGCTGTGACGAGGGCCGATACGAGAGCGGGGACAGCGGTGCGCACCTGCGGCGTGAGCCACTCGGGCCGCCGCCCGGCCGGCCACAGCACGGCGGCCAGCCCGACGAGCACCACGGCCAGAGTCGGCCAGACGGGATCTGCCAGCGGCAGGACGCTCGTTCCGTCGGCGCCCGCGTAGAGAACGTCGACGACGGACGCGGCGAGCAGGAGACCGACGGCGAAGCCACGGGCGCAGCCCCGGGCGGAAACAGACTTCATGCCGGTCACCGTAGGCGAGGCCCCCGGCAGGGGGATCAGCCGAACGGCCGAGGGGCCCGGCCCGTGATCCCGACCGTTCGGCCGAGGCGCGTGCCCGGGCTCCCGGGCGAGGGTGGGGCCGCAACCTCACCACGGACATCAGGAGTACGGCATGCAGCGCAGCAAGTTCCTCGTCGGCGTCGTCGGCGGCGTGACCGCCGTGGTCGCGCTGGGCGGCCTCGGCACGTATCTGCTCGCCGGCACCGAGTCGACCAGCCGCCTGGACGAGTACAGCACGGCCTCGGTGGACGGCCACAAGGCGCTCGCGGCGAACATCGTCGCGGGGCGCACCGAGAGCAAGTACCACCCGCTGCCCTGGGTCGGCGACAAGCTCTCCGGCGTCACCTGCCCGACCGCTCTCAAGGCCGTGACCGGAGCCACCCTCACCTGCACCGGCGAGAAGAGCGACGGCAAGACCGTCGAGATCCCCGTCCGTGTGACCAGGGCCGACGCCAAGAGCGTCACCTGGAACTTCGAGCGCTGAGAAGGGCCACGACACACCATGAGCACCGTTCTGGCCGGAAACGGCCTCGTCAAGAAGTACGGCTCCACCACCGCCCTGGCCGGCGTGGACGTCGAGGTCGGCGAGCGTGACTCGCTGGCGATCATGGGCCCGTCCGGGTCCGGCAAGTCCACGTTGCTGCACACCCTGGCGGGGATCATCCGCCCCGACGACGGCCAGGTGCTGCTGCGCGGCGAGCGGAGCGAGACGGGGGTCTCTCCGGCCGAAGGGTGGGAGCGCATCGACAAGCTGGGCGAGAACCGGCTCAGCGCGCTGCGCCGCAAGCGGTTCGGGTTCGTGTTCCAGTTCGGTCAGCTGCTGCCGGAGCTGCCCGCCGAGGAGAACGTCGCGCTGCCGCTGATGCTGGAGGGCGTGCCGCGCGGGAAGGCCGTCGAGCGGGCCCGCCGCTGGTTCGCACCCCTGGGCCTGGACGGCCTGGAACACCGGCGCCCCGGCCAGCTCTCCGGCGGCCAGGCGCAGCGGGTCGCCATCGCTCGCGCGCTGGCCGTCGAGCCGGACGTGGTCTTCGCCGACGAGCCCACCGGCGCCCTGGACCAGCGCACCAGCACGGAGGTGATCCAGTTGCTGACCCGCGCCACCCGCGACACGGGTGCCGCCCTGGTGATGGTCACCCACGACGCCGACGTCGCCGCGCACTGCGACCGGGTCCTCCAGGTCCGCGACGGCCGGATCAGCGGCCACACCCAGTACACCGTCGCCTGAGCCCGCAGGAGTAGCTGCCATGCGTTCCCCCGTCCTGCCCCTGACCTGGCACCTCGCCAGGTCCTCCGGCCGCCGTGGCCTGCAGTCCCAGCTGCTCGCGGCCGGGGCCGCCGCCGTCGGCTCGTTCCTCCTGCTGGTGATGATCGCCGCCTCCCTCGGCGCGGGCGCCCGCGCCGACCACACCACGTGGCGCACCCCCGACGCCGTACCGGCGAAGGGGGCCACGGCCGTCCAGGCCACGACCACGACGTACGTACGCCACGAACCCGTCACCGTCGTGAACCTGGCTCAGCTGCCCGGCCGCCGGCAGACCCCCGCGCCACCCGGCCTGAGCGGCTTCCCGAAGCGGGGCGAGATGTACGTCTCGCCCGCCCTGGCCGAGTTGCTGCACAAGCTCCCCGCCGGCCGGCTCGCCGACCGCTTCCCGAAGGTGAAGTCCTACGGCACGATCGGCGCCGCCGGTCTCGCCTCCCCCGACGAGCTGGTCGCGGTGGTCGGGCGGGCGCCCGGCGACGCGGCCGTCTCCAAGGCTGCCGGGGAGCAGAACTACTACGACGAGGGGCTGACGGAGCGCGCGCTGGTCTCCGGGTTCTCCGGCACCAGGGCGAGCCCGTTCACCGGCACCGACCAGGGGAGCGTGCTGCTGGGCGTGGTGCTCCTCGTCATGCCGGTCGTCGTGCTGGCCTCGGCCGCCGGACGACTCGGCGCGGCCCGGCGTGAACAGCGGCTCGCCGCACTGCGGCTGGCCGGGGCGACCCCACGGCAGATCCTCGCCATGACCGCCGCCGAGGCGGCGGGAGTCGGCGGGGCCGGGGCGCTGGCCGGCGCGCTCGCCTACACGGCACTGCTGCCCGCGCTCGCGGAGCTGCCGTACGGCGTCGGCTCCTGGTACACCGGTCAGCTGTGGGTGGGGCCGGTGTGGTGCGCGGCCGTGGTGCTGGCCGTCACCGCGCTGATCACCGTCAGCGCGGTGACGATGCTGCGCCAGGTGGCCACCTCGCCCCTGGGCGTGGCCCAGCAGGCCAACCCGCGCCGCACCCGGGCGGTCCGCCTGGTGCTGTTCGTCGCGGTCCTGGCCTACATCTGGATGACCACGGGCGACAGCGGCCAGCTGAAGGCCCGGCAGCTGGTCGCCCTGCTGGTGCTCTTCTACGGCACGTTCTGGCTGTTCGGTCCCTGGGTCGTGGACCGGCTGGGGCGGATCGCGGGCCGTTTCGCCAAGCGTCCGGCCACGCTGCTGGCCGCGCGCCGGCTCAGCGACGACCCGCGCGGGGCCTGGCGCACCGTCAGTGGCCTGGTGCTCGCGGGGTTCGTGGCCGGGTTCTTCTCCGTCAGCACGCTGGGCTCCGAAGGCCCGAGCCACCAGGGCCAGGTGGCGGTGATCACCGCGAACGCCGCCGACGCCCGGCGCGCGGCCACCGAGGCCCGTACGGCGCTGCACCGGGCGGGCGTCACGGCGACCGTCGCCGTCGCGACTGAGGACGACTACGAGGGCCTGCTCGGCGGTGTCACGGGCGTGACCGCCCAGGTCTCCGGCGGGCAGGAGCGCGTCGACACCGCCGTCACCGCCCTGACGCCCCTCGGGTCGGGCAGGTATCCGTTCACGCAGGAGTACGTGTCCTCGTCGGACGACGCGGTCACCGCCCGCGTCGCCACCGTCAGCACCGCCACCCTGGTGCTGAGCTTCCTCGTCGCAGCCGCCTCCGCCGGCCTCACGGCCGCCGCGAACGTCCTCGACCGGCGCCGGGTTTACGGCCTGCTGCGGCTGTCCGGCACCCCGCTGAAGGTGCTGAACCGGGCGCGGATCCGCGAGACCGTCATCCCGTTGGCCGTCCTGGCCGGCGGCACCACCGCGATGGGCGCCTTCGGCGCCGTGCAGCTCAACAAGGCGGCAGGCACCACGATCAACACCTCCGGTGTCGTGCAACTGGTGATCTGCGTGGCCGTCGGCACGCTGGCCATGCTCGCCGCGATCGCCGGCAGCAGGCCGCTGCTGCGCAAGGTGACGGAGGGTCCGGCACAGACGGCGGACTGACGCCGTACCGACGGTGGCACCGACACCCCGGCGCCGGCCCGGCATCACCACGCTCGCCGAGGCCGCCGCCCGATGCCGGTGGTCGCGGTCCCCCCTCCGACCTGGACGAGTACCTCTACGGTGCCCTGTTTCGGCGAACTCGGTCACCGCATCGGGCCGGCTGAGCGTGGCGACCACGCGCACTTCGCGCGGGCGGTCAACGGCGCCACCTCGAAGGTGCGCGTGCTGCCGGCCGACTCCCTCTACCTGGCGTGGATGGACTGCCGCGGCCTCGGGATGAGCGCCGAGTCCCTGGACAAGTTCATGCTCACGAAGGCGCGCCTGTGGCTGGACAAGGGGCAGAAGTTCGGGATCGAGGGCCACGGCTACATGCGGGTGAACCTGGGCTGCCCCCGCTCCACGGTCGACGAAGCCGTACGGCGGCTGATCACGGCCGTCGAGGGTCTGTGAACACAGGAGGCCGCAGGTGTCGGTGAGTTGGCCAGGTGCGAGGATCCTGTCGTGCGGGATGCGATCGACGCGGTGGACTGGGGCGCTGTGCCGGGCCGTCCCGGCTGGTACGAACCGGCTCGCGCCGCCCGTGGTCTTCGAGATCCGGGAGAACCCGGAAACGGGCGCCCCGGGTCTGGAAGGCGAGCGTGGCCGGATCGTGCTTGTCCGGCCGGGAGGGCTCGGCGCTCGGGTGCCCGGTTCCAGTCGCCGGCGCCAGACCTCGACAGGAGCCTGGCCCGGGGGCGTCGGCATGAGAGGAATACCCCAGCCGTCGCCGTCTGAGCGCTGACGTTGTCGCGCGACCGGGGCGGGGGGGGGCGGCCCCCCCGCCCCCCCCCCCCCCCCCCCACCCCCGCCCCGCCCCCCCCACCCCCGCCCCCCCCCCCGGTGAACCCACCCCCCCCG